>NZ_BLPG01000001.1:5191111-5840000 GCF_011764445.1 Phytohabitans rumicis
ATCCGCTGGAAGCGGGCCACGATATCGGTGTGCGTGTACGAGAACACGTGCCCCATGTGCAGCTCGCCCGATACCGTCGGCGGGGGAGTGTCGATCGAAAATACGTCCTTCGCAGACCTATCGAACGCGTACGTGCCCTCCTCCTGCCAACGTGCGGCCCATCTCTCCTCGATCCCGTCGAGGGAAGGGCGCTCGGGAAGCTCCATCATGCCGACGATGCTACGTACGGATCATGTGGCCGGCATCCGCTATACCAGGGAGTCGCGCCATTGGCGGTGCAGGTCGGCGTAGCGGCCGCCGCCGGCTACCAGGTCTTCGGGTGAGCCGTCCTCGACGATCTGGCCGGCCTCCAGCACGAGCACCCGGTCGGCGATCTCCACTGTGGACAGTCGATGGGCGATGACCAGGGCGGTGCGCTCGCGCAGGATGGTGCGCAGCGCCCGCTGTACCAGCCGCTCGCTGGGCACATCCAGCGACGACGTGGCCTCGTCGAGGATGAGCACGGTGGGGTCGGCCAGGAACGCGCGGGCGAACGCGACGAGTTGGCGCTGCCCGGCGGAGAGGCGCCCGCCGCGGCGGTGTACGTCGGTGTCGTACCCCTGGGGCAGGGCCTCGATGAAGGCGTGCGCGCCGATCGCGCGCGCGGCCTCGGCCACCTCGTCGTCGGAGGCGCCGGGGTGGCCGAAGCGGATGTTGTCGGCGACGGTGCCGGAGAATAGGTGGTTTTCCTGGGTGACCATCACGACGGCGCGGCGCAGGTCGGGGTCGGCGACCTCGCGCAGGTCGACGCCGTCGAGCGTGACGGTGCCGTCGACGGGGTCGTAGAAGCGGGCGAGCAGCTTGGCGATGGTCGACTTGCCGGCGCCGGTCGGGCCGACCAGCGCGACCGTCTGTCCGGCCGGGATCTGCAGGTCGAGCGGCGGCAGGATCGGCTTGTCGGCCCGGTAGTGAAACGCGACGCACTCGAACGACACGGCACCACCGCCCGCCGGCAGCGGCACCGGCGAGGAGGGCTCGGGCACGGCGGGCCGCTCATCGAGTACGCCGGACAGCTTCTCCAGGGCGGCGGTGGCGGACTGCAGGGCGTTGTAGAACTGGCTCAGCTCCTGCATCGGCTCGAAGAACCGGCGCAGGTAGAGCAGGAACGCGGCGAGCACGCCGATTTCGGTGTGCCCGTTCAGCACCTGCCAGCCGCCGTACGTCAGGACGAGCGCGATGGAGAGGTTGCCGATCACCTTGATGCCGGGGGAGTACGTGGCGATGAGCCGGAACGCGCGCACGTTGGCCCGGCGGTAGTCGTCGTTGAGGTGCTCGAAGATGTGCTGGTTGCGCGGCTCCCGGCGGAACGCCTGCACGGCCCGGATGCCGCCCAGGGACTCGACGAAGTGGACGATCACCAGCGCGACGGCCTCGCGGGTGCGGCGGTAGGCGCGGGCCGAGGCGCGCGCGAACCAGCGGGACAGCAGCAGCAGGAACGGGAACGCGAGCAGCGTGACGGCGGCCAGCGGCGCGTCGAGCCAGAGCAGGATGCCGGCCACCGACAGCACGGACAGCCCGGCCAGCACCAGGTCGTCGATGCCGCCGTCGACGAGCTCGGCGATGGAGTCCATGTCGCTGGTCAGCCGGGCCACCACCCGGCCGGAGGTGTATCGCTCGTGGAAGCCGATCGAGAGGCGCTGGAAGTGGTCGTACACCCGCTGGCGCAGGTCGAGCAGGACGGCCTGGCCGATCCGCGCGGACAGGATGAGAAAACCGCGCTTGCCGAGGTATTCGGCGATCGCGGCGGCCAGGAACGCGGCGGCGATCGCGACCAGCGGGCCGGCGTTGTCGTCGTCGTGCAGCGGCGGGATGCCCTTGTCGATGCCGAGCATGACCAGGTACGGCCCGGCCATGCCGGCGACGTTCTGCAACAGCAGCAGCCCGATGGCGAACGCGAGCGGCTTGCGGTGCGGCCGGATCAGCGAGGCGAGCAGCACCCGGCTGCGGGCGCGCAGGCGGACGGCGGAACCCGTCTCGGCGATGGTCTGATCGGCTGCCTCGTCGGCCGCCCGGCCCCGCCAGCTATCGGCTGACGACATCATCCGCCTCGGCGGACAGCGCCGCTCGGTATGCCGGCACGCTGCTCATCAGCTCGGAGTGGGTGCCCACGGCCGCGATCTCGCCGTCGGCCAGCAGCGCGACCCGGTCGGCAAGAGCCACTGTGGACGGTCGGTGCACGACGAGCAGCGCGGTGGTGCCGCGCAGCACCCGGGCCAGCGCCTCCTCGACGAGCGCCTCGGTGTGCACGTCGAGCGCGGACAGCGGATCGTCCAGGACGAGCACCCGCGGCTGCCCGATGACCGCGCGGGCCAGGGCCAGCCGCTGCCGCTGCCCGCCGCTCAGCGACAGTCCCTGCTCGCCGATCCGGGTTTCCAGCCGCCACGGCAGCTCGTCGACGAAGTCGGCCTGCGCCACCCGGAGCGCCTCGTTGATCTCGTCGTCGGTGGTTTCCTGCCGGCCGAGGGTGAGGTTTTCCCGTACCGACATGGAAAAGAGCGTCGGCTCCTCGAACGCCATGCCCACGAGCCGGCGCAGCGAACTGAGCCTGATGTCGCGGATGTCGTGCCCGTCGATCGTGATCCGTCCGGTGGTCACGTCGTAGAGGCGGGGCATCAGCGAGACCAGGCTCGTCTTGCCGGAGCCGGTGGTGCCGACGATGGCGAGGGTCTCGCCCGGTCGCACGTCCAGGTCGACGCGGCGCAGCACCGGCGTCGTCGTACCCGGGTAGGTGAAGGACACGCCCTCGAACCGCACGTGGCCGCGGGCCTCGGCCACGGCGGCCGCTCCCGGTCTGTCCACGATGGACGGCGGGGTGTCGAGCACCTCGTAGATGCGGTCGGCGGCGGTCATCGCCTCCTGGGCGTTCGCGATGATCCAGCCCAGCGACTCGATCGGCCAGATCAGCATGAGCTGCAGCGACACGAACGCGACCAGCTCGCCGAGCGTCATGTGGCCCTGGGCGACCGCGACCGAGCCGGCGACCAGCACGACCGCGAGCGTCAGGTTGGGCACCAGGTCGAAGCGGGCCGAGCTGAGCGCGAGCAGGCGGCCCTTGCCGATCGCGGTGTCATGCAGCTGCCGCGCCTCCCGGCCGAACCGGGACGCCATGTACGGCCGGCGCCCGAACGCCTTGATGGTGCGCAGCCCTTGCGCCGACTCCTCCACGAGGGTGGCGACGTCGCCCAGCTCGTCCTGCATGCGCCGGGAGGCGGCGATGTAGGCCCGGGAGAAGCGCCGGCTCATCACGAAGAGCGGGAGCGCGCTGGCCGCCACGAGCAGCCCGAGCGGCCAGCGCAGGTGGATCAGGAGTGCGACGACGGTGAGGTATGTGGCGGTGTTGACGATCAGGAACACCAGCCCGAACGACAGGAACCGCCGGATCACCGACAGGTCGGCCGTCACCCGGGACAGCAACTGGCCGGACTGCCACTGGTCGTGGAAGCCGATCTGCAGCCGCTGGAGGTGGGCGTAGACCTCGTTGCGGATCGTGGTCTCCATGCCGACCGCGGACGCCGCCTGGGTCCACCGCCGGATGAAGATGAGGCCGGCCTCGATGAGCCCGAACACCGCCGCGAGCGCGCCGAGGCCGAAGAGCCCGGCCGGGTCGCGGTCGGCGATCGGGCCGTCGACGACCCGCGCGACGACCAGCGGGACCGCTATGCTCGCGCCGGTCGCCGCGAACGCCGCCAGCACCAGCCACACCATCTGGGCGAGATAAGGCCGGACATAACGGCGGATGCGCCACAAATTGTGCACTGGATGGCGTCGGTAACCGTCATAGTGCACACAGTGACGGTAACCGTTACGTCCGACGTTTACGAGCTAGTTGTCCCCTCGTGTGCCAGAAGCCACTTCTTGGTGCTCAGGCCCCACCGGTAACCGCGCAGCGTCCCGTCCGTGCCCACCACGCGGTGGCACGGCACGAACAGCGCCACCGCGTTGCGCGCGCAGGCGCTGGCGGCCGCCCGGGTGGCGGTGGGCCGGCCGGCCAGCTCGGCGAAGCCCGTGTAGGTCACCGGATGGCCGGGCTTGACCTGCCGGAGCGTCTCCCAGGCGTGCGCGAGGAAGGGCCCGCCGGTGCGCTGCTCGACCGCCACGTCATCGATCGCCGCCAGGTCACCGTCCAGATAGGACAGCAACGCGGCGGTGACGGGCCCGAGGTCCGGTCGCGGTCGCGGTTCCGCCCGCAGCTCCGGGTGTACGAGGGCCAGCAGCCGCCCCACATCGGTGGTGAAGCCGGCGGCGCGCACGGCGTTCTCGTCGCTCGCGATGACCGTGAAGGGGCCGATGGGTGTCTCGATGGTCGCGCTGTTCACGCTGCTCTCCAGAGTCTGATCAGGGCGTACGACCGCCACGGCGCCCACTGGGCCGCGTGCGCGTCGAGCGCCTTCGGTTGGTCGGGCAGGCCGAGCGCCTTCGCGCCCCGGCGTACGCCCAGGTCGGTGGGGAGGAAGGCGTCCGGGTCGCCGATCGCCCGCATGGCCACATAGCTGGCCGTCCAGGCCCCGATCCCGGGGACGGCCATGAGCTTCGCGACCGCGTCGTCCCGATCCACGCCAGGGTCGAGGCCCAACTCGCCGGAGGCCACCGCGGTGGCCAGCGCCCGGATGGTGCCTCGCCGCGCGCCGGGCATCCGGAACGCGCCATCCGCCATCCCCGCCACCTCGGCCGCGCTCGGGAACGCCCGCAGCTGTTGATCATGAACCTGTCGCTCCGTGGAGGCGCTCTCCGGGGGGATAACTTCATGATCAACCAGGTGGTGGAGGACCTTGCGCGCCGCGGGGACGGAGATCTGCTGGCCGACGATCGCGCGGACGGCCATTTCCCAGCCGTCCACCGACCTCGGGACGCGGACGCCCGGTTCCTTCGCCACCACGGCCGCCAGGGCATCGTCCTCGGACAGGGCGGCGTCCACCGCGACCGGGTCGGCGTCGAGGTCCAGCAGGCGGCGGCAGCGGGCGACGGCGGGGGCCAGGTCGCGTACGTCGGACAGGCGCAGGCTCGCGGCGACGTACTCCGGCATGGGCGTCAGCACGACGGTTGCCGCGCCGTGCGGCAACCGCAGCGCCCGCCGGTACGTCCCGCCGTCCGCCTCCTCGACGCCCGGGATCGCCCGCAGCGCCAGGAACTCCAGCAGCGACTCGGCGTGCAGCGGCGGCCGGTACGCCAGGCGCAGATTGATCGCCCCCGGCTCGGCGTGCCGCTTCCGGCTCGGCTTACGCAGCTCGGACGGCGCCGACCCGAAGATCTCGCGGATCGTGTCGTTGAACTGCCGCACGCTGCCGAACCCGGCCGCGAACGCGATCTCCGCGAGGCCCAGCTCGGTCGTCTCGATCAGGATGCGCGCGGTCTGGGCCCGCTGCGCCCGGGCGAGCGCGAGCGGGCCCGCGCCCAGCTCGGCGGTGAGCATGCGGTGCAGGTGGCGCTCGGTGTAGCCGAGCCGACTGGCGAGCCCGGGGACTCCGTCGCGGTCGACGACGCCGTCGCCGATGAGCCGCATCGCGCGGCCCACGACGTCGGCGCGTACGTCCCACTCCGGTGAGCCGGGGGCCGCGTCGGGGCGGCACCGCCGGCAGGCCCGGAACCCGGCCCGCTGCGCCGCCGCGGCGGACGGGTAGAACCGCACGTTCTCCGCCTTCGGCGTGACGGCGGGGCACGACGGCCGGCAGTAGATGCCGGTCGACGTGACAGCGGTGAAGAACCACCCGTCGAACCGCGAGTCTCGGCTGTCGACGGCCCGGTAACACCGTTCGAAATCCAGTTCCACGCCATCGATCGTGCCCCGCGCCCACCTCGATTGCTCGCGGTTTTCGGACATGACCGTGCCATCGTCCGGTCCAGAACGCCCGCGTAGACTGGCGGCTCGTGAGTCTCACCATCGGCATCGTCGGCCTGCCCAACGTCGGCAAAAGCACGCTCTTCAACGCGCTGACCAAAAATGACGTGCTCGCGGCGAACTACCCGTTCGCGACGATCGAGCCCAACGTCGGCGTCGTCGGCCTGCCCGACCCGCGGCTGGACAAGCTCGCCGAGATCTTCGACTCGCAGAAGGTCATCCACGCGCCGGTGTCGTTCGTGGACATCGCCGGGCTGGTCCGGGGCGCCTCCAAGGGCCAGGGCCGGGGCAACGCGTTCCTCGCCAACATCCGCGACGCGAGCGCCATCTGCCAGGTCGTCCGCGCGTTCTCCGACCCGAACGTCGTACACGTCGACGGCAAGGTCTCGCCGGCCGACGACATCGAGACGATCAACACCGAGCTGCTCCTGGCCGACCTGCAGACGCTGGACAAGGCGCTGCCCCGGCTGGAGAAGGAGGCCAAGCTCCGCAAGGACCGGGCGCCCGTCGCCGCCGCCGCGGCGGCCGCGGCCAAGCTGCTGAACGAGGGCACCACGCTCTACGCCGGCGCGAAGGCCGCCGGCATCGACGTGGCCGACCTGCGCGAGCTGCACCTGCTCACCGGCAAGCCGTTCCTGTACGTTTTCAACGTCGACGAGGAGGAACTGGCGAACGCCGCGTTCCTGGACGAGCTGCGCGCCCTCGTGGCGCCCGCCGAGGCGGTCTTCATGGACGCCAAGGTGGAGTCCGAGCTGATCGACCTGCCCGAGGACGAGGCCCGCGAGCTGCTGGAGTCGATCGGTCAGCCGGAACCCGGGCTGTACCAGCTCATCCGGGTCGGGTTCCGCACGCTCGGGCTGCAGACGTACCTCACGGCGGGGCCGAAGGAGGCGCGGGCCTGGACGATCCCGGTCGGAGCGACCGCCCCCGAGGCCGCCGGTGTGATCCACTCCGACTTCCAGCGCGGGTTCATCAAGGCCGAGATCGTCTCCTACGACGACCTGTTCGCGGCCGGGGCGATGGCCGCGGCCAAGGCGGCGGGCCGGGTGCGCATGGAGGGCAAGGAGTACGTCATGCAGGACGGCGACGTCGTGGAGTTCCGCTTCAACGTCTAGCTTGCGGCCGGTTACCCGGCGCTGGTGACCGTGCGGTACGCGTCCTCGATGCGCGCGGCGAGCGTCACTTCGCCCTCGGTGATCGTGTCGCCATCGCGGGGGCTGAGCCGGATCTGGGTGCGCCCGTCGAGGCGGCGGATCTCCGGTTGCAGGTGTAACGCATCGGCAACCACCTTGATACGCTCGGTGAGTGCAGCGTGTTGTGAATCATCGATTACCAGCGTGCGCTTGATCTGCCGACCCTCCCGGGTCCAGCCAGCCAGCAGGGTCAGGGCATCGCTGAGGTAGTCACGACCGGCCCTGCTTCCCCACAGAGCACGCATATGCCACACCTCCAAGGCGTCGTTGCCGGCTTGTGGCCAAATCGTCGCCATCTCGTCACCGTACGGTGCCCCCAGTCTTGCCGCTAACCGGCTGGTGTGTCCACGCCCACATTTCCGTCTTCTGGTGCCCTACAGGACGGCTCCGGCACCCGAATTCTTTCTTGATCTGGAAGGCTGGTCGGCCGTGCAGTCCGAACGGATTAACCAAAGGATCATCGTCGGTGCCGCGATCATCGTAGAGGGACGGGTTTTGGCATGTGCGCGAGCTGATCCACCCGAGATGGCTGGAATGTGGGAGTTTCCCGGCGGGAAGGTCGAGCCGGGCGAGACCGACGTCGAGGCCCTGATCCGGGAGTGCGAGGAGGAGTTGGGCGTACGGGTCGCGGTCGGCGACCGGGTCGGCGGGGACGTCCTGCTCGGGCACGGGCGCGCGGTGCTGCGGGTGTTTGCCGCGCGGCTCCTCGACGGCGAGCAGCCCCAGGCACTCGAACACGCCGAGCTGCGCTGGCTCGCCGCGGACCAGCTCGACAGCGTCCAGTGGCTGCCCGCCGACGCCCCGATCGTCACGGCCCTCGGCCCGCTCCTGCTGACTCCACCGTCACCGAGAACTCCTCCGACCTGAGCCCCACCCCACCCCGGCGCAGCTCGAAGCCGGCCTCGACGCCGGACAGGTGCCACCGGTCGTCGACGTAGCCCCGCCCGACGGCCTCCCGGATGAACGCGTGCAGGTCGAGGCCGCGCACGGACGAGGTCGGGCTGGTCCGGACGTACGCGACGTGGTGCCAGGCCCAGCGGGCGTACCAGACGTCCCAGGTCGCACCCGCGATCGCGACGTCCCTGGCGACCACCGTGCCGCCCGGGTCCGCGGCGCCGGTGTGGTCCAGCCAGATCATCAGCTCGGCGCCGTCGGGGCTGCGGTCGACGTCGGCGGTGGTGTGGAACCACAGGTCGTACGTCGCGTCCCAGGCGCCGCTGACGCCCTCGCGCCCGAACGTCCAGTCGCTGGTGGCCCGGCGGATCCGGTCGACGCGTACGGGCATGCCGCTGTCCGCCGTACAGCGGCCCCAGTGGCAGCCGGCGTAGATCATCGGGTACGCCGCGACGTTGGCCTCGTTGCCGTGGTCGGCGCTGGACACCTCGAACGCGCCGGTCTCGTCGTCGACGGTGAGGCACTGGGCGGTCGTCGCGCCCCAGACGTTGTTCATCACGGCGTACCGCCCGGCGGTCGCACTGCCCGTGCCGCCGCAGATCTCGGTGCGGTCGGGCGGCGCCAGGGAGGTGACCTGCGTGGCCGCGGCGACCGCGCCAGCAGCGCTCAGCGCGCTGAGGGCGGTGATGATGACGCGGATTCGACGCACCCGGCGACGATACCCGTCGATCTCCGGGCGCGTGGCCCCCAACCGTGATCAGGGCGTCCCTCAAGTCGCTGGAACGACGTGAGGGACGCCCTGATCACGAAGAGGTGGTTTAGTCGCGCTCGGGGTGGGCGTAGTTCAGGCCCTCGGGGGCAGCGGGAACGTCAGGTCGTCGCCGAACGGCGACGGCCCACCGGCCTTGTCGAACGTGATTTCGCTGATCGGCAACCTGCCGTCGTCGCCGACCGCCGCGGTCTGCGGCTGCGGCACTTCCCGGTGCCAGTTGACGCCCTGCCCCACTTCGTGCTCCTTGCTGACTGCGTCGACCCCGGGGGTGCCCGCCTCGATCTGGTCCCGGCGGAAGATCTTCCGGCCGAGCCAGACGAGCGGGTCGTACCGGCGGTCGACGACGCGTTCCTTCATGGGAATGATCGCATTGTCAGTGATCTTGATGTGCTCGGGGCACACCTCGGTGCAGCACTTGGTGATGTTGCAGTACCCCATGCCCATGGACGCCTGGGCGTACTCCTTGCGGTCCTCCCGCGCGTCGAGCGGGTGCATGTCCAGCTCGGCCGCCCGGATGAAGAAGCGCGGCCCGGCGAACGCCTTCTTGTTCTCCTCGTGGTCGCGGACCACGTGGCAGGTGTTCTGGCAGAGGAAGCACTCGATGCACTTGCGGAACTCCTGCGAGCGCTCGACGTCGACCTGCTGCATCCGGTACTCGCCCGGCGCCACCCCGGCGGGCGGGGCGAACGACGGCGTCTGGCGCGCCTTCTCGTAGTTGAAGGACACGTCCGTGACCAGGTCACGGATCACCGGGAACGCCCGCAGCGGCGTGACGGTGACCGTCTCGTTCTCCTCGAAGGAGGACATCCGGGTCATGCAGCCCAGGCGGGGCATGCCGTTGATCTCCATCGAGCAGGAGCCGCACTTGCCGGCCTTGCAGTTCCAGCGGCAGGCCAGATCGGGCGCCTCGGTGGCCTGGAGCCGGTGGATGACGTCGAGGACCACCTCGCCCTCGTTGACCTCGACCTGGTAGTCCTGCAGGTCGCCGCCGGTCTCGTCACCCCGCCAGACCTTGAATTGACGCTTGGCGCCCATCAGTCGATCTCCCCGAGCTCTTCTTCGGTCAGGTACTTGCCCAGTTCGGTCCGGTCGAAGAGCGCGAGCAGCTCCGGCCGCATCTTCGGCAGCGGCTTGTGCTCAAGCCGTACCTTGTCGCCGTCGAGCGAGCAGACCAGGTTGACCTGGCGCCAGTCTGGCCGCATGGCCGGGAAGTCCTCGCGGGTGTGGCCACCGCGCGACTCCTCCCGCTCCAGCGCCGCGCGGGCGGTGCACTCCGAGACGACGAGCATGTTGCGCAGGTCGATGGCCAGGTGCCAGCCGGGGTTGTAGCGCCGACCGCCGGCCGAGCTGACCTTGCCCACGCGCTCGCGCAGCTCGGCGAGGCGGATGAGGGACTCTTCCAGCTCGCCCTTGCGCCGGATGATGCCGACCAGGTCGCCCATCACCGCCTGCAGGTCCTGCTGCAGCGTGTAGGGGTTCTCGCCGCCGTCGCGCTCCAGCGGCGCCAGCGCCGCCTCCACTGCGGCCTCCACGTCGCCCGTCGCGATCTTCGGGCGGGCGGACAGCGCATCCGTGTACGCCGCCGCGTGCTCGCCGGCCCGCTTGCCGAACACCAGCAGGTCGCTCAACGAGTTGCCGCCCAGCCGGTTGGACCCGTGCATGCCGCCGGACACCTCGCCGGCCGCGAAGAGGCCCTGCACGGTGCCCGCCGCGGCGGCGGTGTCCGGGTCGACCTCGACGCCGCCCATCACGTAGTGGCAGGTGGGCCCGACCTCCATCGGCTCCTTGGTGATGTCGACGCCGGCCAGCTCCTTGAACTGGTGGTACATCGACGGCAGCCGCTTGGTGATCTCGGCGGCCGGCAGCCGGGTCGACACGTCCAGGAAGACGCCGCCGGCGGGGGAGCCCCGGCCGGCCTTGACCTCGCTGTTGATGGCGCGGGCCACCTCGTCACGGGGCAGCAGCTCGGGCGGGCGCCGGTTGTTGTCCGGGTCGGTGTACCAGCGGTCCGCCTCCTCCTCGGTCTCCGCGTACTGCTTGCGGAAGACGTCGGGGACGTAGTTGAACATGAACCGCTTGCCCTCGGAGTTCTTCAGGACTCCGCCGTCGCCGCGGACCGACTCGGTGACCAGGATGCCCTTCACCGAGGGCGGCCAGACCATGCCGGTCGGGTGGAACTGGAGGAACTCCATGTTGATCAGCGTGGCGCCGGCCCGGAGGGCGAGCGCGTGGCCGTCGCCGGTGTACTCCCAGGAGTTCGACGTGACCTTGTAGGACCGGCCGACCCCGCCCGTGGCGAGGACGATCGCGGGCGCGTCGAAGAGCACGAACTCGCCGGACTCGCGGTAGTAGCCGAACGCCCCGGCGACCCGGTCGCCGTCCAGCAGCAGCTCGGTGATCGTGGTCTCGGCGAACACCCGGATCCGGGAGTCGTAGCTGCCGGTCTCCGCGAAGTCCTCCTGCTGCAGCGACACGATCTTCTGCTGCAGCGTGCGGATCAGCTCCAGGCCGGTGCGGTCGCCGACGTGCGCCAGCCGCGGGTACTCGTGGCCGCCGAAGTTCCGCTGGGAGATCTTGCCGTCCTTCGTACGGTCGAACAGCGCGCCGTACGTCTCCAGCTCCCAGATCCGGCTCGGCGACTCCTTCGCGTGCAGCTCGGCCATGCGGTAGTTGTTCAGGAACTTCCCGCCGCGCATGGTGTCCCGGAAGTGCACCATCCAGTTGTCGCGGCTGTTGGCGTTGCCCATGGCTGCCGCCGCGCCGCCCTCGGCCATGACCGTGTGGGCCTTGCCGAAGAGGGACTTGGAGATGATCGCCGTCTTCTTGCCGGCCAGCCGGGCCTCGATCGCCGCGCGCAGCCCGGCCCCGCCGGCGCCGATGACGACGACGTCGTAGTGGTGTCGTTCGATTCTCGTTGTCATGTCGGGCGCCTCAGTTGATGAACCGCAGGTCGGCGAACCAGCCAGCCGACAGGGCCATGATGTAGAAGTCGGTCAGGGCCAGGGTGCCGAGCGTGATCCACGCGAGCGCCATGTGCCGGACGTTCAGCTTGGACACGAACGTCCAGAAGCGGTAGCGCAGCGGGTGCTTGGAGAAGTGCTTGAGCCGGCCACCGGCGATGTGCCGGCAGGAGTGGCAGGACAGCGTGTACGCCCAGAGCATCACCACGTTGCCGACCAGGATCACGTTGCCCAGCCCGAAGCCGAAGCCGTCGGGGCTGTGGAACGCGAGGACCGCGTCGTACGTGTTGATGAGCGAGATGACGCCGGCCGCGTAGAAGGCGTACCGGTGGGCGTTCTGGAAGATGAGGGGAAACCGCGTCTCGCCGCTGTAGGTCTTGTGCCCGTCCGGCACCGCGCACGCCGGCGGCGACATCCAGAAGGACCGGTAGTACGCCTTGCGGTAGTAGTAGCAGGTCAACCGGAACAGCAGCAGGAATGGGAGGCTGAGCGCCGCCTCCGGGACGATCCACCAGCCCGGCAGGAAGGTGCCGAAGTGGGAAGCCTCCGGGATGCACCGGTCGGTGATGCACGGCGAATAGAACGGGGTCAGGTAGTGATACTTGTCGACCCAGTAGAAGTCGTGCATGAACACCCGGACCGTCGCGTAGCTGACCCACGCACCCAGCCCGACGAAGGTGACGAGTGGAGCCAGCCACCATCGGTCGGTGCGTAGCGTCTTCGCCGCGATCGCGGCGCGCGGGCGCGATCGCCCCGGCCTCGTTGCCGTAGTCGTCATGTCTTTATGTCTCCCTAACGGCGCATCCGCGCGGTTTCGGTGCTACACGTTACGCCGCGAGTGATCGGCGCCGCGCAAGGGAGTCTTTCCTGTGTCAACCCGGTTACGGAACCCGGGCCGATGTGCAGTACGACACAGGTCTACAGGTCCGGGCCGGCCAGCCGGCGTACCGAGCCGTCGCACGAGTCCGGACCCGCGTCCACCAGGCGTTCCACGACCGGCTTGCCGCGCTGACCCTGCGGCGCGACGAAGAACGCCGGCTCGCCGCCGCCCGCCTGCCGGTCCAGCGCGTCGGCGTACGCGGTGCGCGCGTCGACGAGCTGCCGCCACGCCTCGATCCAGTCCCGGCGGTGCTCGTCCCGGTCGCCGGGGAGCTGGTCCAGTTCGGTGAGGAAGGGCCGGACCGCCGCGTTCTCGTTGCGTACGGCGGTGGCCCGGGCGCGCGCGTCGGCGGCGGCACCGGGCGGCGTGAGCCGGTTGAGCCGCCGCTCCAGTTCCAGGCAGGCGGAGTCGGTGCGGGCCACCCCGCGCTCGTTGTCCTCGGCGCGGTCGACCACGCCGTCGACCGCGTTGATCAGCGCGATCCCGCCGACGCAGACCGCGACGACCAGCAGCGCGGCCGCCCCGCCGAAGATGGCGAAGTACCGCCGCCGCTTGCTGGGAGGGGCGGCCTTGGCCGGGGGCGTCTCCGCGGAGGTGGGCGCGTCGTCGTCCGTCACACCGCTAGTCAAGCACCGCCACGCCACGTGTTAGGAGGGGCCCCTTGTTATGCAAAAAGCGATAACAAGGTGCCCTTCCTTGCATCTCAGCCGGAGGCGCCGCCGGTGAAGTTCCAGGACGCCAGGCGCAGCGCGGGCGTGGTGCACCACGACATGCCCCAGCTGTCCGGCAGCGTCGTGGTCCGGGCGCCCACGCCCAGCACCGCACCGGGCGCCAGCGCCTGCGGGTACGACTGGGTGAACCGGAAGTTCCGCACCGGCGTGGTGATCTCGCCGTCCTCGATCAGCCACACGCCGTTGCGGGTCAGGCCGGTCACCACCAGGCTCTTGGGGTCGAGCACCCGGGTGTACCAGAGGTCGGTGACGAGCAGCCCGCGTTCGACCCCGGCCACCAGCGCGGCGGCCGCCGGATCGACCACCGCACCCGCTGCCGCCTCGGCGCCGGCGGCGACGGGCTCCAGCCGTACGGCGGTCGGCAGCGCGCCGAACGCCCCGCCACCCGGCACGGCGTGCCCGGTCGACCGGGCACCGGCCTCGGCCGCCGTACGGCGGTCGTGCGCCAGCGCGGCGGTCACGCCCGCGTCCACGAGGGTCACCCGGCTCTTCGGCGTACCCTCCGCGTCGAACGGCAGCCCGATGCCGGTGACCCCCAGCGTGTCGTCGACGAGCGTCACCGCCGCGTCGAACTGCTCCGCACCCGGCTCCGCGAACGACTGCCGCTCGTTGTACGCCTTGCCGTTGAAGCCGTACAGCGCGAAGTTGCCGAGCAGGTCGGCCACCGCCGGAGCCTCCAGCACCACCTCGTACCGTCCCGGCGGCAGTTCCACCGCGCCGGCGCTGGCCCGGGCCTTCGCCGCCGCCCGGGCACCGAGGACCGCACCGTCCACTTCGGAGAGCCGGCCGGTCGCCATCCGGGCCACCCCGTCGGCGCCGTCCAGCCGGGCGATGCCGTCCATGGCGACCTCGGCGGTGTGGCCGCTGATCGCCTGCCCGGCCGAGTTGGCGAACGCCCCGGACCAGTGCAGCGTCCGGCAGTACCCGGCCGTCTCCAGCCCGCCGGCGGCGTCCACGAACGCCCGTACCTGATCCGCCCGCGCGTCCGGCGCGGCTTGCGCGGTGGCCTCGTCCCAGTTGCCCTCGCCGGCCAGCGGCGCGGGCGGCGCCAGTCCGGACCAGCCCGGGTCGGGCGGCAGCAGCCGGGCCGCCGCAAGCGTCCGGGCCACCAGCCCGCGCAGGCCCTCGTCGGTGGTCACCGTGGTCGAGCCGGTCGCGGTGCGCCCGTCGGCGTGCAGGCGCAGCCGTACGGCGGTGGTGGCGTCGGCGACGTTCTGGTGGATGAACGAGTTGGCGAAGCGGGTCAGCGCCAGCGCGGTGTGGCCGACGAAGACCTCCGCCTCGACGCCCGGCCCCACGTAGCCCAGCACCCGAGTGGCCAGTTCCAGACTCATCCCCGCACCCCTACTCGTACCCCCTGGAACCGGGCCGGCGCTGCCGGATGCCCGGTGTGGCCGACCTGGCCGGGCTGACCCTTGCCGCAGTTCGGCGTGCCCCACGAGACGATCTCGGAGGACAGCATGTCCATCGAGCGCCAGAAGGTGGGCCCGATCCCGGTGTACGTCGGGTTGCGCAGCATCCGCCCCTGCCGGCCGTTCTTGATCTCCCAGGCGATCTCGGTGCCGAACTGGAAGTTCAGCCGCTTGTCGTCGATCGACCAGGACCGGTTGGTGTCCATGAAGATGCCGTCGTCGGTCGCGGCGATCATCTCGTCGAGCGTGTGCGGTCCGGGCTCCAGACCGACGTTCGTCATCCGTACCATCGGCAGCCGCGCCCAGCCGTCGGCGCGGACGCTGCCGGCGTAGTCGAGGCCGGCGACGGTGGCGGAGTCGCGCCCCGCGAGCACCCCCACCCAGCGGCCCTCGCGCACCGCGTCGCGCCGCGCCGCCGGCGTACCCTCGTCGTCGAAGCCGAAGCTGCCCAGCGCGCCCGGGATCGTCGGGTCGATGGTGATGTTCATCAGCTTGGATCCATAGTGGAGGCTGCCGAGCTGGTCGAGGTCCAGCCAGGAGGTGCCGGCGAACGCGGCCTCCCAACCGAGGATCCGGTCCAGCTCGATCGCGTGCCCGACCGACTCGTGGATCTGCAGCGCCATCTGCTCGCCACCGAGGATCAGCGTGGTCTCCCCGGCCGGGCACAGCGGCGCGGTGAGCAGCGCGCGCGCCTCCTGCGCAGTACGGGCCGCGTGCGCGCCCAGGTCCAGCGCCTCGACCAGCTCCCAGCCCCGGGTGCCGTACTGCCCGCGGTGGGCCGGATAGCTGCGCCGCTGCACCTCGCCGTCGCCGATCGCGGTCGAGGAGATGCCGCCACCACACTCCCGGATGTGCTGGTCGATCCGGTGGCCCTCGCTGGACACGAACCACTTCTCGGTGTCCCAGATCTGGTACATGCCCTCGGCGACGTCGGCGCCGTGCTCGCGCATCGTCTTCGTCAGGTGCACCAGCAGGTCACCCTTGTCCGACAGCGGCACCGACAGCGGGTCGACCTCGCAGGGCGAGGCCCACGAACCCGCCCCGGCGCCGACCGGCACGAGGTCCGCGGCGGGCCCCGGCACCCGCGCGCTGGCCGCCGCGGTCTTCGTGGCCCGGCCGCCGGCAGCGCGCGCCGCGGCGTCCGACAGATCGGGTACGGCGTAGAAGCCCCAACTTCCGCCGACGAGCGCCCGTACGCCTATGCCGGCGTCCTCGCTCTGCGTCAGCTCCTCGACTTCCCCGTTGCGGGCGGACATCGACTCGTACCGGCGGTGCATCACGCGGGCGTCGGCGTACCGGGCTCCGGCGTCCAACGCCGCCTGCACCGCGGCGGTCGCCACGTCGAAGTGGGTCATGATCCGACCCTATCGGTCCCCGTCAGGTGATCATGAAGTTGTCGCCGGAGGGAGCGCTCCCCTCGGCGACAACTTCATGATCAGCGGGTGGGGAGGAGGGGGGTGTGGTGGATTTTGTCGTAGCGCTGGGCGGTGGCGATCGCGGCCGTGCCGGCGCGCAGGTCGTACACGACGGACCATTGGGTGTGGCCCTGGCGCAGGGTGCGCAGCAGGTCCATCGCCCCGCCGGGGTCGAGCTTGCCGTGTGCGGCGGTCAGCTCGGCTGAGCCGGTGCGGTAGCGCCAGTCGGCTTGCCGGGTCGCCGGGTCCGACGTGCTCAGGTTGAAGTTGGTCATGAGCTGCCAGCGCCCGTCGCCGCGGGTCACGGTCATCGTGCCGGTGGCGAACTCGATCACCGCGGACGCGCCGGTCGCGTCGGCGATCAGGTAGTGCAGGGACGGGGCGCCGCTCCAGTCCAGGGTGTACGTCTGGAAGAGCCGGACCGCCTCGTCGACCGTCTTCGTGGTGTCCAGGGCGAGCCGGATGATGGCCAGCGAGCCGACGGTCGGGGCGCCGGGGCGTACCTCGGCCTGGCCGTCGACCTGGGCCATGCCGATGGCCAGGCCGTGCTCGTTCATCCCGTCGAACGGCAGGGTCGGCGCCAGCAGCAGGTCGCGCCGCCAGGTCGGATCGTCCAGCTTGGCCAGTCGGGCGTGGTCGAACCCCAGGTACGACAGGTCGACCAGCGATATCGAGTCGTACGCGTCCGGCGGGCGGGAGACGAGCACGAGCGCCGGGTTGTAGTCCCAGTCGAAGTTGCGCCCGAGCACCGGGTGGCCGGGGTCGCCGCCGGCGAGGAAGACGGTGCAGGCGAACGCGCGGCGGCCCGCCGGCATGGCGATGACCTGCGGGGTGGCGTCCGCCGGGGCGAGGCGGGGCGCCGGGCCGTCGTATGTGAGCTGGTAGAGCGGGTGGTCGTCGAGCCGCCGCAGGCTGTCGAGCGCCCGATCGGCCTGGTCGGCGTTGGGCCGGTAGGTGAGCGTGTGGAACGTGAGCGCGTCGGTCCGGGGTGCTGGCGCGGCGCCCTGGCACCCCGCCAGCGCCAGCAGTCCGGCCGCGAGGGCGCCTCCCCACCGGGTAGAGCGCGGGGTCGCCATTCCACTACCGTAGCCACGGCAGGTGACAGGACCGTCTCTGTAGCTTATTTTCACCTTCGGCAGCTCGTTGTAAGTTATCTACGAGCGAGGGAGGTTTCGTGCAGCGACCCGGTGACGACCCGTACCTGCAGGTGCGTGATCTGCGCGTGCGGTTCGCGACCGAGGACGGCGTGGTGCGGGCGGTGGACGGGGTGTCCTTCGCGGTCGAGCGCGGCCGCACCCTCGGCATCGTCGGCGAGTCGGGCTCCGGCAAGAGCGTCACCAGCCTGGCCGTACTGGGCCTGCACGATCCGAAGCGCACGACCATCACCGGGCAGATCCTCGTCGGCGGCCGCGACATCGCCGGCCGTCCGGATGAGGAGGTACGCCGGCTGCGCGGCCGGGACATGGCCATGATCTTTCAGGATCCGCTGTCGGCCCTGCACCCGTACTACTCGGTGGGCCGGCAGATCGCGGAGGCGTACCGGATCCACCACCCGCGGGCGGGCCGGGGCGAGGCCCGCAAGCGGACGATCGAGATGCTCGACCGGGTCGGCATCCCGCAGCCGGCGAAGCGTGCCGACCAGTACCCGCACGAGTTCTCCGGCGGCATGCGGCAGCGCGCGATGATCGCGATGGCCCTGGTCAACGACCCCGACCTGCTGATCGCGGACGAGCCGACCACCGCGCTCGACGTCACCGTGCAGGCGCAGATCCTGGACCTGCTCGGCGATCTGCAGAAGGAGTTCAACTCGGCGATCATCCTGATCACGCACGACCTGGGCGTGGTCAGCCAGGTCGCCGACGAGGTCCTCGTCATGTACGGCGGGCGGGCGGTCGAGCATGGCGGCGTGGAGCAGGTGCTGCGGGCGCCCCAACACCCGTACACCTGGGGGTTGCTCGCCAGCGTGCCCACCGTGCACGGCGACGCCGGTGCGGACCTGGTCCCGATCCCTGGCAACCCGCCCAGCCTGATCAACCTCCCGCCGGGGTGCGCGTTCCACCCGCGTTGCCGGCACGCGAGCGGGGACTGCTTCACCCAGGTGCCCGAGCTGAGAGATGTCGAACGTCTGATGGTCGCCTGTCACCACCCGGAGGCCAGCCGTGCCCAGTGAACTGCTGCGGGTGGAGGGGTTGACGAAGCACTTCCCGGTCCGGCGCGGCGCCGTACGGGCGGTCGACGGGCTCGACTTCGCGGTCGAGGCGGGGGAGACGCTCGGCCTGGTCGGGGAGTCCGGCTGCGGCAAGACCACGACCGGCCGGATGCTGGTACGCCTGCTGGAGCCCAGCGCCGGAAAGATCGTGTTCGAGGGCCGGGACATCACGCACCTCGGGCGCCGGGCGATGCGGCCGCTGCGGCAGGACCTGCAGATCATCTTCCAGGACCCGTACGCCTCGCTGAACCCGCGGCACACCGTCGGGCGGATCGTGGCGATGCCGATCGAGGTCAACGGCGTACGGCCGCCGGGCGGCGTGAAGAAGCGGGTGCAGGAACTGCTGGAGCTGGTCGGGCTCAACCCCGAGCACTACAACCGGTATCCGCACGAGTTCTCCGGCGGGCAGCGGCAACGGATCGGGATCGCCCGGGCCTTGGCGCTGCGGCCGAAGCTGATCGTGGCCGACGAGCCGGTGTCCGCGCTGGACGTGTCGATCCAGGCCCAGGTGATCAACCTGCTCCGCGGGCTGCAGCGCGACCTCGGCCTGGCGTTCGTGTTCATCGCCCACGACCTGGCGGTGGTCCGCCACTTCTGCCAGCGGGTGGCAGTGATGTACCTGGGCAAGATCGTGGAGATCGGTGACCGGGCCGAGATCTACGAAGAGCCGCGCCATCCGTATACCCGGGCACTGCTCTCCGCCGTACCCGATGTGAATGCCCTCGGCCCGGCTGCCGGGCGGATAAGGCTGACCGGCGATGTGCCGACCCCGCTCGACCCGCCGTCCGGCTGCCGGTTCCGCACGCGGTGCTGGAAGGCGCAGGAGGTCTGTGCCACGACGGAGCCGGCGCTGACCGAGGGCGTGGCCTGTCACTTCCCGGAGAAGAGCCCGGAGGTGGTAACCGTTGAGTCTCACGCCTGAGCTCGTCGGGCGGTCTCCCGGGCAGCTCGCCTGGGTCCGGCTGAAGCGCGACCGGGTCGCGATGGTCAGCGGCGCGGTGCTGCTGTTCTTCTTGCTCGTCGCGCTGGCCGCGCCGCTGATCGAGATGGCCTACGGGGTCGGGCCCTACCAGCAGTTCCAGGACAAGCTGCGCAACAGCGACGGCCTGCCGCTCGGCTACGGGGGCGGGATCTCCGGCGAGCACTGGTTCGGGCTGGAGCCCCGGCTGGGGCGAGACATCTTCATCCGGCTGATCTACGGCATCCGGACCTCACTGTCCATCGCGCTGGCCGCGGCCCTGGTGACGTCCGCGATCGGCATCACGGCCGGCATCGTCGCCGGTTACCTCGGCGGCTGGGTCGACGCGGTGATCAGCTGGGTCACCGATCTGGCGCTCGCGATGCCGTTCCTCATCTTCGCGCTCGCCGTGATGCCGACCGTGGTGCTGCGCTTCTACGGCCCGCGGGAGGAGACGCCGACCTGGTTCCGGGTGGTGGTGGTGATCGCGATCTTCGCGGCGTTCGGCTGGACGAGCACCGCCCGGCTGGTCCGGGGACAGGTGATCTCGCTGCGCGAGCGGGAGTTCGTCGAGGCGGCCAAGGCGAGCGGCGCCGGCCTCGGGCACATGCTCTTCCGGCAGCTGCTGCCGAACATCTGGGCGCCCATCCTGGTGTCGTTTTCGCTGGCGGTGCCGGCGTACGTCACCGGGGAGGCGGCGCTGTCCTTCCTGGGCATCGGCATCACCGACCCGACGCCGGACTTCGGGGCGATGATCTTCGAGAGCATCAAGTACCTGCAGGGCGATCCGGCGTTCGTGTTCTTCCCCGGCGTCGCAATCTTCGTCCTGGTGCTCGCCTTCAACCTCTTCGGTGACGCGCTTCGCGACGCGCTCGACCCGAGATCCTCCCGGTAGGGGCGCCATGTTTCGGTTCCTGGTCAAGCGGCTGCTCTCCGCCGCGCTCACCCTCTTCGCGGTCAGCGTGCTCAGCTTCCTGATGTTCTTCGCGCTGCCGAAGGACCCGGTCACCGGCATGTGCCCGAAGAACTGCAACCCGGAGCGCCTGGAGCGGGTACGCCAGGAACTGGGCCTGCGCGACCCGAAGATCGAGCAGTACGCGGCGTACATGAAGGGCATCGTCGCCGGGCGTGACCTCGGCAGCTCCCAGGGTGGCCGATGCGACGCGCCCTGCCTCGGCTACTCGTACGTCAACAGCGAGGCGGTCACGGACACGCTGGCCCGGGTGCTGCCGGTGACGCTGAGCGTCGTGCTGCCGGCGACGATCCTGTGGCTGGTGCTCGGCGTGGGCCTGGGCATGGTGTCCGCCCTGAAACGCGGGACCGTCCTCGACCGGCTGGCGATCGGCTTTTCGCTCACCGGGGCGTCGATGCAGCTGTACTTCGTCGGCGCGATCCTGCTGATCGTCTTCGTCTACCAGCTCAAGATCTTGCCCAATCCGCACTACACGTCCATCTTCGACGATCCACTCGACTGGGCCTCCGGGATGGTGCTGGCGTGGGTGGCGCTGGCGTTCCTGTTCTCGGCGATCTACGCCCGGCTGGCGCGGGCGCAGATGCTGGAGACGCTGTCGGAGGACTTCGTCCGCACGGCGCGGGCGAAGGGCGTGCCCAAGCGCACGGTCTACGGCCGGCACGCGCTGCGCGCCGCGATCACGCCGCTGGTGACGATCGCCGGCCTCGACGTGGGCGCCGCGCTCGGCGGCACCGTGATCACGGAGATCACGTTCGGCCTGCGCGGGCTCGGGCGTACGGCGGTGGACGCGGTGACGGACGGTGACCTGCCGATGATCATGGCGACCGTCTTGATCTCCGCGGTCTTCGTCGTGCTGGCCAACATCGTGGTCGACCTGCTCTACGCGGCCATCGATCCGCGCGTACGGCTCCGGTGAATTTTACCGTACGGTGACGTTGTTGCTGTAGGTTTCCTTCACTGCACCTATGGGAGGTTCGAGATGCGACCAAGAGTGGCAGCCGCTCTTGCATTGCTTTTGGCAGTGGGCGCCTGCAGTGAGACCAAGGAAGAAGGCCCCGCGGTTGACCAGAACCGTACCGCGACTGGCGTGATCGCCACCGACCCGAAGGACTCGCTCGGCCCGGCCACCGAGGTGCCCGGCGCGACCAAGGGTGGCACGTTCACGATCATCCGCGAGAGCAAGATTTCGCACCTGGACCCGCAGCGGGTGTACTCGTTCGCCGGTCTGATGAACGCCCCGCTCTACGCCCGGTCGTTGACCACGTGGAAGGACGACGGCAAGGGCAACCTGACGCTGGTCGGCGACCTGGCCCAGACCCCCGGCACCAACGTCAACAACGACTGCAAGACCTGGGAATTCAAGATCAAGAGCAACGTGAAGTTCGAGGACGGCAGCCCCATCACGTCCAAGGAGATCGCGTACGGCATCGCGCGCTCGTTCGACCCCGACCTCACCGGTGGCCCGACGTACGTCCAGGAGTGGCTCGCCGACAGCGGCGACTACGACACCAAGTGGGACTTCAAGGCCAACAAGACGTCGCTGCCGCCCGGCCTGACCACGCCGGACGCCAACACGATCCGGTTCGAGTTCGCCAAGGCGCACTGCGACCTGCCGTTCGCGCTCTCGCTGCCGTCGAGCGCGCCGCTGCCGCCCGCCAAGGACACCGGCGTCAACCTCGACAACCAGCCGTTCGCCTCCGGGCCGTACAAGATCACGAAGCACACGCCCGGCGTCGAGCTGGTCATGGAGCGCAACGAGCACTGGGACCCGGCCACCGACCCGGTGCGCCACCAGTACCCGGAGAAGATCGTCTGGTCGTTCGGGCCGGACCCGGACGCGGGCGCCAACCGCGTGATCGCCGACAGCGGCGCCGACCAGGCCGCGCTGGCCTGGAACGGCGTACCGGCCGGGCTGGTGTCCCGGGTCGCCGGCGACGCGGCGCTCAAGTCCCGCTCGATCACGTCCCCGACGCCCTCGGCCTGGCGGCTCACCATCAACACCCAGCGGGTCACCGACCTCGCCGTACGCCAGGCGCTGAACTACGCGATCGACCGCGAGGGCTTCATCAAGGCGTACGGCGGCTCGACGGTCGCGACCCCGCTGACCACGCTGCTGCCGCCGGCCACCATCGGGTACAAGCAGTACGACGCGTACCCGGCCGGCGCGACCGGCAACCCGGAGAAGGCCAAGGAGGTGCTCGCCGGCAAGACGCCGGAGCTGGTGCTCGCGATCGGCGACGACTCCCCCGAGTTGGCCACCCAGCTCAAGGGCAACCTGGAGAAGGCCGGCTTCAAGATCACGGTGAAGACGATCCCGGCCGACTCGAAGCTCGACGAGACCAAGAAGAAGGACAACGCCTGGGACCTGTGGCTGGACCAGTGGGCCGCGGACTGGCCCAGCGGTGCGGCGATCCTGCCGGTGCTCTTCGACGGCCGCTCGATCAAGGCTGAGGGCAACAGCAACACGTCGTACATCAACAACGACGCGATCAACACCGAGTTCGACCGGGTGCTGGCGATGGACCCGTCGGCGCAGGCGTCGGAGTGGCCCAAGCTGGACGAGCGCATCATGAAGGAGCTCGCGCCGGCCGTGCCGCTGTTCGTGGAGGTGGCGTACTACCTGACCGGCTCCAAGGCGGGCGGCGTCTTCATCTCCAGCGTGTTCGGCTACCCCGCACTGGTCAACGCGTACGTGAAGTCGTAGGCGTACACCTGCAAGGAAGGGCCCCTTGTTAACCCCGCGGTTAGCAAGGGGCCCTTCCTATGCAGAAAGCGTTAACAAGGTGCCCTTCCTTGCAGCTCAGACGTGGCGGCGGACGAAGTCCAGTTCCAGGCGGAGCAGTTGCTCGGCCACGCCGCCCGCGGCCATGTGGGTCGCCCCGGTCAGCGGGATCACCGAGTGCGGGCGGCCCGCGGCCAGCATCGCGGCCGACAGGCGCAGCGTGTGGGCGGCCACCACGTTGTCGTCGACGAGGCCGTGGATCAGCAGCAGCGGCCGGGCGTCCTTGGCCGGCTCGCGGGCCAGTTCGATGAGCGAATGGTGCGCGTACACGTCGCTGTTGTCGTCCGGCAGGCCCAGGTAGCGCTCGGTGTACGCGGTGTCGTACAGCCGCCAGTCGGTCACCGGCGCGCCGGCCACCCCGCAACGGAACAGGTCCGGCCGGCGCAGCACCGCGAGCCCGGCCAGCCACCCCCCGAACGACCAGCCGCGGATCGCCACCCGGTCCAGGTCGAGGTCGGGGTGCTTGCCGGCCAGCGCGCCCAGCGCGTCGATCTGGTCGGTGAGCACCACGTCGGCGACCCGCCGGTGGATCACCTTCTCGAACGAGGGGGCCACGCCCGGCGTACCCCGGTTGTCGACCGTGACCACCGCGAACCCGGCGTCGGCCCACCACTGCCGTTCCAGCCAGCGGGACCGGGCGGCCAGCACCTCCTGGTGGCCCGGACCGCCGTACACGTCCAGCAGCACCGGCAGCCGGCGCCCGGTCACGTGGTTGCGCGGGTAGAGCACCGCCGCGGGCAGGCGCCGGTCGGCCACCCGCTCCAGCAGCGGCCGCGGGGAGTACGGCGGCCGGGCGGCCAGCGACTCGATCGTGGCCACCTGCTTGCCGGCCCGCCACACCGTCCACTGGGTGCCGGCCCGGTCCAGCGAGGCCGAGCCAACCGCCAGGACGTCGCCGCCGACCGCGCCGGTGTGCCACCCGGGCGCGGTGGTCAGCGGCCGGATCTCCGCCCCGCCGGCGCCGATCGCTGTGCGTACCCGGAAGAGGTGTTGCTCGCTCGGCTCGGCCTCGCTGGCCTCGACCAGCAGGTCGGGCGAGCCGGCGCCGGCGGCGGCGGACATCCGCCCGACCACCCGCCGCACGTACAGCGACGGCGGCGTGAGCAGGGTGCCGTCGGCGAAGAGGCAGCGCGCGTCGTACCCGTCGTGGGCCAGCTCGCCGCCGACCAGGACCCGGCCGTCGGGCAGGTGGCTCGGCGTGCCGGCGACCGGCTCGACCCAGCGCGGGTCGGCCAGCTCGGCGTGCACCTGGGTCTCGCCGGTGCGCGGGTCGACCGACAGCACCAGTCCGTGCTGCTGCAGCCGGCGCAGCACGGTGATCAACGGTCCGCCCTCGGCCCAGTGCACCGACACCAGGTAGGGGTAGGTCTCCCGGTCCCAGTGCACGTCGACCCAGCCGCCGTCGAGATCGAGCAGGTGCAGCGTGACCTCGGCGTTCTCGGCGCCGGCATAGGGGTACGCCACGCTGGTCGGCGCCGCCTCCGGGCGCGCCGGGTCGTGCAGGTGCCAGCGCGGCACCCGGGACTCGTCGACCCGGGCGGCCAGGATCGAGCGCCCGTCCGGCGCCCACCAGTAGCCCCGGAACCGGGACAGCTCCTCCGCCGCGATGAACTCGGCCAGGCCCCAGGTCACGTCGCCGCCCTCGCCGGCGAGCAGCGCGTCCGTGCCGTCCGCGTGGATGACGTGCAGGTTGCCCGAGGTCACGTACGCGATCCGCCGGCCGGCCGGGTCGGGGCGCGGGTCGACCACCGGGCCGGCCGTGGCCAGCTGCGCCACGTCGCCGGTCGCGAGGTCGGCCCGGAAGAGCCGCCCGCCGAGCGGGAAGGTGGCCACCTTGCCGGCCGGGTCCGTCGCGTACGAGCCGATGCCGCCGGCGGACAGCCGCAGCCGCTCGCGGAGCGCGCGCTCCTCGGCGGGCAGGTCGCCCTCGTCGGTGAGCAGCGTGGCCGGGTCGGCGACCAGCCGCTCGGCGGCCGTCTCGACATCGAGCACCCACAGGGCGTCGGCCGGGTCCTCTGGACCGGCCGACCGCAGGAAGATCACCCGCGAGCCGTCACTCGCGACGCTTACGGCCCGCGGCGCGCCACGGGTGAACCTCCGGGTACGAGCGGCCAGCTCCGGGTACTCCACACACCGGATCGTAATTCCGGCACACCGATACGCCCGACCGCGTACGGCGTGTTGCCCGGAACGTGGTGATCTAACTGACTATCCGGACGCTGCGCGTAGAGTGGCGGCCGTGGCACGACGACTCATGCTGGTCCACGCCCACCCGGACGACGAGACGGTGGGCACCGGCGCGACTATGGCTCACTACGCCGCCGAAGGCGCGCAGATCACGCTGGTGACCTGCACCCTCGGCGAAGAGGGTGAGATCCACGTGCCCGAGCTGGCCCTGCTCGCGGCGGGCGAGGCCGACCAGCTCGGCGGCTACCGGCTCGCCGAGCTGGAGGCCGCTTGCGCCGCGCTGGGCGTGTCCGACCACCGCTTCCTCGGCGGCGCCGGCAGGTACCGCGACTCCGGCATGATGGGCCTGGAGACCAACAAGCACCCGCGCTGCTTCTGGCAGGCCGACGTGGACGAGGCCGCCGGCTTCCTGCTGGAGATCATGCGCGAGGTCCGCCCCCAGGTCGTGATCACGTACGACGAGAACGGCTTCTACGGGCACCCCGACCACATCCAGTCGCACCGGGTCGCCATGCGGGCCGCCGAGCTGGCCACGGCCGAGGGCTTCGGCCCGGCGAAGATCTACTGGACGGCGATGCCGAAGAGCGTGCTGGAGGCCGGCATCAACGCCTTCGCGCAGTCGACGGACAACCCGTTCGCCGGCATCGAACGCGTCGAGGACTTCCCGTTCGGCACGCCGGACGAGCAGATCGCGGCACGGATCGACGGCACCGACCACCACGAGGCCAAGGTCGAGGCCATGCGGGCACACGCCTCCCAGATCCCGGAGTCCTCCTGGCTCTACTCGATCGCCGGCAACTTCGGCAGCGAGTTCATGGGCGTCGAGTACTACACGCTGGCGGTCGGCGAGAAGGGACCCGGCGTCGGCCCGTACGGCTGGGAAAACGACATCTTCGCCGGTCTCGCACCTTCCTCGCCGGTCTAACGTGATGAGCCTGCAGAGCCCGCTCGAAGTGGAGCCGGTGACGGAGCCGGCGCCACCATCCCCGTTCGACAAGGTGGCCGACGTGGCCCTCCGGGTGGCCGGCGGGATCATCGCGGTGATCGCGGCCCTGGCCACCGGCGTCCTGGAGCTGATGCTCGCCCAGGTACGCGTCGGCGGCTACCTGATCGGCGTGTCGGTCGTGGCCGCGGTGGTGCTCAACATGCTGCTCGGCTGGTTCGCGTACGCCACGGTCGGGCGGAAGTGGGCGATCGCGCTGCCCGCCGCGTGCTGGATCGTGCTGATGATGGTGGCCTCCGGGCGTACCACCGAGGGCGACCTCCTGCTGGTCGGGCCGCAGGGCAACGCGGTGGTGGACGCCAACAGCTGGGTGGGCCTCACCATGATCTTCGCGGGGTCGATCGCGTTTGCCGTGATCGGTTTCCGATTGATGCTCGCGTCTACGCGCCGTGTCTGACTACTCTCTAGCGGCATGAAGGACCGTTGGCTGCCGATTGGCGTGCTCGCGGGTGTGCTGTTCGCGGTTAACGTGGCGGCCCGCCTGGTGGCCCGCGTCGGGTTCGACAACAAGACCGAGGCCCAGGACCGGATCTCACTGGGGATGTTCGTCGTCATCGGGCTGATCCTGGCGACGATGGCGTTCATCTGGGGGCGCCGCCATCCGACCGCGCGCTGGATCGCCGACATCGGCGCCGCCGCCCTGGCCGCGATGCTGCTGACCATCTTCGTCGGCCCGTTCATCAGCGGCGACACGCCGTTCGCCGGCGGCGCGGGGGAGTTCTTCTCCCAGGTCTGGCTGTACGGCGGCTTCGCGATCGGCGGGTCACTGGTCGGCTATTTGCTCCTGGTCGCGCTCGGGCTGGACTACCGGTCGCAGTCGCTGAAGCGGTACGCCGAGACCAAGCTGGCCAAGCCCCGCCGCCCAGTCCGCCGTTGATCAAGGATTTCTGCGTCGATCAAGGGCATACGGTCGTGGTTTGGAGATCGAAGCACGGCCGTTTGCCCTTGATCGACGGGGAAGTCCTTGATCGACGCGCGGAGCGCGCCGAGCCGCGCCGCGCCGAGCGCGCGGGGAGCGCGCGCGGAGCGGGTGAGGGGCTAGGGGAGGGGGGCTTCGCGGGTTAGGTAACTGTGGTGGGTGGTGAAGCCGAGCTTCGAGTAGAGCGCGTTGGCTGCTGTGTTGCGCTCCTCGACCTGGAGGAACGCCCGGGTCGCGCCCGCCTCGGACGCCCACCGGGCGAGTGCGGCGATCACCTGCTGGGCCAGGCCGCCGCGCTGGGCTTCGGGGACCACCTCGATCAACGCGAGGCAGAGCCACTGCCCTTCCCCGGTCACCGTGCCGCGGGCGATCGCGAGCAGGCGCCCGTTCTCGTCGTACACGTGCGCGAAGCGGAGCTGGCGCACGGCGGTGAGGATGTGTCGGGCGGCGGCCGGCAGACCGCCCTTCCGGCCCGCGGCGATGGCGAGCCAGTCGTCGGAGGGCGCGTGGGCGAGCTGGACCTTGGCGCGCGGCGGCACGGCGTCGACGATCGCGCGCAGCGGCGCGGTCTGGACCAGGGTGAGCGGGCGGGCGCTCCAGCCGCGGGCGTCGAGGGAGGCGCCGACCGGGGTGGCCAGCGGCAGCGGCGTGTTGATGAGGGGGCGCAGTCCGTGCTCGACGTACCACCGCTCGACCGCGTCGATGGCGGCCTCCAAGGGGCGGTCGGGGTCGCCGATCGGCAGCGCGGAGTTGCCCCGGCCGGTCCAGCCGTCGGCGGCCCGCAGCAGCCAGCCGCCCAGGTGGTCCTGCACGGGCGCCGGCCACGCCTCGTTGGCCGCGAGTTCGAGGGCGATGACGTCCGCGGCGTTCGGCCGCCGCCGGGGCGGCACCCGCTTCGCCCGATGGATCTCATCCAGTGGTACGCGCAGCGGGCCCTTCGCCGTCGCCAGCGTGAGATCCGTCTCGGTGATCTCGACCAGCTCGCCGAGCGCGTCGGTGTATAGGGGACGATTATTGCGAACACCTACAATTCGCCGCACGACGACGCGGTGTCCCACATCCTGCTGCCGGAGCACTTTCCACCCCCTCTCCGGCGAGATACTAGGCTGCAAGCGTCGCTAGTGAAGAGCGGCGTGGCTTGCGGAGAGGAAGACCCGTGACCTACATCATCGCCGAGCCGTGCGTGGACCTGCTCGACAAGGCGTGCATCGAGGAATGCCCGGTCGACTGCATCTACGAGGGCAACCGGATGCTGTACATCCACCCCGATGAGTGCGTTGACTGTGGGGCCTGTGAGCCGGTTTGTCCGGTAGAAGCGATCTTCTATGAGGACGACGTCCCTGAGCAGTGGAAGGACTACACCGGAGCCAACTACGAGTTCTTCGAGGACCTCGGTTCCCCGGCGGCGCCTCCAAGGTCGGCAAGCTGGAGAAGGACGCGACGTTCGTCGCCGCCCAGCCGCCGCGGGAGACCGAGCACTGAGCCCGGTCTCCTCAGGGCTGCCCGACTTTCCGTGGGACCTGCTGGAGCCCGCCAAGCGGGTCGCCGCCCAGCACGCTGACGGCATCGTCGATCTGTCCGTCGGCACCCCGGTCGATCCGGTGCCGACGGCGATCCGTGCCGCGCTGGCTGGCGCGGCGGACTCGCCCGGCTATCCGCTGACGGCCGGCACGCCGGCGCTGCGGACGGCCCTGGCCGACTGGGCCGTCCGGGAGTGCGGGGCGCTCCCGCACGGGCTCGGCGTGCTGCCCACCATCGGCTCGAAGGAGCTGGTCGCCTGGCTGCCGACGCTGCTCGGCCTCGGCCCGGGCGACCAGGTGGTCATCCCGACCGTCTGCTACCCCACGTACGAGGTGGGCGTGCGGCTGGCCGGCGCGGCCGTGATCCGCAGCGACTCCCTCACGGCCGTGGGGCCCAGCAGCCGGGTACGGCTGGTCTGGGTCAACTCGCCGTCCAACCCGACCGGCCGGGTGCTGCCGACCGCGCACCTGCGCAAGGTCGTCGACTGGGCGCGCGAGCGGGGCGCCGTGGTGGCCAGCGACGAGTGCTACCTCACGCTCGGCTGGGAAGAGTCGCCGGTGTCGGTGCTGTCGGCGGAGGTCAACGGCGGCCGGTACGACGGCGTACTGGCGGTGCACTCGCTCTCCAAGCGGTCCAACCTGGCCGGCTACCGGGCCGGGTTCGTGGCCGGCGACCCGGCGCTGGTGGCGGAGCTGTTGGCCGTACGCAAGCACGCCGGCATGATGGTGCCCGCCCCGGTGCAGGCCGCCATGGTGGCCGCGCTGGCCGACGAGTCGCACGCCGCGGCGCAGCGGGCTCTTTACGCCGCCCGCCGCGACCTGCTGCGGCCCGCGCTGGCGAAGGCCGGCTTCGAGATCGAGCACTCGGCGGCCGGGCTGTACCTGTGGGCCACCCGCGGCGAGGACTGCTGGTCCACGGTGGACTGGTTCGCGGCGCGGGGCATCCTGGTGGCGCCCGGGGCGGTCTACGGGCCGGCCGGCGAGCGACACGTACGGGTGGCGTTGACCGCGACGGATGAGCGCGTCGCGGCCGCCGTGGAACGCCTCGCGATCTAGGGATTTCCCGCCGATCAAGGGCATATGGTCGTGCTTTAGAGATCCATCCACGACCATATGTCCTTGATCGGCGGATGTTGGCGGGGATTCGGCGGATGTTGGCGTGGAACTGGGCGCCACGGGCGATGGCAATCCGGACAGCCGGCTGGTAGAACCAACCCTGCCGAGAGTAAGGGGAGGCCGTGTCGGCCCGACGGACGTTGACCTACTACGGGGCATGGATGGCCAGCCTCGGGGTAGGCGCCTTCGTCGCGCCGGGTCTGCACCTGTATTTCTGGGCAGCGGTCGGCGTGAGCAGCGTCGCGGCCATCCTGTGGGGCGTGCACCGGCACCTGCCGATGCGGCGGCACCCGTGGTGGTTTCTCGCCATCGGCATCGCCATTTTCACGGCCGGGGATCTCGTATTCAACGCGAGCGGCGGTGAGTCCACGCCATTCCTGTCCAACGTTCTTTATCTGAGCGTCTTTCCCTGATGATCGCCGGATACTGGGGATTCACCCGGGCCAGCCATACGATTCGCGACCGGGCCGGCCTGCTGGATCTGCTGGTGGTCGTGTCCGCCGGTGCGCTGCTGTCGTGGGTCTTCCTCCTCGGTCCGGACATGGCCGCACCGGATCTCACCTCGTTCGAGAAGTCGGTGCTCGGCGCGTACGCGCTGGGCAACCTGCTGATCCTCGCGACGAACGTGCGGCTGCTGGCGACGTACCAGCGGACGACCGCAGTGGTCTTCCTGTCCGTCGGCGCGGCCGGGATGCTCACCGCGGACATCCTGTACGGCCTGACCACGATCAACGGAAGCTGGCAGAACGGCAGCCCGGTCGACATCGGCTGGCTGGTCTTCTATGCCGCCTGGGGCGCCGCCGCCCTGCACCCGTCGATGCGCGGCCTGACCGCGCCCGCGGACGACCGGCGCGGCGAGGTCAACCGCGGCTGGCTGGTGCTGCTCGGCGTGGCGTCGATGATCCCGCCCGCGGTGCTGCTCATCCAGGCGATGAGCGGCGAGATCCGGGACGGCGCGATCATCGCGGTGTCGTCCGGGGTCGTGTTCTGCATCGTGCTGAGCCGGCTGACCGACTCGATCCAGGCGCACCGGCAGGTGGTCGCGCGCGAGCGGGGCATGCGGGAGGCGTGCGCCGCGCTCGTCTCCGCCACCGACGCGCCCGAGGTCAACCGGGCGGTCCGGGCCGCGGTCGCCAGGCTCATCCCGCCGGGCACCGGCTACCGGGTGGTGTTCGCCGTGCACCACGCGGATGGCGTGCCCGCCACGGCGGTCAGCATCTGGGGCCCGACCGTGGTGCCGTCCGTCCTGCCGCACGGGGCCCGGGGCGCGGCCGCCGCGCGCAAGACCAGGATTCTTCGGGTACGCATGCTGCACCCGGCCCTGGCCGAGCAGCTCGGCGGGTTCGAGTCCACTGTGCTCTGTCCACTCGTGCTCGACTCACCGGTCGGCGGGGCGCCCCGGGTCGGCGCGCTGCTGGTGGCCGCCGAGGCCGGGGTGCTGGGCGGGCTGCGCGACTCGCTGGAGGTGCTCGCCGGCCAGGCCGCCCTGGCGCTGGAGCGGATCGGGCTCAGCGACGAGGTCAACCGGCGGGACAGCGAGGCGTACTTCCGGTCGCTCGTACAGAGCACCACCGACGTGATCCTCATCCTGGGCGACGACGACCGCGTCCGGTACGCCAGCCCGTCCACCGCGACCGTGCTCGGCGTCGACCCGGCGCAGTGCACGACGCTGTCGGCGGCCATCCACCCGGACGACCGGGCCGCCGTACGGCAGACGCTGGACCTCGCGCGCTCCGCCCAACTGGAGCCCACCGACTGGACACAGTGGAGCCTGCAGCACCCGGACGGCCGCCCGGTGCACGTCGAGGTGAGCTGCCTCGACCTGCGCCGCGACCGGGCCGTACGCGGGCTCGTGATCACCATGCGCGACGTGACCGCGCGCCGCCAGCTGGAGCGGCAGCTCAGCCACCAGGCCCTGCACGACGCGCTCACCGGCCTGCCCAACCGCGCCCTCTTCCGGGACCGCGTCGACGAGGCGGCCCGGCAGGCGGCGGTGGGCGGCGGGTGCGCCGCGGTCCTGCTGGTGGACATCGACGACTTCACGATGGTCAACGACACCTCCGGCCACACCGTCGGCGACGAGCTGCTGACCGCGGTGGGCCAGCGGATCTCGGCCACGCTGGCCCAGGTGCTGGGCGAGCAGGCCACCGTGGCGCGGGTGGGCGGCGACGAGTTCGGCGCGATCCTCGACGAGGTCGCCGATCCCACCGCGGCCGAGCAGATCGCCGCCGCGGTGGTGGCGGCGCTGACCCAGTCGTTCCGGCTCGGCGACACGGTGGTGAGCGCCCTGGCGAGCGTCGGGCTGGCCACGACCGCCGACGCGTCCGGCCCGGACGATCTGCTGCGCCAGGCCGACCTGGCACTGCGGCTGGCCAAGGGCGCGGGCAAGGGTCGCTGGCGGCGCTACCAGCCCGCCGTACACGCGGCGGTGCTCCAGCGGATCGAGCTGCGCGCCGCGCTGGAGCAGGCGGTCGCCGACCTCGACTTCACGGTGGCGTACCAGCCGATCGTGGGGGTGGAAAGCGATGCGACGGTGGGCTTCGAGGCGCTGGTGCGCTGGCGCCACCCGACGCTCGGGCTGGTCTCGCCGGACGAGTTCATCGACGTCGCCGAGGAGACCGGTCTCATCGAGCCGATCGGGGACTGGGTGCTGCAGCAGGCGATCGCCGCGGCCACCCGGTGGCCCGGCACGCCGTACGTCAGCGTCAACGTGTCCGCCCGCCAGTTCCGGGCGCCCGGCTTCGTGGAGAACGTCCGCAAGGAGTTGCTCGCGGCCAACCTGGCGCCGACCCGGCTCGTGCTGGAGATCACCGAACGGCTGCTGCTGCGCGACGACGAGCAGGTGTGGCTCGACCTGACCGGCCTGCGTGAGCTGGGCGTGCGGATCGCCATCGACGACTTCGGCACCGGCTTTTCCTCGCTCAGCTATCTGCAACAGGTGCCGATCGACATTCTGAAGATCGACAAGTCGTTCACCGCCACCGTGGCGTCGTCCGCCCGGCAACAGGCCATTGTGGACGGCATCGTGCGGCTCGCCCAGACCCTCAGCCTGGACGTCGTCGCCGAGGGCATCGAGACCGCGGCCGACCGCGACCTGCTGCGCGACATCCGTTGCCCGTACGGCCAGGGATACCTCTACTCGCACCCCCTCGACCCCGACGACATCGACGGTTGGCTGCGCTTTGAGCGCGACACCGCTGGTGCCGAGGTCGCCGCGATCAACTGAGTCCCTTGTCGACTTCCCGAAAACTTCAGTGTCTGGTTTGGGGCTGCGGGATACATACTCGGTATGCAATGCTGGTCCCATTCGAACGGGGCCGGCGTCTATATAGACGCCAGTAGAGGAGGTTGCGTTGCAACTCCGAGGGAAGTTATTAGCCACCGCTCTCGCCACTGGACTCGTGCTCGGCACGGCCCAGGCTGGCTGGGCGGCACCGGGCGCGGACGCCGCATCGGCGGGCACCGCGACAGGCAGCCGGGGCATCGCGGTGACGCTGCTGACCGGCGACCAGATCCTGCTCGCGTCGGCCGACGCCGACTCCGTCGCGGTGCGGCCGGGGAAAAACCGCCAAGGGGTACGGTTCGCCACCTACCGCAGCCGCGACGCGCTGTATGTGATCCCGGCTGACGCCCAGCCGCTCGTGCAGGCCGGAAAGCTGGACAAGCGCCTCTTTGACGTACGGGGGCTGATCCGGGCCGGTTACCACGACGCGGTCCGCGACAGCCTGCCGCTGATCGTCCAGTATGGACAGGGTGCCGCCGCCCAGCGGGCCGGTGCGACGCTGTCCGCCGCGGGTGCGAAGGTCACCCGCCAGCTGGCGCCGGTCGGTGGCGCGGCGCTCGCCGCCAAGAAGGACCGGGCCGCCGAGATCTGGGCGGCCGTGACCGCGCAGACCAGCGTCAAGAAGATCTGGCTGGACGGCAAGCGCCGGGTCTCGCTGGACAAGAGCGTGCCGCAGATCGGCGCCCCGGCCGCGTGGCAGGCCGGTTACACGGGCGAGGGCATCACCGTCGCGGTGCTGGACACCGGCATCGACACGACGCATCCCGACCTGGCCGGCAAGGTGGCCGAGTCGCGCAACTTCACCGAGGACCCGGAGAACCGGGACATCATCGGCCACGGCACGCACGTCGCCTCGACGATCGCCGGCAGCGGCGCGGCGTCCGGTGGCAAGTACAAGGGTGTGGCGCCTGACGCCACGCTGCTGAGCGGCAAGGTGTGCGAGTCCACCTTCTGCACCGAGTCCGCGATCCTGGCCGGCATGGAGTGGGCCGCCGCGGAAAAGCACGCCACGGCCATCAACCTCAGCCTCGGCGGCGGAGACACCCCGGAGATCGACCCGCTGGAGGAGGCGGTCGACAGGCTGACCGCCGAGACCGGCACGCTCTTCGTGATCGCCGCGGGCAACAGTGGTTCCGGCGATGGGACGATCGACTCGCCGGGCAGCGCTGACGCGGCGCTCACGGTCGGCGCGGTCGACAAGTCCGACGAGTTGGCGGAGTTCTCCAGCCGCGGCCCGCGGGTCGGCGACGACGGGATGAAGCCCGACATCACCGCGCCCGGCGTCGACATCGTCGCGGCGAAGGCGGCCGGCACCGAGATGGGCGAAACGGTTGACGGCCAGTACGTCTCGGCGTCCGGCACCTCGATGGCCACGCCGCACGTGGTCGGCGCGGTCGCCCTGCTCGCCGAGCAGCACCCGGACTGGAAGGCGGGTCAGCTCAAGGCCACGCTGACGGCAGCGGCGAAGCCGAATCCGTCGCTCACGGCGTACCAGCAAGGTGCTGGCCGCGTCGACGTGGCTCGCGCTATCACGCAGACGGTGACCACCGATCCGGTCGGTGTCTCCTTTGGACGGCCGCTGTGGCCGCACAATGACGACGAGCCGATCGCCCGGACCGTCACCTACCGCAACGGCGGCACGGCGGCCGTGACGCTGGACCTGGGGGTCGCCATCAACGGGCCGGACGGCGCGCCCGCGCCGGCCGGGATGTTCACCCCGAGCGCCACGCAAATCACCGTGCCGGCCGGCGGCCAGGCACAGGTGACCGTCACCGCCAACACCCGGGTGGCCGGGCCGGACGGGCTCTACTCGGGCCAGCTGGTCGCCACCGGCGGGTCGAGCGTGGTGCAGACCGCGCTGGGCGTCAACAAGGAGGTCGAGAGCTACAACGTCACGGTCACGTACCTGGACCGCAACGGCGCCACGCCGGAGCGCTACCTGGGCCTGATCATCGGCCTCGACTCGTTCTACCTCGGCGACGTGTTCAACGAGGAGGGCACCGCCACCCGGCGCGTGCCGAAGGGGCGGTACAGCCTCTCGGCGTTCCTCGACACGCGGCGCGGCGAGGACGATTTCGAGACCACGCTGGTGGTGCAGCCCCTGGTCAACGTGACCAAGGACACCGCGGTCACGCTGGACGCGCGCCAGGGCAAGCCGGTGCTGACCACGATCCCGGAGCGGTCGGCCGTGCCGGCGCTGATCGACATCTCGTTCGTCCACTTCACCTCCTACGGCTGGAGCTTCAGCATCGGGGTGTGGGCGGACGCCTGGGACCAGGTGACCACGGCGCAGATCGGCGCGGCACCGCCGGCGAGCGAGTTCGTCTCGTACGTGGCGAGCCAGTGGGCCAAGCCGGACGCGGAGGGCAGCTTCGCCGACTCTCCGTACTTCTACGGCGTGGCGGAGAGCTTCCCCGGGCGGCTGCCGACCGGATACACCAAGCACTACCAGGCCCGAGACCTGGCCACCGTGCGCCAGGAGTTCGGGGTCGCACCGGCCGGGCTGACCGCCGAACGCTTCATCTTCCCGGAGTTGTCCGAGAACCTGGGCGCGTCGGCGATCGTCCTCCCCACCGACCTCCCCGGTCGCCGGACCGAGTACTTCAGCACGAAGGGCGTCAAGTGGGCGCCCGAGATGTGGTTCGGCGTCGTGGACGAAGAGGGCTGGCTGAATGCGCAGGCGGTGCTCGTGCAGACGCCCGTGGCGTACCGGGCGGGCACGGTCCACCGGGACGCGTGGAACACCGGACCGTTCGGCCCGGTGCTCGGGACGCCGCGCTGGGACTTCCAGTGGGTCAGTCGGCAGGGTGACCAGATCTACGTGGACATGTCGTTCTACGGCGACCGGGCCGGCCACCAGGGTTACTCGTTGACCGACACGTCGCGCACCGCGCTGTACCGCAACGGCAAGCTGGTCGGCGAGTTCGAGTGCTCGGCCTGTGGCGCTTTCGAGGTGCCGCCGGGCCAGGCCGTCTACCGGTTGGAGGCGGCGGACACGCGCAGCGTCGGCGACCTGACCACCAAGGTCAGCGGCGTGTGGACGTTCCGGTCCGCGCACGTCGGCGGGGAGCGGTTCGCCAAGTTGCCGGTCTCCGTGGTGCGGTTCGCGCCGAGGTTGGACGTCAACAACGCGGCTCCGGCCGGCAAGGCGTACGAGATCCCGGTGACCGTCCAGCGGCAGCCGGGCGCGCCGGGCGGCCGCGTGAAGACGCTGACCGTCGAGGTCTCGTACGACGACGGTAAGACCTGGCAGAAGGCGTCCTTGCGAAAGACCAAGGACGGCTGGGTCGCCAAGGTGAAGCACCCGCGCGGTGGCGGCTTCGTGTCGCTGCGGGCGGCTGCCCGGGACACGCTAGGCAACACGGTCACCCAGACCGTCATCCACGCGTACCGCCTGAAGTGATGCAAGGAAGGGCCCCTTGTTATCGCTTTTTGAATAACAAGGGGCCCTTCCTAACGCCTCAGTCGTTGGCGTGTAGGGCGGCGTTCAGTTCTACGCCGGTGCCTCGCCGGGGGCGGGCCTCCAGGGCGCCGGTCACCGAGTTGCGCAGGAAGAGCAGGCCGGACCGGCCGGACAGGGCCGCCGCCTTGACGATCTCGCCGGTCGGGAGAGTGATCTTGGAGCCGGCGGTCACGTAGCAGCCGGCCTCGACCACGCAGTCGTCGCCGAGCGAGATGCCGATGCCGGCGTTCGCGCCGATCAGGCACCGCTCGCCGATCTGGATGCGCTCCCTGCCGCCGCCGGAGAGCGTACCCATGATGGATGCGCCGCCGCCCACGTCGGACCCGTCGCCGACGACGACGCCCGCGCTGATCCGGCCCTCGACCATCGAGGCGCCGAGCGTGCCGGCGTTGAAGTTCACGAAGCCCTCGTGCATAACCGTCGTGCCGGCCGCCAGGTGGGCGCCGAGGCGGACCCGGTCGGCGTCGGCGATCCGCACCCCGCCCGGCACCACGTAGTCGACCATGCGCGGGAACTTGTCGATGCCGTAGATGGTCAGGTGCCGGCCCGGGAGCGCTCGATGAGGCGCAGCTCGTCGACCCAGTCCGGCGGGCACGGCCCGGCCGAGGTCCAGGCGACGTTGGCCAGGACGCCGAAGACGCCGTCGAGGTTGATGTCGCCCGGCCGCACCTGGCGGTGCGAGAGCAGGTGCAGCCGCAGGTACGCGTCGGCGGCGTCCTTGGGCGGGTCCTCCAGCGACCCGATCTCGGTGCGCACGGCGACGGTACGCAGGAGCGGGAGCGACCGTTCGCCGACGACCGTGACGGGCACCTCGTCGGCCGGGGCGACCCCCAGCCCGAGCTTGCCGGCCGGATACCAGGCGTCCAGCACCTGGTCATCGGTCGTCACGGTGGCAAGTCCGAGGCCCCAGGCCGGCAAACTCTGCATGACGAAAAGGTACCGTGCCTGGCATGGCGAACCCGCTGACCCCCGAGGTTATGGCCGACCCGGTGGCGCTCACCCGCGCGCTGGTCGACATCGAGTCGGTCTCTCTCAACGAGAAGGAGATCGCGGACTGCGTGGAGGAGGTGCTCCAGGCCGCGCCGCACCTGTCCGTCCAGCGGTACGGCAACACGGTCATGGCGCGTACCGACGTCGGCCGCAGCGAGCGCGTCGTGCTCGCCGGACACCTCGACACGGTGCCGCACAACGACAACTTCCCGGCCACCATCCAGGACGACCTGATCTTCGGGTGCGGCACCGCGGACATGAAGTCGGGGGTCGCGTTCGCCCTGCACCTGGCCGTGACGGTGCCGCAGCCGCGGTTCGACGTGACGTACTTCTTCTACGAGGCCGAGGAGATCGAGGCCCAGTACAACGGGCTCTACCTGGTCGCGGCGGCCCACCCGGAGTGGCTGGCGGCGGACTTCGCGCTGTTGCTCGAACCGACGTACGGGGTGGTGGAGGCGGGCTGCCAGGGCACCATGCGGGCGCGGGTCGTCTCGACCGGCCGGCGGGCCCACTCGGCGCGCTCGTGGCGGGGCGTCAACGCGATCCACGCCGCGGGCGAGGTGCTCAACAGGCTGAAGGCGTACGAGCCGCGCACGGTCACGATCGACGGTTGCACGTACCGCGAAGGGCTCAACGCGGTGCGCATCAACGGCGGGGTCGCCGGCAACGTCATCCCCGACCGGTGCGAGGTGGATGTCAACTACCGCTTCGCACCCGACCGGAGCGAGGCCGAGGCGCACGCCCACGTACGGGAGATCTTCGCCGGCTTCGAGATCGAGGTGACCGACTCGGCGGGCGGCGCCCTGCCGGGCCTCACCGCCCCACCCGCCCGCGAATTCCTGGCCGCCGTCGGCGAGGCGCCGGTGGCCAAGCTGGGTTGGACTGATGTGTCCCGGTTTGCCGCCATGGGCATCCCGGCGCTCAACTTTGGCCCCGGCGATCCCAACCTCGCCCACGCCCCCGACGAGCATGTGGAGATCGGGAAGATCCGCGACGGTGCGGCGACCCTGCACCGCTGGTTGGCCTCCTAGCTAGGCCGCCGTGCCGGTCTGCGGCTCGCGCCGCGGTGCGAGCGTGGCGTTGTCGCCCTGGTTGGCGGCCATCCTTCGCTCGGCCACCACCTCGCGGATCCGGCGCTGCATCTGCCGACGCTGGCGGATCATCTCGTTTCGGGTCATCACGGTCGTCCCCTCCCCGCTCCGTGTATACCCAGTATGTGAAATCTAAGACGCATGACGCGCCGGTTTGGTTGCCTCCATCTCAGGAGTAGCCCCGCACTACGGTTGATTCCATGAACCACATAAACCGCGGCCGCATTCCAGGTCCCGAGCGTCACCGTGGGGCGGTCACGCTGCGTCGCGAAGCGATCCCGGGGAGTACGGCTGACGAGCGGTTGCTCGACTCCCGGCAGCGGGCGGAGTGGAAGACGAAGGACGCGTGGCGGGCACTGCGGATCCTGTCCGAGTTCGTCGAGGGGTTCGACACGCTGGCGGATCTGCCGCCCGCGGTCAGTGTCTTCGGTTCGGCCCGCAGCAAGGTGGACAGCCCCGAGTGCGAGATGGCGGAGCGGCTCGGCGCCGCCCTCGCGCACGCCGGGTACGCCGTGATCACCGGCGGCGGGCCAGGCGTGATGGAGGCGGCCAACAAGGGCGCCAACGAGGCCGGCGGGCTGTCGGTGGGGCTCGGCATCGAGCTGCCGTTCGAGCAGGGCATCAACGAGTGGGTCGACATGGGCATCGACTTCCGCTACTTCTTCGCCCGCAAGACCATGTTCGTCAAGTACGCGCAGGCGTTCGTCGTACTGCCCGGCGGCTTCGGGACGATGGACGAGCTCTTCGAGGCGCTCACGCTGGTGCAGACCGGCAAGGTCACCCGGTTCCCGGTCGTACTCATGGGGTCGGCGTACTGGCGCGGCCTGCTGGCCTGGCTGCGCGAGACGATGGCGGCCGAAAGCAAGATCGGCCCGGCCGACCTCGAACTGATGCTGGTCACCGACGACGTCGACGAGGCCGTGCGGCACATCGTGCAGGCCGACGCCGCGCTGGCCGCGGAGCAGGAGGCCCTCAAGTCGTCCGCCCAGTCTTCCTCGTCCCCCGAGACGGGGCGCTGACGTGGCCGCGATCTGCGTCTTCTGCGCCTCCTCGCGCACGCTGGACCAGCGCTGGCTGGACCTGGCCCACGAGACCGGCCGGGAGATCGCCCGGCGCGGGCACACCCTGGTCTCCGGCGGCGGTCGCGTCGGGATGATGGGCGCGGTCGCCGAGGGTGCCCGGGCCGGCGGCGCGTTCACCCTCGGGGTGATGCCGCAGACCCTGGTCGACCGCGAGATCGCCGACACCGACGCGGACGAGCTGGTGGTCACCGACGGCATGCTCAGCCGCAAGGCCCTGATGATCGAGAAGTCGGACGCGTTCATCACCCTGCCCGGCGGACTGGGCACGCTCGACGAGCTCTTCGAGGTGTGGACGACCGGGATGCTGGGCATGCACCGCAAGCCCATCGTGCTCGTCGACGCGGACGGCTTCTACGCCGGCCTGGTCGACTGGCTGGGTGGTCTGGCCCGTACGTCGTTCGCCCGCTCGGACGCCCTCGACCTGCTGATCGTCGCCGACTCCGTACCCGCCGCCCTGGACGCCGTCGAGTCCCGCGTCGCCCACTGACGCCCGCGCGCCCGCTGTCCGCGCGCCCGCTGTCCGCGCGCCCGCTGTCCGCGCGCCCGCTGTCCGCGCGCCCGCTGTCCGCGCGCCCCGCGTGGCCCGCGCGCCTGCGCGGCGCGTCGATCAAGGGATTGCGCGTCGATCAAGGGCATATGGCCGTGCTTTGATCTCCGATCCACGACCGTATGCCCTTGATCGGCGAGAGAGTCCTTGATCGACGCGCCGCGCAGGCGCGCGCAGCGCGCGGCCCGCGGAGCGCGCGGCCCGCGGAGCGCGCGGCCCGCGGAGCGCCGCGCGGAGGCCCGTGGCGGGCCGGGCGGACGTGGCGGGCGGCCGCGCGGCGGCCCGTGGCGGGCCGGACGGGTCGGTGGGGCGCCGATCATCGGCGGGATTTGACCCGACACGCCTCGTGATTCCGGACACGCCGCACCCCCGACTGTGGACACAATCTGTGCTCCGGTCGCCACCCACGGGCATCGGAAAACACGATGGAGGGGCACGTGAAGAAGACGGTTGGGATCCTGGCGGCGGCGCTGTTCGGCGCGGCCCTCTCGCTCGCGGGCGTGGCGCCGGCCAGCGCGGCCACGCCGAGCCTGCGCTTCCACGGCGCGCAGTACGACTCGCCCGGCACGGACAACCGCACCAACGCGAGCCTCAACGCCGAGTGGGTCTCGCTCGTCAACACCGGTGCCAAAGCGGTGAACCTCAACGGGTACACGATCCGGGACAAGGCCGGGCACGTGTACAAGTTCGGCAGCGTCACGATCGCCGCGAAGGGCGGCCGGATCTGGCTGCACACCGGTTCCGGCAAGAACGACGCCAAGAACCGCTACTGGGGCAGCAAGGCGTACATCTGGAACAACAACGGGGACACCGCCTACCTGCGCAACGCCGCCGGCAAGCAGGTCGACTCCTGCGCCTGGGCGTACAAGAAGGGACGCTCCTGGGTGGGCTGCTGACCGCGGTCGTCGTACGGGCGTGGTGTGATGGGCGGCGTGCAGGCGTACCGGCTGGTCCGCCGGCCGGCCGACGCCGCGCCGGAGCGACTCGACGACCCCTTGCAGCGGCACGTCATCGGGCACACCGACGGGCCGCTGCTGGTCATCGGCGGTCCCGGCACCGGTAAGACGGACACGCTGGTCGAGGCGGTCGCCGCCCGCGTCGACGAGGGCACCGATCCGGAGCGGATCCTGGTGCTCACGTTCGGGCGGCGCTCCGCAACCGCGCTGCGCCACCGGATCGAGGCGCGGGTGGCCGGCCCTCGGGCCGGCTCGGTCCGAGACGATAAGCGAAGCGACGAGTCCGGACCGAGCCGGCCCGAGGGCCGAGCGGGAGCGGAGCGACCGCCAGCTGGCAGAGCGGTAACGGCCGCGTCGTGCACGAGCCGCTCGTGCGCACCTTCCACGCGTACGCCTTCGGTCTGCTCCGCCGCGCGGCCGCCGAGCGTGGTGAGCCCTCGCCCGGCTGCTCACCGGGCCCGAGCAGGATCTGGTCATCCGCGAGCTGCTGCAGGCCGCGGACGACGACTGGCCGCCGGGGCTGCGGCCGGCGCTACCCACGCGGGCGTTCGCCGGGCAGCTGCGCGACCTGCTGCTGCGCGCCGCCGAGCGCGGGGTCAGCCCGGCCGAGCTGGCCCGGCTGGGCGACCGGCTGGGCCGCGCCGACTGGCGGGCCGCCGCGCGCTTCCTGCACGAGTACGTCGCGGTGCTGGCCCTGCGCGACGCCACCACCCGGGGCTCGGTGGCCTACGACAACGCCGAGCTGGTCCGCGCCGCCGCCGGGCTGCTCAGCGACGATCCGGAGCTGCTGGCGCAGGAGCGGCGCCGGCTGGAGCACGTCTACGTCGACGAGCTGGCCGACACCGACCCGGCCCAGATGGGGCTGCTGTCCCTTGTGGCCGGTGGCGGCAAGCGGGTGGTGGCGTTCGCCGACCCGGACTCGTCGACGTACGCGTTCCGCGGCGCCGACCCGACCGCCGTCGGCACGTTCACGCACCGCTTCCGTACCGCCTCGGGCGCGGTCGCGCCAGCCGTCAACCTGCACACCAACTACCGCACCGGCGGCGAGCTGCTCGCCGCGACCGGGCGCGTCGCACGCCGGCTGCGCGGGCCGGCCGGCCACCGCGCACAGACCCCGGCCGCCGAGGTCACCAGCGCCGTCGAGGTGCGGACCTTCCGGACCGGCACCAGCGAGTCCGGGTACGTCGCACACGTGCTCCGCCAGGCCCATCTGCTGGACGGGGTGCCGTGGTCGCGCATGGCCGTACTCGTGCGGTCGACGGTCTTGCAGCTCGCGTCGTTGCAGCGGGCGTTGCACGCGGCCGGCGTGCCGACGGTGACCCAGGCCGAAGATCTGCCGCTGCACCTGCAGCCGGCGGTGGCGCCGCTGCTGCTGCTCCTGCGCTGTGCGCTGGAGCCGGACCGGCTGGACGAGGAGGCGGCGGTCTCGCTGCTGCACTCGCCGCTGGGCGGGGCGGACCCGCTCGGCGAGCGCCGGCTGCGTCAGGGGCTGCGGGCGCTCGCGCTGGCCGGTGGCGACCCGCGCCCATCCGGTGAGCTGCTGGTCGACGCGCTGCGCGATCCGGCGGAGCTGGCCGCGGTCGAGCGCCGCTGGGCCGCGCCCGCGAAGGCCATCGCGGCCCTCATCGCCACCGCGAAGGAGGCGGCGGCGAATCCCGGCGCGACGGTGGAAGACGTGCTGTGGGCGGTGTGGCGGGCCAGTGGGCTGGCCGAGCGGTGGTACGGCCTGACCGCCCGCGGCGGGCCGGTCGGCGACGCCGGTGAGGAGCGGGGCCTGCAGTGGCGGGGCGTGGCGGCCGACCGCGACCTCGACGCGGTCGTGGCGCTCTTCGACACCGCGGCGCGCTTCGTCGACCGGCTCCCCGGCGCGCGGACCGAGATCTTCCTCGACCACGTCTTCGGCCAGGAGCTGCCGGCCGACTCGATCGCGCCGAGCGCCGACCGCGGCGAGGCCGTACGGCTGCTGACCGCCCACGCCGCCAAGGGCCTGGAGTGGGACGTCGTGGTGGTCGCCGGCGTACAGGAAGGGATCTGGCCCGATCTGCGCCTGCGTGGCAGCCTGCTCGGCTCGGAGCGCCTGGTCGACGTGCTCGCCGGCCGGGCCGACGCGGCCGGCGTCGCCGCGTCGCTGGTGGGCCAGACGTCGGCGCTGCTCGACGAGGAGCGGCGGCTGTTCTACGTGGCCACCACCCGGGCGCGGCGGCGGCTGCTGGTGACCGCGGTCGCGTCCGCGGCGGTGGGCGGCAGCGACCACGAGGAGCAGCCGAGCCGGTTCCTGCACGAGCTGATGCCGGTGTCCGAGTCCGATGAGGACGCCGACGAGTTGCCCGTCGGGCGGCTGCCCCGCGCGCTGACGCTGCCCGCGTTGGTGGCCGAGCTGCGTACCGCGGTGACCGACCCGGCCTCGCCCGCGGAGCGCAAGCGCGCGGCGGCGGCCGAGCTGGCCCGGCTGGCCCTCGCGGGCGTGCCCGGCGCGCACCCGAACGACTGGTGGGGCCTGCGCGAGCTGTCCGACGACCGGCCGCTGGTCGACGAGGGCGAGCCGGTCAAGGTAACGCCGTCCACGATGGAGAGTGCGCTGCGGTGCAGCCTGCGCTGGCTGCTGGAGCGGCACGGCGGCAGCCCGCCGGCCAGCGCGGCGCAGGGCGTGGGCAACCTCGTGCACGCCGCGGCGATGCTCGCCGAAGACGCCACGGTCGACCGGGGGCAGCTGCTGGAGTACATCGCGGGGCGGTTCGACGCGATCGAGCTGGCCGCCCAGTGGATGGCCGGCGCCGAGCGGGCCCGCGCCGAGGCGATGGTCGACAAGCTGCTGCGCTGGCTGGCGACCAACCCGCGGCGGCTGCTCGCGATCGAGCACGAGTTCGCGGTGCGGCTGGCCGACCCGCTGCGCCCGGTCGACCTGACCGGCCGGGTCGACCGGCTGGAGCTGGACGCCGACGGCCGGCTCGTCGTCGTCGACCTCAAGACCGGCAAGACCACGTCGGTCACCGAGGCGGAGCTCGCCGAGCATCCGCAGCTCGGGGCGTACCAGGCGGCGGTCGAGGCGGGGGCGTTCGCCGAGCACGGCGACGAGACCGGCGGGGCGTCGCTGGTGCAGCTCGGCACCACCGCGAAGGAGGCCAAGGAGCAGGCCCAGGCCGCCGTCGGCGAGGGCGAGGAGCCGGGCTGGGCCGGCGCACTGGTACGGCGTACCGCCGAGACGATGGCGGCCTCGACCTTCCACGCGGTGGCCAACTCCCGTTGCCGGGTGTGCCCGGTGCGCAGTAGCTGCCCGATCTCTGGCAAGGGCCGGCAGGTGGTCGAGCCATGATCGAGCTGTTTTCCACGGCCCACGCCGAGGCCGGGCCGCGGTACACGCCGCACGAGCTGGCCTCGATGCTGCGGCTGCACCCGCCGACGCCGGAGCAGGCCGCGATCATCTCGGCGCCGGTGGAGCCGCTGCTCGTGGTGGCCGGCGCCGGGTCGGGCAAGACCGAGACGATGGCGGCGCGGGTGCTGTGGCTGGTCGCCAACGGATATGCCAGCCCCGAGCAGGTGCTGGGCCTCACGTTCACCCGCAAGGCGGCCGGCGAGCTGGCCCACCGGGTGCGCACCCGGCTCGGCCAGCTGGTCCGCCGGCTCGGCCGCGAGGAGCTGCTGGCCGGCGAGCCCACCGTGGCCACCTACCACTCGTACGCGGCCCGCATCGTCGTGGAGCACGGCCTGCGCGCCGGATACGAGCCGTCCGCGCGGCTGCTCACCGAGGCGTCCCGGTGGCAGATCGTCGACCTGCTGGTGCGCAACTACACCGGCGACATGACGGACGTCCACTTCGCACCGTCCACTGTGACCGACGCGGTGCTGGCGCTGGCCGGCGACATGGCCGAGCACCTGGTCACCACCGACGAGCTGGCGGCGTGGACCGGCCGGTTCTTCGCCGACGTGCAGTCCCGGCCGGGCAAGGTCGCCGCGGCGGTGCGGGACGCGCTGGCCCGCCAGCAGGTGCGGTTGAAGCTGCTGCCGCTGGTACGGGCGTACGAGGTGCGCAAGAACGACTACGAGGCGATGGACTTCGGCGACCAGATGGCCCGCGCGGCCCGGGTCGCCCGCGACCATCCCGAGGTCGGCGCGATCGAGCGGGAGCGCTTCAAGGTGGTGCTGCTCGACGAGTACCAGGACACCAGCCATGCCCAGGTCGTGCTGCTGAGGTCACTGTTCGGGCAGGGGCATCCGGTGGCGGCGGTCGGCGACCCGTGCCAGTCCATCTACGGCTGGCGCGGGGCGAGCGCGGGCACGCTCGACCGCTTTCCGGCCGAGTTCGGCGGCGCGGCCGAGCGCACTCTCACCACTAGCTGGCGCAACCGGCCCGAAGTGCTGGGCGTGGCCAACGCGCTGTCCACGCCGCTGCGGGCCGCCGGGGCGCGGGTCGCCGAGCTCACCGCAGCCGCCCGCGTGGACGCCCGCATCGGGGGCGCCGCCGTCCACTGTGCACTGCTGGAGACGTACGCGGACGAGGCGGCCTGGATCGCGGACAGCATGGTCAAGGCGTGGCTGGTCGCGGCGGACCTGCCGGATGCCCTGCCCGAGCAGGTCCCGATCGAGCAGCGGCCGACCAGCGCCGTGCTGGTGCGGCTGCGCAGCCAGATCCCGGCGATCGAGGCGGCGCTGCGCGAGCGCGGGGTGCCGGTCGAGGTGGTCGGCCTCGGCGGCCTGCTGGACACCCCGGAGGTACGCGACGTCGTCTGCACGCTGCGGGTGCTCGCCGACCCGACCGACGGCGCGTCGCTGCTGCGGCTGCTGACCGGCGCCCGCTGGCGGATCGGCCCGCGCGACCTGGTCGCCCTCTACCGGCGGTCGCGGGCCATCGCGGCCGCCCGCCGGGGGTTGGCGCCGGTGCCGGAGGAGCCGGAGATCGTGCCCGACCGGCTGGACGAGTCCAGCCTGGTGGAAGCGCTGGCCGACCCGGGGCCCGCGCCGTCGTACTCGGCGGAGGGGTACGCGCGGCTGCGGGCGTACGGACGGGAGCTGGCCCTCCTGCGGCACCGGCTCGACCAGCCCTGCCCGACCTCATCGCGGACGTGGAGCGCACCACCGGCCTCGACGTCGAGGTGGCCGTGCGCGCCGGCGCCGACGCCGGGCTCGCCCGCGGGCACCTCGACGCGCTGGGTGACGTGGCGGCCCGGTTCGCGCGCGACACCGACGGCGGCACGCTGGGCGGCTTCCTGGCGTTCCTCGCCGCGGCCGAAGACGAGGAGCGCGGGCTCTCCCCGGGCGAAGTCGACGTGGTCGAGGGCGCGGTGCAGATCCTCACCGCCCACGCGGCCAAGGGCCTGGAGTGGGATGTGGTCGCGGTCGCCGGCCTGACGCGGGGCGTGTGGCCGGGGCCGGTGCGCGCCTCCGACCACTACCTGAAAGGGCTGGGCGTGCTGCCGTTCCCGCTGCGCGGCGACGCGGACGGGCTGCCCCACCTCGTGCTCGACGACGCCGAAGATCAGCGCGGGGTGGCGCAGGCGGTGGAGGCGTTCGCCGAGGACTGGGCCGCGCACGACGAGCGGGAGGAGCGGCGCCTGGCGTACGTGGCGGTCACCCGCCCGCGCCGGCTGCTGCTGTGCTCCGGGTACTGGTGGGGCGAGGGGGTGAAGAAGCCGCGCGGGCCGTCCGTCTTCCTCACCGAGATCCGCGACCAGTGCCTGGCGGGCAGCGGTGCCGTGGTGGCGTGGGAGCCCGAGCCGCTGCCGGACGCCGGCAACCCCACGACCGAGGTGGTGGCCACCGCGGAGTGGCCCGCCGATCCGCTGGGTCCGCGGCGCCCCGCGATCACCGAGGCGGCGGCACTGGTACGCGGGATGATGGCCGCCCCTTCTTCGTCGGATGACACGGCTTGGCGGCACGAGGTCGACATGCTGCTCGCCGAGCGGGACCGCCAGGCCCGGCACGACGGGCCGAAGCGGATCGCCCTGCCCGGCCACCTGTCCGTGTCGCAGCTCGTCACGCTGCGCCGCGACCCGCAGTCGCTGGCCCGGTCGCTGCGCCGCCCGATGCCGGCCCGCCCCGACCCGTACTCCCGCCGGGGCACCGCGTTTCACCTGTGGCTGGAGCAGCGCTTCGGCGCCGAGCGGCTGCTCGACGTCGACGAGTTGCCCGGCGCCGCCGACGAGGACGCGGCACCCGACGATGCGCTCGCCGAGCTGCAGGAGCGGTTCCTGGCCAGCGAGTGGGCAGACCGTACGCCGGTCGAGGTCGAGGTGCCGTTCGCCACGGTGATCGCCGGCGTGGTCGTACGAGGGCGGATGGACGCGGTCTTCGCCGACCCGGGCCGGCGGTACGACGTGGTCGACTGGAAGACCGGCCGCCAACCGTCCGGTGTGGAGGCGACCGCCGCCGCGGTGCAGCTCGCCGCGTACCGGGTGGCGTGGGCGGAGCTGACCGGGGTGCCGGTCGAGCACGTGCGGGCCGCGTTCCACTACGTGCGCGAGGGTGTGACCGTGCGCCCCGCCGACCTGCTCGACGCGGCGGGGCTGACCGCGCTGCTGAGCGCCGTACCCGTGGAGAGCCTTGAGCGGAACTCCGGTTGAGCGCCGTCGTGAGCGACCCCGGCTCCCAGCGGAACTGGAAGGTGACCCATGATTCGCATCGACAACGCGCAGCGGCGGGCCCGGCTCGCCGTACGCCATCACCTGGCCCGGCCGCGCGGGCGGCGACCCCGGCGGCGGCGACCGAGGGCGTCGTGGCCCTGCACTCCACCGACCCGGCGTCGGTGTTCCTGTCCGTGTGGGCCCGCACCGCCCCCGCGACGGTCGAGGCGATCGAGCGCGCCCTGTACGAGGACCGATCGCTGATCCGGATGCTCGGCATGCGCCGGACGATCTTCGTGGTGCCGACCGAGCTGGCGCCGGTGATCCAGGCGTCCACCACCGACGCGATCGCGGCGGTGCAGCGCCGGACGTACACGCAGATCATCGTCAAGGCCGGCGTCGGCGACGGCGGCTGGCTCAAGGAGGTCGAGGAGGGCACCGCGCGGGTGCTCGCCGCCCGGGGCGAGGCCACCGGCGCGGAGCTGTCGGCCGACGAGCCGCGGCTGCGCACGCAGGTGCTGATGGCCGAGGGCAAGAACTACGAGCGGCGCGCCAACATCACCACGTGGGTGCTCTTCCTGCTCGCCGCCGAGGGCCGGATCGTGCGCGGGCGGCCGCGTGGCACCTGGGTCAGCAGCCAGTACCGCTGGTCGCCGGTGGAGTCGTGGCTGCCGGGCGGGATGGCCTCGGTAGAAGCGGACGTGGCCCGAGCCGAGCTGGTCCGGCGCTGGCTCGGCGCGTTCGGCCCCGGCACGCCGGCCGAGATCAAGTGGTGGACCGGATGGACCGTCGGCCACGTCAAGCAGGCGCTGGCCGCGATCAAGCCGGTCGAGGTCGAGACGGAGAGCGGCACCGGGCTGGTGCTGCCCGACGACGTGGCGCCGATCTCTCCTGTCGATCCCTGGGTCGCCTTCCTGCCCGCGCTCGACCCCACGCCGATGGGCTGGTCGGACCGCTCCTGGTATCTCGGGCCGCACGGGCAGGTGCTCTTCGACCGGTCCGGCAACGTCGGCCCGACCGTGTGGAGCGACGGCCGCATCGTCGGCGGCTGGGCGCAACGGCCCGACGGCGAGGTCGTCTACCGGCTGCTGGAGGACGTCGGCGCCGACACGGCGGCCGCGGTGGACGCGACCGCCGGCCGGCTGACCGAGTGGATCGGGCCGGTGCGGGTTACCCCGCGCTTCCGGACCCCGTTGGAGCGTGAGTTGGTTTCCTAGGAGGGAGTGCCACGGCGCCTACCAGCGCCGGGGCACTCCCGACGAAGCGAACCTGGACCAGTCGTTGTCCCCGCTGTTCGTACGCATGTACGAATTCTAGATGGGCCCACCGACACTTTTGACGAGGTGGAGCAGGGCCTCCCCGTACGCCTCGGCCGGCTCGGCGGCGTCGAAGTCGTACGTGGAGCCGAGCAGCTCGATCGTCACCTGGTAACCGCCGGGGGTCCGGTCCAGCCGGCGAAACGTGCCGCCCAGGAGCTCGCGGAGCTGGTCCTCGCGCGGCAGCCAAACCGCCTCGTCCTTCTCCACGTCGTCAAGCGCCCACTCGGTGGTGCCGTTGAACCCGATGATCTGTCCCTCGGGCAGCTCGTGCACCTCGATGGTCATGTTGCTGAGCACGAACACGTCGTCGTCCAGGTCGCGGTCCGGGATGGCGAACCGGTCCCCGGCGGCCGGCTTCCACGCCAGCCCAGCCTCCCGCAGCCGGCCAGCCTGATCGAGCGAAATCACCGTCCCATGGTCCCACCCACCGTCCCCGCCCTGAGCCACGCTCCGCGCTCCCCCTCTACGCCGATCCCGCTGGGCGCCCCTCTTTCTGCGCCGGTCCCGCTCGCAGCCCCTCTTTCTGCGTCGATCAAGGGCAAACGGTCGTGGTTTGATCTCTTTTCCGCGACCATTTGTCCTTGATCGACGGGGAATTCCTTGATCGACGGGGGTCGTGAGTCTGTCGTGGGCGTTCGCCGTGGAGCGCACCGGACCTGAGGGTGGCCCGGCTGTGTGCCTGGACCGAACGGCCGGCCACTGCGCGCCTCAGTCCGCGTTCGCCGGGCCGGGCCGTCTTGCCTCCCGGTCCGTGCCCGGCCAACCGCGCTCCGGCTCCCTCGCCGATCAAGGACTTACGCGTCGATCAAGGGCAAACGGTCGTGGTTTAGAGATCAAAGCACGACCATATGCCCTTGATCGACGGGGAGAGCCCTTGATCGGCGCGGCGAGGCGAGGCACGGCGAGGCACGGCGTGGGGAGGCGAGGCGTGGGGGGAGCGATTGCAAAGAGAGTTTTGCAAAAAAGTCTTTGGGGTCGTAGGGTGAGGGTGTGAAGGAGCCGTACTACGAGCCGAACGTGCGGGACACCGAGACGCTGCGGGCCGTCGCGCACCCGATCCGGTCGAAGATCCTGGGGTTGCTCCGCTACGAAGGGCCCGCCACCGCCTCCGAGTTGGGGCGGCGGCTCGACGAGTCGAGCGGCTCGACCAGTTACCACCTGCGGCAGCTCGCGCGGTACGGGTTCGTCGAGGAGGACCCGGACCAGCCCAACCGGCGCGACAAGCGGTGGCGGGCCGCGCACGTCGTCACGAGTTGGCGGCGCGCCGAGCTGACCGACGATCCGGAGTGGCGGCAGATCAGCGACGCCCTGGAGCGCCGCCAGATTCTCAAGGCGGTCGACGAGTTCCAGCGCTGGTTCGCCAGCGAGGAGCGCCTCGACCCGCGCTGGCACTCGACCGGCGGCATCTTCGACAACCTGCTGCGCCTCACGCCGTCCCAGCTCGGCGCGCTGGACGCCGAGCTGATGGCCGTCTACGACCGCTACCGCACCGACCCGCCGCCGGCCGAGCCCGGCGAGCCGGTCCGGCACGTGGCCGTCTACCAGCAGCTGCTCGCCTTCGAAGAATCGCCGCTGTAATGATCACCGTTAAGCAGGCCCAGTTCCGCTACCTCGTACTCACCGGACTGCGCTGGTCCTCCGTCGGCCTGGTCCTTCCGGTGCAGGTGCTGCTCTTCGCCGCCCGCGGCATCGACCTGCCGACCATCGGCCTGCTCATGGCCCTCTACTCCGGTCTCGTGGTCGCGCTCGAGCTGCCCACCGGCGGCCTCGCCGACCAGCTCGGCCGGCGCCGCACCATGCTGCTCGCCTCGGTCTTCCTGGTCGCGTCGCCGCTGATCGCGGCGTTCGCCCAGGTGTGGTGGCATTTCGCGCTGGTCTCGGTGGCGTCGGCCATCGGCCGGGCGCTGGGCTCCGGCCCGGTCGAAGCCTGGTACGTCGACACGGTCCGCGCCGCCGACAGCACCGCCTCGCTGCGTACGGGGATCTCGTGGGGTTGGGCGGTGGAGTGCCTGGGGCTCGGGCTCTTCGCGATCGTGGGTGGCGCCGTTCCGCAGTTCTTCGGCGGCCTGCGCGGCGACGGCGTGCTCACGCCGTTCTCCGTACCCGCGCTGGCAGCCGCCGCCGTCGCGGCCGTCAGCCTGGTCGCGCACGCCGCGCTCATGACGGAAACCCGCAGGTCCGCGGCGGGCAGTGCCCGTGCGGCGGCGCGGGCCGTGCCCGGCCAGATCGCTCACGGGGTACGCCTCGCCGGCCGCGACCCGGTGATCCGCCGGCTGGTCGTGCGCACCGCCGCGGTCGGGTTGGCCATCAACACGCTGGAGACCCTGTCACCTCTGCAGTTCGCCGACCTGCTCGGCGGAGCCGAACGCGGCGCCACGGCGTACGGGTTGCTGGCCGCCGGCGCGTTTCTCGGCACGGCGGCCGGGTCGGCGGCGGCGCCGGCGCTGTGCCGCATCCGTTCGTCGGAGCCGCTCTCGGTCGCGGCGATCGGGACTGGACTGTCCACAGTGGCGCTCGGCGCGCTGGCGCTGTCCGCGGCCGGCGTCGGCGGGTTCGCGCTGGCCGCGGTGGCCTACCTCGCCACGTACGTCCTGGCTGGACCGTCTGGCCCGCTCGCGGCCGAGGCGCTGCACAACCGGGTGGGCGCGGGGGAGCGGGCCACGCTGGTCTCGGTCGCGTCGCTGGCGTTGCAGTTGGGCGGGTTCGTCGGTTCGCTCGGGGTGTCCTGGCTGGCCGCGTGGGCCGGTTACGCGTACGGCTGGGTGGCCGCCACCCTGGCTCTGACGGTCGCGGCCCTGGTCACGGTGGGTGCGCAGCGGGCGAGCCGGCTCCCCGTCGCCGTCCCGCCCACCGAGGTGGTCGCCGCGGGACGCCAGTAGTTCACCCGTTTGCGTCCGATGGGCGACTGTATCGAGACGCGCCTTGCCGGATCCTGTCCTATGGGGGGATTGGGGTGAGGCTGATCATGACCGAAGCCGGGACCGGAGTGGTACGTGAGTTCCTCGTCGTGCTGGCGCTCGCTCTGGTCGGCCTGCTACTCGCGGTGATCGCCGCGTTCGCGCCGTGGTACGCCACGCCCGCGGACGCCGGTGGCACGCAGGTGGTCGAGATGCACGCTCCGGCACTGCCCGGCAGCGACACCGGGGGCGTGGCCGTCGACGCGGGCTGAGCCGGCGTGGTGTTCACTGGAGAGCATGCCTGCCAACACTGATCCGCGGCCGTGGGGTGCGGGCATGGTGACCAAGGCCGGCACGCCGGTGCTGCCGCCACCGGGCGCGCCGGCCCCGGTGACGCCGCCGCGGGAGCCGGGCCAGGAGCGGCGCCGGCTGCTGTGGTACGCCGGTGCGGCGGGCGGCATGCTGCTGATCGGTCTCGTCCTGGTGCTGGTGATGACGCTGTCCGGCAACCCCGACCCGTTCGGGAGCAAACCGGCCGGCCCTTCAGACGTACGGCCGCCGCTGGCCCGAGCGTGCCCGGCGCCGACCTCGACGGTGGAGCCGCAGCCGGTCGACCCGGGCCCACCGCCCAGCGGCGCGCGCACGGTCGACACCGAGGCCGGCATCTCGTACGCGGCGTACGGCGCACCGTGGGAGCCGTGGCGCACCGTGTGGAACGCCGGCACGCTCCAGGTGCCGTACAAGGCCGGGCAGCATTTCGTCACCGAGATCTACAGCGGTGGTACCTACCACGCCTCGATCCTGTCCGCCGCCGTCCCGGCCGCCGACAACGACGCCGTGGCGATCAACCTGGAGTGCGTGGGCCGGCAAGTCGCGGCCGACGTACGCGCCGAGTACTACCCGCAGCCGACCACAATGGACCTGCACCGCGACGAGCGCACCGTCCTTGGCGGACGGCCGGCGTGGGTCACGGTGTTCCGGCTGCACTTCGACCGATCCGGGCTCAAGGCCACCGACGAGCTGGCCGGGGTCGCGGTCATCGACGTGGGCAAGCCGACCGCGGCGGTGCTGTACGTGTCGATCCCCGGCACGCACCGCCAGTTCGACTACGTGGTCGACGAGGTCCTGGACTCCGTCCGCCCCGCCTGAGATCCTCGCGTGCCGCACTGGTGGTGTACTTGTGCACCGGGTGCGGTGTACTATTGCACCACGCTGTGGAGGGAGCGACCGCCATGATCAGATCTGCCGACGCAGGAGTCGTACATGGTCAGCCCGGGACGGCACCCGAAGAAAGAGATCGCCGATGCGTTGCGCCGTGGACAGACGGCCAGCCTTACGGTACGTGAGATCCACCGCGGCCATCGCTGGGGAGAGTTGGTGTGCATACCATGTCAGGCCAGTCGCGATGGCTACTCGACACCGAGGGACCCGGGCACACACGCGAAGCAGCTCGACCGCTTCATCCGGGACCACATTCACCCGGAGCCGGCCGACCGGCGGGAGGCGTCATAGCGGAGGGGCCGTCATGCCCGTGCATACGTTCACGCTGATTCTTGACCGCCGACCGTCGGATGAGGAGTTGGCGACGCTGTTCGACACCGGCTGCGACGACGTGACGTTTGGCGTCGAGGACGGGTTGCCCGTCGCCGACTTCGACCGCAGCGCACCGATGGCGGCGGACGCGATCGCCTCGGCCGTGCGCGACCTCGACTCCATCGGTGTCACCGCCCGCCGGCTGCTCGACCAGGATCTACTGACGCTGGCGGACATCGCCGACCGGATCGGTCGCAGCCGCGAGGCGGTGCGGCGCTACGCGGCCGGCACGCGCGGTCCCGGTGGATTTCCGGCTCCCGTCAACCCGGCTCGGGAGGGCACGGTTTTCTACCGGTGGAGCGAGGTGGCGCCGTGGCTCCGCGATCACCTCGACATCGATCTGCCCAAGGTGGACCTGGTCTTTGTGGTCGCCAACCTCGTGCTCCAGACGAGGCTGCACCGGGAGCACGTGCCACATATGTCCGCGTTGACCGACCTGCTCTCCGTCTAGCTAGACGGTCACGTCACCAGCACGAGGCGGAGGGCGCCGGCGGAGACGAGCGTCGCCAATCCCACGCGCAGCAGGCGATCCGGCAGGCGTCCGGCGAGGCGGGCGCCGAGGTAGCCGCCGGCCACGCCTCCCGCTCCGAGGGCCAGGCCGAGGGGCCAGTTCGGGGTGGTCACGGCGGTGTGGCCGGCCAGGTCCAGGGCGGCGTACGTGGCAAGCCCGGTCACCGAGACGGTCAGCGTGGTGACCAGGGCGGCACCGGAGACGCGGGCCACCGGCCAGCCGGTCAGCAGCAGCGTCGCCGGGGCGGCGAGCACGGCCCCGCCCAGCCCGTAGAAGCCGCCCAGCGCTCCGCTGGCGGCCCCGACGACGTACAGGAGGGTGGTCCCGCGTAGCCCGGCCGACCGTGCCGGGCGGGGCAGCGCCAGGGTGGCGGCGACCACCAGCAGCAGGGCGGCGACCAGCAGCCGGAAGGCCGGCGAGTCGCCGAGCAGAAAGACGTTGACCAGGGCCCCGCCGACCGCGGCCGGTACGGCGGAGCCGGCGAGCGTACGGGTGAGCCGCCAGTCGATGTGCGGATGGCGGGCGATCCCGGCCGGCGTCGACACGGCGTTGTAGAGCAGGTTGGTGGCGCTGGCCACGGTGCCACCCTGCCCGAAGACGGTGAGCAGCACGGGCAGCAGGAGCAGGCCGCCGGAGACGCCGGTCGGGGTGCCGACGGCCGCCGCCAGCGCGCCCAGTAGGGCGGCCAGCGCCAGATCCGCGCCGTTCAGCGCGCGACGCTCCGCGGCGTGGCCAGCAGGTCGGCGAGGCTGGTCTGATCGACGACGTCCTCGATGGCCGAGTGCACGGCGAGCCACACGTCGCGCAGCCCGGTCGCCACCCCGTGGTACGTGGCGTAGTCGGCCGGCAGCCCACGTACCGTCGTCAGCGACCCGCTCACCGCGCGGAGCACGTCGCCGATGGTGATGTCGGCGGCGGGCCGGGACAGGGCGTACCCGCCCTCGACGCCGCGGTGGCTGTGCAGCAGGCCGGCCCGGCGCAGGTCGAGCAGGATGCCCTGCAGGAAGCTGAGCGGGATGTCCTGGGTCGCGGCGAGCGAGGCCGCCTTGACCAGGTCATTGTTGCCGTCCGCGGCGATCGCGAGCATCGCGCGGACGGCGTAGTCACTGCGGGCCGAGACGTACACCGGAAACCTCCCCAGGAGTCCTCACGAATTGGCCCGGTCGAGCACGCCCCAGCGGCGCCGTACCGCCCGGTCTGCCGCACCGAACGCGGCGTCCACGAGGATGCCGAGCACCAGGATCTCGATCATGATGGACATCAGCCGCTCCGCGTCGGCCAGTTCCCGCGCGGCGGTGAGCTGGAAGCCGATCGAGGTCTTGCTTGCGATCACGACCAGCAGTTCGCCCGCCATCAGGCTGCGCCAGGCGAACGCCCAGCCCTGCTTGAGTCCCGCGATGATCGCCGGCAGCGCGGCCGGCACGATGACGTACCGGTAGAGGCTGAGACCACGGGCGCCGACGTTGCGGCCGGCGCGCAGCAGCAGCGGCGGGATGTAGTCCAGCCCGTAGATCACCCCGTTGGCGATGGACGGCGCGGCGCCGAGCACCACCACGAAGAAGATCGCCTGCTCGCTGAGCTGGAAGAGCAGGATCGCGAGTGGGAACCAGGCGATCGACGGCATGGTCTGCATCGCAGTGATCATGGAGCCGATGGCGGCCCGCAGGATCCGGATGCGGGCGACCGCGAGGCCGAGCAGGAGCCCGATGGTGAGCGCGGCGCCGAAGCCCACAGCGGCCCGGCGGCCGGTGGTGGCGAGGCCGCTCCAGAACGCCTCCTGGGTGACGTACTCGCCCAGATCGCCGAAGACCATGGCGGGCGACGGGAGCGAGTACGTCGGCTTCCACTCGAACCACACGAGGATCTGCCAGACGAGGATGACCAATCCGATGGCGGCGAACTTCGGCCAGAGGTTGGCCCAGATCCGGCCGGCGCGGGTCGTCACCTTCTGCTGCGAGGCGATCTCCAGCGCGTCGAGGCCGGAGAGCGTCTTGGCCTCCGCCTTGGCGGCGAGCAGATCATTGGCCATGGCGGCCCACCTCCGTACGCAGTCGGTCGGTCACCTGCGCCGCGATGGACGACACCTCGGGGGAGTCGATCCGGCGGGGCGGGGCACGTCGACCCGGGTCTCGTAGATGATCCGGCCGGGCCGGCTGGACAGGAGCACGATCCGGTCGGCCAGCCGGGCCGCCTCGCGCACGTTGTGCGTCACGAAGAGGACGGTCAGCTTGCGCTCGGTCCAGATCCGTTCCAACTCGTCGTGCAGGATGTCGCGGGTCATGGCGTCCAGCGCGCCGAACGGCTCGTCCATCAGCAGCACCGGCGTGTCCAGGGCCAGCGTGCGGGCGAGCGCGACCCGCTGCCGCATGCCGCCGGACAGCTCGTGCGGCTGGCGCCGGGCGAACTCGGTGAGGTGGACGACCTTGAGCAGCTCGGCCACCCGGTCGCGGCGTTCGGCGCGGGGGAGGCCGGCCAGCTTCAGCGGCAGCTCCACGTTGGCGCCGACGGTCAGCCACGGGAAGAGGGCGGGCTCCTGAAACATCAGCGCCGGGTTCACGCCGCCGACGTCCACCGTCCCGCCGCTGATCGTGTCGAGGCCGGCGACGAGGTTGAGCAGCGTGCTCTTGCCACAGCCGGACGCGCCGACCAGACACACGAACTCGCCGGGCGCCACGGTCAGCGACACCTGGTCGAGGGCCAGTACGGCGTGCTGGCCACGGCCGTACACCTTGGTGACGCCGGAGAGCGCGACCGAGCCGGTCGCGCTCTTCGGCAACGTCGTTGCAGACGTCATGGTTGAGTTACCTCGGGTTCGCCGGCGGCCTTGAGGGCCGTGTTGAGGTACTTCAGGTCGTACAACCCGTTGAGGTCGACCGGTTCGGTCAGGCCGACCGCGACGGCGTGGTCCAGCCCGGCCTTGAGCGAGGTCGCGATCGGGTCGTTGAGGAACGTCAGCGTCGGCCACGCCTGCTTGATCAGCTTGAGGTCCAGCGGCTTGCCGGTGAGCTTGCCGATGTGGTCCGAGATGGCCTGCTGGGTCTCGTCGGGCTTCTGGTTCACGAAGTCGTTCGCCGCGACCTGGCCGTCGACCAGCTTCTGCACCACGTCCGGGTGCGCGTCGAGGAACTTCTTGCTGACGATCAGGTTGGTGATGACGAACTTGCCGTCCGGCCACAGGTCGCGCTCGTCGACGAGCACCTTGCCGCCGGCGTTGACCAGCCGGGACACGAACGGCTCCGGCACCCACGCGCCCTGGATCGCGCCGCTGGTGAACGTCTCGATCGTCTGCGCGTTCTCCTGCGGGACGATGCTGACGTCGCCGCCACCCTCCTTGGTGGTGGCCAGGCCCTTCTCCTTGAGCCAGTACCGGATCGCGACGTCCTGCGTGTTGCCGAGCTGCGGGGTGGCGATCTTCTTGCCCCTGAGGTCCTCGACGCTGTTGATCTCGGGCTTGACCACCAGCGCGACGCCGCCGGAGGCCGCGCCGGAGATGACGCGCACCGCCTCGCCCTTGGACTTGGAGAACGCGTTGACCGTCGGGTTGGGACCGATGTACGTCGCGTCGAGCGCGCCCGAGAAGATCGCCTCGACCGCCGCCGGGCCGGCGTTGAAGGTCTTGGTCTCGAGCTTGACGTTGCTGCCGAGCTTCTCGGCGAAGATGCCCTTCTCCACCCCGACGATCGCGGGGGCGTGGGTGATGTTGGGGAAGTAGCCGAGCCGCAGCGTCACGGGCCCGGAGCTACCCGAGCCGCTGTCACTGTCGTCGCCGCACGCCGCGGCGGCACCGAGGGTCGCGGTAGCGATCACCGCGACGGTCGCGAGGGTTCGCAGCCGGTAGTACGGAAGCCGTTTCATCGAGATCCAATCCAAGTTTAACCTATCTGATTGATAGGAATCATGGGTTAGATCGAACATGTGGGTCAAGGGGTTGTTCGGATGGTGAGAATCACGGCCTGGCACCATACGTCCGTGTCGATCCATGGCGGGTTCCTGATCGCGGTCGGTGTCTTCGGTACGGCCCACGTCGCCGGTGAGCTCTTCAGATCGCCGCTGCTTCCCTCGGCCGGGGTGCTGGCCTGGGCCGCGCTCTGCGGGTACGCCGTCCTCGCCGGTCGGGGCGCTCCGCGCACGGTGTGGCTGACCCTGGCGGCCGGCCTGCTGATCCTCGGCCTGCTGGGCGCCGCCGACCTGCTCGCCGCGTCGGGCGGCACCACCGACGCCGGCTACTTCGTCTACGGGCCGCCGCCCCCGTCGCCCGCCCCGCTGGAGATCCTGCGGGACTCGGCGCCGCTCCTGCTCGCGTATCTCCTCCTGGCGATCGCCGTGCTCGCGCAGCCGGGCGGACGCCGTACCCGATGGGGCGTGATCGTCGCGGCGGTGGGCGCGGCGGTGGCCGCCGGTTACGCGGTGCTGGAGGTGTGGAGCCGGGGCGGCGGCGCGTCGCGCGTGGCGGTGGCCCTGCCGGCGACGGCGCTGGCCGTGCTCGCGGTCGTCGCGGCTGGGCGGTCGCCGCGTCCCGTGGCAGCCGCCGGCGCGGTGCTGATCGGGCTGGCGGCGCTGTCCGAGGTCGGTACCGCGCTCGACCAGATCCGCTTCAGCCCCGACGGTGTCTTCTACACGACGGGCCTCATGGTGGCGGGGGCCGGGCCGGCCGCGCACCCGGCGGTGCCGGCGGCCCTCCAACTCGCCGGCGCGGCGGCCGTGGCGATCGGCTGCCTGCGGACTGGGACGCCGGCCGAGCCTCTGGGGCGGCTTGGGCAGGTGACGCGCTAGTGTCGCCGTGTGGCGCGGAGATCCAGGATTCCAGCGACGAAGTATCCGGTCGAGCGGCTGACGCTCGACAACGGCCTGCGGGTGGTGCTCGCGCCGGACCGCAGCGCGCCGGTGATCGGTGTGGCGGTCGTCTATGACGTCGGTATCCGGTCCGAGCCGGAGGGCCGAACGGGATTTGCCCACCTCTTCGAGCACCTGATGTTTCAGGGATCGGAAAACCTGGAGAAGCTGGCACACTTCCGGCACGTCCAGGGCTCGGGGGCACGTTCAACGGCTCGACCCACCTGGACTACACGGACTACTACGAGACGCTGCCGAGCAACGCGCTCGAGCGGGCGCTCTTCCTGGAGGCCGACCGGATGCGCGGCCCTCGGCTGACCGAGGAGAACCTGCGCAACCAGGTCGACGTGGTCAAGGAGGAGATCCGGGTCAACGTGCTCAACCGGCCGTACGGCGGGTTTCCCTGGCTGAAGCTGCCGCCGGTCATGTTCGACACGTTCCCCAACGCCCATGACGGGTACGGGTCGTTCGACGACCTGGAGAGCGCCACGGTCGCGGACGCGGCCGAGTTCTTCCAGCGCTACTACGCAAGCGGCAACGCCGTCCTGACGGTGGCCGGCGACCTGGACGTGGCCGAGACGACCGCGCTGGTCGAGCGGCACTTCGGCGACGTGCCCGCGCGTCCGGCGCCGGCGCGGCCGGCCTTCGCCGAGCCGGACCTGACCGGCGAGCGCCGGGAGTCGTACGAGGATCCGCTGGCGCCGCTGCCCGCCGTGGCGAGCGCGTGGCGGGTGCCGGACCCGCTCGACGACTTCGCCGCCTACCTGCCGTACGTCGTACTGGCCGAGGTGCTCACCGACGGCGACGCGTCCCGCCTCGTGGAGCGGCTGGTGCTGCGCGACCGGACGGTGACCAGCGTCGGCGGCTACCTGGGCTTCATGGGCGAGCCGTGGGAGGTGCGCGACCCCACGGCGCTGCTGCTCCAGGCCCACCTGCCGCCCGGCGGCGACGTCGACAAGGTGCTGCGCACGGTCGACGAGGAGCTGGACAAGATGGCCACCGAGGGCCTGGCCGACGGCGAGCTGGCCCGTACCCAGGCGCGGATGGCCACCCACCTGCTGCGCGACACCGACGCGGCGCTCGGCCGGGCGCTGCGAATGGCGGTGCTCGAGCAGCAGCGCGGCACGCCGGAACTGCTCAACGACCTGCCCCGGTTGGTCGGCGAGGTCACCGAGGAGCAGATCCGCAAGGCGGCGGCGACGCTGGTGCCGCAGCGCCGCGCCACGGTCGAGGTCATCGCGGGAGGCAACCGGTGAAGGCACTTCCCGATCTCGGCCCCACCAAGAAGCTGAAGCTGCCCAAAGAGGTCGAGCGCAAGCTGCCCAACGGGCTGACCGTCATCGCGATCCGCCGGCCGGCCGTGCCGCTGGTGGAGGTGCGGCTGCGGGTGCCGTTCGCGCGTACCCACCTGTCGCGGGCCGCGCTGCTGTCCCAGACGCTCTTCTCCGGCACCGCCGAACTGTCCACGGTGGAGATCGCCGCCGAGCTGCAGAAGGTCGGCGGCGGGCTGTCCGCCGGGGTCGACCCGGACCGGCTGATGGTCTCCGGCAACGGGCTGGTCACCGGGCTGGACCGGATCCTGGAGCTGCTCGCCGAGGTGCTGACCGGTGCGGCGTACCCGGTGGAGGAGGTCACCACCGAGCGCGACCGGCTGATCGACCGGATCCAGGTCGCCCAGAGCCAGCCGTCCCACCTAGCCCGCGTCGCGCTGCTCAAGCGGATGTACGGCAAGCACCCGTACGCCGTACAGACGCCCGAGGTCGAGCAGGTGCGGGCGGTGCGGCCGGCCCAGGTGCGGGCGCTGCACGCCGAGCGCCTCCACCCGGCCGGCGCGACGCTGGTGCTCGTCGGCGACATCACGCCGGACAAGGCGCTGGACGCGGCCGAGCGCGCGCTGGGCACCTGGAACGGCGGCGGCAAGCAGGCCGACCTGCCGCGCACGCCGGAACTGGAGCCCGGCCCGCTGGTGCTGGTCGACCGGCCCGGGGCGGTGCAGTCCTCGCTGCGGCTGGCGCTGCCGGCGGTCGGGCGTACGCACGAGGACCACGCCGCGCTGCAACTGGCCAACCTGCTGTTCGGCGGCTACTTCTCCTCCCGCTGGGTGGAGAACATCCGCGAGGACAAGGGCTACACGTACGGGCCGCACTCGCTGATCGAGCACGCCGAGGCCGGCTCGGCGTTCGTGGCCGCCGCCGAGGTGGCCACCGCGGTGACCGGGCCGGCGCTGCTGGAGACGTACTACGAGCTGGGCCGGCTGGCGTCGCTCCCGCCCAAGGAGGACGAGCTGGAGCAGGCCCGCCAGTACGCGCTCGGCACGCTCCAGCTCGGCATGTCCACGCAGGCCGGGCTGGCCGGGCTGGCCAGCACGTACGCGGGGTTCGGGCTGCGCCTCGGCTTCCTCGCCGAGCACGCCGCCCGGCTGGCCGGCGCCACCCGCGACGACGTGGCCGCGGCGGCCGCCCGCTACCTCGCGCCCAGCCGGGCGATCACGGTGGTGCTGGGCGACGCCGAGAAGATCGAGTCCCCGTTGCGCGCCCTGACAGCGGTCGACAAAGCGTGAGTCTCCCGCCGCTCGCTCGTACGACGCTGGACCGGGCGGCGCACCGGCGCCGGGATCCGGAGTGGCTGGCGGCGGCGTGGACGCGGGCGCGGGTGCTGGTCGTGGACACCGTCGGGGGCGGCAAGGCGCTCGTCGACGACGGCAACGAGCTGGTGTTGCTGGAGGCGAAGGAGGCGCCCGCGGGCGACCGGCTCTTCCTCGGCGTGGAGCCGGACGGGACGCCCATCTTCGCCGTCGACGCGCCGCTCGGCGAGCAGCCGGGCACCCGGGCGGTCGACCTGCGCCTGGTGGGTCACCGGCTCAGCGACCGGGACGCGGGCCTGTTCACCACGGCGATCGCGCTGGCGCACTGGCACGCCGGTCACCCGTACTCCTCGACGACGGGCCGGCCCACGACGGTGGACGAGGCGGGCTGGACGCGGGTCGACGAGGGCGGGACGCAGACCTGGCCGCGGACCGATCCCGCCATGATCGTGCTGGTGCACGACGGCGTCTCCGGCCCCGAGGGCCGGTGCCTGCTGGGCAACAACGCGGCCTGGGGCAGTGGCCAGCCGGTGCGCCGGTTCTCCTGCCTGGCGGGCTACGTCGAGCCCGGGGAGTCCGCGGAGGCCGCGGTGGTCCGGGAGGTGGCCGAGGAGGTCGGCGTCGCGGTCCAGCGGATCGAGTACGAGGGCAGCCAGGCATGGCCGTTTCCGGGCTCGCTGATGCTGGGCTTCACCGCGCAGGCCGACGCGAGCCAGCCGGTACGCGTCGACCCGACCGAGATCGCCGACGCGCGCTGGTTTACCCGGCGCGAGGTGGCGGCCGTGCTGGCGGGCGAGGTGGTGGACGCCGGCGACGACGCACGGGTCGGCCTGCCGCCGCCGTCGTCGATCGCGCTGTACCTGATCAAACGCTGGCTGGGCTGAGGTTTTGGTCTCGGTCCGCGACCGTCGTTGCCGCGGCGGCCACGAACCGAGACCGATGCCGTCGTGGCCGGCGAGAGGCGAGCAACGCGGCGGGGGAGCCGAAGCCGGTCACGACGGTGTCAGCTGGTGCCCATCCTGAGGAATATCCACGCGTGGAAGTTCCATCTAATGTTTGCCGAATTCCGCCTGCACGGCAAGACATTCGGTCAGTTTAAATCAAATTCGCCGTCTTTAGCACCCGCGACGAAGTCTAGCCATCGTTCTTTCGCGAAGATCAGGATCGGCCCGCCGCGGTCCTTGCTGTCCCGCATTGCCACTGTTGAGCCGCTGTCCGCCACTTCGACGCAATTCGTGTTCTGGCTGCGCGAACTGGTCTTCCAATGGATGTGTGGGCCTGCCTCCATGACGCGACTCCAATCGGTTTGGGCGGTACGTCCGTCCTCTACGACGAGCGCTGCTGGGTGCGGCGCCGGCGCTGAACCGGGGGCGTCGATGAGGGCGGCAGCGGTACCGCCCCAACGTCGGGGGGTGGGCCGAGGGCGGTGGCCGCCTCGGTGATCCAGGCCAGGGAGGCGTCCGGGGAGAGCGCGGCCTCGCGGAGCCAGTCGAAGACTCGCACGTACCGCGCGAGCATGGCCTCCTCGGTGAGGATCAGGTCGGCGGCGAGGGCTTCCACCGCGACGGCGTCGGGGTCGTCCGGGTCGGCGAAACGATAGATCGAGAACGCGGTCTCCGGCAGGTACCAGTCGGAGACCTTGGCCTGGGCCGGCAGCACCCACAGGGTGACGTTGGGCAGCTCGCCGAGGCGGGACAGGTGATGCAGCTGCCCGGCCATCACCTCGGGCGGGCCGCCCCGGGGACCGAGCGCGGCCTCTTCGAGCACCGCCTCGTATCGGGCGGCGTCGGCGTCGCGGCTCAGCGTGGACTGGCGGGCGGCTCGGGCGGCGATCTCCGTCTCCGGGTCTTCGGCGTCCTCCGGGGGATCAGCTCGCGCGAGGACAGCAGCCGTACCCGCGTGTATTCAGCGGTCTGGAGCAGGCCCGGCAGGATCACCGGGCCGTACTCGAAGATCTCGGCGCAGCCGGCCTCCAGCTCGGCGTAGCCGCGCTGGCGCTGGGTCATCACCGGGTACGACCGCAGCCAGCCCCGGGTGTTGCCGGCGTCCCGGGTGACCGCGATCAGGTCCTCGCGGGTGCTCCCGGTGACGTCGTACAGGTCGAGCAGGTCGAGCACGTCGCCCAGATCGGGACGGCTACGGCCGTTTTCCAGGCGGGACAGCTTGGACGCCGATGCCCATCCGACCCGCGCGATGACCTGGTCGCCGGTCAGGCCGGCGGCCTCGCGCAGCCGGCGCAACTCGGCGCCGAGCCGCCGGCGGCGCACCATCGGACTAGGCGCAGGAGGCACCCCAATCCTCCCTCCCTCGGTCGTGCATTCCTCGGTCGTGGCGAACCAGAAGTCTGGACCGATTGTGACCCGATGATGTTCTCGACCGTGGGCGTGTTTCGCAAAAGGTTTGGGGCTGCCCCGCGAGTCGTCCGCGACTCGCCCAGGATCAGGTCGTGATCGCGGCCAAGCGGTTCTTGACCTCGACGATAGACGGGTTCGTCATCGCGGACCCGTCCGGAAATCGGACGGTCGGGACCGTCTGGTTGCCGCCATTGACGCTCATCACGTACTCCGCGGCGATCAGGTCCTGCTCGATGTCGACCACGACGTACCCGATGCTTTCCCGATCCAGTTGCGACTTGAGCCGGTGGCAGTAGCCGCACCACGTCGTGGAGTACATCGTGAGCATGTTGGGTGGTCCTTTCGTCGGTGGGGGTGTCACCATGCGGGGCAACGTCGGTGGTGGGTGCCATGATTCCTAGCTGTGGCGGGTAACTCAGCAGCGGATCGGGTGCTGGCCGGGCTCGATCCGGAGCAGAGCACCGCGGTGACCGCGCCGGCCGGACCGGTCTGCATCCTGGCCGGCGCCGGCACCGGCAAGACGCGGGCGATCACGCACCGGATCGCCTACCGGGCGCTCACCGAGCAGATCGTGGCCCGGCACGTGCTCGCCGTGACGTTCACCGCGCGGGCCGCCGCCGAGATGCGCGCCCGGCTCGCCGCGCTCGGCGTGGGCGGGGTGCAGGCCCGCACGTTCCACGCCGCCGCGCTGCGCCAGGTCCGCTACTTCGCCGCCCGGCTGCTCGAGGGCCGGGCCATGCCCGAACTGCTGGAGAGCAAGGCCCGGCTGGTCACGCTCGCGGCCGCGCGCGCCGGCGTACGGGCCGACCGCACCGCCGCCCGCGACCTGGCCAGCGAGATCGAGTGGGCCAAGTCGTCGCTGATCGAGCCGTCCGAGTACGCGGTGGCCGCGGCCAAGGCGACGCGCGAGCCGCCGTACGAGCCGGCCAAGGTGGCGGCCGTCTTCGCCGCGTACGAGCAGGTCAAGCGCTCCAACGGCGTGATCGACTTCGAAGACATGCTGCGCGCCGCCGTGTGGGGCATCGAGGAGCACCCGGACGTCGCCGAGCAGATCCGCGCGCAGTACCGGCACTTCGTGGTCGACGAGTACCAGGACGTCAACCCGTTGCAGCAGCGCCTGCTCGACGCCTGGCTCGGCGGCCGCGACGACCTGACCGTGGTCGGGGACGCCAGCCAGACGATCTACTCGTTCACCGGGGCCACCTCGGGCTACCTGATCGACTTTCCCCGCCTGCGGCGCGGGGCGGTGGTGGTCCGCCTGGTCCGCGACTACCGCTCGACGCCGCAGGTGGTGGGCCTCGCCAACGCGGTCATCCGGCAGGCCCGGGGCGCCGAGGCGCGGCTGCGGCTGGAGCTCGTCGGGCAGCGCCCGGCCGGGCCCGAGCCCGATCTGCGGATCTTCGCCGACGAGCCGGCCGAGGCGGCCGGCGTCGCCGCCCGGTGCAAGCAGTTGATCGCGGCGGGCACACCGGCGCGCGAGATCGCGGTGCTGTTCCGCACCAACGCCCAATCCGAGGCGTACGAGGAGGCGCTGGCCGACGCCGAAGTGCCGTACGTGGTACAGGGCGCCGCGCGATTCTTCGACCGGGTCGAGATCCGGCAGGCCATCGTGGCGCTGCGGGCGGCGACCCGGTCGACGCCGGAAGACGCGCCGCTGGTGCCGGCCGTCGCGGAGGCGCTCACCGCAACCGGCTGGCAACCCGACAAACCCCATCGGGCGGCGCCGCACGCGAGCGCTGGGAGGCGCTCGCTGCACTGGTCACTCTCGCTGAGGAGTACGCGGACCGGTCGCTCGCCGGGTTTATCGAGGAGTTGCAGCGGCGGGCGGCCCAGCAGTACGCGCCCACGATGGAGGGTGTGACGCTCGCCTCACTTCACTCCGCGAAGGGCCTGGAGTGGGATGCCGTATTCGTGGTGGGTCTGTCCGACGGCACGCTCCCGACGACGTACGCCCGGACGGCCGAGGCGCTGGAAGAGGAGCGGCGGCTGCTCTACGTCGGCGTGACGAGGGCCAGGCAGTGGCTGTGGTTGTCATACAGCCAGGCCCGCTCGCCGGGCGGCCGGGTGCGGCGGCCATGTCGGTTTCTGCCGCAGTTCGAGCGGGGTGGCGGGGACCGCGGCGGGGTGGCGGGACTGAGTCGTAAAGCCGACCGTCGTCGTACCCAGGTGGTTTCCTGCCGGGTGTGTGGAGCGACGTTGTTGGCGGGCGCGGACCGCAAGTTGGGCCGCTGCCCGACCTGTCCGTCCGATTTGGACGAAGACCTCCTGGCGCGGCTGAGCGCGTGGCGGGTTCGGGTGGCCGCGGCGCAAAAAGTCCCTGCGTACGTGGTCTTTACCGATGCCACGCTGACCGCACTGGCGGAGCGCCAGCCGACCCGGCCCGACGAGCTGCTCGCGATCGCCGGGATCGGCCCGCGCAAGCTCGGCCTGTACGGCGACGCCGTCATCGCCCTGGTGGGGGGCGCGACCGTTGATGATCTTGCGCCGGAAAAAAGTTCCGCAACATAGCCGTAAAACCGTTTGCCCTCGCCCCGGGCTGAGGCATAGCCTCAGAACACACCACGCGCGCGGCGGCGTTAACGCTGCTCGCGAGGTGGGCGAGAGAGACACCGAGACCGATCTGACGACGAGACAGGCAGGAGGTGGGCCCGGTGAGGATCAATCTGATCACGCGACCGTCGGCGCTGCCTGCTGTCTGCGCTCCGGTGTCCGGAGCCTGGGCCCTCGGCCTGATGGCTCCCGGCTTCCCGCAGCTTCCGCAGGTGCACCAGGTCCAGGCCGCGCAGCCGGCCCAGACCGAGGCGTGGATCGACGGCGACTACGGGATCAGTGGGTTCGCGGTTAAGGACGTTTCGGCCGTCGACAAGACGAAGCGGGATGTTCGCGGTGTTCCACCTCGAGGAAGGCCGGTCTGACAAACAGACCACCGGCTCACCTCGAGGCCGCGGAACCCGTAACCGGGATCCGCGGCCTCTGTCATTTCCGCCACAAGCTGCCGCCACAAGCAGAAGAAGCAACGAGCGAGAGAGAGGTGACCGGGAGATGAGTCTGGCGTTGGCCCCACTCGACGACCGCGTCGAGCTGGAGGCGAACCTGCCCTGTCGGAAGTTCGACCCAGACCTGTGGTTCTCGGAGTCGCCGACCGAGCTGGAGCTGGCCAAGTCGCTGTGCGGGGACTGCCCGCTGCGCGTCGAGTGCCTGGCCGGTGCGGTCGAGCGGGCCGAGCCCTGGGGTGTCTGGGGCGGCGAGATCTTCGAGCGTGGCGCGGTCGTTCCGCGCAAGCGGCCCCGCGGCCGTCCGCGCAAGGAGGACGTCGCCCGGGACGCGGCCCTGCGGGTCGAGGTCGAGGCGCGGATGGCGGCCAACGGGCTCGCCGAGTCGCGCAACACGGTCCGGCTGGCGGCCTGACATGAACCCGATCAGCGCACACGTACCTTCCCGAATTGGAGCAACCGAAATGCATCAGCTACTCCACGAAGCGTTGTCCCGGGCTCGAATGCGTCGGCCTCAGGCCGGCACGACCACGAGCTCTGAGGCAACCCGATCCGCCCACCGCATCGCGATGCAGGCCCGCCGCCAGGCGGCCCGCGAGCTGGGCACGCAATAAGCCCGCTACCTAGGGAAATGTCGCCCCGGTCCTCGTCAGGGGACCGGGGCGAACCCCGGTAGCCACCTCTCCACGATCGCGCGGTACGGCGCCCTGGCGTTGAGCTGGCACAGGACGCCGATCGACCCGAGCGTCACCCGATGGATGAGCAGGTAGCTCGGCGGCAGGTTGAGATGCCGGCTGAGCTGGTAGGCCGGGCTCTTCGGGCTGCCCAGCCGGGCCGCCTCCGCCCGCAGCCAGGGCCGGGTGAAGCGAAACTCCTCCTCGGCCAGCGGTGCCAGCATCGGCAGCAGGAAGTCCAGCACGGCCTGCGCGTCGATGGCGTCGTCCAGCTTGATGAAGCCCTCGTCCCGGAGTCCGGCCAGCACTCCCTCGGCGTCGCCGGCGAGCGCGAGCCGGGCCAGCCGGCCGACCGGCTCCGGGTGGCCCCCGGGCAGCCTCGCCACCGCGCCGAAGTCGATCACGCCCAGGCGGCCGTCCGCCAGCAGCCGGAAGTTGCCCGGATGCGGGTCGGCGTGCAGCAGACCCACCCGTTCCGGCGCCGAGAAGTGCAGCGTGGCCATCAACCGCCCGGCCTGGTCGCGCTCGTCCTCGGTACCGTCACTAATGATCTTGGAGAGCGGTGTGCCGTCCACCCAGTCGGTGACCAGCACCCGCGGGGCGGCGGCGACCACGTCCGGCACGAAGATCTCGTCGTCGTCCGCGTACGCCTTCGCGAAGGCGCGCTGGGACTCGGCCTCCAGCTCGTAGTCCAGCTCTTCGGTGATCCGGTCGCGCAGCTCGGCGAGCAGCGGCTTGATGTCGAGACCCGGTTGGATCACCCGGAACATGCTGCCCAGCCGGGAAAGCTGCTTGAGGTCGGAGATCAGGGCATCGCCCGCGCCGGGGTACTGCACCTTCACCGCGACCGGCCGGCGGCCCTTCTTCCAGACCGCCCGGTGCACCTGCCCGATGCTGGCGGCCGCGGCGGGGGTGTCGTCGAACTCCAGGAACTTCGCCCGCCAGTCCCCGCCGAGCTGGGCGGCCAGGACCTTGTGCACGCTGGCGGCCGGCAGCGGCGGCGCGGCCTCCTGCAGCTTGGTCAGCGCCTGCCGGTACGGCCCGGCCAGCTCGTCCGGCAGCGCCGCCTCGAACACCGACAGCGCCTGGCCGAACTTCATCGCGCCGCCCTTGAGCTGGCCCAACACGCTGAAAAGCTGCTCGGCCGTGCGCTGCTGGATATCGGCGGAGATGACTTCGGAGGCGAGCCCGGTGACCCGCTTGCCCAGGCCGAGGACGGTCCGCCCGGCGAACCCGAGCGGCAGTGCGGCGAGCCTGGCGGTCCGGGTAACTGCCCGGCGCGGGATATCGGTCACCGGATCATTGTTACCGACGCCCCGAGGATCTGACGGCTGTGAATGTTCGGGATCGCGCACATCCGCACGCCGGATGGGGTGGCCAGGCGCGGCGACGCAGCCGGCCGGGTGCACTGATTTCGATCGCCGCGCCGAGCGTGTCCGGCTCCTGCCCGTCGAGGTAGACCAGGGCCTCACCGGCCGCGTACGCCGCCGCGGCCAGCAGGGTCGGCGCGCTGCACGGCTCCGGCTGCCCCTCGCCGGCGAGCTGGGCGGCTAGGGCCGGCCACTGCGGGTCGCGATCCTGGCGGTGCAGCTCCAGGCAGTTCAGGCAGGGCGCGCCGCCGGGGCGTACGAGGGGGCCCACCACCGCCACGCCGTCCCGTACGCCGATCAGGAGGTGGGCCTGCCGCCGCTGGGCGAAGCCGGCCGCCAGGAGCGCGGCGGGACGGTCGGAGCCGGCCTGGACGACCAGCGACGCCCGGCCGCGCGGGATCGGGCGGGTCTCCGTGCCAGGGGCGCTGCGCTCGATCGCGTCGATCACCGCCGCGGTGCGGGTACGCCGTACGTCGCTGGCGACCAGCGGTACGCCCGCGGCGTCCACCGGGTCGACCAGCCCGGTCAGCGCGGGCTGCACGTGGCCCACGCCGGCCTGGGCCAGCGTGACGGCGAGCGGCGCCGCCAGCCGGCTGCGCCCCGCGACCAGCACCCGCGCCGCGGCCCGGCGGCGCAGGATCTGGGCCGGCGTGGCGGGCACGTCGGTGCCGCGCAGGGCGAGGGCGGCCGCCTCGGCCGACAGCCGCCGGCGTACCGGCTCGGGGAGGGTGGCCGGCAGCAGGCTGTGCCCGCTGACGATCAGGCCCGCGGCGCGGAGGGTCTCCAGCAGGAGCCGGGCGTCCTCGCGGGTGACGCCGATCTTGGGAGCGTGGTCGATGACCGCCCGCTCGGGTCGGGTCCCGTCGAGGAGGTCGAGCAGCCGTACGGCGCTGGGGTTGGCCACCTCCAGCAACACCGCCCGAGCCGGGTCGAGGCCGAGCTGGAGGGTGTGCCGGTCACGCCAGAGGCGGTGCAGGCCGGGCAGGAGCGTGGGGCGCGGGATGGCCGTCATGGAATGACACGCTGTCACCGTTGCCTTGCGTTCCGTCGTTCGTTGTCCACAGGTGAATACCGCCCCACCCAGGGTTATCCACAGCCTTTGGTGGGTTATCCACAGCGTGGGTCGCGCGGGTGTCGGCGGCTGGACATCACCGGGCGTCAAACGGCGAGGGGGCGGCCGAAACCGGCCGCCCCCTCGCCATAGCGTCGCGTTACTTGGCCTTGCCGAGGATCCGGTTGACCGTCGTGCCGCAGACGGGACACTTCCCCTTTGCCATGTTCATCCCGGTCTTCGACACCTCGACGGTGCCCTCGAAGTCCCGCTTCTCCTTGCACTTGACGCAGTAGCCGTTGTAGGTCTGGGTCTTGGTGGCCACGGTGCCCCTCCTCGTACTCATGTGCCGGTTCGAGAATCCGGCGCGTCCCCCGGTCGACGCCCGCAGACGCCGGCTTTGAGACTCCTCCGCGGCCACGCGTGTGACCGCCGCTCCCGCCGGACCCTACCCAGGTCCGGGCAGTTCCATGTCAACGACGCGTCGACATTGTGAGGAAGCCGACGACGTGAGTGTGCATGCCGGAATCTACCGGATAAGTCAGGTTCGCCGGGACACGCCGGAGGAACCGGTCAGAAGTAACGCTTGTTAGGACCCCTAAATGATCACCTTCGGTAGCGGGGGAGCCCTCTCGGGGAAGAAATTTTCTGGACATAAAGCCACTAAAGAGAAGGTTTCCGGCGCACCCCGCCGTGTTGGCTCTTGCGGCCACCTGGCACGTACGCATTAGCGTGCCATCGTGAACGTTGCCCGGGGCTGCGCGGGCCAGTAATGGCTGGGGCGCGCAAGCCAGTCGTCGAGGTACGGCGCAGCCAGCGCCGGCGACGCACGGTGTCCGCGTATCGCGACGGCGAGCGCGTGGTCGTCCTCATCCCCGACCAGTTCTCCCGGGCCGAAGAGACCGAGTGGGTCGACAAGATGCTCGCCCGGCTCGCCGCCCGCGAGGAGCGGCTCAGCCGCTCCGACGACGAGCTGCTGGTCCGGGCCCGCCGGCTGATCGGCCGCTACCTCGCCGAGCACACCCGGATCGTCGTCCCCGCCAGCGTGCGCTGGGTGACCAACCAGAGCGGCCGCTGGGGCTCCTGCACCCCGGCCGACCGCACGATCAGGATCTCGCACCGCATCCAGGAGATGCCCGACTGGGTGATCGACTACGTGCTGTTGCACGAGCTCACCCACCTCGTGGTGCCGAGCCACAACGCCCGCTTCTGGGAGCTTGTGTGCCGCTACCCGAAGGCCGAGCGCGCCCGCGGCTACCTGGAGGGCATCGCCGCCGCCACCGGCGTCGTCCTGGCCGACTGAGCCGCCCTCCCGGCCGCCCCGTTACCGCTCACTCACCCCATCCGCCCGCGCTGGGGCCGCCCGCGCCTGCCGCGCGGTCCGACCGCGCGCCGGGCCGCGCTCTTGGCCCGCGTCGATCAAGGACTTTTGCGTCGATCAAGGGCAGATGGTCGTGGATTGGAGATCAAAGCACGGCCGTTTGCCCTTGATCGGCGGGCAGGGCCTTGATCGGCGGGCAGGGCCTTGATCGGCGGGCGAGGCGTTGATCGGCGGGGAGGGGGCCGATCGGCGGGGTCTCGGCGCGGGGCAGGGCGAGTGGGGGTGTGGGGGACTAGCCTCGGCGTAATGACGTACGGGTTTGAGACGCTCGCCATCCACGCCGGCCAGGAGCCTGAGGCGCGGACCGGTGCCGTCATTCCGCCGATCTTCCAGACCAGCACCTTCGCGCAGGACGCCGTCGGGGCGCCGCGGGAGGGGTATGAGTACGCCCGTTCGGGCAACCCCACCCGGGACGCCCTGCAGGAGTGCCTCGCCGCCCTCGAAGGGGGCGCCGCGGGCTGGCGTTCGCGTCAGGGCTGGCCGCCGAGGACACCGTCGTGCGTACGGTGTGCCGGCCGGGCGACCACGTAGTGATCCCCGACGACGCGTACGGCGGGACGTACCGGCTGTTCGCCAAGGTCGCCGAGCGCTGGGGGCTGAGTTGGACGGCGGCGCGGATCTCGGACGTCGACGCTGTCCGCCAGGCGGTCACCGACCAGACGAAGATCATCTGGGTGGAGACGCCGACCAACCCGCTGCTCAACATCGCCGACATCGCGGGGCTGGCCGGGCTGGCCCGGGAGAAGCGGGCGCTGCTCGTCGTCGACAACACGTTCGCGTCGCCGTACCTGCAGCAGCCGCTCGCCCTGGGCGCCGACGTGGTCGTCCACTCCACCACCAAGTACGTCGGTGGCCACTCGGACGTGATCGGCGGGGCGCTCGTCGTCGCCGACCCGGGCCTCGGTGACGAGCTCAAGTTCCACCAGAACGCCATGGGCGCCATCGCCGGCCCGTTCGACGCCTGGCTGACCATGCGCGGGGTGCGCACCCTCGGCGTACGCATGGACCGGCACTGCGACAACGCCGAGCGGATCGCGGCGTACCTGCACAGCCACCCGAAGGTGCGCCGGGTCTACTACCCGGGCCTGCCCGAACACCCCGGCCACGAGACCGCGGCGAAGCAGATGCGCCGGTTCGGCGGGATGGTGTCGTTCGCCGCCGCGGGCGGGGAGCAGCACGCCGTGGAGATCTGCAACCGGGCGAAGCTCTTCACGCTCGCCGAGTCGCTCGGCGGGGTGGAATCCCTGATCGAGCACCCCGGTCAGATGACACACGCGAGCGCCGCCGGCTCGCCGCTTGAAGTTCCCTCGGATCTCGTGCGACTGTCTGTCGGCATCGAGACGGCCGACGACCTACTCGCGGATCTGGAGCAGGCTCTCGGCTGATCCGAAATAGACGCAGGAGGGGCCGTGCAGGAGACGTGGGTCGGCGCGACCGCCAAGCAGATCGCCCGCGCCGTACGCCGCGGCGACACGTCCGCGACGCAGGTCGTGGCCGACCACCTCGATCACATCGCGGCCGCTGATCCCGTGCTGTCCGCGTTCCGCGTGGTGCGCGGGGGCGAGGCGATCGTCGAGGCGGAAAAGGTCGACGAGGAAGAGGACCTGGCCAACCTGCCGCTGGCCGGCGTGCCGGTCGCGGTCAAGGAGAACACCGCGCTCGCCGGCGTACCGACGTGGAACGGCTCGGCAGCGGCCCGCGGCCCGGTCGCCGAGGAGGACCACGAGGTCGTACGCCGGCTGCGCGGTGCGGGCGCGGTCGTCGTCGGCGTGACGCGCATGCCCGAGCTGGGGCTGTGGGCGACGACGGACGACGAGACCGCCGCGACCCGCAACCCGTGGCGCACCGACCGCACGCCGGGCGGGTCGTCGGGCGGCGCGGCGGCGGCGGTCGCGTCCGGCATGGTGCCGTTCGCGCACGGCAACGACGGGCTCGGCTCGATCCGCATCCCGGCCGCCTGCTGCGGCCTGGTCGGGATCAAGCCGGGCCGGGGCGTGGTGCCGTGCCAGCTCGGCGCCGACGACTGGTACGGCCTCACCGAGCAGGGCATCCTCGCCACCACCGTCGCCGACGCCGCCGTCGGGTTGGCGGTGCTCGCCGGTCGCCGCCCGGAAAAGCTGGTCGAGCCCCAGCGCCTCAAGGTCGCGGTGTCACTGCGGTCCCCCGTACTCGGAACGCGGTTGGACAAGCCCAACCGCGACGCTGTCGCAGCGGCGTCGCGGCTGCTGGTGGCCGCGGGCCATGACGCCGTGGCCGCGGACCCGGTCTATCCGACGTCGCTGGGGCTGCGCGGCCTGGCCACGTGGTTCGCGGCCGCGTGCCGCGACGCCGAGGCCGCCGGCCTCGACCGGGCCACGCTGCAGCCGCGCAGCCGCCGGCACGTCGCGCTCGGCGCGTGGGCACTACGCCGCGGGTACGTCCGGGAGGCCGACCGCACGGCGTGGCGCGAGCGGTCGATCGGCTTCTTCAGCGACCACGGCGTCGACCTGATGCTCACGCCCGCGCTGGCGAGCGTGCCGCCGCGCGCGGACGGCTGGTCGCGCCGGTCCTGGCGGGCGAACATGATCGCCAATATCCGGTACGCCCCGTACGCCGCGCCGTGGAACATCGCCGGCCTGCCCGCCCTGGTCGTGCCGGTGGGGCTGCGCCCGGACGGGCTGCCGGTGTGCGTGCAGCTGGTCGGCCCGCCCGGGTCGGAGCTGCTGCAGCTCGCGGTCGCGGGGCAGTTCGAGATGGCGGCACCGTGGCGGCGACACGCTCCGACCTGGCCCCGTGCGGGTGCGACGATCGACCAGTGAGTGACCTGCTAAGTCTCGCCGACGTCCAGGCGGCCCGGGAGCTGCTCGGCGACGTCGTGCGCACCACCCCGCTGGAGCCGTCGCGCCCGCTGTCCGCGGCGCTCGGCGGCCCAGCGTGGCTCAAGTGCGAAAACCTCCAGCGCGCCGGCTCCTACAAGGTCCGCGGCGCCTACGTGCGCATCGCCCGGCTCTCGCCCGAGGAGCGCGCCCGCGGCGTGGTCGCCGCCAGCGCCGGCAACCACGCCCAGGGGGTGGCGCTCGCCGCCGGCCTGCTCGGCGCCGCGTCGACCGTGTTCATGCCGGTGGGCGCGCCCATCCCGAAGGTGTCGGCCACCAAGGGGTACGGCGCCCACATCGAGTTCGCCGGGAACACAGTGGACGACTCGCTGGTCGCGGCGAAGGAGTTCGCGGAGCGGACCGGTGCGGTGCTGATCCACCCGTTCGACCACCCGGACGTGATAGCGGGGCAGGGCACCGTCGCGTTGGAGATCCTGGAGCAGTGCCCGGACGTGCGGACGATCGTCGCCGGGCTGGGCGGCGGCGGGCTGCTGTCCGGGATCGCGGTCGCCGCGAAGGCGATCCGGCCCGACGTACGCGTGATCGGGGTGCAGGCGACGGGCGCCGCGGCCTATCCGCCGTCGCTGGCGGCCGGCTCGCCGGTCCGGCTGCCGGAGCTGAGCACGATCGCGGACGGGATCGCCGTCGGCTGCCCGGGCGACATCACGTTCGCGCACGTCAGCAAGCTGGTCGACGACGTCGTGACGGTCACCGACGAAGACATCTCGCGGGCGCTGCTGATGCTGCTGGAGCGGTGCAAGCTGGTGGTCGAGCCGGCCGGGGCGGTGGGCGTGGCGGCGCTGATGTCCGGCGCGGTACGGGTCGAGCCGCCGGTCGTCGCGGTGCTGTCCGGCGGAAACATCGACCCGCTCCTGCTGCTTCGGGTGATCGAGCACGGGCTCACGGCAGCCGGTCGCTACCTGCGCTTCACCGTGCGCTGCCCGGACCGGCCGGGCCAGCTCGCGCTGCTGCTGGCGCAGATCGCCGAGCACCGCGTGAACGTCATCGACGTCCTGCACACCCGGCAGAACCCGCGCCTGCGGCTGGGCGAGGTCGAGGTGGCGCTGTCCATCGAGACGCGCGGCCCGGAGCACTCCGACAAACTCGTCGAGGCGCTACGGGCCAGCGGTTACCCCGTGCGTTTCCCTTAAGGCGCCCTAGCCGCCGTACGGCTCGAAGCCCACCACCGTGACCTTGATGTCGGCGCCGCTCGGCGCGGTGTAGGTGACCGTCTGCCCGGTGCCGGCGCCGAGAATTGCCTGGCCGAGGGCGGATTCGGGGCTGTAGACGGTCAGGTCTGTGGTGGCGGCGATCTCGCGCGACCCGAGCAGGAACGTCTCGGTGTCGTCCGTGTCGTCGTCAAAGTGGATCGTGACGACGGTGCCGGGCGCGACCTTGTCGGCGTTGGGCGCCTCGCCCACCTGCGCGGTGCGCAGCAACTCCTGGAGTTGCCGGATCCGCATTTCGGCCTTTCCCTGCTCTTCGCGGGCGGCGTGATAGCCGCCATTCTCGCGCAGGTCGCCCTCTTCACGCCGCGCGTTGATTTCGGCGGCCATCGCCGGACGGGCCGCGATCAGCTCGTTGAGCTCGGCCTGCAGGCGGTCGTACGCGTCCTGAGACAGCCAGGTGGCGGGCGCCTCGCGGTCGGTGCTGGACACAGACGATCTCCTCCGTGGGGCTAATGGGCGAACAAGGTAGAACTACCAACTTACCAGCGGACGACACCACGGAAATTAACCGAGTTTTGCGGGACTGAACCGGATCAGCCTTTTCGGTCTAAGCGGCCCGACAACGGAGCACTTCGCCACTCACCGGGCGGGCGCTTGTGGCCAGCGTTTGCGTCCGTACCGGCCGGGTCTCGCCGGGTGCCGCCGACACCCGGACCTCCTGCTTGCCGACCTCCGCACCGTCCCGGGACCGGGCCCGCAGGACGCAGATGGCCTCCTCGCCGGCCGGGACGTTCACCCGGAACTCGATGACGACCTGGGCGTCGGTGATGTCGGTGTAGGTGAGCACCTGCGCGTCGTACGTCGGGTCGCCGTACTGGCTGTAGAGGCGCGCGGCCAGCGCGCCGCCGGCGGCCAGGGCCCCGACGACGAGCAGCGCCAACACCCATGGGCGGCGGCGGTGCGGGGCCCGCCGGCGGCCGTAGCGGCCGGGCGGGAACACCGGCGCGCCGGGCGTGGTTGTGGCGTGCGTCTCGGTCACCGGGCGCGGTCTCCTACGGTTGTTGTCGTAGCCATCGGCCAGAATGGCTTAGTCCGTTCGGTAACCATCTTCGCAGCCGGCGCGATTTCGAGGTCCGGCAGGTGGCGGGGGAGATTTTTACGTGGCAGAGCAGCTTCGTCTGATGGCGGTCCACGCCCATCCCGATGACGAGTCCAGCAAGGGCGCGGCGACCATGGCCAAATACGCGGCCGACGGCGTCCAGGTCTTGGTCGCGACGTGTACGGGTGGGGAGCGCGGCAGCGTGCTCAACCCGAAGATGGACCGCCCGGACGTCTGGGACAACATCGCGGAGATCCGCAAGGCGGAGATGGCCGCGGCCCGGGCGATCCTGGGCGTCGACCAGGCGTGGTTGGGGTATGTCGACTCCGGGCTACCCGAGGGCGACCCGCTGCCGCCGCTGCCGGATGGCTGCTTCGCGCTCCAGGACGTGCAGGCCGCCGCCGGCCCGCTGGTGCGGCTGATCCGGGAGTTCCGGCCGCACGTCGTGCTGACGTACGACGAGAACGGCGGCTACCCGCACCCCGACCACATCATGTGCCACAAGATCAGCGTGGTGGCGTTCGACGGGGCCGCCGACGCCGAGCAGTACCCCGGGCTGGGCGAACCGTGGCAGCCGCTCAAGCTCTACTACCAGCACTCGTTCACCCGGGCGAAGTTCCGGGCTCTGCACGAGGGCATGGTCGCCGCCGGCCTCGAATCGCCGTACGAGGAGATGCTCAACAGCTGGACCGACGAGGGCACCGACATGGGGCACCGGATCACGACGCGGGTCGAGTGCGCGGACTATTTCGCGGTGCGCGACGACGCTTTGCGGGCGCACGCCACGCAGGTCGACCCGGACGGGCCGTGGTTTCGGGCGCCGCTGGACGTGCAGCGGAAGGTCTGGCCGACCGAGGACTTCGAGCTCGCCAGGTCGCTGGTCGACGGCTCGCTTCCGGAGACCGACCTCTTCGCGGGCGTGCGGGAGGCCGGGCGTACGGTGTAGTTATGTTCACGGCTGCACAGGTGCTCGCGGAGAACAACTTCGGCGACACCCGCTCCGGTGGCCTGGCCGGGCCGATGGGGCTCTTCATCATCGTGCTGCTGGGGATCGCGACGGTCTTGCTCATCCGCAACATGAACACTCGCCTCCGGCGGCTCCCCGGCAAGTTTCCGGGGCAAGATCCAGAGGGCTCGACTCCTGAGTCCCGGGAAACTGTCCAAGATCCGACAGATCGCGGGGACCACGCCTGACCGTGTTGTTAGGCGTAGAGCGCTCCCAGTGTCCGGATCGGCCGCCTTTGTTGGCGGGTGTTGCCAGTTCATGGCGAAACCGACCCGGCACCCCCTGTTGCGGCTAACCGGTTTGGCTTAGCCTCGCCGGGGGGCCATTGTCCCCAAGGGCCGCGGGCTGAAGGGGGCGCAGATGCATACTCGCTGCGGTTTCTCCCTTTTGCTCCGGTCGAGCTTGTCCCCCCGGTCCGCCGTGATCTTCCGGCCGGCGGCGGTTGGAGGATACCCGTGACGGGCCCGCGTGGGTTCGGCGCCACTCCGGGCCGGGTCCGCGTGCTTACCCTCGTCGTACTCCTGGCGGCGCTCTCGGCCGCGGTCGTCGGCCTGTTCCAGCCGGCCGCCGTGCCCGCCGACGATCAGCTGTCGCCGCTGGCCCGGCTCGGCATCGCCACCGGCGTGCTCGCCGTGGCCCAGCTGGCCCGGCTGCGCTTCCGGGTGGCGGCGGGCACGGTCAGCGTCTCCTGGGGCGAGGCCGCGTTGATCATCGGGCTCTACCTGGCGCCTGCCGCGTGGCTCCCGGCCGCGACCTTCGCCGGCGCCCTGGCGGCCTGGGTCCTGCTGTCGGTCTTCTCCGACCGGCGTACGTCGTTGGAGATAGTCCACATCGCCGGCTCGCTCACCGCCGCCGTGGCGGTCGCGGTCAGCGTCACCACGATGGTCGGTGACCCGTTCGAGGCCCGGCTCACCCCGATCCTGGCCGGCGCGCTGGCGCTCGGCTCCCTGACGTACCTCCTGGTGACCGGATGGCTCGCGGCGCTGACGCTGTCGCTGCGACAGGGCCGCCCGCTGGGCCCGCTTTTCCTGCGCGCCCTGCGCGGCAAGCTGCTGATGTTCGTGGGCAACGTGTTCGTGGGGCTGGTCGTCGTCACGATGATCGACCGGGATCTGCGCTGGCTGCTGCTCCTGCCCCCGGTGCTCTGGCTGCTCCAGCAGACGTACGGCCACCGGCTCCGCGCCGACGAGGAGCGGCGCCTGTGGGAGCGGTTCGCGGGGGCCACCAAGGAGCTCAATCGGCTTGACGAGCGCGCGGTGGCGGCGGCGGGGGTCAGCGGGGCGCTGGCCCTTTTCGGTGCCGAGCGTGTCGAGGTCGACGTGCAGCGCCCCGACGGGATCCGCCGGCGTTACCACCGCGACTCGGTAGGGCCGCTCGCCGAGACCGACCTCAGCGAGCCCCCGGCGCGCGCCGAGTCGGACGGCGGCGAGCAGGCCGGGGTCCGCTCGCTGGCGGTCGCCGGGGTGCTGGTCGGCGAGCTGCGGGTGCGGTTCCCGCGGTCGGTCGAGCCGGGCACCCGCGACCAGATGGCGCTCTCCGCCTTCGCCGACGCGCTGGCGTCCGCCCTGCACGACGCCGCGACGCACCGCCAGCTCCAGATCCTGACGGACCGCTCGACGTACGAGGCGGTCCACGACCCGCTGACCAAGCTGGTCAACCGCACCGCGCTGCTCTTCAAGGGTGACGCCGCGCTGCGCCGGGTGGAGCGCGAGACGCCGGTCGCCCTGCTGCTGCTCGACATCGACCACTTCAAGGAGGTCAACGACACCCTCGGCCACGCCGCCGGCGACGAGCTGTTGCAGGCGACGGCGGCCCGGCTGGGTGCGCTGACCGAAGACGGCGAGCTGTTGGCGCGGCTCGACGGCGACGAGTTCGCGCTGCTGGTGACCGAGCTGGGAGACGGTGGCGACCGGTCGTCGCCGATGCCGGTGGCGCTGCGCCGGGCCCGCGAGATCATCGAGCGGCTGGCGACCCCGACCGAGGTGGCCGGCGTACTGATGTCGGTCGAGGCGTCGATCGGCGTGGTCGTCGCGCCGGCCGGCTCCGCCGACATGGCCGAGCTGGTACGCCGCGCCGAAAACGCCATGTACCAGGCGAAGGAGGGCGGCGGCAACCTCGCCTGGTACGACAGCGCCAAGGACGAGGCCAGCACCGACCGGCTCGCCCTGATCGCCGAGCTGCACGAGGCGCTCGACACCGACGACCAGCTCGTCCTCGCGCTCCAGCCCGCCGTCGACCTGAGCACCGGCGCGCCGACCGGCGTCGAGGCGCTGATCCGCTGGCGCCACCCCCGGCGCGGCACGCTCACCCCGGGCGACTTCGTCCGCGCGGTCGAGGGCAGCGACCTGCTGGCGCGCTTCACCCGGTACGTGGTCGACCAGGCGCTGTTTGTGGCCTCCGAGTGGGCCAACCAGGGCCTGGACGTGCCGATCTCGGTCAACCTCTCGGCCCGCAGTTTGCTTGATCCCCACTTGCCGGCCGACATCGCCGAGCTGCTGCGCCGGCACCGCGTACCTGCCCGGCGGCTGGTCTTGGAGATCACCGAGACCGTGGTGCTCAGCGAGCTCGAGGTGATCGACGAGGTGCTCGCCGCGCTCCGCGACCTGGGCGTACAGCTGTCCGTCGACGACTTCGGCACCGGGTTCTCCTCGTTCACGTTCCTGACCCGGGTCACGGTCGACGAGGTCAAGATCGACCGGTCCTTCGTCCGTACGATGGCCGACTCGCACGCGGCGGCGGCGATCGTGCACACCACCGTGGCGCTTGGACACCAGCTCGGCCTGCGCGTGGTGGCCGAGGGCGTGGAGACGGCGGACCAGCGGGCCGCCCTCGCGGCGCTCGGATGCAGCGCCGCCCAGGGCTACCACTTCTTCAAGCCCATGCCCGCCGACAAGATCGCGGCGGTGCTGCGGTCCCTGCTCGACTCGGCCCAGGCCCAGATCTACCCCTCCGCGCCGACGGCGCCTCCTAACCCGGCGCACCTCCGACCTCTCCCGCCTCCTGCGCGCATCGATCAAGGACTTCCGCGTCGATCAAGGGCGAATGGTCGTGCTTTGATCTCCTATCCACGACCGTATGCCCTTGATCGACGGAAAAGTCCTTGATCGACGCGCGGCGGCGAGGCGGGCGCGGGGCGAGGCGTCAGCGGGGGCGAGGCGTTAGCGGGGGCGAGGCGTTAGCGGGCTCGGGCGGGGGGTTAGGGCGACGGGGAGGAGAGCGGCGATGCGGCGGGCCGCGAAGCTGGTGCCGCCGAGGAGCAACGCCGGGAGCCAGGGCACCACGGCTACCAGGGAGACCGCCCCGATGGCGGCCGGCCACGGGACGCCGAGCGAGGTCAGGCCCACCGCCAGCGCCGCGTTGTGCGGGTCGGCGCCGCCGATCCGGGGCAGGATGCTGGCGAGCTGGCTCGCCGCGAAGACGGTGACCAGGCCCAGCAGGGTCACGTCGCTGCCCACGCCGATCACCGAGCCGAGGATCAGCCCGGCGACACCCGCCTGGTACGTCAGGGAGATGCCCAGGCCGAGGGCGAGGACCCGAGGGCTGGGCAGCGGGCGCCGGTTGAACAGGTCGGGGCGCCAGCGGCGTACGAGCAGCACGGCGACGGCGGCGCCGAGAGCGACCGCCCCGAACGCGAGGAGCACGTGCCAGGGGAGCGTCACGCCGGCGAGCACAACGCCCAGCGCGATCCCGCCGACGCCGATCACCCGGTCGAGGGCCACCTCGGCGACGGCGAGCCCGCGACCCAGGCCGGTCTGGTGCAGGCGGTGCACCCGCCACAGGTCGGCGCTGGCGTGCACCGGGGAGGCCAGGCCGAGCAGCTCGCTCTCGGCGTACGCGCGCATGTGCCACCAGCGGCTCTGCCCGCCCATCGACAGCGCGTGCCAGCGCAGCGGGCACAGCACGTACTTGCCGACCGTCCAGGGCAGCAGCCCGAGCAGCACCGGCAGCGGCGACGCCTCCGGGATGGTGGAGATGCTCCACACCGATACCACCACGCTCGCCGCGAGCACGATGAAACCCAGCCAGGGGTTGGTGACAGCGGCCCGGAGCCTCTTCATGAAATGAGGCTCACATGCGAAGTTGACGGCAGAATGACTACTCAGCGACTCGAACGCGGCACAACCAGTCCAGATTCGTACGCGGTCACCACCGCCTGGGTGCGGTCGCGCAGCCCGAGCTTGCCGAGCACCCGGCTCACGTGGGTCTTGACGGTCTCCTCGCTCACCACGAGGCGTTCGGCGATCTCGGTGTTGGACAGCCCTTCGGCGATGAGGCGCAGCACGTCGGTCTCGCGTGGGGTCAGCACCCGCAGGTGGGTCGCCTGCCGAGGGCGGGGGCGCAGCCGGGCGAACTCGTCGATGAGCCGCCGGGTGACGGTCGGGGCCAGGAGCGCCTCGCCCGCGGCCACCACGCGTACGGCGTCGAACAGGCGCTCGGCGGTCACCTCCTTGAGCAGGAAGCCGCTGGCCCCTGCGCTCAGCGCGTCGTACACGTGCTCGTCGAGGTCGAAGGTGGTGAGCATGAGGATCCGGGCCGAGCCGGTGGCGACGATCCGGCGGGTGGCCTCGATGCCGTCCATCACCGGCATGCGTACGTCCATGAGCACGACGTCGGGGTCGTGCCGGCCACAGAGGCGTACCGCCTCGGCACCGTCGGCGGCGCTTCCCACGACGGTGAAGTCCGGCTGCGTGTCGAGCAGCGCGGCGAACCCGGCACGCACGACCTCCTGGTCGTCCACCACGACGATGCTGATCGCGCTCATGACGAGACCACCGGCAGCACCGCCGACACGAGGAACCCGCTGGCCGGCGCCGGCCCGGTCCACAGCGTGCCGCCCACCATCGCCGCCCGCTCGCGCATGCCGAGCAGGCCGTGCCCGCTCGCCGCCGCGGTGGTCGGCGGGCCCGGGCCGTTGTCGCGGATGCGCAGGTGCAGGGCGTCGTCGGTGTAGTCCAGTTCGACGTCCACGGCGGCGCCGCGCGCGTGCCGCCGGGCGTTGGTCAGCGCCTCCTGCACGATCCTGTACGCGGTGAGCTCGATGCCCGGGTCCAGCGGCACGACGTGGCCGTGCACGATGAGCCGGGTGCTCGCCCCGGCGGACGCCCGCGCCTCGTCGATCAGCTCGTTGAGCTGCTGGAGACCCGGCTGCGGCCGGCGGTCGGGGACGGTGCCGGCGTCCTCGCGGAGCACGCCCAGCAGCCGGCGCATCTCGGTCAGGGCGGTACGCGCGGTGTCCCCGATGGCGCTCAACCGCTGGGCGCCCTCGGTGGGCATGCCGGGCGTGGTGAGCCGGGCGGTCTCCGCCTGCACCGCGATCATCGAGATGTGGTGCGCGACGACGTCGTGCAGCTCGCGGGCGATCCGGGCTCGTTCGCCGCGGGCCGCGTGCTCCAGCAGCGAGTCCTCCATGACGCGCCGGCGCGCGTCGCGGTCGCGCAGGTCGCCGTGGATCCGCCGGGCGTGGCCGAGGCCGAGCGCGCCCGCCGTCGCGCCGAGCAGGATCACGGAGAACCCGCTGGCCACCACGACGGCGTACCCGATGAAAGGGAGGACGACCAGCAGCGAGACCCGGCGGGTGTGCCGCAGGCCCAGCACGTACAGGACGGCCAACTGGGCGATCGCGCCGCCGTACGTCAATGGGAGGCTGCTGACCAGCGTGAGGAACGTCGCGGTGGTGGCCAGCGCGGCGGCGGCCAGCGCGCTGGCCCGCACGAGGGCGAGCGGCATCGTCGCGCCCAGGCCGCAAAGGAGGGCGAACGACAGCTGCACGGTGTCGTCCGGGCCCTGCGCCCCGCGGGCGGCCACCTCCATCATGGAGATCAGGCCGAGGATCGCCGCGGCGACCAGCGGCCAGTCGGGTGCGCGGTTGACCCGCCGACCCGCCGCCATCGCGCGGTCGACGACAGTACGGCTCACGTACGTCATTGTCCGAAGGCCACCGTGGGTCAGCGTCCCCCGTGTGGGGGATCTGGTGCCGGCAAAGACGGCGCCGCAGCGGGACGCCCCGGCATCGACCGCCTTCCTAACCTCACCAGCATGGCAGCAACCATCGAAGCTCGTGGGCTGAGAAAGCACTACGGGCGCACCGTCGCCGTGGACGATTTGTCGTTCACCGCGAAGCCCGGCGAGGTGACCGGCTTCGTCGGCCCGAACGGCGCCGGCAAGTCGACCACGATGCGCATGATTCTCGGGCTGGATGCCCCCGACGCGGGCAGCGCCCTCGTCGGCGGCCAGCCGTACCGGACGCTGCGTAACCCGCTGTGCGAGGTCGGCGCGCTGCTGGACGCGTCGGCGATCCACCCGGGCCGCCGCGCCCGCGACCATCTGCTGTGGATGGCGCACTACAACGGCCTGTCCAAGGGTCGGGTGGACGAGGTGATCGACCAGGTCGGGCTCGCCTCGGCGGCGCGCCGGCGGGCGGGCGGCTATTCGCTGGGCATGCGGCAGCGGCTCGGCATCGCCGCCGCCCTGCTCGGCGACCCGCCGGTGCTGATGTTCGACGAGCCGGTGAACGGGCTCGACCCGGAGGGCATCAAGTGGATCCGTGGGTTCCTGAGGTCGCTGGCGGCGCAGGGGCGCACGGTATTCGTCTCCAGCCACCTCATGGGCGAGCTGGAGGGCACCGCCGATCACCTCATCGTGGTGGGCCGTGGCCGGCTCATCGCCGACACCACCGTCCGCGACCTGCTCGCCAGCGCGTCCAGCGACCAGATCGTCCTGCGTACGTCCAAGCGGTCGGAGGCGATGACCGTGCTCGCCAACGCGGGGCGACGGTCGCGGCGACCGACCTGGAGACGGTCACCGTGCGCGGCCTGTCGGCGGAGCGCATCGCCGCGCTGCTCAGCGGTGGCGGCCTGACGTTCTCCGAGCTGGCCCAGCACCGGGCCTCGCTGGAGGAGGCGTACATGGAGCTGACCCGGGACGCGGTCGAGTTCAACACGCCGACGGTGGGGGAGGCGTGATGGCCAGGGACGGCTTCGGCCAGGTACTGCGTGGCGAGTGGACCAAGCTGGTGTCGGTGCGCAGCACGGTGTGGTGCCTGTTCCTGACGGCGGCGCTGACGATCCTGCTCTCCCTGCTCGGCGCGCAGGGCAGCAGCACGGACGCCGGCTCGAACCCCGGTCCGGCCTATGACGACCGGTTCCAGTTCATGCACCAGCCGCTCGCCGGCGACGGCACGATCACCGCCCGGGTGGTGAGCCAGGAGAACACCGGGCCCTGGGCGCGCGCCGGCATCATGATCAAGGAGAGTACCGAGCCGAACACGCCGTACGCGGCGATGATGGTCACCCCCGACCACGGCGTGCGGTTCCAGGCGAACTTCACGACCGACACGGCCGGGAGCGACAAGGGGACACCGATCTGGCTGCGCCTCACCCGATCGGGAACGTCGATCACCGGGTACGAGTCGGCCAACGGCAATGCCTGGGAGCAGGTCGGCACGATCGACCTCCCGGCGCTGCCACAGACCGCCGCGGTGGGCATGTTCTCGGCATCGCCCTCCACCGACGTGTACATCGTGGAACGCGCCGGCCAGACCTCGGTCACCGATGCCTTCGATCCCAGCACCGCCACGTTCGACAGCGTGACCCTGACACCGGCCGGCACGGGGCAGCCGGGAGCGTGGCAGAGCGAGAGCGTGGGCGGACCGCTGCAGTACATGGACGGCACCGAGGTCAGGGGCGAAGCCGGCGAGTCGGGCGGGACCTTCACCGTCACCGGGTTCGGCGACATCCGGCAGATCCCGCCGTCCGAGATGGGCGACGACGACATCGTCCGGAACGGGCTCGGCGGCGTCTACCTCGGCATGATCGCCGCGATCGTGCTGGGCGTCCTGTTCGTCACCACCGAGTTCAAGACCGGCGTCATCCGTACGACGTTCGCCGCGAGCCCGCGCCGCGGTCGCGTGCTCCTCGCGAAGGCGGTGGTGCTCGGCGTCCTGACGTTCGTCGGCGGGCTTGTGGCGACCTTGGTAACGCTCTACGCCGTTCGCCCGATCCAGCGCGACCACGGCTTCAAGGCGCCCGCGTACCCGGATCCGTCGCTGACCGACTGGCCGGTGCTGCGCGCGGTCCTCGGCACGGCCGCGTTCCTTGCCGTGATCGCGCTCTTCGGCCTCGGTGTCGGCGCGATCCTGCGCCGGGCGGCGAGCGCGATTGTCCTGGTCATCGCGCTCGCCGTGGTGCCGGGGATCGCCACGGGGTTCCTGCCGTTGGAGGCGGAGAAGTGGGTGCAGCGGCTCACCCCGCTCGCCGGACTGGCCATGCAGCAGACCCGGGAGCGGTGGGACAACTGGGTCAATCCGTGGGCCGGGTTCGGGGTGACGTGCGCGTACGCGGCCGTGGCGCTGGGCGTGGCGTACTGGCTGATCCGCAAGCGCGACACCGCGTGAGGTCCGCGGTGCGTGCCGAGTGGACCAAGCTGCGGACCTTGCAGAGCACCGGTTGGCTCTTGCTGGGGCTGGCGGTGAGCACCGCCGGGATCGGCGCGCTGACCGCCTGGAGCGTCCCGACCGAGTGCCTGGCCCCCGAGGCCGGGTGCCGGGAGGACATCGCCCGGTACAGCCTCGCCGGTGTCTACCTTGGACAGATCGCGGTGGTGGTGCTCGCCACGCTTGCGGTTACCGCTGAGTACGGCACGCAGACGATCAAAGGCACCTTGGCCGCGGAGCCCCGCCGGGGGTGGTCTTCGCGGCCAAGGCCGGCGTCCTCATCGCGCTGGTGGCCGGGGCCGGCGCGGTGGGGGTGCTCGGGGCGCTGGCGGCCGGCCGCCCGCTCCTGATCGGCAACGGATTCACCACCGCCAACGGCTACTGGCCACTGTCGCTGGGCACCGAGCCGATCCTGCGGGCGGCCGGCGGCACCGTGCTGTATTACCTGCTCATCGCGCTGCTCAGCTATGGCGTCGGAGTGATCGTCCGGCATACCGCCGCGGCGCTCTCGGCGGTGCTCACCGCGCTGTTCGTCCTGCCGATGCTCACGTCGCTGTTTACCGGCAAATACGCCGAGTGGATCTTGAAGTACTCGCCAATGACGGCCGGGCTGTCCATCCAGGCGACGGAGCGGCTGGAAACCATGCTTCTCCAGCCGTGGGAAGGGCTGGGCCTCCTGGCGGCGTACGCCGGCGCGGCCCTGCTCACCGGCGCGGTGCTGTTCGCTGTGCGGGACGCGTGAGAGGGTGGAGTGGTGAATCGGCTCGGCAGCGCGACCTCGCCGTACTTGCTCCAGCACGCGGACAATCCGGTCGACTGGTGGCCCTGGGGCGACGAGGCGTTCGCGGAGGCCAGGCGCCGGGACGTGCCGGTCCTGATCTCGGTGGGCTACGCGGCCTGCCACTGGTGTCACGTGATGGCGCACGAGTCGTTCGAGGACGAGGCGGTCGGCCGCCTCATGAACGACAACTTCGTCTCGATCAAGGTGGACCGGGAGGAGCGGCCGGACGTCGACGCGGTCTACATGACCGCCACGCAGGCGATGACCGGGCAGGGCGGCTGGCCGATGACGGTGTTCGCCACCCCCGACGGGCAGCCGTTCTTCTGCGGCACCTACTTCCCGAAGGCCAACTTCGTACGCCTGCTGGACAGCGTCACCACCGCGTGGCGCGAGCAGCGCGACGCCGTACAACGCCAGGGCGCCGCCGTGGTCGAGGCGATCGGCGGCGCGCAGGCCGTCGGCGGCCCCACCACGCCGCTCACCGTGGACATCCTCGACACCGCCGCGCTCCAACTCGCCAGGGAGTACGACGAGAGGCACGGCGGCTTCGGGGGCGCCCCCAAGTTTCCGCCACACATGAACCTGCTCTTCCTGCTCCGGCACCACCAGCGCACCGGCTCGCCGACCAGCCTGGAACTGGTCCGGCACACCGCCGAGGCGATGGCCCGGGGCGGCATCTACGACCAGCTCGCCGGTGGGTTCGCCCGCTACTCCGTCGACGCGACCTGGACCGTGCCGCACTTCGAGAAGATGCTCTACGACAACGCGCTGCTGCTGCGGGTCTACACGCACCTGTGGCGGCTGACCGGTGACGCGCTCGCCGGCCGGGTCGCCGCCGAGACCGCCGCGTTCCTGCTGGACGGCCTGGGTACGCCCGAGGGCGGGCTCGCCTCCGCCCTGGACGCGGACACCGAGGGCGTCGAGGGCGCCACGTACGCCTGGACGCCCGCCCAGCTCCGCGAGGTGCTCGGCGACGAGGACGGCGCCTGGGCGGCCGACCTCTTCGAGGTGACGTCAGACGGGACGTTTGAGCACGGCGCCAGCGTGCTGCGGCTGGCGCGGGACATCGACGACGCCGACCCGGCCGTGGTCGAGCGCTGGGAGCGGGTGCGAGCCCGGCTCCGCGCCGCCCGCGACGAGCGCCCGCAGCCGTCCCGCGACGACAAGGTGGTCGCCTCGTGGAACGGCCTGGCCGTCACCGCGCTCGCCGAGCACGCCATGATCACTGACGACGAGGTGACCGCGCTCGCCGCCCGGCGTACGGCGGAGGTGCTGGCCGAGCGGCACATGGTGGACGGGCGGCTGCGCCGGGTCTCCCGGGACGGCATGGTGGGCGAGCCCGCCGGGGTGCTGGAGGACTACGGCGCGGTGGCCGAGGCGTTCTGCGCGGTGCACCAGCTCACCGGCGAGGGGCGCTGGCTCGACCTGGCCGGCCGGTTGCTGGACGCCGCGCTGACCCACTTCGCCGCGAGCAACGGCGGCTTCTACGACACGGCCGACGACGCCGAGCGGCTCGTCACCAGGCCCGCCGACCCGACCGACAACGCCACCCCGTCCGGGTTGTCCGCGCTGGTGGCGGCGCTGACCACGTACGCGGCGCTGAGCGGGGAGCCGAGCTACCGGGAGGCGGCCGAGGCGGCCCTCGCCACGGTCGCGCCGATCGTCGACAAGCACCCCCGCTTCACCGGGTACGCCGCCGCGGTCGGCGAGGCGGTGCTGTCCGGCCCGTACGAGATCGCGATCGTCACCGACGAGCCGGCGGCCGATCCGCTGGTGCGGGCCGCGCACCGGCACGCGCCACCGGGTGCCGTGGTGGTGGCGGGCGGGCCCGACCAGCCCGGGGTGCCCCTGCTGGCGAGTCGGCCCAAGCTGGACGGCGCCTCCACCGCGTACGTCTGCCGCGGCTTCGTCTGCGACCGTCCCGTCACCGGCGCCGGTGAACTCGTCGCCCAGCTCCAAGGCATACGGGGCGAATAGTCCTAATATCGGCTAATGGCCGGAATTGCCGGAAGCTTTGGCGCGCCCGAGAGCGCGTTGACCGCACTATCCACCGCACTGGCCCGCCGCGGCCCCGAGACGGCCACCTGGCGCGCCGGCGCGGCCCGCCTGCTGGTCCGGGCGAGCATGCCGGCGGTCCACGAGCAGGGCGGGTTCGCCCTGGCCGTCGACGGGATCGCCGAGGTCAGCGCCCTCGCTGCCGGGTACGCCGCCGAGGGCTCCGGCGCGCTGCTGGGCGGCCCCGAGCCGTACGCCGTGATCCTCGCCGACGCCGGGCGGGGCGCCATCGTGCTGGCCCGCAACGGCGACGGCCCGCCGCTCTACTACGCCGAGACCCCGACCGGCGTGCTCGCCGCCTCCGAGCCCGGCGCGCTGCTCGCCGCCGGCGTACCGGCCGAGCCCGACGAGGGCGTGGTGGGGCGGTTCATCGCGACCGGCGCGTGTGACGACACCGCCGCGACGTTCTACGCCGGGATCCGCCGGGTGCTGCCGGGCGAGGTGGTCGAACTGGCCGGCGGCAGTCGTACCCGTCGAGCCATGCCGGCCCGCGACGGCGCCGGACGGTTCGCGCGATCCGTGCTCGACGCGGCGATCGGACGGGGGCGGATCGGCGTGCGCTTCGGCCACGGCCTGGCCGGGGCCGCGACCATCGGCGCGGCCCTGACCGGACCGGACGGGCGGCGCGCGCTGACGGTGTACTCGGCGACGTTCCCGGGGCTGACGACGGCCGCCGCCGACTACGCCGCGGCCGTCCTCGGCCCGGTGGCGACCACCGGCGCGCGGCATCGCGCGCAGCCCTACTTCGTCGACGAGCTCGACCTCGACGGCATGCTCGCCGACCTGGGCGAGCCGGTGCCGGACCTGGACAGCTACCTCACCTGGGCGACCGCCCGGTCCACCGCCGGCGAGGTCGACACGCTGATCGACACGTCCGGCGGCGGAGCCCACCTGGCGCGGGTCGCGGACCGCCTGGAGAGCCGGTACGGCGTGACCGTCCGCTTCCCGCTGCGCTCGCTGCCGTCCACCGGCCCGGTCCTGCGCGCCGAACTGGCCGCGATCGTGGAGGGCACGCTGCCGACCGCCGCCGCGCGCTTCGCGACCGCCAACGCGGGCCACAGCCTGCTGCCGCCGATGCGCGAGGTGCTGCTGCGGCTGCGCGCCGACCTGGCCGCGGCGCTGCTGCACCCGCGCGTACCGGCCGCGCAGCGGGCCTCGTGGACCGCGCTGGCCGCCCTCTTCGGCGGCGCCCAACTGGACGCCAACGCCCTCTTCCGCCGGTACGTCGTGGAGCGCTGGCTACGCACGCTGGCGCCGCCGCCGGCGCGCCGGCAGATCCCGGCGGGTGCGAACCGGGTGCCCATCCGCACGGAGACCTTCACCGCCGGGGACAAATTGCCGGAGAAGGTCGCCTGGTACGTCGCCGAATGCCTGGCCGAGCTCGGCCGCAAGGCGTACCGGCGGGGGCGCTGGCACGTGCTGCTCGCCGCGAAGCCGGTCGCCGTCGTCCAGGGCCGCACGCGGCCGGTCTGGGAGATCCGGCCCGGCCCGGTCGCGCGGCTCCTGCACCGGTTCGCCCGCCCGGTGGCCGGCCTGGACTCCCCATGGACGGCCCAGGTGGCGGTCGAGCAGGTCGGCCCGCTGCGGGCCGCGTTCGGTTCGGCCGCCCGTCACGGGGTACGCGGGCCGGGCGAGGGCGGCGTGGCCGTGCTGCTCCCGCCGGAGGAGCCGGACCGGGTGGCCGCCGAGGTAGTGGCCGCCCTGCGCACGGCGCTGCCCGAGGAGGCGTACGCGACGCTCGGCGGCTGCGCAGTGGTCGGGCCGGCCGGTGTGATCGGCGTCGCGGGCGACGTCGATCCGGTTACCTCCATGGATGCGCCGATCGTGGTGGTGCTCAGCCCCGCGCCAACTCGCCGGTCCGGCAAACGCGCTCGCTAGGGCCTGTTTATGAGGGTCCGCCGCAGGCCGGCCAGCCCTTATAAACAGGCCCTGGGGCGGCCCGGATAGGCTGGCGCGCGAGATGGATACCCGAACCGGTTTGCCCGTTGTCGGCATGGTGGGCGGAGGGCAGCTGGCCCGGATGACCCATCAGGCCGCGATCGCCCTTGGCCAGTCCCTGCGCGTGCTCGCCGCGGCGCCCGACGACGGCGCCGCGCTGGTGGTGGCCGACCTGCACTTCGGCGACCACACCGACCTGACCGCCCTGCGCACCTTCGCCAAGGGCTGCGACGTCGTCACGTTCGACCACGAGCACGTGCCGACCGACCTCATCCGCGCGCTGGCCGCCGACGGCGTGGCCGTCCACCCGGGCGCCGACGCGCTGCTGTACGCCCAGGACAAACGGGCCATGCGGGAACGGCTGTCCGCGCTGGGCGCGCCGGTCCCGCACTGGCGGCCGGTGTCCGCACCTGAGGAGGTCAGCGCGTTCGGCGACGAGGTCGGCTGGCCGGTGGTCGCGAAGGCGGTCCGCGGCGGGTACGACGGCCGGGGGGTGTGGATGCTCGGCGCCGACGACGCGCTGCCGGACGTCGAGCTGATCCTGGAGAAGCGGGTGCCGCTGCGCCGGGAGCTGGCCGTGCTGGTGGCGCGCTCGCCGTTCGGGCAGGTCGCGGCGTACCCGGTGGTGGAGACCGTGCAGCAGGACGGGATCTGCGTCGAGGTGCTCGCCCCGGCACCCGGCCTCGCCGAAGACCTGGCGGTGGCGGCCCAGCAGCTCGCCATCGACATCGCGACGTCGCTGGGCGTCGTCGGGCTGCTCGCCGTCGAACTCTTCGAAGTGGACGGTGGCGTGCTGGTGAACGAGCTCGCCATGCGTCCGCACAACTCCGGGCACTGGACCATCGAGGGCGCCCGGACGTCGCAGTTCGAGCAGCACCTGCGGGCGATCCTGGACTACCCCATGGGCGAGACGGCGCTGACCGCTCCGGCCGTCGTGATGGCGAACGTCCTCGGTGGCCCGCCCGGCGGCATCTCGCTCGACGAGCGGCTGCACCACCTGTTCGCCACCGACCCGGGCGCCAAGGTCCACCTGTACGGCAAGCAGGTCCGCCCGGGCCGGAAGATCGGGCACGTCACGGTGCTCGGCGACGACATGGACGACGTACGGGCCCGGGCGGCGCGAGCCGCGCGCTGGCTGCGGGAGGGCGAGCGAGCGGACCGGAGGGCAAATGAGCGCCGTCGTTGGCGTGATCATGGGGAGCGACTCGGACTGGCCGACGATGAAGGCGGCTGCCGAGGCGCTCGACGAGTTCGGCGTGGCGTACGAGGTGCGGGTCGTCTCCGCCCACCGCACGCCGGTCGCCATGATCGAGTACGCCCAGTCCGCCGCGAGCCGCGGCCTCAAGGTGATCATCGCGGGCGCGGGCGGGGCGGCTCACCTGCCCGGCATGGTCGCCTCCACCACGCCGTTGCCGGTGATCGGTGTACCGGTGCCGCTGAAGTACCTCGACGGCATGGACTCGCTGCTGTCCATCGTGCAGATGCCGGCCGGCATACCGGTGGCGACCGTGTCCATCGGCGGTGCCCGCAACGCCGGGCTGCTGGCCGTACGTATCCTCGCGGCGAGCGATCCCGCGCTGCTGCGGCGCGTCGAAGACTTCCAGCGCACCCTGGAGCAACTTGTAGCCGAGAAGGATGCCAACCTCCGCGCATCCCTGCGCTAAGTGCAAGGAAGGGCCCCTTGTTATGCAAAAAGCGATAACAAGGGGCCCTTCCTTGCACCTAGCGCATGCGCGTAACAGCCCGCCAGCGTTCCTGGGTGCGGCGGCGGCTTTCGTTGGTGGCGCCGAAGAGCATGAGCAGTAGGCCGACCGGGATCAAGATCAGCCAGGACAGGCCGACCACGATGAGCGCGTGCAGGGCGGCGATGACCGTCACCGCCGAGCCGATCACCAGCGGCGCCTGCTGCCGGGTACGCGCTCCGAAGATCACCGTGCCCACCGCGCCCAGGATCAGCAGCACCTCCCGGGTGGTGCCGGCGTCCGTGCGCAGCGCGATGACCAGCGTCGGCACGAACGCGGCGACCAGCGCCGGCCCGTACGCCGTCCAACTGCTCAGGTCGGGCCGCTGGCGCAGCTCCACCAGGCCCACCAGCAGGGCGAGCGCGGCGAACGGCAGGGTGTACGCCTCGGGCAGCGCCACCTCGCTGATCGCCATGAACAGCCACCAGGCGACGATCTCGGACAGGATACTGGCCCAGAAGAGGGTCCGTCGCTCCAGCGCGCGGCGCCCGGGCCGGGCGGACGCGACGCCGAGCACGGCTCCCCAGGCGGCCAGCAGACCGGCCACGTGCCCCGGTTGGTCGAACGCGAGGGCCAAGGCGATCAGCGCCGCGGCGTACCCGCTCCACTCGACGGTGGCCGCCTCGCGGTAGGACTCGGGGCGGCGCAGTCGGGGCAGCACCGCGGCGACCACGAGGAGCGCCGCGCCCACGGCCAGTACGCCGTACGCGGACCAGGCCGGGTCGAGCCCCGCGATAAGGGCGGCGGTGAGCACGAACCCCTCGGCCGAGACGGCGGCGAAGAGCCAGCCGAGGATGCGGGCCCGCTGGGTCCGCCCGAAGTTCGCCGCGATGGCGCCCACCGCCACGGCGCCGCCGAGCGTGAAGAGCGTCAGCGACTTCTCGGCGAGGCTGCCGGCGAGCCCGGCGCCTCCGGCGGCGAGCCCGAGCGCGAACACCACGATCCGGGTGATCCGCAGCGGGCGGGCGCGCTCGGCGGCCGGCGGCGGTGGGGAGAGCGCCAACCCCAGCATCGCGAGCGTGAAGACAGCGAGCGCGGCCATGGTGGACGCCGGCCACTGCGCCCCCAGCCCGATCGGGGCGATGAGCAAGGTGATCGCCGCGCCCGGGAGCACCACGGGGATGGCCTGTGCGGTACGCCCACCGCCGGAGAAGCCGCCGCCGAACCCGATCGCCGCCAGCGCCGCCGTGATCGTCAGCAGGAGCGTGCCGAGCACGTCGGTCGGGTCCACCGTGTGGGCCGGATCGGTGAGCACGGCCGGCGGGCCCTGCCAGATGTGGTTGACCGTCTGATGTGGATCGACGAGCGCCACCCAGAGGGCCGGGGCGATCGCGATCAGGGCCAGCAGGGTCGGCAGCGCGGCCACCATCACCGCGCCCAACTCGGGGCTGACCGCCCAGCGCCCGCGCGGGGTGGAGCCGGACGGCATCCGCCGCCAGACCCCGCCGAGCATCACCGACCAGCGCTGGGTCGGCTGGGCGATCGGCTCGGGGGCGGGGTGGCGGCGCGCAGCAGTTCGGCGACGACGCCGAGGAGGGCCGCCGCCGCGGCGTACACGCCGATCGGCAGGCCGGTCGGGATCGAGGCGAGCGCGGTGAGCGTGGCGCCGCCGGCGATGCCCACCGTCGCGTACGGCAGGTAGCGCGGCACCGTACTCCGCACGGCGGCCACCACGGCCAGGCCGAGCGCGGAACCACCGAGCGCCCAGGCGAGCACGGCGGAGGCGGACATGCCCGAGGCGGCCACGAACGCGGCGATCGCCCCCGGCAGCGCCAGCAGCGCGCCGCCCGCGGCGAAGCCGCCGATCTGGCCGAGGTGCGGCGGCATCTCGTCCGACGAGACGTCGTCGAGGGAGGGCAGCACCCGCGCCAGCGTGGCCACCAGGGCGCCGACGAGCACCACCATGCCCAGCGCCGCGGCGGTGGTCCACGGGCGTACCAGGCTGGCCCCGACCGCGTGCAGCGCCACGCCGGCGGCGACGGCGGTGCGCGCCAACCCGGCGCGCGGGTCCGCGGCGATGACGGCGGCGACGCCGTACACGATGGCGACCGCGCCCCCGACGAGCATCGGCGACCACCAGGGCAGGCCGAGCGCGACCGGCGCGCCGACGGTCGCGAGGCCGGCGCAGACGGCCGCGACGTCGTACGCCCACGGCCGCGGCAGCACCACCGCGGCGGCCGCGGCGAGCAGCGCCAGCGCGACCGGCGCCTGCCAGCCGACGCCGTCCGGGCCGGTCGGCCAGGCGCTCAGGTCGGCCTGCCACAGCGCGCCGGGCGTGGCGAGTACCCGCAGCCCGCCACTGAGCGCCGTGTAGCCGGCGATGGCGGCGAGCACCGCCCCGCTGGCGGCGACGCCGAGGATCGGGCCGCGCCGCCACTCCGGCGCCATCGCGCGTACGCCGACGGCGACGAAGAGCACCAGCAACGCGGCGACCGCGAGGATCGCGTCGGGGAAGAGGATCCCGGCGATCCGCGTGAACGTCCCGATGATGCCGGCGATGGCCGCCGCCGCGGCGAAGTCCGGCCCGTCGAGCAGCCGGTCGGACCGCCGGCCGGCGTCGATTGACGGGGCGAGGAAGAGCAGTACCGCGCCGACCATGAGGAGCGCGCCGACCCAGGCGTCCGCGACGGTGGCGCCCGGCGCGCCGAACGCCGCCGCGGTGACCGCGAGCGCGCCCAGCCCGGTGCCGAGCGTCAACGGCAGCGGGATGTGGCGCCGCGCGACCTGTGTCACCGCCGCGTACCCGAGGGTCGCGCAGACGGCCACGAAGGCCGCCGCGAGGATGGGCACCGCGGCCTGGGCGCGGTCCGCGGCGGTGGCGGCGACGGCGGCCGCGGCGGCCCCGGCAGCGCGAACGCCGCCCCGCCCGCGGCCCATTCGCCGACCATCTCGGCGGCCGGCCCGGCCCGCAGGAACTGCGCGGGCGCGGGCTCGTCGCGCAGCGCCTCGGCCTGCTCCGGCAGCCACACCCCGGCGATCGCGATCAGCACGCCGGCGAGCGTCAGCACGGCGAGCACGGCCGCCATCGACGCCGGCCGGGCGAGCGACGCGCCGGCACCGGCCAGCCCGACCACCACCGCGCCGGCCACGTGCGCCTGCGCGGTGCGCTCGCTGCGGGCGTACAGGCCGGTCACGCCGATGCCGATCGCGGCCAGCGTGGGCAGCCACGGCGCCACCGCCCAGGGCAGCCCGAGCGACGCCGGCGCGGCCAGCGCGCTCAGCGCCACGCCCGCGATGGCCGACTCCCGCCGCCCTTCGGGCGGCAGCGACAGGACCGCCGCGATGGTCAGCAACAGGGCGCTCGCGGCCAGCTGCCAGCCAGCGGTCCCCGCGGCCTCCGCAAGACGACTCTGGTACGTCGAAAGGTCTGCTTCCCAGACGGGGAGGGCGGCTTGGACGGGGGCGACGGCGGCGCGCAGCGCGGTGCCGGCCACCACGACGCCCATGACGATCAGCGCGGCGGCCGAGGCGAGCTGCGGCCCCCGCCGGGCCTGTTCCGGTATGGCGCGCACGGCGAGGCCGATCAGCGCGATGACGGCGGCGATCAGGAGCATCGCGCGGCCCGGCAGCGCCACCGAGACGAGCCGCCCGGCGGCGCCGACGACGGCGAGGGTCAGGATCCCGGCGGCGAGGTCGACCAGGACCGGCTGCCCGAACGCCCGCGCCCCGGCCAGCCCGATCACCGCGGCCAGGACCAGCGCCAGCCCGGCGCCGAGCGCGGTGGGCACGGTGCCCGCCTCGACGGTCGCCACCGTGCCGTACGCCAGCGCGGCGGCGACCGCCAGCCCGTGCAGGGCCCAGGTCAGCTCGCGCAGCCATGTCGCGGTGGCGGCGGTCGGCGCGTTCCGGGAGCCGTCCGCCGCGTCGCTGACCACCGCGTCGTCCTCTTCCGGCGCGCTCTCCGGCCGCTCGGTCGCGGCCTCCGCCTGGTCCGCCTCCGCCGGCGACTCGGCGGGCTCGGGCGCCGGCCGGCCCAGCCACGGTGGCGTGGCGAGCCGCCCCTGCTGGTCGAACTGCCGCCCCAGCAACAGGTTCTGCCCGGCGACCAGGGCGAGGATGAGCGCCCACCCGGTCGGCCCGGTGACCCACTCGTACGCCAGCAGCGGCAGGATCGGTTGCAGGGCCAGCACGGTGGCGTACCGGGGCACGCTCAGCCCGGTCAGGACGGCGTACCAGCCGGTGATCAGTGCGGTCAACGCGAAGACCACGCCCGCGACGACCGCGCCGGGCACGGTCTCGCTGCGGATCTGCTCGACCGTCCACAGTGCGTACCCGTCGAGGGGGACGAGCATCAGCCCGACGGCGGCGATGGTCTCCGCGGTGGAGATGAGGCCCCGCTTGGCCACGGCGGGCGACGCGACGAGCATGAGCGCGGTGGCGCCGATGAGGATCGCCGTGCGGCTGATGTCGTCGAACGACGTGAACGCGACCGCGGCGAACACCACCGCGGCGATGCCGAGCAGTAGGCCGCCCAGGCCGAGGTAGATGTTCTGGACCTCGCGGGTGGAGGCTTCCGGCGGGTGCTCAGTGTGCGGGCCGGGTCCGGGTCCGGGCGGTGGGGCGGCGGTGGTGGCGCGCTGGCCGCCGCTGGCCGGGTGCCTTGGCCCTGCCGGGGCACGCGCGGCGGCGCACCCGGTGGCGGGCCGGGCGGCGCACCCATCCCGGCGTTCGGCGGCCGGCGGGTGAAGGTGCGGCGGCGCGTGCGGGTGGCCTGCTTGGCCCGCTTCTCCTGGGCCTGCGCGTTCGCGTGCGCCAGGATGTCCCGCTGGAAATTCGCCGCCTGCAGCTTCTGCGCGTTGAGCTTCGCCTCTTTGGCGATGCGTACGTCGTCGGCCTTGATCTCGGCTATCGAACGCTCAATCTTGGCCAGTTCGTCGGCCCAGCGGCCCTGGACGGCACCGCAGTGCGGGCACTGTGCAGCCGGCTGGATCTGCCGGCCGCACGACGAGCATTCGTACGTCGCCATGGCACCCCTCTCCCGCGGGGTCCAGCACTGTGGAATCCCCAGAGGAAGCATGCCTAAAAGCGGCACTCCAAGTCTATGGGACGCGTGGCTACGGGCGCCCCATGCCGCGGTACTCCCACCCGGCGTGCGTCCACAGTGTCGAGTCGAGGCAGTTCCGCCCGTCGATCACCCGGCGGCCGGCCACCATCTCGCCGAGCGCGACCGGGTCGGCGTTGCGGAAGTCGGCCCACTCGGTCAGCACGCAGACCAGATCGGAGCCGCGCACCGCATCGGTCATCGACGCCTCGAACGCGAGGTCGGGCTGGGCCAGCTTCGCGTTGTCCATGCCCTCGGGGTCGTAGACCCGTACGTCCGCGCCGGCCTTGGCGAGCAGCGCGGCGACGGCCAGCGACGGCGCGTCCCGTACGTCGTCCGAGTTGGGCTTGAACGTGGCGCCGAGCACGGCCACCCGGGTGCCGGACAGGTCCGGGCCGGCCGGACCGTACCGCCGGCCGAGCAGATCGGCGGCGAGCTGCAGGACCCGGGTGCGGCGCCGGAGGTTGATGAGGTCGACCTCGTGCAGGAAGCGCAGCGCCTCGCCGGCGCCCAACTCCTGGGCCCGGGCCTGGAACGCGCGGATGTCCTTGGGCAGGCAGCCGCCGCCGAAGCCGACACCGGCCTGCAGGAACCGGTTGCCGATGCGCGGGTCGTACCCGATGGCGCGGGCCAGCTGGGTGACGTCGCCGCCGGCGACCTCGCATACCTCGGCCATCGCGTTGATGAAGGAGATCTTGGTGGCGAGGAACGCGTTCGCGGCGACCTTGACCAGCTCCGCGGTGGCGAAGTCGGTCACCACCAACGGCACTTCCCGGTCCTCGGTCGCGGCCAGGTCGAACACGCCCTTGTGGGCGGCGTAGAGCATGGCGTTGGCCCAGTCGCTCTTGACGCCGACGACGATCCGGTTGGGCCGGAGCACGTCTTCGACCGCGAAGCCCTCCTGCAGGAACTCGGGGCTCCAGGCCACCTCGACGCCGAGCTCCGCGGCCGCGTGCTTGCCGACCAACTGCTCGATCCACTCGGCCGTGCCCACCGGCACCGTGGACTTGCCGACGATGAGCGCCTTGCGGGTCAGGTGCTGGGCGAGGCCGGTCACCGCCGCCTCGACGTACGACAGGTCGGCGCCCATGCCGTCGGCCCGCTGCGGCGTACCCACGCAGATGAAGTGGACGTCGGCGAAGTCCGCGGTCTGCTTGTAGTCGGTGCTGAAGCGCAGCCGGCCGGCGGCCAGGTTGCGGCGCAGCAGCTCGTCCAGGCCGGGTTCGTGGAACGGGACCGCCCCACCCGAGAGCTTAGCGATCTTGGCCTCGTCGACGTCGAAGCCGATCACCTCGTAGCCGAGCTCGGCGAAGCAGATGGCGTACGTGGCGCCGAGGTAGCCGGTGCCGAGGAACGCCAGCCGGGGCCGGGCCGCGCCGGACGGCGGGGTCACCGCGCCCATCGCGGGGATCTGCTGGGTGCTCGGGTACGGGATCGTCACGCCTTGTTCTCCGCTCGCACTGGCGGCGCATCGCGTCGCGGGGCCTGGACGGCGCCGACTGAGGCGCCGGTCGGACTATAAGGGACCTATGTTGCAAGCATGTCAGCCTGCGAGGTGTGCAAGCGACGATAGTGCGTGAGCCTACGCGGCGGTAAAGGACACCTGAACGCTGGTCGGTATCCTCACACTCGCGTTCGATGATCGCCAAGGGGAGGCGCCATGACGACAGAACCATTTGAAGCGTACCGGCTACCGGAAGAACACGAAGCCGTGCGCGAGGCGGTTCGGGCCGTCTGCGACGCCAAGGTCGCCCCCAACGCCGCCGAGGCGGACGAGACCGGCGAGTTCCCCAAGGCGTCGTACGACGCGCTGCGGGCCGCCGACTTCCACGCCCCGCACATCCCCGTCGAGTACGGCGGCGCGGGCGCGGACGCGCTCGCCACCGCGGTCGTCATCGAAGAGGTGGCCCGCGCCTGCGCAGCCTCCTCGCTCATCCCGGCGGTCAACAAGCTCGGCACGCTGCCGCTGCTGCTGGCCGGCTCGGACGAGCTCAAGCGCCAGGTCCTCCCGCTCGTGGCCAGCGGCGAGGCGATGTTCTCCTATTGCTTGTCCGAACCGGAGGCCGGCAGCGACGCCGCGGCCATGACCACCCGCGCGGAGCGGGACGGCGACTCCTGGGTGCTCAACGGCGTCAAGCGCTGGATCACGAACGCCGGCGTATCGCGCTTCTACACCGTCTTCGCCGTCACCGAGCCGGGCGCCGGCGCGCGGGGGATCTCGGCGTTCGTGGTGGAGAAGTCGGATACGGGGGTCAGCTTCGGCGCACCGGAGAAGAAGCTCGGCATCAAGGGCTCGCCCACCCGTGAGGTCTATCTGGACGACGTGCGGATCCCCGCCGACCGGATCATCGGCGAGCCGGGCAGCGGATTCGGCACCGCCATGCGCACCCTGGACCACACCCGCGTGACGATCGCGGCACAGGCGGTCGGCATCGCCCAGGGCGCACTCGACCACGCCGCCAAGTACGTCACCGAGCGCACCCAGTTCGGCAAGCCGGTGGCCGAGTTCCAGGGCATCCAGTTCATGCTGGCCGACATGGCCATGAAGCTGGAGGCGGCCCGCCAGCTCACATACGCCGCGGCCGGCCGCTCAGAACGCGGTGACGCGGATCTCACGTTCTTCGGCGCGGCCGCCAAGTGCTTCGCGTCCGACGCCGCGATGGAGATCACCACCGACGCGGTCCAACTCCTCGGCGGGTACGGCTACACCCGCGACTTCCCGCTGGAGCGCATGATGCGCGACGCCAAGATCACTCAGATCTACGAGGGCACCAACCAGGTCCAGCGCATCGTCATGGCAAGACAACTCCTCAAGTCCCTCCGCTAACGCCTCCCCACCCACTCCACGCCCTGCACGCCACGCGCCCTGCACGCCGCGCGTGCCCGGGCGCCTCGCGCGCTGCGTGGCCCGCGCGCGCCGCGCGCGCCGATCAAGGACTTCCGCGGCGATCAAGGGCAAAAGGTCGTGGATCGGAGATCGAGTCGCGGCCGTTCGCCCTTGATCGACGGCCTAGTCCTTGATCGGCGCGTGGCCGCGGGCGCCGCGTGCCGGCGGCCGCGCACCGCGTGACCTGCGTGTGCCGAAGCTGGCTCGCGCACCGCGCGCACCGCGTGACCCGCCCGCGCCGCGCGCGCCGATCAAGGATTTCTACGTCGATCAAGGGCAAAAGGTCGTGGTTTGGAGATCGAGTCGCGGCCGTTGGCCCTTGATCGACGGCATAGTCCTTGATCGCCGCGTGGCGACGGCCTGTGGGCGCCGCGTGCTGGTGGCCGCGCGCCGTGCGTGGTCTGCGGGCGGTGCGTGGCCTGCGCGCGCCGCGCGTGCCGATCAAGGCTTTCTGCGTCGATCAAGGGCGAATGGTCGTGGATCGGAGATCCAGTCGCGGCCGTTCGCCCTTGATCGACGCAGAACTCCTTGATCGACGGCATAGTCCTTGATCGACGCGCTGCGGCGATCAAGGACTGCTAGCGGGACGGTTGGGTGGCTTCGGGGTCGTCGTCGGGGGCGGTGCGGGCGCCGGGCGGGGTGATCGGCGGCGGGGTCGGCGCGGACCAGGCCGGCCGGGGGTACGCGTCCGGCGGCGGCGGGCCCTTCAGGAGCTGGGTCGCCTCGCCGTCCGGGGCGTTCAGCCGGGTCGTGGTGGGCTCCGCCGTGGGCGCCGTGATCCGCGTCGTGGCCTCAGCCGGCGACGGAGGCGGAGGTAGAGGAGGCGGAGAAGGCACGGGCGGAGAAGGCGGGTTCAGCCGGGTCGTGGCCTGCTCCAAGTACGACGGTGGCGGGGGCAGCGGCGGAGGCGGGCTGGCCTGGAACGCCGTCGTCGGGGCCGGGTCGGCCGGGCGGGGCGGGGGCGGGCTGAGCGGCTGCGCGAGGTAGCCGGGCGTGGCCCCGAAGCCGCCCTGGGGCGGTGGCGTGGCGCCGGGTGGCAGGCCGTACGGCGGCACCGGTCCGCCGGGAGCGCCCATGGGAGCCCCGTACGCCGGGACCGGGGCGGGCGGCGACGCGTACCGGCGCCAGCGGCGGGGGCTCAGCACCGTGGCGAGCAGCGGCACGGCCAGCACCGCGCCCCAGGCGAGAGCCGGGTACGTCAGCGCTTGGTCGCCGCTCTGCAGATCGGTGGGCATCGTGTCGAAGTACGAGGACGGGTCGAAGGCGGCCCACGTGGTGAGCCCGAGGAAGACCAGTCCGATCAGCGCCGGCCCGATCGGGGAGAGCCGCGCCATCACCAGCACCGCGTAGAGCGCACCGCCGGCGATCAGCGCGGCCAGCCCGAGCAGGATGTCCAGGTCGAAACCGCTGGTGAACTGGCGGGTACCACGGAATATCTCGCTGGTCCCGTAGCCGGTCGCCACCCAGATCAGCGGCGCCAGGAACAGGGACAGGAATAGCGAACCGGCGTGGCGCATGGGCCCCTCCCAATGTCATGTGCCACGCGCACCGTACCCCGCAGTGGCAAGCGCCTGAACAGCTAAGACTCGACGCGTTTGCCGACGGTCGACGGCGGCGCCGACCACGGCGTCTCGCCGGAGGTCCGAGCGCCGACCACAGGCGCATCCACCAACGGCGCATCCACCGCAGGCGCATCCACCACGGGGGCGTCGGTCAACGTCGATTCGAGGTCCGGCGAAGCGGGAGAGACAGCCGCGACGGGCCACCGCCGCCAGCGCTGGGCGCTGAACGTCGCGATCACCAGCAGCGCCCCGAGCAGCACCAGGGTGCCGTTGTCGAGCGGCTGCTCCAGCGGGATGGCCCGGTCGAGGACCTCCCAGCCGTCCGGTACGAGGTCGCGCACCGCGAACGGGTCGGCGAAGAGCCCGGCGTACGGGGTGACCAGCAGCAGACCCGCGACGAGCGGGCCGAGCGGTGAGAAACGCAGCGTGCCGATGAGCCCGAGCACGATCCCGGCCACGACCAGATAGATCGCGGGTTCGATCAGGTCGGCGGTGTTGTAGCTGCCGCTTGCCGCCCAATCGTTCACGGTCCGTGCCGAGTCGCCCTGGCCCATCGAGACGAGCACCCAGGCCAGCGGCGCGGCGACCACGCCCGCGAGCAAACTCCATAGATGTCGCATGCGCGCACCGTACCGGTTCCGTCGATATCTGGCACCGGGGGCAAGATGTCCACATGACAGAGGGCAAGGTGCTGTGGGAGCCGCCGGCTGACGTACGGGACCGGTCCCGCATCGGGGCCTACCTGCGGTGGCTGCGCGAGTACCGCGGGTTGAACTTCGCGGCGTACGCCGACCTGTGGCAGTGGTCGGTCGACGACCTCGCCGGGTTCTGGCGGTCCATCTGGGACTACTTCGAGGTCCTCGCGCACACCGAGCCGACCGCCACCATCGAGCACCCGACGATGCCCGGCGCCCGCTGGTTTCCCGGCGCCACCCTGAACTACGCCGAGCACGTCCTGCGCATGCCGGGTCTGGCCGACGGCGACCCGGTCGTGTTGGCGTACTCGCAAACGCGCGGACCTGTCACGCTCACGGCGGGTGACCTGCGCGACCAGGTCCGGCGGGCCCGCGCGGAGCTGCGCCGCCTCGGTGTCGGCCGGGGCGACCGGGTGGCCGCGTACGCCCCGAACATCCCCGAGACGTACGTGCTGATGCTGGCCACGGCGAGCCTGGGCGCGGTGTTCTCCTCGTGCGCGCCGGAGTTCGGCACCCGCAGCGTGGTGGACCGGTGGCAGCAGATCGAGCCGACCGTCCTCTTCGCGGTCGACGGCTACCGGTACGGCGAGAAGGCGGTGGACCGCCGTGCCGAAGTGGCCGCGATCCAGGAGGCGCTGCCCTCGCTCCGGCACACGATCATGCTGCCCTATCTGGCCGGCGGCGACTTCGCCTGGCCGCAGACCGGCGAGGAGCTGGCCTTCGAGCCGGTGCCGTTCGACCACCCGCTCTACGTCCTCTATTCCTCCGGCACGACCGGGTTGCCCAAGCCGATCGTGCACGGGCACGGCGGCATCCTGGTCGAGCACCTCAAGATGCTGGCCCTGCATCACGACCTGGGCCCGGGTGACCGGTTCTTCTGGTTCACCACCACCGGCTGGATGATGTGGAACTTCCTGGTCTCCGCGCCGGCGGTGGGCGCGACGATCGTGCTGTTCGACGGAAATCCAGGCCACCCGGACCTGGACAGCCTGTGGCGGCTGGCCGATGAGGCCGGCGTGACGTTTTTCGGCACCAGTGCGCCGTTCCTGCTCGCCTGTCGCAAGGCGGGGCTGCGGCCGCAGGCGAACCCCCAGCTGCGCGGCGTCGGCTCCACCGGCGCGCCGCTGCCGCCGGAGGGCTTCGCCTGGGTGTACGACGCGTTCGGCCCGACCATCCAGTTGCAGTCCCTGTCCGGCGGCACCGACGTGTGCACCGGGTTCGTCGGCGGCGTCCCGCTGGTCCCGGTGTACGAGGGTGAGCTGTCCTGCCGCGCCCTGGGCGCCCGGGTGGAGGCGTACGACAGCGGCGGCAAGCCGGTCATAGGCCAGCTCGGCGAGCTGGTCATCACCGCGCCGATGCCCAGCATGCCGGTCGGGTTCTGGGGCGACACGGACGGCAGCCGCTACCGCGAGGCGTACTTCGACGTCTACCCGGGCGTGTGGCGGCACGGCGACTGGATCACCATCAGCGAGCGCGGCACCTGCGTGATCACCGGCCGCTCCGACGCCACCCTCAACCGCGGCGGCGTCCGGCTGGGCACGGCCGAGTTCTACTCCGTGGTGGAGGGCCTGGACGAGATCACCGACTCCCTGGTGATCCACCTCGAGGGCGGTGAACAGGGCGAACTCCTGCTTTTCGTGGTGCTCGCCGACGACCGGGAGCTGGACGACGAGCTGCGCCGGAAGATCGCCCGGGAGCTGCGCACCGCGCTGTCACCGCGGCACGTGCCCGACGAGATCCACCAGGTCAAGGCCGTACCGCGCACGCTGAGCGCGAAGAAGCTGGAGGTGCCGGTGAAGAAGATCCTCACCGGTACGCCGGTGCGGGAGGCGGCGGCGGCAGGTGCCCTGGTCAACCCGGAGTCGCTGTCCGCGTTCGAGCGTTTCGCCAAGGAACGCTGACGGGTCAGTAGACGACGGTGACCTTCTCCGCCGCGACCCGGTCACCGAGCCGGGCCGCGTCCAGGCGCCCGCAGAGGACCACCGTGGCGCCCGCGGCCAGCGGCGCCAGCAGCCAGTCCAGCGGATCCGGGTGCTTCGCGGCGTCGACCAGCACCCGGTCGCCGGCGCCGACGCCCAGGTCCGCGGCGCGCCTTCCCGCGCGCAGGGCCAGCTCCGCGCCATCGCCATCCATCGGGTACGGCGTGAAGTGGTCACCGTACGTACGTACCTCGACCACGTAGTCGGCGAAACCCTCCGGGGCGGGCCGCATCGGCATGGCCATCGGTGCCAGCCCGAGCGCGAACCGGTCCCCGGCCGGCCATCGTTCCGCGTCGGCCAGCCGGTCGGCGGCGGCGAAGAGCACGTCCACCGGGCCCTCCTCGGCACCCACCGTGAGCCCGGCGGACCAGCAGCCGAGCAGTACGGCGGCGGTCTGCCAGTGCGGCGGGAGCAGCACCCCGGCCCGGTCGCCCTGGCCCAGCCCGAGGCCGTCGACCAGCAGGTTCGCCGTCTTGGCCACCCAGTTGTCCAGTGTCGCGCCGGACAGCTCGGTCCGGTCCCCGGTCGCGTCGTCGTACCACGTCAGCAGCGGCCGGGCCGGATTCTTGGCCACCGCGGCGGTGAACAGTTCGATCACAAGTACTCACTCACGTAGGAAAGGTCTTACCGTCGCGTCGCAGACAACGATCGCCGATCCGCTCGGCGTAGGCTTTACGTAAGTGTTGTTAGACACAGCCGAAGCGTCGGTCAACAGCCGGCGAAGACAGCATCAAGGAGCCGCCCCGTGACCCCCGGTAGTCCGCCCCGCGTGCTCGTCGACGCCACGAGTGTTCCCGCCGACCGGGGCGGCGTGGGTAGATACGTCGACGGACTGCTCGGCGCCCTCGCCAAGGTGATCGGATCCGGGGTGGAGCTGGCGGTGGTGTCCCTGCGCACCGACGTCGAGCGATACGCGCGGATGCTGCCCGCCGCAGAGGTGATCTCCGCGCCGGCCGCCGTGGCGCACCGCCCGGCCCGGCTGGCCTGGGAGCAGACCGGCCTGCCGCTGCTCGCCCAGCAGGTGGGCGCCGAGGTGCTGCACTCGCCGTTCTATACCTGCCCGCTGCGGGCCGGTTGCCCGGTCACGGTGACCGTGCACGACGCGACGTTCTTCACCGAGCCGGAGCATTACGACAAGTCCCGCCGTACGTTCTTCCGCAGCGCCATCAAGACCGCGCTGCGCCGGGCCGAGCGGGTGATCGTGCCGAGCAAGGCCACCCGCGACGAGCTGATCCGGCTGCTCGACGCCGACCCCACCCGGATCGACGTGGCTTATCACGGGGTCGACCACGGGGCGTTCCACCCGCCCACCGACGAGGAAAAGGCCCGGGTGCGGGCCCGGCTGGGCCTGGGGAGCACCGACTACGTGGCGTTCCTGGGCGCCAAGGAGCCCCGCAAGAACGTGCCCAACCTGATCCGCGGCTGGGCGGCGGCGGTGCGTGACCGCCCCGAGCCACCCGCCCTGGTGATCGCCGGTGGGCAGGGGCACGACGACGCCATCGACCAGGCCGTGGCCGAGGCGCCCGCGCACCTGCGCCTGCTCCGGCCGGGTTACCTGCGCTACGCCGACCTGCCGGGCTTCCTCGGCGGTGCCCTGGTCGCCGCCTACCCGTCGTACGGCGAAGGATTTGGTCTTCCGATCTTGGAGGCGATGGCCTGCGCGACGCCGGTCCTGACCACGCCGCGCCTGTCCCTGCCGGAGGTCGGCGGCGACGCCGTGGCCTACACCAGCGAGGACCCGGCGCAGATCGCGACCGACCTGGCCGCGCTGCTCGATGACGAGGCGCGCCGGCTCTCCCTGGCCAAGGCCGGTTTCGACCGCGCTAAGGAGTTCACCTGGGAGTCCAGCGCGGAGGTGCACGTGGCGGCCTGGAGCCGGGCCGCTTCTTAAGCATCCCAGCCTGAGCCGGAAACGTCGGCCGGGCATGATGGACTGATGCTCTTCGCCGTCATCCCGGCGGGCGGCAGCGGCACGCGTTTGTGGCCGCTGTCCCGTGCCGGTAACCCGAAGTTCCTGCACCCGCTGACCGGCAGCGCCGCCTCGCTTCTGCAGGCGACCGTGGAGCGGCTGGCGCCGCTGACCGCCCCGGAGCGGACGCTGGTGGTGACCGGCGTGTCGCATGCCGCCGCGGTGGCCCGGCAGCTCACCGGCCTGCCCGAGGAGAACATCCTGGTCGAGCCGTCGCCGCGGGACTCGTGTGCGGCGATCGGCCTGGCCGCCATGGTCATCGCCCGCCGTGACTCGGACGCGGTGATGGGCTCCTTCGCCGCCGACCACCTGATCGGCGATCCCGATGCGTACGCGGCGACCGTCCGGCGGGCCGTGGACGGGGCGCAGCAGGGCCTGCTGATGACCGTGGGCATCACCCCGACCCGGCCCGAGACCGGGTACGGCTACCTCCAGTGTGGCGGGACGATCGGCGCCGGCCCGATGCGCATGGTCGAGGAGTTCAAGGAGAAGCCGGGGTACGACGTCGCGGTCTCCTATGTGGAGTCCGGCCGGTACTACTGGAACGCCGGCATGTTCGTCTGGCGGGTCGACGCGTTCCTGGCCGAACTGGCGCGCCAGCGGCCGCAGATGCACGCCGGGCTGACCCGGATCGCCGATGCCTGGGACACCCCGGCCCGCGAGGACGTGCTCGGCGAGATCTGGCCGACGCTGCCGAAGATCTCCGTCGACTACGCGGTGATGGAGGGCGCGGCGGCGGCCGGGCGGGTGGGCACCGTCCCTGGCGACTTCGGCTGGAACGACGTGGGCGACTTCCACACGCTCGGTGACCTGCTGCCCGCCGACGCGGACGGCAACGTGGTGGTGGTCGGTGCCGCCGAGGAAAAGCCCGGGGTCCTGCTCCACGACTCGTCCGGGCTGGTCGTGCTCCCGCAGTCCGGCCGCCTGGTCGCCACGCTCGGCCTCCACGACATGATCGTCGTGGACACCCCGGACGCCGTGATGATCTGCCCCCGTGACCGTGCGCAGGATGTCAAGAAGCTGGTCGACCGACTCAAAGAACGTGGTGCCGACGGCTACGTTTAGGTCATGAGCGCCACGTTGATCTCGGTGGAGCTCGCCGTCGGGTGCAACGAGGCGAGCGACCTTCTCCCCGTACAGTCGCCGGAGGTGCTGGCCGCGCACGACGCGCGCCGCGCCTTCTGGACGGTCCTGGACGAGGGCGCGGTCGAGCAGTGCGTGGCCCTGCTGGTGGAGCGGACCGACGGCACCTGGACCGCGCACCACGCGGCGTTCGACGCCGGGGCGGAGACCGGGCGCACCGAGGACGGCGAGGCGCTGGCCCACATCGACGGCTGGGTCTACGTGCTGGGCTCGCACTTCGGCTCCAAGGGCGGGCCGCTGCGCCCCAAGCGCGGGTTCTTCGCCCGGTTCCGGGAGGCCGACGCCGGCCGCCCGGGGGCGGCGCCGCTGCAGATCGTGCGCAACCAGTTCCGGCTGCACCGTCTGGTCAACGACGCGCTGGCGGCCGCCGACATCGTGCCGCTGCCGCCGGGCGAGCGGGTGCAGGACCGGTTCATCGTCGAGACGATCAACCGGGGCACCGCCCGGGAGAAGAGCTGGGTCACCCGGCTCGCCCCCGGCGACCTGCCGCTGAACGTCGAGGCGGCCGCCTTCACCCCGGCCGGCACGCTGCTGCTGGGGCTGCGCTTCCCGGTGACCGAAAAGGGCGAGCCCATCCTGGTCGAGGTGGCCGGCGTGGCGGGGATGTTCGACGACGACGCTCAGACATGGCCGGAGGTGGTCGGGGCGTACGCCCTGAGCGGGGTGACGCCGCCCGGCACGCTGACCGGGTTCCGGGCGCTGACGGCGAACGGCGACGGCACGTACGACGCCGTGATCGGGTCGATCGACGCGCTGGGCAAGGGCTCGGTGCTGCTCGACGACCACCCGGCCGGCGGCGACGTGGCCAGTCGCCACGTGCGCTTCGCCCTCCCGGACGCGGTCGGCGAGCTGGTGGCCGATCTGGCCCCGTTCCACAACGTGGAGGGCCTGGCCCGGCTGAACGGCCAGCGAATCTACGTCACCGACGAAGACCACCGGGTGGCCCTCTGGCTCGGCTGAGGGGCCGCACCCGGACCGCCATCTCCGCGGATCAAGGGCCGCGGACCCTCGTGATGGCTGTCCGGGCGCGGCACGTTCCTCCCCAGCCCAGATGACGAGCATGCCGGTAGGCAAGCCTTACCGTCGAGAACTTTCACGCTCCGCCGAAACATGCAGGTCATTGCCGCCGGGTAGAGTGACGGGCTCCTGATTCGGGAGAGCGCCATGCTGAGGATCGTCTTCTCCAGCGACGACATCGCCCGGACCCGGGTCGCTCCGGCCGCCGACCCGGTCTGGGAGACGGTGCTGAGCCTGCACCTGTTGCAGGGTCGGACCCGCGAACCGTCCCTGGCGGGCTGGCGCGGCGACGTCTCCGAAGGGCTGCGCCGGGACGTCACCGCGACCACCCAGTTGCGGCTGTTCTCAGCCACAAACCCCTCGAAGGGGTACTTTCCAGACTTCCTGACACCGTCCGAGAGCCTGCACGGGCTCCAAGCCGGCATGGACGCGATCCGGTCCACGCCGATCGAGCGGCTCAACCGGGACATCGCGGTGCTCGCCGAGGAGAACGCGTTGCCCCGCCGGCCGCGGCGCTGGGCCGCGGCGAGGCGGAGGCGCTCAGCCAGCTCACCGAGTCGATGGAGCGCTATCACTCGATCGCGGTCGCGCCGTACTGGTCGCGGATCGAGGCGGCGGTGGATGCCGACCGGGCGCGCCGTGCCCGTACGCTGCTGGACGGCGGCGCCGAGGGACTGCTGAGCGGGCTGCGGCCCAAGATGCGCTGGAACGCGGGCGTGCTGGAGGTGCACGACTACCCGACCGAGCGGGACCTGCACCTCGACGGCCGGGGCCTGCTGCTGGTGCCCTCGTTCTTCTGCGCCCGTACGCCGGTCGCCCTGGTCGACCCCGCCCTGCCGCCGGTGCTGGTCTACCCGATCGACCGGCTCGATGGGCTGGCCCGCCGGGGCGGGGGCGGGCAGCAGGCACTCGAAGCCCTGCTCGGCCGCACCCGGGCGGCCGTGCTGGAGGTGGTCGGCGACGGCTGCTCCACCGGCGAAGTGGCCCGCCGCCTGCGCATCTCCCCGGCCGCGGCCAGCCAGCACGCCACCGTCCTGCGCAACGCCGGCCTGCTGGCCACGCACCGCGACCGCAACACCGCCCTGCACACACTCACCCCGCTGGGCCGCGCCATGCTCTCCGCCCCGTTCTAGCGCCGCCCGCCCGAGGGCAGGACGGGGAGCGCGCAGCCCTCCGCGGCCAGGGCGCACCGGAGGCGGTGCACGTCTTCGCCGAAGCGCACCAGGTCGGCGCCCCCCGGAGGCGCCGCGTGGACGCCCTCGCCATCGACGTACGTGAAGACCGTGCCGGGCGCCACGACGCCGGTCACTGTCGCGATGGCGCGCGCCACGGCAGCCGGGTCGACCTCGCCGACCACCGATGCCGCCGGCAGCGTGGCGGCCGCCCGCAGCCCCGCCGCGCGGGCCTCCGCCGTACCCAGGGAGAAGAGGTCGGACCCCGCGTCGCGGACGAGCGCCACCGCCCCCGCGCCGTCGTCCTCCTGGGCCTGCGCGAGATAGCCGCGCACCACCGCGACGGGCACCTGGTCGCACTTGCCCTTGACGAGCTCGCCGGCGGCGGCCAGCTCGTCGACCACGGCCATCTGGGTGATGTGCAGCTCGTTGCCGTACGGGTCGGTCTCGCCGCGGTGGTCCCGGATCGGCGCGATCCCGGCGGCGCCGAGCGCGACGTCGGTCAGCCCGTTGCGCCAGGGCCGGCCCATCGTGTCGGAGACCACGACGGCCACGTCGACGCCGTGCCGTTCGCGCAGCGCGGCCCGCAGCGACCGGGCGGAGGCGTCCGGATCCTTCGGCAGCAGCACGAGGCGCGAGCGATCCACATTGGATGCGTCGATGCCGGCGGACGCCATCACGAACCCGTGGTGGGTCTGCACGATCCGGGTCTGCCCCCGAGTGGCCACCGGCCGGGCGGTCTCGGCGGCCAGCACCTCGTCCCGGGCGGCCGCCCGCTCCGGCCCGTCGACCGGCACGTCGACCAGCCGACCCTCCGCTTTGGACACCACCTTGCTGGTCACCACCAGCACGTCGCCGTCGCGCAGCCACGGCGCGGCCCCGGCGATCAGGGCGGCCAGGTCGTCACCCGGCGACACGTCACCGATCCCGTCGATGGGCAGGATCTCAAGCTTCATGCGAGCTCCAGTGCGGCGCGCACCATCGCGGCGGTCGCCTCCTCGTCGGTCATCCACAGTGGAACGGCGCGCACCGTCACGCCCGGCACGGTCGCGTCCGCGTCGGTCGAGTCGACGAGCCAGCCGTCCAGCACGCCGCCGCCGGCGCGGGCGCCGTACAGGCCGCCGACCCCGGCAGCCGTGCAGGGGACGTCCACGACGGCGAGGCACCGGTCGGCCATGCCGCGTACGGGGGCGCCGCCGATGATGGGCGAGACGCCGACCACCGGGGCGGGCCCGCCGGCGACCGCCTCGCGCAGGTCCGGCACCGCCAGGATCGGCGCGATGCTCACCACCGGGTTGCTGGGCGCGAGCAGCACCACGTCGGCGGCGGCCAGCGCGTCGAGCACGCCCGCCGCCGGCTTGGCCGACTCCGCCCCGACGAAGACGAACCGGTGGGTGGGCACGTCGCCGCGGTGCCGTACCCACCACTCCTGGAAGTGGATGGCCCGCTGCTCGCCGTCCAGGTCGACCACGGCGTGCGTCTCCAGGCGGTCGTCGCTGGCCGGCAGCAGGCGTACGCCGGGCTGCCAGCGCGTGCACAGCGCCTCGGTGACCGCCGAGAGGGGGTAACCGGCGGTGAGCATCGTGCTGCGCACCAGATGGGTGGCGACGTCCTTGTCGCCGAGGCCGAACCAGGTCGGCTCGGCGCCGTACGCGGTCAGCTCCTGTTTGACGGCCCAGGTCTCGCCTTCGCGGCCCCAGCCCCGCTCGGGGTCGGCGCCGCCACCCAGGGTGTACATGACGCTGTCCAGGTCAGGGCATACGCGCAGGCCATGCATCGAGACGTCGTCCCCGACGTTCACGATCGCGGTCACCTCGGCGCCGGTCTGCTGGGCGTACGCGCGCACGCCGACCAGGAAGCGGGCGCCGCCGATGCCGCCGGCCAAAACCACGATCCGCATGGGCCCATCCTTGCTCACGGGACGTGAGTTCAGCGGCGCTACCCCGGTCAACTAGGCTCACGGGCGCAGACCGCTTTGTCCGCAACCCGACCAGGGGGAGCCGTGACTACCCAACCCGAGGCCACGCCAACCGACGGGCAGGCCAGCCAGCACACCAAGCCGCTGCGGGAACTCGCCGCCCTGGTGCTTCTCGGCGCCACCGCGGTGGTGCTGTTCGTGGCCGTCCTCAACCTCATTCCCACGGGAGAATTCGAGGGCTTCACCGACAGGGCACGTGACAGCTTCGACAACTTCGTCAACCTGGGCACGATCGGCCTGCCGTTCCTGGCCGTGCTCCTGGCCAACCACGTGCAGCCGGTGCTCAGCCGGGCCAAGTTGATCACGATGGTGGCCCTGATCGAGTACGCGGTCATGGCCTTCTTCGGCGTGATCTTCGGGCTCTTCATCGGCGTGGTGAAGATCGCTGACGACAGCGTCTTCAACGCGCTGAAGGCGTTCCTGGGCCGGACGGCGACGCTGGCGGTGCTCGCCGTCGCCGCGTACGCCCTGGTCCGGGTGGGTCGCGCCCTCTACTGGGTGCCCAAGCCGAAGCCTCAGCCCGGCATGTACGGCGCACCGCAGTACGGCCAGCAGCCCGGTTACCCGCAGGGCTACCCGCAGCAGCAGCCCGGGTATCCGCAGCAGCAGCCCGGATACCCGCCCGCCGGGTACGGCCAGCCCACGGCGGCCTACCCGCAGGCGTACGGGCAGGGCCAGCCGGCCTCCCCGTACGGCGCCCCGCCGCAGCCACCCCAGGCCACGCAGGCGGTCCCGCCGCCCGCGGAGCCGCCGGCCGAGCCGGGACAGCAGACCCAGCTGATCAACCCGGCCAGCCAGTTCCCGTCGGCCGGCTTCCCGCCGCCCCCTCCGGGCCTCGGCGACGACCCCACCCGCCCCGTACAGCGCTAATTACCAATGTGGGGAGGGCGACTGCCCTCCCCACTCACATCTGCGCGGCGACCGGCCTAGGCTTCATCGGGTGGCTGATCACACACCCAGCGAGGCGAGCGTACGGCGGGCGTTGCACCGGGCCGCCGAGGGCCGCGCGATCGACGTCGAGGAGGCGGCCGCTCTGCTGGCCGCCCGTGGCGAGGCGCTCGACGAGTTGCTGGGCGTCGCGGCGGGGATCCGCGACGCGGGCCTGCGCGAGGCCGGGCGGCCGGGCGTCGTCACGTACTCGAAGAACGTCTTCATCCCGCTCACCCGCCTCTGCCGGGACCGGTGTCACTACTGCACGTTCGCGACCGTGCCGCACCGGCTGCCGGCGGCGTTCCTGGAGCGCGACGAGGTGCTCCAGATCGCCCGCGACGGCGCCGCCCAGGGCTGCAAGGAGGCGCTCTTCACGCTCGGCGACCGGCCGGAGGAGCGCTGGCCGGTCGCCCGCCAGTGGCTGGAGGAGCGCGGCTACGGGTCCACACTGGACTACGTACGCGCCTCGGCGATCGCGGTGCTGGAGGAGACCGGCCTGCTGCCGCACCTGAACCCGGGCGTGCTGTCCTGGGCGGACCTGCTGCGGCTCAAGCCGGTCGCGGCGAGCATGGGCATGATGCTGGAGACCACGGCGACCCGGCTGTGGAGCGAGCCCGGCGGCCCGCACTTCGGCTCGCCCGACAAGGAGCCCGCGGTGCGCCTCCGGGTCCTCGAGGACGCCGGCCGGGTCGGCGTGCCGTTCACCACCGGCATCCTCATCGGCATCGGCGAGACCCGCGCGGAGCGCGCCGACTCGCTCTTCGCGATCCGCCGCGTGGCCCGCGAGTACGGCCACATCCAGGAAATCATCGTGCAAAACTTCCGCGCCAAGCCGGACACGGCCATGCGCGGCATGCCCGACGCCGAGCTGCACGACCTGGCCGCCACGGTCGCCGTCGCACGCGTCCTGCTCGGCCCGCGCGCCCGCATCCAGGCGCCGCCCAACCTCATCGCCGGCGAGTACGACCTGCTGCTGCGCGCCGGCATCGACGACTGGGGCGGCGTTTCGCCGGTGACGCCGGACCACGTCAGCCCCGAGCGGCCCTGGCCACAGATCGACGAGCTGGCACGCCACTCGGCCGCCGCCGGATTCACCATGCGCGAGCGCCTGGCCATCTATCCCGAGTACGTCGTGCGCGGCGACCCCTGGCTCGACCCGCGAGTGACTCCGCACGTGTCCGCCCTGGCCCTGGGCGACGGGCTGGCCGACCCCGAGGCGGTGCTCGCCGGCCGCCCATGGCAGGAGCCGGACGACTCGGTACCCACCGGGCGGGTCAACCTCCACGAGGAGATCGACACGACCGGCCGTACGTCCGACCGCCGCGGCGACTTCGCGGACGTGTACGGCGACTGGGCCGCGGTGGCCGACCACGTGCGCACTCCGGACGCCGGCCCCCGGCTGGAGTCCGACCTGCTCGACGGGCTCAAGCTGGCCGCCACCGACCCGGCCGCCCTCCTGGAGCCGCGCCACGAGGAGGCCGCCCTCGCCCTCTTCAACGCCGACGGGGCGGCCCTGGACGAGCTCTGCCGGATCGCGGACGACCTGCGCCGGGACGCGGTCGGCGACGACGTCACGTACGTGGTGAACCGGAACATCAACTTCTCCAACGTCTGCTACGTCGGTTGCCGGTTCTGCGCGTTCGCCCAGCGCGAGCGGGACGCCGACGCGTTCCGGCTCTCGGTGGAGCAGGTGGCGGACCGGGCCGAGGAGGCGTGGCAGGCGGGCGCCACCGAGGTCTGCATGCAGGGTGGCATCGACCCCAAGCTGCCGATCACCGCGTACGCCGACCTGGTCCGGGCGGTCAAGGCGCGGGTGCCCGGGATGCACGTGCACGCGTTCTCCCCGATGGAGATCGTCTCGGCCGCAGCCAAGGCCGGCCTGCCGATCCGCGACTGGCTGACGATGCTGCGCGAGGCCGGCCTGGACACGATCCCCGGCACCGCCGCCGAGATCCTCGACGACGACGTGCGCTGGGTGCTGACCAAGGGCAAGCTCCCGGCCGCCACCTGGGTCGAGGTCGTGACGACCGCGCACGAGCTGGGCATCCGTTCCAGCTCCACGATGATGTACGGCCACGTCGACCACCCGCGTCAGTGGCTCGGGCACTTCCGGGTACTGGGCGGCGTGCAGGACCGTACCGGCGGGTTCACCGAGTTCGTGGCGCTGCCGTTCGTGCACACCAACGCGCCCATCTACCTGGCCGGCCTCGCCCGTCCCGGCCCCACCTGGCGGGAAAACCGAGCCGTGCACGCGATGGCCCGGGTGTTGCTGCACGGCCGCATCGCCAACATCCAGTGCTCCTGGGTGAAGCTCGGCGACGAGGGCACGGTGGCGATGCTGCGGGGCGGGTGCAACGATCTCGGCGGCACGCTGATGGAGGAGACCATCTCGCGGATGGCCGGCTCGGAGAACGGCTCGGCGCGTACCGTCGAGCAGTTGCGGTCGATCGCCACCGCGGCCGGCCGACCCGCACGCGAGCGCACCACGGCGTACGTCTTGCGCTGACGCCTTATGGTGAATCCCCGTTACCCCGAGAGGGCCTGAATCGGTAGGCGCGATGACGGTGCCTCAACGGTGCGCGACACTCCGCGAGTCGGACGCGGCGCGCCGAGAAAGCGGGCCCTTTTATCAGGTTCGGCTTGACGACGCACGCATTACACGCGTGTAATTTCACTGGGGTTGTTCGAATAGGATCTTTGGTTGTTGCCTAGGATCAGTTGAAACCAGACCGTTCGGACAAAAGACACGCCTTCCGCGTGGGGGGTTGCGCCGGCGACGCGGCCGGTGCGCAAGAAGGAGGCAGGCTGATGGACGGCCCACTGGAAGTGGCCGACCTGATCGGAGACGCGCCGGAGTGGCAGGAGCGGGCCTTGTGCTCGCAGACCGACCCGGAGGCGTTCTTTCCAGAGAAGGGCGGATCGACCCGCGAGGCGAAGCGCATCTGCTCGCGTTGCGAGGTCAAGGCCGAGTGTCTGGAGTACGCGCTGGGCCACGACGAGCGGTTCGGCATCTGGGGCGGCCTCTCCGAGCGAGAACGTCGCAAGCTCAAGCGCCGCGTGGCCTGAGCCTGGTTACCCGGTCGCTGGGGGGTGACCGGGTCAGGCCAGCTCGTCGGGGTCCACGCCGAGCAAGTTGGCCACCTGTTCAATGATCACGTCGTGCACGAGGTCGGCGAGATCTTCCCGGTCCATCGCCCGAAACTCGAGCGGCCGGCGGTAGAGCACGATCCGCGGTGGGACCTCCTGCCGCCCGGGCCGGCCGGGCAGCAGTCGGGCCAGCGGCACCTCGCCGTCCTCGAGCACGTCGGAGTCGTAGACGTTGAGGTCGGGCGGCACGTCCTCGACGGCGAACTCGACGCCGGCCAGCTCCTTGGCGAAGCGCCGCTCCAGCGCCTCCACGGTGTCCAGCACCAGGTCATCGAAGATTTCGGCCTTGGTACGCGCGAGCGGCACGGTGGCTGGCACCAGCCGCCCGCGTAGTCCGCGCCCGTGCCGGTCACGCTTCGACCGGTGGCCCGGGCGTCGAGGTTCAGGACTGCTCACGTCAAGAGGGTAGTCGCCCGGACCGACGACCAACTCACGCGGCCGGCGTGTCGCAGCGGCATCCGGAGTTCCGGAGCGGGTAGGAGAGATAACGTGCCGCCGTGAGGTCACCACGGCGTTGCTCCCGAAACGGCTGCCCGCGTCAGGCCGTCGCCACGCTGACCTATGTCTACAACGACTCCACGGCGGTTGTGGGCCCCTTGGCGGCGTTCGCCGAGCCCCACACGTACGACCTGTGCGAGCCGCATGCCCGCAGCCTCACCGCCCCCCGAGGCTGGGAGTTGGTCCGCCACGACGGCGAGTTCGCACCCCCACCCCCCACCACCGACGACCTGGTCGCCCTGGCCGAGGCCGTCCGCGAAGCCGCCCGCCCGAGCCCCCCGCCGCTGGAGGAAGACCGCGGCCCCCAGCAAGGCCGCCGCGGCCACCTCCGCGTAATCCCCCCACCTACTAGCGCCCCCCGCGCGGCGGCCCCCTCCGCGCGCCCCGCGCGCTTTGTGCGCCCCGCGCGCCTTGCGCGTCGATCAAGGGCATACGGCCGTGCTTTGATCTCCAATCCACGACCATTCGCCCTTGATCGACGCAGAATTCCTTGATCGCGCCCGCGCGGGAGCGTCGACGGGCTGGAACGGTCAGGTCGCTCGGGGGCGCCAGCCGAGGAGCCAGATCAGGTACGCGCCGCCGAGGCACGCCGTGACCACGCCGACCGGTAGCTGGGTTGTCGGCAGGGCGCGCTGGGCCAGCAGGTCGCTCGCCAGCAGGAGGGCGGCGCCCATCGCGGCGGCCGGTACGACGTTGGGGCCGGTGGCGCGGGTGAGCCGGCGGGCGAGTTGCGGCGCGGCCAGCGCGACGAACGCGATCGGTCCCGCGCACGCGGTGCCCGCGGCGGCTAGGCCGACCGCGGTGGCGATGAGCGCCAGGCGTACCCGCTCGACCGACACGCCGAGCGCGCGGGCGGTCTCGTCGCCCATCTCGAGGACCAGCGCCCGCCGCCCCAACATCAGTACGACCGGCATGAGCAGCGCCAGCGCCCCGCCAGCCACGGCGGCGTGGGCCCAGTCCCGGGCGTTGAGGCTTCCCATGATCCACAGTGCGGCCCGCTGGGCGTCGAAGATGTTGGCTCGGACCAGGAGGTACGTGCTGAGCGAGGTGAGCAGCGCCTGTACGGCCACCCCGATGATCACGAGGCGGTAGCCGTGCGTGCCCCGGCGGTACGCGAGCAGGTAGACGGCCGCCGCGGCGAGCGCCCCGCCGAGCACCGCGCCGAACGCGATCGACGCCAGCCCGGCGCCCGCCACGATGATCATGATGAGCGCCCCGGCGCTGGCGCCAGCCGTGAAGCCGATGACGTCCGGGCTGCCGAGCGGGTTGCGGGTCAGGCTCTGGAAGATCGCTCCGCTCGCGCCGAGCGCCGCACCCACGGCGAGCGCGGTCAGCACACGGGGCAGCCGCAGGTCCAGCACGATGTACTCGGTCGCCGGTGTGCCACCGCCGAACAGGGCACGCAGCACCCCGGCCGGCGAGAGCGGGTAGTCACCCGTACCCAGGGCGAGGATGCCCACGGCGGCGCAGAACGCCAGCAGCGCGGCGCCGACCGCGACGGACCTCACGTTTGAAGGTCTCACAGCGGGTGGTCTCATAGCCGCGGCAGCCTTCCCCGGCGGCGGACCAGCGCGATCAGCAGCGGCGCGCCGATCACCGCCGTCACCACGCCGACGCCGATCTCGCTGGGGCGGGCCACCAGCCGCCCCGCGATGTCCGAGACCAGCAGCAGGATCGGGGCCAGCACGAGGGAGTACGGCACGAGCCACCGGTAGTCCGGCCCGGTGATCATGCGGGCGAGGTACGGCACCATCAGCCCGACGAACGCGATCGGCCCGGCCGCGGCCGTCGCCGACCCGCAGAGCAGCGTGACGGCGACCGCCCCGAGCACCCGCGTCCGGTCCCGGTGTACGCCCAGCGCCTGGCCGGCCTCCTCGCCGAGCGCGAGCGCGTTGAGCGACGGCGTCAGGGCCAGGCCGATGATCACGCCGGCCGCGACGAACGGCAGTATGCCGGCGAGTACGTCGGGGTCGGTGCTGGCCAGCGATCCGGCCATCCAGTTGCGCCACCGGTCGAACGCGTTCGTGTCGGTGAGCAGGATCGCCCGGCCCACCCCGTGCAGCACGTACGTGAACGCGATGCCGGCCAGCACCAGGCGCACCGGGCTGGCGCCCTCCCGGCTGCGCGCGCTCACCGCGTACACCAGCGTCGCGCTGATCGCCGCGCCGGCGAAGGCGAACCAGACGTACGCCCAGGGGCTGGAAAGGCCCATCACGCCGACCGCCACGATCACGCCGAGCCCCGCGCCCTCGTTGATGCCGAGGATGCCCGGGTCGGCGAGCGGGTTGCGGGTCAGCGCCTGGATGAGCGTGCCGGCGAGGCCCAGCGCCGCGCCGACGACGAGGCCGAGCAGCGTACGGGGGACGCGCAGGTCCCGCACGATGACGTGGTCGTCGAGCCGGCCGTCGTAGTGGATGAGCGCGTCGAAGACCGTGCCGAGGGGGATCGACTTCGAGCCGACCGCGACCGAGAGCAGGGCGGTGGCGGCGAGCACCGCGACCGCGCCCGCCAACCCCCACGCCAGCCGGGGCCGGGAACGGGTGGCCGCTGCGGTCACCGTCACAAGATCACTCCTCGACAACGCGGTGTGGGTTAGCTTAGCCTCCCCTTATCTGGTGGGAGGCAACGGTGAACGGACTGAGTCGGCGGCGGCTCCTGATCGGCGGCGCGGGGCTCGTCGTGCTGGCCGGATGCGGAAACGACAGCGAAGCGGACGCGCCCAGCAGCGGTGGACCGTGGGAGTTCACCGACGACCGGGGCAAGAAGGCCACCCGCGACAGCCGGCCCGCCAAGATCGTGGCACAGATCAGCGCCGCGGCCACGCTGTGGGACTTCGGCCTGCGCCCGATCGGCACCTTCGGCGAGGAGAAGGGGTCGGACGTGCTCAAGGGCAACGTCGACCCGAGCACGGTCACCTGGGTCGGCCAGACCTGGGGCGACTTCAACATCGAAAAGCTGGCGGCGCTCGCGCCGGACCTGCTGGTCGCGCCGATGCAGGCCAAGGACCAGCTCTGGTACGTCCCGGAGGAGGCGGTCAGCAAGATCGAACCGCTGTGCCCCAGCGTCGGCATCAACCAGTTCGAGGTGCCCGTCGACAAGGTGATCGACCGGTTCGCCGAGCTGGCCGGGTCGCTCGGCGCGGACCTGTCGGCCCCGGCCGTCACCGGCGCGAAGGCGGACTTCGAGGCGGCCGGCAAGACGCTCGCCGGCGCCGCCAAGGCGCAGTCCGGCCTGCGGGTCGCGTTCGTCAGCGGCACCAAGGACAACCTCTACCTCGGCAACGCGAAGATCTTCTCCGACCTGGCGTACCTGCAGAATCAGGGTGTGAACTTCGTCCAGCCCACGGTGCCGGCGGACCAGCCGCACTGGGAGGTGCTCTCCTGGGAGCAGGCCGGCAAGTACCCCATCGACGTGCTCCTCTACGACTCCCGCAACCCGTCGTACTTCACGACCGACCTGGCCAAGTACCCCACGGTGGCCAAGCTCCCCGCGATCACCGCCAACCAGGCGGTCGCGTGGAACCCGGAGACCCCGTCGACCTGGGCCGCGTTCGCGCCGGCCCTGCGCGACCTGGCCGCCAAGCTGAGCGCCTTCAAGACCGTGGCGTGATGCAGGCGCTGCTCGATCGCTACAACGCGGCGGGGATCTTCCCCGCGGCGAGCCCGTCCGCGGCCGGCGACGGCTGGTACGCGCTGCCGGACCTCACCGGCGCCTCGCTGGCCGACCGGATGCGGATGTTCGTCGAGCTGTCCGGCTGCCCACCGGAGACCGCCGCGGCGCACCTGGCCGGCTGGACCACGGGCTCGTTCTCCCGGCTGCTCGTGTGGGCGTACCGCACCGAGCGGCGGGTGCCCCTGCTCACGGCCGCCGGCACCGCGCTGCACGGCAACCCGGGCGGCTGGTTCGACGGCGTGGCCGTGGACCGGCCGCAGCTCGCCGTGCTGCCCGGCGACCCGCTGGTGGGCGAGCCGGGCGTGCACCCGGTCGACAATCTCGCCGAGGCCCTCACCAGCACCGTGCGCACGCTCGCCGAACCGGTCGTCGACACCATCAAGGAGCAGTCCCGCCTCGGCCGGCGCACGATCTGGGCCCTGGTCGCGGACACCGTGCTGGGCGCCTTCCACGCCGACGAGCCGCCCGGCCCGTCGACCGCTCGGGCCGCCGCCGAGGCCGAGGAGCTGCTCGCCGGGGCCGGGCCGCTGGCCGTACGCCGCCGCTGGGCAGGGCCGGTGCCGATCGCCGCGGCGTGCTGCCTGGCGTACAAGCGCCCCGGTTTGGAGTACTGCGAACGCATCTGTCCGAAGCTCGACGAGCAGACCCGCGCCCAGCAGATCACCGAGTGGCTCGCCACCGCCGCGTGAGTGGGGCGCCCCTACGAGGCGCGTGAGCGTGAGTGGGGCGCCCCCACGCGGCATGCGAGCGTGAGTGGGGCGCCCCTATGCCCGCCCTGAGCTGCATGGGGCGCCCCACTCACGCGCGAGCGCCCAACCAGGGCGCCCTACTGGGCGGGGCGACGCTACAGCCGCGCCGCGTCCGCCAAAGTCACGAGCTTGCGTACGGTGTTGATGCCGATCCAGCGCAGCGGCTCGGGCGGCCACCGCACCGACTGGTGCCCCACCCAGGGCAGGGCGGTCAGGTCGCTCTCCACGCCGAGGATCAGGTCGGCGAGGGTACGGCCGGCCAGGTTGGTCGTGCCCACCCCGTCGCCCACGTAGCCGCCCGCCCACGCGAGCCCGGTGTCCCGGTCCAGCCCGACCGACGCGGACCAGTCCCCGGGGATCCCCACCGGGCCGCCCCAGCTGTGCGTGACCGGCACGTCGCCGAGGGCGGGGAAGAGCTCCGCCAGCGCCCGGCGCAGCGCCGCGAAGACGCGCGGCTCACTGTCGTACTCCGGCTTGGTCTTCGAACCGAAGTGGTACGGCGCGCCGCGCCCGCCGAAGGCCAGCCGACCGTCCACAGTGCGCTGTCCGTAGATGATGAGCCGGCGGTAGTCGGAGAACGTCTCCCGCTCGCCCAGTCCGGCGTTGGCCCAGAAGCCGTCCGGGAGCGGCGGCGTGGCCACCATGAGCGAGTAGACCGGCGCGATCGTACGGCGGGAGCCGGGCAGCGCGGCCGTGTACGCCTCGGTGGCGCGTACCACCACGGGCGCGCGCACCGTCCCCACTGGAGTGTCGGCGGCGCCCTGGCGCAGGCGCAGCACCGGCGTGCGCTCGTAGATGGTGACGCCCTTGCGTTCCACCGCCCGAGCGAGGCCGCGCACCAGCCGGGCCGGGTGGATGGCGGCACAGTGCGGCGTGTACGTGCCGCCGAGCACGCTGGTCGCGCCGCACCGCTTGGCCGCCTCGTCCGGCCCCAGCAGGGTCAGGTCGTCGTCGGTGAAGCCGTACTCGTGGGCCTCCTCGACGGCCTCATGGGCGCGGCGCAGCTGGGCCGGAGTGCGGGCGATCGTCACCGTGCCGCCCTTGGTCCAGTGGCAGTCGATGCCTTCGAGGCGGGCCACCCGCCCCACTTCGTCCACAGTGGAGTTCATGGCGCGCTGCATGGCCACCGCGGCTTTGCGGCCGTGGCGGCGGGCGAGCAGGCGCGCCGGGGTGGGGAAGAGAGCCGAGCACCAGCCGCCGTTGCGCCCGGACGCGCCGTACCCGGCGAACTCCTTCTCCAGCACCACGATGCGCAGCGACGGCGCGGCGGTGGCCAGGTAGTACGCGGTCCACAGCCCGGTGTAGCCGGCGCCGACGATCGCGACGTCGGCCACCAGCGGCCCGTCAAGTGCCGGCCGTGGCGACAGGTCGTCGTCCACGGTGGACATCCAGAGGCTTAGAGGCGTTGCCATGCCTCGGCCAACACGGCTCGCAAGATCTGCTCCATCTCGTCGAACTGCTGCTGCTCGGCGATCAGCGGCGGGGCGAGTTGCACCACCGGGTCGCCACGGTCGTCGGCCCGGCAGTAGAGCCCGGCCCGGAAGAGGGCGGTGGACAGGAACCCACGGAGCAGCCGTTCGGACTCGTCGTCGTCGAACGTGGCCCGGGTGGCCTTGTCCTTCACCAGCTCGATGCCGTAGAAGTAGCCGTCGCCGCGGATGTCGCCGACGATCGGCAGGTCGTTGAGCCTTTCCAGGGTGGCCCGGAACGCGGCCTCGTTGGCGCGAACGTGCCCGGTCAGGTCCTCGCGGGCGAAGATGTCGAGGTTGGCCAGCGCCACCGCGCACGACACCGGGTGCCCGCCGAACGTGACGCCGTGGGCGAACATGGCCGTCTCATCCAGGAACGGCTCGATCAGCCGGTCCGAGGCGATCATCGCGCCGAGCGGGGAGTAGCCGGACGTGAGCCCCTTGGCGGTGGTGATGATGTCGGGCTGGTAGCCGTAGCGGATCGCGCCGAAGTACTCGCCCAGGCGGCCCCACGAGCAGATCACCTCGTCCGACACGAGCAGTACGTCGTACGCGTCGCAGATCTCGCGTACCCGCTGGAAGTAGCCGGGCGGCGGCGGGAAGCAGCCACCGGAGTTCTGGACCGGCTCCAGGAAGACGGCCGCGACGGTGTCCGGCCCCTCCCGCTCGATGGCGCGGGCGATCTCGTCCGCCGCCCACCGGCCGAACGCCTCGGGGTCGTCGCCGTGCTCCGGCGCCCGGTAGAAGTTGGTGTTGGGCACCTTGATCCCGCCGGGCACGAGCGGCTCGAAGTCGCTCTTGATACCGGGCAGGCCGGTGATCGAGAGGGCGCCCATGGACGTCCCGTGGTACGCGATGAACCGGCTGACCACCTTGTGCTTGGTGGGCTTGCCGACCCGTTTGTAGTAGGCGCGGGCCAGCTTCCACGCCGCCTCGACGGCCTCCGAGCCGCCGGTGGTGAAGAAGACCCGGTTGAGGTCGCCGGGGTGAGGGCGGAGATCCGTTCGGCCAGCTCGATGGCGGCGGGGTGCGCGTACGACCACAGCGGGAAGAACGCCAGCTCGGCGGCCTGCTTGGCGGCCGCCTCGGCCAACTCGGTGCGCCCGTGACCGGCGTTCACGACGAAGAGCCCGGCCAGCCCGTCGAGGTACCGGCGGCCCTGGGCGTCCCACACGTATGCGCCCTCGCCGCGGACGATCGTGGGCACGTCGCCATCGCGGTAGCTGGCCATGCGGGTGAAGTGCATCCAGAGGTGGTCGGTCGCGTTGCCCATGCCAACGATTACCGCATAGGTCGATGGCCGCGCGCAAGCGAATCCGTGACGTCTTGAAGATCTGGCAACGAATTCCGCAGAGAAGCTAGGCCGTCCCCCACGTGTACGTCTGTTTGCGGAGCTTGAGGTAGACGAACGCTTCTGTGGACACCACGCCCTCGACCTCGCGGAGCCGGCTGATGACCTCCAGCAGGTGGTCGTCGTTGCGGCAGACCACCTCGGTCAGCAGGTCGAACGAGCCGGCGGTGATGACTACGTAGTCCAGCTCCTCCAGTTCGGCGAGCCGGTCGGCGATCGCTTCGAGGTCGCCGGTCGTGCGGAGCCCGATCATGGCCTGCCGGGGAAAGCCGAGCTGCAGCGGGTCGGTCACGGCCACGATCTGCATCACGCCGGCGTCGAGCAGCCGCTGCACGCGCTGGCGTACCGCAGCCTCGGACAAGCCGACGGCCTTGCCGATCGAGGCGTACGGGCGCCGCCCGTCCTCCTGCAGTTGCTCGATGATCTGTTTGGCGACGTCATCGAGCAGCGCGTGACTCGCGCCGTCCCGCACCACCTGCCGCGGTTTTGCCATCCACTGCCTCCCCGTGCAGCCGTGTTTCTATCGTATTTCGTTGCGAATCAGTAGATCTGCAACGGAATCCCTTGTGAGCCGGGTTACAGCATGCCAGGATCAGTCGTCAGATCGCATCAACAAACTGGAGCCGTCGATGCGCAAGACCCTTCGTCGCCCCCTGTCACCGGAGGCGGCGGCTCTGATAACCGCGACGCACCTCACTCGCCGTACCCTCGTGCGCGGCGCACTTGCCTCGGGCGCCCTCGCGGCCGCCGGTGGCACACTCGCCGCCTGCGGCACGGAGGGTACCAAGCAGACCGAGGCCAGTTGTGTCAGCGAGGACACCTCCAGCACGGACAAGAAGCTCGCGTTCTCCAACTGGCCGCAGTACATGGACGTCGACGAGAAGGACGAGTCCAAGCACCCGACCCTGGAGGCGTTCCAGAGCAAGACCGGCATCCAGGTCACCTACACCGAGGACATCAACGACAACGACGAGTTCTTCGGCAAGGTGCAGAACCAGTTGGCCGCCTGCCAGTCCACCGGCCGCGACATCATCGTGCTGACGGACTGGATGGCCGGCCGCATGATCCGGCTCGGCTGGATGCAGAAGCTGGAAAAGGCCAAGCTGCCGAATGTCGAGGCCAATCTGCTGCGCTCGCTGCGCGCGCGCTCCTTCGACAAGAACGACGAGTACGCGGTGCCGTGGCAGTCGGGCATGACCGGGTTGGCGTACAACGGCAACGTCACCAAGGAAGTGCGCACAGTCGACGAACTGCTCACCCGGGCCGATCTCAAGGGCAAGGTGACCTGCCTGACCGAGATGCGCGACACGATGGGCCTGCTGCTGCTGTCGAACGGGCATGACCCGACGAACTTCACCGAGGCGCAGTTCGACGACGCGCTGGAGAAGCTCAAGAAGGCGGTGTCGTCCGGGCAGATCCGCCGGTTCACCGGCAACGACTACGCCACCGACCTGGCCAAGGGCGACATCGCCGCGTGCATCGGCTGGTCCGGCGACGTCGTCCAGCTCACCGCCGAGGACGAAAAGATCAAGTTCGTCGTACCCGAGCAGGGTCTGATGATCTGGTCCGACAACATGCTCATACCCAACAAGGCCGCGCACCGGTCGAACGCCGAAGAGCTGATCAACTACTACTACGACCCGGAAGTGGCCGCCGAGCTCGCCGCGTACGTCAACTACATCTGCCCGGTCGAGGGCACCCGGGAGAAGATCGTCGCTATCGATCCGGAGCTCGCGACGAATCCGCTGATCTTCCCGGACGATGCGACGCTCGACAAGACCAAGGTGTTCATGGCGCTCGACGAGGCGCAGGAGAAGTCGTACTCGTCGAAGTTCCAGCAGGCGATCGGGGCGTGATAGATGGCAGACGGTGCTGACCTGCGTCTGGTCAACCTCACGAAGCGGTTCGGGATCTTCACGGCCGTCGACGACCTCAGCCTGACGATCCCGCAGGGCGGCTTCTTCGCCCTGCTCGGCGCGTCCGGCTGCGGCAAGACAACCACGCTGCGCATGGTGGCCGGCCTGGAAGAGCCGACATCCGGACAGGTCCTGCTCGGCGGGCAGGACATCGCCCGGCTGCGGCCGTACAAGCGCCCGGTCAACACCGTCTTCCAGAGCTACGCGCTCTTCCCGCACCTGGACGTCTTCGAGAACGTCGCGTTCGGCCTGCGCCGGCGCGGCGTCCGCGACATCGCGGCGCAGGTCGGCCGCATGCTCTCCCTGGTGCAGCTCGACGGGTACGACAAGCGCCGCCCCGCCCAGCTCTCCGGCGGCCAGCAGCAGCGGGTGGCGCTCGCCCGCGCGCTCATCAACCACCCGCAGGTGCTCCTGCTCGACGAGCCGCTCGGCGCGCTCGACCTCAAGCTGCGCCGCCAGATGCAGATCGAGCTCAAGCGCATCCAGACCGAGGTGGGGCTGACCTTCGTGCACGTCACGCACGACCAGGAGGAGGCCATGACGATGGCCGACACGGTCGCGGTGATGAACGCCGGGCGGATCGAGCAGTTGGGGGCGCCGGCCGAGATCTACGAGTTCCCGGCCACCCCGTTCGTGGCCAACTTCCTGGGCCAGTCCAACCTCCTCGCCGGGGAGGTCGCCGGGCGCTCCGCCGACGAGGTGGTGGTATCGGCGTACGGCTCGCGGTTCTCGCTGCCCGCGGCCCGCTGCCGGGCCGCTTCCGGCGACATCTATCTGGGGGTACGCCCTGAGAAGCTCCACCTGGCCCCGTCCGCCGAGGCGGTGCCGGCCGGGCATCAGTGGATCGCCGGCGTCGTCTCGGATTCGTCCTATGTGGGCGTCAGCACGCAGTACCTCGTCCGCACCTCATGGGGCACCGAGCTGTCCGCGTTCTCCTCCAACGCCGGCGTGCACGCGCAGCTGCCGCTCGGCGCGCAGGTGGTGGCGTACTGGCGGCCCGAGCACGCGTTCCTGCTCGCCCGCGAGGCGGGTGCCGGCGACGCGACCCAGCCGCTGCTGGAGCCGGTTCCATGACGGTCCTCGCCCGGCTCCCCGCCGAGCAGAACGCTCCGCAGAAGAAGCGGGGGCGCAGCAAGCTGCTGCCGTACCTGCTGCTGTTGCCGGGCGGCCTCTGGCTGCTGATCTTCTTCGCGGTGCCGGCCCTACAGCTCGCCGCGACCAGCCTGTACGACCCGAGCGGGTCGCTCGAACAGGGCTACGCGATGACGTGGGCGTTCGGCAACTACGCCGACGCGCTGTCCCAGTACTGGCCGCACTTCGTGCGTTCCCTGGTGTACGCGGGCATCGCCACCCTGCTCTGCCTGCTGCTCGGCTACCCGCTGGCGTACGCGATCGCGCAGAAGGCCACCCGCTTCAAGAACCTGATGCTGGTGTGCGTCATCGCGCCGTTCTTCACCAGCTTCCTGGTGCGCACGCTGGCCTGGAAGACCATCCTGTCGGACAACGGCTGGGTGGTCGGCGTGCTGCGCGACCTGCACATCCTCGGCGCCGACGGGCGGCTGCTGGCCACCCCGGCCGCGGTGGTGCTCGGCCTGACGTACAACTTCCTGCCGTTCATGGTGCTGCCGCTGTACGCCAGCCTGGACCGGCTCGACGGCCGGCTCCTGGAGGCGTCCAACGACCTGTACGCCAGCCCGATCCGGACGTTCGCCAAGGTGACGCTGCCGCTGTCGATGCCCGGCGTGGTGGCCGGCACGCTGCTCACGTTCATCCCGGCGGCCGGCGACTACATCAACGCCGAGCTGCTCGGTACGCCCAAGGAGTACATGATCGGCAACGTCATCGACTCGGCGTTCCTGGTGCGGCTGGACTACCCGCAGGCGGCGGCGCTGTCGTTCCTCCTGATGGCCGCGATCCTCGCAATCGTCTTCGTGTACGTGCGCCGGGCCGGAACCGACGAGGTGCTCTAGATGAAGCTCGGACGTTGGCTCGCCGACCACTGGGTGATGGCCGCCGGTGTGCTCGTGCTGGGCTACCTCTTCCTGCCGATCGCCGTGGTGGTCGGGCTGTCGTTCAACAAGCCGTCGAGCCGGCTGTCGTACGACTTCAACGAGTTCACATTGGACAACTGGACCAACCCGTGCGGTCCGGGGGACATGTGCGACGCGGTCGTGCGCAGCGTGCAGATCGGCTTCATCGCCACGATCGTGGCCACCGTGCTGGGCACGCTGATGGCGTTCGCCCTGGTACGGCACCGCTTCCGCGGCCGGTCCGCCACCAACCTGCTCATCTTCCTGCCGATGGCCACGCCCGAGGTGGTGATGGGCTCGTCGCTGCTGGCCCTCTTCGTGGCGGGGGCGTACCGCTGGGCATGGGCACGGTCATCATCGCCCACGTGATGTTCTGCGTCTCGTTCGTCGTGGTGACCGTCAAGGCGCGGCTGGCCGGGCTGGACAGCCGGCTGGAGGAGGCCGCGATGGACCTCTACGCCAGCGAGTGGCAGACCTTCCGGCGGGTCACGCTGCCGCTGGTCCTCCCCGGCATCGTCGCCGCCGCGCTGCTCGCGTTCTCGCTGTCGTTCGACGACTTCATCATCACGAACTTCAACTCCGGCACGACCGTCACGTTCCCCATGTACGTCTGGGGCGCGGCCCAGCGCGGCATCCCGCCGCAGGTGAACGTCGTCGGCACGGCCATGTTCCTGATTTCGTTGCTGTTGGTGCTGAGCACCACGTTCCGCCGGAGGCGGGCATGAGCGAGGGAGCTGGCGCGGCGGCGTCTTCCCAGCGGCGCCACGAATCGCAGCCATCCGCGGACACTGTCGCCGCTGGGAAGGCGTCGCCTTCTGGCGCCGCGCGACCGAGTGAATCAGGAGGCATAGCTTAGATGCGCGTTCTGCTGGTGGGGGCCGGCGGAGTCGGATCGGCGGCGGTGTCGATCGCGGTCCGGCGCTCGTTCTTCGAGATCATGGTGGTGGCCGACTACGACCCCGAGCGCGCCCTGCGTGCGGTGTCTACCTTGGACGGTCGCTTCATCGCCGAGCGGGTCGACGCCTCGTCGGCCGACGCCGTCGCGGCGCTGTGCCGCAAGCACCGGATCACCCACGTGCTCAACGCCGTCGACCCGCGCTTCGTCATGCCCGTCTTCGAGGGCGCGTACGCCGCCGGCGCCGACTACCTCGACATGGCGATGTCGCTGTCCACGCCGCACCCGGTGGCGCCGCACAAGGAGTGCGGCGTGAAGCTGGGCGACGCGCAGTTCGCCCGCAAGGACGCCTGGGAGGACGCCGGCCGGCTGGCGCTCGTCGGCATCGGCGTGGAGCCCGGCCTGTCCGACGTCTTCGCCCGGTACGCCGCCGACGAGCTCTTCTCCACCATCGACGAGATCGGCGTGCGGGACGGCGCCAACCTGGTCGTCGACGGGTACGACTTCGCCCCGTCGTTCTCCATCTGGACCACCATCGAGGAGTGCCTCAACCCGCCGGTGATCTGGGAGTCGCCGCGCGGCTGGCACACCACCGAGCCGTTCTCCGAGCCGGAGATCTTCGACTTTCCCGAGGGCATCGGCCCGGTCGAGTGCGTCAACGTCGAGCACGAAGAGGTGCTGCTGATCCCGCGCTGGATCGACGCCAAGCGGGTCACCTTCAAGTACGGCCTCGGTGCCGAGTTCATCGACGTCCTGCGTACCCTGCACAAGCTTGGCCTCGACGGCACCGCGCCGGTGTCCGTCGGCGGCGTGTCGGTGGCGCCGCGGGACGTGGTGGCCGCGTGCCTGCCCGACCCGGCCACGCTGGGGGACAGGATGCGCGGCAAGACCTGCGCCGGCACGTGGGTGCGTGGGCGCTCGACGGCCGGCCAGCCGCGCGAGGTCTACCTCTACCACGTCGTCGACAACGAGTGGTCGATGAAGGAGTACGGCCACCAAGCGGTCGTCTGGCAGACCGCGATCAACCCGGTGGTCGCCCTCGAACTGCTCGCCTCGGGCGCGTGGTCCGGCGCCGGTGTGCTCGGTCCCGAGGCATTTCCCGCCGCGCCGTTCCTGGGTTTGCTCACCGAATACGGCTCACCGTGGGGTATTCAGGAGATGTGACGCGATACGGAGCCATGTACGGCCCGGACTTGACGTTCCTGGGTGTCGACCGGTGCGACGTGACCGAGCCCGAGTCGTACGTCGACGCCGACGTGATGATCATCGGGGCGCCCTTCGACGGCGGCACCTCCAACCGGCCCGGCACCCGCTTCGGGCCGATGGCCATGCGCAAGGCGTGCTATCTGGCCCACGACGGCTCCCGGCCGTCCCTGGCGCTGCGCGTCGACGCCCTGCGCGACCTGCGCGTGTACGACGCGGGCGACGTGGAGATGTTCGGCGGCGACATCGAGCGGTCGCTCAACGCCCTGGAGCAGGTGGTCGCCGCCGTCGCCGCCGCCGGCGTGATCCCGGTGATCCTCGGCGGCGACCACTCGATCGCCCTGCCGGACGCGACCGGCGTGGCCCACCGCTTCGGCTACGGCCGGGTGTCGATGGTGCATTTCGACGCGCATGCCGACACCGGTGACATGGACTTCGGTTCGCTCTACGGGCACGGCCAGCCGATGCGCCGGCTTATCGAGTCCGGCGCGGTACGCGGCGACCGGTTCCTGCAGATCGGCCTGCGCGGGTACTGGCCCGGTCCGCCGGTCCTGGACTGGATGGCCGAGCAGCGCATGCGGTCGTACGAGATGACCGAGATCGTCGCCCGCGGCCTGAACGAATGCCTGACCGAGGCGTTCGCGATCGCGGTGGACGACTGCGACGGCGTCTTCCTGTCCGTGGACGTGGACGTGGTGGACCCCGGGATGGCGCCGGGCACCGGCACTCCCGAGCCGGGCGGCCTGACCACGCGGGAGCTGCTCGACGCCGTACGCCGCTGCTGTTACGAGCTGCCCGTGGTCGGCGTGGACGTGGTCGAGGTCTCCCCGCCGTACGACCACGCCGACGTCACCGCGTTCCTGGGCAACCGCGTCGTCCTGGAAGCCCTGTCCGCCATCGCCCGCCGCCGCAAGGGCCCCCGTGGGACCCACGACAACCCCTCCTAGACGCCCGCTAACAGTGCGCCGATCAAGGCTTTCCCCGTCGATCAAGGGCATACGGTCGTGGTTTGATCTCCGATCCACGACCCTTTGCCCTTGATCGACGCGAAAGCCCTTGATCCAGGACATGGAGCGGCGCCCGGGGTGAGCGATTCGGGTCCGCTCACCCCGGGCGCCGAGAGGGGGCCTAGCGGGTCACCTTGGGGAAGGTGAACCGCTGGGCCGTCCAGTGGGGGCGGTGGTTGGCTTGGTGCTCTCGTCGCCGCCGGGCCGGTCGCCCGTACCGGGCTTGTCGCCGTCGGGGCGGTCGGTGGAGCGCGGCGACGGCGTACCCGTGGGGCGGGGCTTCGGGGTGGCGCTGGGCCAACGGCGCAGCAGGTCGTCGCAGAACTTGTCGGCCTTGTCGCGGTCCCGGCCGCCGGCCTTGTCGGCGAGCTCGCGGAACTGGTTCTCGTTGAGCGCCTTGCCGCGGTGGTCGCGGTCCTTGCCGATGTAGTCGTGGCAGAGCCAGACCAGCCCGGGAGGCCCGGCCTTGTCGCTGGGGCGGCCGGTGGGGTGCGTCGTCGGGTGGGTCTTGTCCGGCTTCGGGCTGTGCGACGCGGAGGGGCCGCCAAACTTCAGCGGTCCGGGAAGAGTGCCGGTGGTGCTGGCGAGGGCGACGCCGCCGACGCCGAGGGCTCCGGCGGTCACTGCGGCGATCTTCACGGTGAGCAGCTTGGCCAGCGCGGTCTTGATCATGGATTGCCTCTGCGGTCGGGAATGTGGGTCGAGCTGAGTGGCCCGGAAGGCGGCCAGTGCCGCCGACTCACCCCGGACCGGCCCACCGCCGTGCGGCGCTGCCGCGGCGGCGAGTACGGCGGCGAGACGCGGCTGTCCGGCGTCGCGCGCGTCCGTTCCGCCGCGCAGTAGGCGCTCTGCCGTTGCGCGGTCGATGCGGCGTGGTCCTTCGTGGCTGCTCATTTCACCTTCTTCAGCGCCGAGGCGTTCTCAGATGTCACAGTGCCTTCTGTTCGTTCGCTCGCGCGGCGTCAAAGGCGCCGCCTTCCCTCGTCGCTTCGCTCCTCAGTCCAGACGCCGCCGCGCCAGCTCTCTCACTCGCACCGAGCTGCTCCGCCAGCCGGCGCAGGCCCCGGTACGCGGCCGTGCGTACCGCTCCGGCGCGCTTGCCCAGCACCCGGCCGGCCGTCTCGGCGTCGAGCCCGACGACGACGCGCAGCAGCACGGCCTCCGCCTGGTCGCGCGGGAGCGTGCCGATCAGCGCGATCGCCGCGCTCGTTCCGACCGACTCCATGGCCGCCTCGACGGTGTCCTCGGTGCCGGTCAGGTCGGCGAAGTGCTCGACCGGAGCCGCGACGCTGGGCCGCCGGCGCGCGCTGCGCAGATGGTCCATCGCCCGGTGCCGCGCGATGGTCACCGCCCAGCCGCGGAACTTGTCCCAGTCACCCCGGAAACCGCCCAGATCGCGGGCGATTTGCAGCCACGCTTCCGACGCCACGTCGTCGGCGTCATCGCCGACGAGTACGCGCAGATAGCGCATTAGCACGGGCTGTAGCGTCCGGTAGACCGTAAGGAACGCGGACTCGTCGCCGGCTTGTGCGGCCAGCACTGTGCCGGCCAGATCCGGCGGAGCGTGGAGGTCGATCGGTGCCTCCGCTACTTCCATACGGGCGTGAACCTCCGTGGGTGTCAGGGTCCCCTCTCGTACAGCGCCACGGGCCGTGGATGTGTCACACCGCGGTTCGTACGCGGTTGACCTGGCATGCCATCATTCTGGCTACCAAATCTTGAGCGGCAACGGGGGGCGGCGCGGGTCCGATGGGTGGGTTCGTCGATGCGGCGTTCGGTTTCCCGACCGTGCTTTTCAGTTTTCTGCTCGTGGCCGTCGTCGGCTACTGGGTCCTCGTGCTGATCGGCGCGCTCGACATCGAGGCGCTCGAAGGCGGATTCCTCGACGGTTTCGGGCTTTCCGGCGTACCGGCGACCGTCGCGCTCTCCATCGCCGTCGCGATCGCCTGGTTCGTCAGCCTGGTCGGCGGGGTGCTGCTCCCGTCGGCGCTCGTGCTGTCGATTCTCGTGTTGGTGGTGGCACTGGCCGTCGCGCTCTTCGCCACCCGACTGTTGCTGCGCCCGCTGCGGCCGCTGTTTTCCGGCGGCCCGGAGGCGTCGCGCAACGACTTCGTCGGCTCGCTCTGCGTCATCCGCACCGGCCGGGTGAGCCCCGATTTCGGCCAGGCGGAGGTTACCGCCGCCGACGGTTCATCCGCCATCATCCAGGTACGGCAGGCAGGCGCCGACGAGCTGGGCGCCGGCAGCTCCGCCCTGATCTACGACTACGACGCCGACGGGGAGTTCTTCTGGGTCACCCCCGTCGCACTCACGGATAGAGGGAACCACTGATGGGCGTCATCACCACGGGGCTCGGCGTGCTCATCGCCGTCGCCGTCTTCGTCGTAATCGTGCTGCTGTTCATGGTCAGCCGGCTGTTCCGCAAGGTCGAGCAGGGCAAGGCGCTGATCATCTCGAAGATCCGCAGGGTGGACGTCACGTTCACCGGTGCGGTGGTGCTGCCGGTGTTCAACAAGGCCGAGGTCATGGACATCTCGGTCAAGACGATCGACATCGAGCGCACCGGCAACGAGGGCCTGATCTGCCGGGACAACATCCGCGCCGACATCCGGATCTCGTTCTTCGTCCGGGTCAACAAGACGACCGAAGACGTCATCAAAGTGGCGCAGGCGATCGGCACCGCCCGGGCGAGCGACCAGGAGACGCTGCAGGAGCTGTTCAACGCGAAGTTCTCGGAGGCGCTCAAGACCGTCGGCAAGCAGCTCGACTTCGTCGACCTCTACACCAAGCGCAACGAGTTCCGCGACCAGATCATCGCGGTGATCGGCACCGACCTGAACGGCTACAGCCTGGAGGACGCCGCGATCGACTTCCTCGAGCAGACCCCGATGGCACGGCTCGACCCGAAGAACATCCTTGACGCGCAAGGCATCCGGAAGATCACCGAGCTGACCGCGATCGAGCACGTCAAGACGAACGAGTTCCAGAAGAAGGAAGAGAAGGAGATCACGCGGCAGAACGTCGACGCCCGGCAGACGATCCTGGAGTTGGAACGGCAGCAGGCCGAGGCGGAGATCAAGCAGCGCCGCGAGATCGAGACGATGCGGGCGCGCGAGGAGGCGGAGATCGCCACCGCGCACGCGCAGGAGCGGCTGCGGGCCGAGGGCGCGAACATCCGTACCGAGGAGCAGCTCGGCATCCAGCAGGAGAACAAGGCGCGCGAGATCGCGGTCGCGGAGAAGAACCGCGAGCGGGTCATCGCGATCGAGTCCGAGAAGATCGAAAAGGACCGGATGCTGGAGGTCATCTCGCGGCAGCGGGAGACCGAGCTGACCACGATCGCCAAGGACAAAGAGGTCGAGGGGAGAAGCGGGCGATCGCCGAGGTGATCCGCGAGCGGATCGCGGTGGAGAAGACGGTCGCCGAGCAGGAGGAGAACATCAAGCGCCTGCGGGTGGTCGAGGAGGCCGAGCGGACCCGCCAGGCGGTCGTGATCCAGGCCGAGGCCGAGGCGCAGGAGCACCTGGTCAAGGACATCAAGGCCGCCGAGGCGGCGGAGCAGGCCGCCAAGCACAAGGCGCGCGAGGCGCTCGTGCTTGCCGAGGCGCGCCAGCAGACCGCCGAGCTGGACACCCGGGCGAAGATCCGGCTCGCCGAGGGCGCGCAGGCCGAGGCGGCCGCCGCCGGGCTGGCCGATGTGCAGGTGCGGGAACGGGACGCGGCGGCCATCGAGAAGATCGGCCGGGCCGAGGCCGCGGTCGCGCGGGAGAAGGCGCTCGCCTCCGCGGAGGGCACCGAGAAGGTCGGCAAGGCCGAGGCCGCCGTGGAACGGGAGCGGGCGCTCGTGCTGGCCGACGCCGTACGCGAGAAGCTCAAGGGCGAGGCCGAGGGTCTGACCGAGAAGGCGGCCGCGATGGCCGCCCTGGACGACGCGACCCGCCAGCACGAGGAGTACCGGCTGCGGCTGGAGGCGGAGAAGGAGATCCGGCTCGCCGGCATCGAGGTGCAGCAGAAGATCGCCGAGGCGCAGGCGTCGGTCGTGGCCGCCGGCCTGGAGAAGGCGAACATCGACATCGTGGGCGGCGACAGCATGTTCGTCGACCGGCTGATGGGCTCGATCACCGCGGGCAAGAGCGTCGACGGCTTCGTCGGCCACTCCGACGTGGCGCAGGCGCTCGGCAGGCCGTGGCTGGACGGGTCGGCCAGCTTCCCCGAAGACCTATCCCGGATGCTCGGCTCGCTGAGCACCGCCGACGTGCAGAACCTGACGCTGTCGGCGTTCCTCGTGCAGCAGATCAAGGCGGGCGGCGCCGACGCGGACAAGCTCAAGGAGCTGCTGAACACCGCCAAGCGCCTCGGCCTGGCCGACGCCCCTCTCGCTGAGCTCAACTCGAAGTGACCACCGCGACAACCACGCCGCAGGCCGCACCCGCGCTGGACGTCGGGACCTACGAAGTCCTGCGCGGGCGGCTGGCCGAACGCTCGGCCGAGCTGGCCCGCCGCGCGGAGGCGTTGAACGCGCGCCGCCTGGAGGTCTTCGGCAGCGCGGAGATGCGGCTGATCGGCACCGAGCGGATCCGCACCGAAAACAACTGCGTGCCGCGCGACATCGTGTCGATCGGCGGGCTGATGCTCTTCGGGTACAACGTCTTCATCGGGCTGAAGCCGGAGACCACGGTCGACGACGTGTTCTCGCTGCACGCGTTCAGCCGCGACGGCGACGCGTTCCGCTTCGAGAGCGATCCCAGGGACACCCCGGACCCCGAGCCGCCCGGCGACGGTGGATTCCTGCGCGACCCGCAGTTCCTCCGGGACTTCGGCGAGCTGTACCGCTACTACCGGGACACCCGGCTGGTCCAGCTGCGCCGGCTCGACGGGCGGCTGCTCGCCGTCTTCCAGACCGGGCCGAACATCGAGGACATCCGGGTACTGCGGTGGCAGGTCGGTGCTGACGCTTCCGTGTCCTATCTGGACGGCCGCGGAGAGCGCGACCACACGTTCCCGCCCGCGCACGACTTCGAGTGGGTCGAGACGACGCGGGACAACCACGTGCTCGGGCGGCACCCACACATCTCCATCGGTGACGAGGTCTTCGTCGAGACCGTCGGCGGCAACCTGACCGTCAAGATAGAGAACAACACCGAGACCGGCGAGGGCATCTACTCCGAGCCGGTCGACGAGCCGTTGCAGAGCCTGGCCGACGCCGACGTGCACTACGCCCGGGTCGGGTCGCTGATCCTGCTGCGGGTACGGCCGTACAAGGAGACCGTGTGGCGGCACCTGGTCTTCAACACCAGGACCAAGACGGTGGTACGCCTCGACGGGATCGGGCAGGCGTGCCAGCGGCTGCCCGAGGACCACGGCATCATCTTCCCCGGCGGCTACTACCTGGCCACCGGCGTGACCAAGACGTTCGACACGGACGTGGCGAGCCTGGAGTTCGACCGGGTCATCCGCTCCACCAACGGCGAAGACGTGCTGTACGTCTTCCACGCCCGCGCGGACGGGCGCTCGCTGCTCCTGCCGTACAACGTGATCCGCAAAGAGGTGGCCAACCCGATCCCGTGCCACGGCTACTCGCTCTTCGACGACGGCACGCTCGTGGTGTTCCGGGCCACGTCGGAGGAGCCGACCCGGGTGCACCCGATGCAGGTGTGGCAGACGCCGTACGTGTCCGACACGTACGCGGCGGCGCAGCCGGTCGGCACCGGGCCGCTGGAGCGGGTGGGCAACGCCGACCTGGTACGCGGGATCTCGGACTGCCTCTCGGTGGGCCGGATGGTCAACGAGATGAGCCCGTCCACCGGCGTCTTCGAGGGTCTGATCGCGGCCTGCGCCCGGATCTTCGACCACTACCACTGGCTCGGCGAGGCCGAGCTCGGCGACCTGCGCAGCCCGCTCGCCGAGGTGCGGGCGACGGCCGAGCAGGTGCTGGACGAGTTCGAGAAGGTGCAGGCGCTCACCGGTCAGGCCGCCGCCGCTCTTGAGGAGGCCGCCGCCCGGATCCAGTCCCTGGTACGGCGTGCGCGCGGCGAGACTCCACAGTCGACGGACGCGTGGGTGCGCCAGATCGCTGAGCTGCACGCCGCCCAGGGCCACCTGGTGACGCTGCGGGAACTGCGCTATGTGGACACCGCTCGCATCGACGAGCTGTCCGGCGTACTCGATACGGAGCTGGCCTTGGCCGCGCAGCGGGCGGTGGGGTTCCTCCAGCGGGAGGACGCGTTCACCGGTTACCACGCGGAGATCGAGCGGCTGGTCGCGGACGCGGAGACCATCACGACCGTCGCGGCGGCCGAGCCGCTCGGCCAGCGGCTCGCCGAGCAGGCCGAGGGGATGCAGGTCATCACCGAGGTCGTGGGCACGCTCGACATCGCCGACGCCACCGTGCGCACCGGCATCCTGGAGCGGATCGGCGAGGTGCTCGGCGGCGTCAACCGCGCTCGGGCCACATTGGACGGTCGCCGCAGGGAGCTGCTGGCCACCGAGGGGCGGGCCGAGTTCGCCGCCGAGTTCGCGCTGCTGGGCCAGGCCATCACCGGCGCGCTCGCGGTCGCCGACACCCCGGAGAAGTGCGACGAGCAACTCGGCCGGCTGCTGCTCCAGCTGGAGAACCTGGAGTCGCGGTTCGGCGAGTTCGACGACTTTTTGGCCGACCTGGGCGCGAAGCGCACCGACGTGTACGAGGTGTTCTCCTCGCGCAAGCAGGCGCTGCTGGACGAGCGGGCCCGCCGGTCCGACCGGCTGGTCGAGTCGGCCGACCGGATCCTCACCAGCGTGCACCGCCGGATCGCCGGCCTGCGCTCGATCGACGAGGTCAACACCTACTTCGCCGCTGACCCGATGGTGGCCAAGCTGCGCTCGGTCGCGGAGGATCTGCGCGGCCTCGGCGACGCGGTCCGTGCCGAGGAGTTGGCGGGGCGGATCAAGTCCGCCCGCCAGGAGGCCGGCCGCAGCCTGCGCGACCGGCTCGACCTCTACAGCGACGGCGGCGAGACGATCCAGCTGGGCCGGCACCGCTTCGCCGTCAACACCCAGGCGGTTGACCTCACGCTCGTGCCGCACGACGGGCGGATGGCGGTCGCGGTCACCGGCACCGACTACCGCGCGCCCGTACGGGACGCGGACTTCGAGGCGACGCGGCCGTTCTGGGAGCAGTTGCTGGTCTCCGAGACGCCGGATGTGTACCGGGCGGAGTTCCTGGCCGCCTCGATGCTCGCCGACGGCGATCTGGACGCGCTCCACGAGGCCGCCGTCACCGAGGGCGGGCTCCGCGATCTGGTACGGCGCGCCGCCGAGACCCGCTATGACGAGGGGCACGAGCGCGGCGTGCACGACCAGGACGCCGCCGCGATCCTGGACGCCCTGCTGCGCCTGCACGCCGGCGCGGGACTGCTGCGCTACCCGCCGGCGGCCCGAGCCGCGGCTCAGCTCTTCTGGGCGTACGGCGCCGACGAGGCGACCCGGACCCGGCTGTCCACAAGGGCCGGTTCGCTCGGGCGGGCACGTGCTGCCTTCGGTAAGAGCCCGGCCATCGACGAGCTGTGCGCGGAGCTTTCCGAAGCGGTCGAAGGCATGGGCCTGCCCATCGACACCTACCTCGCGGGGAGTACCTCTTCGAGGAGCTGTCCAGCGCGCCGTTCGGCTTCGTCACCAGCGCCGGCGCCCGCGACCTGCTCGACAAGTTCCACCGCACGGTGGTGACGTCCTTCGAGGAAGATCTGCGGGCGCTGGACGGCGACCTGGCGGCCCGGCATCAGCTCGTGACCGCGTGGCTGAAGGCGTTTGTCGACAAGGCCGGCGGCGACGCGACCGACCTCCCCGAAGCCGTGGCCATCGAGCTGTGCGGCACCGAGCTGCCCCGGCACGACTCGTCGGCGGTGCTCTCCGCCGGCGTCGACGGGCTGCTCGGCACCCATCCGCGCGTCGCAGGGCGGCGGCTCGACGTACGCCTCGACGAGGTGCTGACCCGGATCCGGCGGTTCCGCGCCGAGCGGGTGCCGGCGTTCCGCGCGTACCAGCGGCAGCGCAACGACCTGGTGGCCCGCGAGCGCGCCCGGCTGCGTCTGGACGAGCACCAGCCGAAGGTGATGAGCGCGTTCGTCCGCAACCGGCTGCTGGACGAGGTCTACCTGCCGCTGATCGGCGACAACCTGGCCCGGCAGCTCGGCGCCGTCGGCGAGGCCAAGCGCACCGACCAGATGGGCCTGCTGCTGCTGATCTCGCCGCCCGGCTACGGCAAGACCACCCTCATGGAGTACGTCGCGAGCCGGCTCGGCCTGGTCTTCGTCAAGGTGAACGGGCCGGCGCTCGGGCACGCGGTCACGTCGGTCGACCCGGCCGAGGCGCCCAACGCCACGGCGCGGCAGGAGATCGAGAAGATCTCGTTCGCCCTGGAGATGGGCAACAACGTGCTGCTCTACCTGGACGACATCCAGCACACCTCGCCGGAGCTGCTGCAGAAGTTCATCTCGCTCTGCGACGCGCAGCGCCGGATGGAAGGGGTCTGGGAGGGCCGCACCCGCACGTACGACCTGCGTGGTAAGCGGTTCGCGGTCTGCATGGCGGGCAACCCGTACACCGAGTCGGGTCAGCGCTTCCGCATCCCGGACATGCTCGCCAACCGGGCCGACGTGTGGAACCTGGGCGACGTGCTGTCCGGCAAGGAAGAGCTGTTCGCGCTGAGCTACATCGAGAACTCGCTGACCGCCAACTCGGTGCTGGCCCCCCTGTCCACAAGGGAACGCGACGACGTGCAGCTGCTCGTACGGCTGGCCAAGGGCGACGAGACCGTGCAGCCGGACCAGCTCGCGCACCCGTACTCGGCGGTGGAGCTGGACCAGATGCTGGCGGTGCTGCGCAAGCTGCTGCGCGTACAGCGGGTGGTGCTGACCAACAACAAGGCGTACATCGCGTCGGCCGCCCAGTCGGACGCGTCCCGCACCGAGCCACCGTTCCAGCTACAGGGGTCGTACCGGAACATGAACAAGCTGGCCGAGCGGATCGTGCCGGTGATGAACGACGACGAGTTGGAAGCCGTCATCGACGACCACTACCTGGGCGAGGCGCAGACCCTCGCGGCCGGGGCCGAGGCCAACCTGCTCAAGCTCGCCGAGCTGCGCGGCCGGCTGACCCCCGAGCGGGCCGAACGCTGGACCGAGGTGAAGGCCGGCTACCTGAAGGCGAAGGCGCTGGGTGGTGCCGAGGACGACCCGATGACCCGGGCGGTCGGCGCGATCGGCCTCCTGGCCGACCGGGTAGGCGGCGTGGAAACGGCCATCAACCGCATCAACGAGTGAGGGCGTGCAGGATCCCCTCGCAGCTGCGGACGACCACGCCGGCGGCCCGGCGCTGCTCCAGGCTCAGCAGCGGATCCTCGGTCTGCTCCTGCCACCGGTAGAGGGCGTCCGAGCTCAGCTCCCACAGCTCGGTGGCGGTCGCCCGCTGGTCCACGCCCAGCCGGGCGGCCGTGCCCGTGCCGTTCTCGCCGATGAGGCGGCGGGCCTCGGCCTCCAAGGGCTTGTCGAGCCGGATCCGGTGGCCCTGGAGCGCGCCGAGCAGCCGCAGCTCGCGGAAGTCGTGCGCGTTCGCCAGCACGTGCTCCAGATCCGCGAGCAGCTTGTCCGCGCCCGGACGCGGCTCCGCGCGCAGCACCGCCTCCAGCGTGGCGAGCGCCGAACGGGCCTTGAGCGCGCCCGCCCGGTCGACGAAGCAGCGGCTGACCGCCTCGCGCAGGTCGGTCAGGCCGCTGCGGCGTACCAGTTCGGCGGCGAGCGCGGCGCGGGTGTCCGTGCCGGTGCGGATCAGCGTCGTCGCCAGCCGTACGCCGAAGATGCCCAGCCGGTCCAGCAATGCCCGCCTGGTCGCCACGTCGACCGGCGCCGGGAAGTCCGCGCCGGCGAAGCGGTCGGTGGAGAGCAGGTGGCTGTCCAGTTCGGCGCGCGGGGCACCGGCCAGTGTGGACAGGGCGGCGAACTCCGCGTCGGTCAGCACCCGGCCGGCCAAGGCGACCAGGCCGCCGAGCGCGACGACACCGAGGCACAGCCCGCCCACCTGGTGGTCGCGGTGGTGCTTGCGGGCCAGTTGCTTGGCTGCGAGCAGCGCGTCGATCCGGCCGCCGCCGATCTCGTCGGCCCGGGACAGCACGAGGATGACGTTGACCGGGGCCGCCCGCGCCACCGTACCGTCCTGCGCGACCTCCAGGAACCGCAGGTCGGTGCCCCGCCCGTCGCGGGTCAGGTAGAGGATCGCGTCGGCGTCGCGCAGCACCTTGTCGCCACTGGCCGGGAGCGCGGGCGTGTCCACGATGGTGGCGTTCCGGAGCGTACGGCTGGGCCAGGTGACCACCACGTCGTTGACCGCCGACGGCCGCCACCGTCCGATGTCGACGGCCAGCCCGTGCGTCGACCGGCTGACCGGCAGCTCGATCCCGGCCGGGTACGCGGTGGCGCGTGGCTCGGTCCCGTCCTGGTACCAGGTGAACACCTGTGCCCCGTCCCGCACCTCGATCGGGGCGACCTCCTCGCCCACCATCGCGTTGACCAATGTGGACTTGCCGGCCTGCCACGGCCCGGCGACGGCGATCCGCAGCGGCTCCCCGAAGCGGCTGAGGTGATGGTGCAGCCGCTCGGTCGCCGGCTGGCTGTCCCGGTAGAGGTCAAGCGCCTCCCGCAACAGCGCCCACGCCGACTCTTCCAGAGTGGACGTCACGCCACGGGTTCCAGGGTACGAGGGAGCGTGGACAGGGTCTGGGCCCGGTCGTAGAGGGCGGCGAGGCGCCGCATCTTCTGCTGGATGTCGCGGTGCCGCTGGTCCCGCTCCAGGGCGTCGGCGTCGGCCGCCTGCTTGGCGGTGCGCAGCGAGTGGACGATCGCCTCCTGCAACTGCTCGGTCAGGCCGGTGAAGTGGTCGCGCAGCGCGCGCTGCACCCAGCGGGCGGTGTCCTTGCACTCCTTGTTCAGGCGGAGGAAGAAGTCGTCGACGTGCCGCTGGGAGGCCAGCTTGGCGGTCGCCTGGCGGCGCTTGAGCATCGACCTGCCCTCGTCCCGGATGCTCTTGCCGCCGAAGAGCGCGCCGGCGCCGAGCGAGACCGGGTTGATGAGCGGCATGCCGGCCAGCGTGGTGGCGAGGCCGAACATCAGCAGTCCGCCGTACGAGCCGCGCAGCCCGGTGAAGATCTTCTGGGCCGGGGTGAACTTCTCGATGTTCGGCCGCTCCAGCTCGTTCAACTGCTCGGCCAGCCGGTCGGGTACGCCGTGCCGCCATTCGGGGAGGATGTCGGCGCCGTACCTGACGAAGTGGTCGGCGACCCGGCCGGTGACCCAGTCGCACCGCTGCACCAGCCAGGCGAAGTTGGCCTCGGTCGCCTCGGTGAGGTTCTTCTCCATCCAGGACTGGTATTCGTCCCACGCCTTGAGCGGGTCGGCCGTCTCGAACGCCTCGTCGACCTTGCGCATGATCTGCCGGGTGCGGTCGCGCAGGTCGTACTCGATGTCGGACATGAGGTCGGTCATCTCGTCCGCGAGCGTGTTCTGCCAGCGGGTCGAGCACCGGCGCAGCTCGTCGAGCCCGCGCTGGGCGTCGTACAGCCGGGAGATCGATCCGGAGTCCTCTGTGGACAGCTCGGCGCGCAGCGGCGCGGCGAGCTGCTCGATGACCGTGGTGGCCAGCAGGCCCACCGTGCTGGGGGCGAGGACGTCCTTCTTCGTACCCAGGTCGCGGGTGAGCCGGGCGATCAGCTCGGGAAAGCCGGACTCGGCGTTGATGGCCTTGTCGTTGGTGCGGGCGGCCTGCAGCCGCAGGGCCGCGGAGACCGGCAGCAGCGTGGCCGGCACGCCGGCGCTGGCGAGGTGCTCGCGGTTGCGCTCGGCGATCGTCCGCCAGTGCGGCGAGATGTCGGTCTTCGTAAGTGCGACGAGCACCCGCGGGTGTGACTGCATGACGTGGAGAAGCAGGTCGACTTCGGTGACGGACAGTTCGCGTGTCGCGTCCGTGACCAACAGCACGAGGTCCGCCTTCGGCAGCGGCACGGAATGCCGCTCGTCGGTGCCCGGCGTGTCGATGAGGACGATGCCCGACGCCAGCAGGCCGCGCGGCACACCGATCTCGGCGTGCCCGGGATCGGCGCCGGACCACCGGCCGGACCCGCTGCTGATCCGGGACGCGATGTCGGCCACCGGCATGGCGATCCGCTCCTCGGCGTCGCCCGCCGGCACCAGCGCCGCGGACGGCGTCTCGGCGTGCCGTACCACGGTCGGGATCGCGGTGGTGATGCCGTCGCCGACGGGACACACCGGCGCGTTGATGAGCGCGTTGATGAGCTGGCTCTTGCCCTGCTTGGGCTCGCCGATGACCAGCACCCGCAGCGTCGGGTCGAGCAGCTGCGCCCGCTTCTGCAGCAGCCGGTGGACCAGGTCGGTGCGGCCGAGGGATGCGCAAACCCGAGCCGTCTCGTCCAGGACGTCGAGCCAGATGGGTGCCATCACCGGACCAAGTGTGCTGATTTCCCCGCATTTATCAAGAGGGGGTGGGAGATCGGCCCGATCCGATCTCCCACCCCCGGGACCTCTGTAACGTTCTCGGCGCGCGCAGCGATTAGAAGAGAATGTCGGTCACACCAAGCAGGCCACCGTCCGCGCCCGCGTCGGCTGTGCCGTGCAGACCCGCCGCGCTGGCCGAGCCGTGCAGGCTCGCGTCCGCGTCGCCGCTCAGCAGGCCGGAGACGCCCACACCGTCCAGCGTGCTGTCCACAGTGCTCGTGACGCCACCGGTCAGCGAGCCGCTGCCGTCGAGGGTGCCGTGCAGGGTCCCGTCGACGTCGGGCAGGTCCACGCCCAGCCCGGAGGTCACCGAGCCGACCAGGTCGCTCGCGCCGCCGACCTGCCCGGTCACGCCGCCGAGGACGTCGTCGTCGAGTGGCGTGCCGCCGCCGATGAGGCCGTGCGCCGTACCCAGAGTGGTGTCGACCGCGCCGGCGGCGTCCGTCCCGACCTGCCCGACCACGTCGGAGTCCAGGGTGTTCGCCACGTCGTGCACGCCCGACAGGTCGGCGGCCACGCCGGACGGGCCGCCCGCCACCGAGATACCCGGCAGGATGCTGGTCGTCCCGACGGCGAACCCGCCGGCGTCGACGGTGATCGCGGCGGCGCCGGCGAAGTTGACGTCGGCCGTGGTCGACTGCGCGCCGAGGGCGAGCTGGTTGGTGACGGTCTGCAGCTGGCCGATCGCGCTGGTCGCGGTGTCGAGCGAGCCGAGCCCGCCGAGGCCGAGGTCGCCCACCGGCGCGAGGTTCGCGATGCCCTGGACGGGCGCGTAGTCGACGACGAGCGGAACCACGTCCTGCACGTCCGCCGCGGTGATGTCACCGAGGCCGGCGGCGTTGAGCGTGCCCTCGGGGTCGAGCTCGAAGGCGGAGCGCGCCTCGGAGTTGGTGAGCAGGTTCAGCACGAAGTCGTGCAGGGTCTGATTCGATTCCATGCGCCGACCGTATGAGCGGGGTGGCGGGCCGGGCATCGGGGACGGCGCCGGGTTTCGCCCCGCCGTGGTTAGGGCGTCCGGGGCCCGTCCGTTAGGGGACTAGGGGTCCGTCCCGGCAGAATTAGTGGCCCATAAGTGCAGATATCTCTGGTACGAACGTAGAGGTCCGCTGGGGAGGAGAGCGCTCGGATGCCGTACGTGCTGGGGATCGACATCGGTGGCACCACCACGTCTGCCGCTGTGTCACGGCTCAGTAGCGCGGGGTGGGCGGCGCCGGAGGTGGTCCGGCTAGGGGTTCGGTCGGCCGCCGTACCGTCGGTGCTGCACGTCTCGGGCGACGGCGCGCTCACCGTGGGTGATCCGGATCAGCTCGACGCCGGTCGGGTCGCCCGCGGTTTCATCCGCCGGGTCGGTGACGACGTGCCGCTCATCGTCGGTGGCGAACCGTGCACGCCGCAGGCGCTGGTCGCCGTCCTGGCGATGTGGGTCGTCGAGCGGGTGCTGGCTCACGAGGGGGAGCCGGCCGAGCAGGTCGTCATCAGCCATCCGGCGAGTTGGGGCGCGTACCGCAGGGAGCTGTTGCACCAGGCCCTGTGGGACATCGGCCTGGCCACCGTCACGCTCCTGCCGGAGCCGGTGGCCGCGGCCGAGAGCCACGCCGCGCGCGGCTGGGGCGGCGGCACGCTGGGCGTCTTCTCCCTCGGCGGCACCGAATTCGAGGCGTCCGTCGTGCGCTGGGCCGACCCCGTCGGCTTCCGCCTCCTCGGCAGCGCGAGCGCCGTCGAACCGTTTGGCGGGGCCGACATCGACGAGGCGCTCGTCGGCCACGTGCGGTCGCGGCTCGACAAGCAAATGCGCCACTTGTACGCGTCGGCGCCGCACGCCCGTGCGGCGCTGTTCGGGTTGCGCCGCGAGTGCCAGCGGGTCAAGGAGGACCTGACCGCGGCCCTGGAGACGGACGTGATCCTGACGGCGTCCCACGGACAGGTTCGCGTGCCGGTGAACCGGGCCGACCTGGAGGAACTGATCCGACCTGCGCTGCGGGTGAGCGTCGACACACTGGTCCGGGTGGTGCGGACTTGTGGCCTGCGACCGTCCGAGCTGGACGGCGTGCTCCTGGTCGGCGGCGCGGCGCGGATGCCGCTGGTCGCGGAGCTGGTCCGGGCCGCGCTGCCCGGTCCGGTGTCGGTCGAGCCGGAGCCGCAGACCACGGCCGCGGCCGGCGCGGCCCTGGCCGCGGTGCAGATCGTGGCGCCGCCGGCGGTGCGGAGCCACGGTCCTGTGTGGACCTCTCAGGCCACGTGGACCTCTCAGCTTCCGGTCGTCGCTTCGCCGAACCCGGAGCCCGCGCCGCACGTGGAACAAGATGACACGGGCGCGGGGCCGCCGCCGCGCCCACCCGTGAAGATCACGCCATTGAAGCTCCCGCGGATGCGCTCGGCTCAGCGCCTCTTCGGGCTGGTCGGAGGGCATCCTTGAGCGCCAGGATCGTCATGGCCGCAGGGCTCGTGCTGGACGAGCGGGCCAGGGCACTTCTTGACGCGGCCGAGGCCGCACCGCACGCGCCGCTGCGGGTCGCCCTTTGCGCCCCCGGCGGGTACGGCAAGAGCGCGCTCCTGCGCGAGCTGGGCCGCGTCTACCGGCGGGCCGGCGTGCCGGTCGTCGACGCGTGGCACGAGGGCGACCCGCCCGATGGCTTCGTGCTGCTGGTCGACGACGCGCACCGGCTCGGCGCGGAGCGGCTGGGCGAGCTGCGCCGGCTGGTCGAGACCCGGCGACCGGGCGTGGTGCTGGCGTACCGGCCCTGGCCGCGACCGGCCGGCCTGACCGACCTGGTGGAGCTGCTCCGGCCGGCCGGGCCACCGCTCGCGCTCGCGCCGTTCACCGCGGCACAGACGGCTGAGTACCTCGGCGTGGCGCCGGATTCGCCGGCCGCCCGGCACATCCACGCGCAGACCGGCGGCGTACCCCGGCTGGTGGAACGCCTGGCGCCGCTGGCCGAACGGCCCGACGAAAGCCTGCCCCCGGAGGTCCTGCTCCCGTTCCGGGCGGATCTGGAGGACGTGGACGGCGACCTGCGCGGGCTGCTGCTCGCCGCCGCCACCGGCGTGGAGCTCCCGGCCGACCTGCTCGGGGCGCTGCTGGAGCGGGGCCGGAGGCGGTCGACGAGGTGCTCGACGCGGCGCGGGCGACCGGGTTGATGGCGCCGGACGGGCGGCTGGTGCCGATCGCCCGGCTCGCTGTGGCGTCGCTCAGTCCCGCGGCGCACCGGACCGCGTTGTGGCACCGGCTCGCGGCGCTCCAGCAGGCGCGCGGCGGAGCCGTACTCCCGCTGGTGCGCGCCCTGCGCGAGGCCGGGGTGGGCGGCGGCGGCCTGGCCGTGGCGTTCGAGGCGGCGGCCGACGAGGCGCTCGCCGACGAGCCGGCGCTGGCCGCGGAGCTGTTCGCCGAGGCGGCTTCCGCCGGGCGGCCGACGGCCGCGCGCCGGGCGCTGGCCGCGGCGCTCTCCGGCGACCTCGACTCGGGGCTGCGCCTGGCCGACCGCCTGGTCGCCGAAGGCTCGCCGGACCGTGCTGCCGGTGCCGCGGTGTCCGCGACCGCGCTGGCGCACCGCGGCCAACTCGGCCGCGGCGCCGAACTCTACCGGTGGTCGGGCACCGCCTCGTCGGTGTCGTTCGCCGCCATCGGCTTCATCGGTACGGGGCAACTGGACCGCGCCGACGACCAGACGGCGCCGGACGGGCCGCCCACGCTGCTCACCGGCGCTGCCGCCCTCATGGCGAGCGGCGTCCGGGAGTCGCTGACCGGCTCGGCGACCGCGGCACTGTCCACACTGGTGCAGGCGTCCGCGCTGCTCGAACCGGCCGGCCAGGCGGTGCTGCTGCCGGACAGCCCGGCCGCGCTCGCCGCGCTGGTGGCGCTCCACAGTGGTGAATTGGAGACCGGGGAGTCCGTCCTGGACCGGGCCGTCGAGGCGGACATGGGCGCGGCGCTCATGTCCCGCCGGCACCGGCTGCTGCAGGCGTGGATCCTCATGCTGCGCGGGCGCACCGCCGCGGCCGCCGAACGCCTGGCCGCCGTGGGCACCACCGGGCTCGAACCGCGCGACCTGCTCTTCGCCACCGCCCTCGACGTCGGCATCGCCCGGCGCAACAGCGACCTCGCGGGGCTGCACCGTGGCTGGGCCCAGGCGCGCGAGGCCGCCATGCGCAACCCGGTCGACCTCTTCACCCTGCTGCCGCTGGGCGAGCTGGCGGTCGCCGCCGCGCGCCTCGGCGAGCAGAGCCGGCTGACCACCCACCTGTACGAGGCGCGGCGCCTGCTCGACCGGCTGGGCAACCCACCACTGTGGTCGACGCCGCTGCGCTGGAACGGTCTGCACGCCGCGATAATCGCCGAGGAACCGGCAGTCGCCGATGAACACGCCGCCGCGTTGGTGGCCGCCGCCCGGCACACCCGGTACGGTGCCGTGGTGGCCGCGGCGGCCGAGAGCTGGTTGGAGGTCCTGCGCGGAGCCGTCGATCCGGCCAAAGTGGAGGCCGCCGCCCGCGGCCTGCACGGTGCAGGGCTGTGGTGGGACGGGGCCCGGCTGGCGGGGCAGGCCGCGATCCGTACGTCGGACCGCAGAGCCATGACCGCGCTACTGGACTGCGCACGCCTCCTTCAGGGATCCTTGCGGGGCACGCAGTCGGGGGCGCATCGGGGGGTGCCTCGCCCGCCGACCAGGTCACGGAGGCGTTCACCACGCCGGCCAGGAGCCTGCTCAGCGAACGCGAACAGGAGGTGGCGGATCTCGTGCTTACGGGCCTGACGTACAAGCAGATCGGCGACCGCCTCTTCATCTCGGCAAAGACGGTGGAGCACCACGTCGCGCGGATGCGGCAACGGCTGGGCTGCGCGAATCGCAGCGACCTGCTGGCCAAGCTCCGCGCGATGACCGCCGAGCAGCCCGGTGGCGCGGGCGCGCGGCGGGCACCCTGGCCACGGCGGCCGGCTGACTGACCGATTACTTCATAAGGGGGACTACGTGACGCACCCGGCGGTTATGAGCGCTGACCTGGCATGGCTTCTCGACGATGTGGTCGATCGGGTCCCCGGGGCCGAGCACGCCGTAGCGATCTCCCCCGACGGCCTGCTGCTCGCCGCCTCGCGGCACGCGGGCGCCGTCGAGGCCGACCAACTGTCCACTGTGGCGGCCGGCCTGTACGCCCTGTCCGTCGCGGCCGGGCGGCACACCGAGTTCGGCGCGGTCAAGCAGATCACCGCCGAGATGAGGTCGAAGTTCCTGTTCGTGACCGCCACCGCCGGCGGAGCGATCCTGACCGTCGTGTTCGCGGGCGACTCGGAGGTCGACTCCATCGCGTACGAGATGGCCCTCTTCGCCGGCCGCGCCGACCGTCACCTGCCCGCGTTCACGGCACTGGCATCGCCCATGCCATGACCCCGTTCGCCGGCGACCCCCTTTTTTTTTGCGCGTCGATCAAGGACATATGGTCGTGCTTTGATCTCTAAACCACGGCCGTATGTCCTTGATCGGCGGGTAATTCCTTGATCGACGGGGCTACGAGAGTGCCAGGTCGAGGCTCGCCGCGAACGCCTCGACGTGGGTGCCGAAGCCGCCGTGATCGCCGGGAAACACGGTCGGCTCGACGCCGAGCCGCGCGGCCAGCTCGATGGTGGCGCGGCGCGGTGCGAAGTCCACCTGCGTCTCGCCGCCGACAGCCGCCACCACGGGTACCGAGGACGCGCTCAGTGCGGCGAGGTCCGGGACGTATCTGGCGAACGGCGGCACCTCGTACCCGATGAAGAACTCCATGTTCTTCTCGATGCGCGACATCATCTCCAGCACCTCGGGCGGCAGGTCACCGGCCTCGGCGCCACCCGGCACCCGCTCGCTGTCCTGCGCCGAGGTCGACGCGAAGGCGGCGTTGAGCACCAGGCACGTCCCGGATCACGCCACGCCAGTGGTCGCGGTCGTCCAGGATCTCGAAGATCCTCATCCCAGCCCCAAACGTGTTGCGTGCGCGTACGTGCACATCCCTCGGGGTCAAATGGTTGTGAATGCCTCGTCGAGGATGTCCAGGCCGCGGGTCAGGGTGGCGTCGTCGATGACGAGTGGGGGCAGGAAGCGCAGCACGTTGCCGTACGTGCCGCAGGTGAGGGTGAGCAGGCCGGCGCTGTGGCAGGCCCGCGAGACGGCGCCGGCAAGGGTGGGGTCGGCGGCCGCCGTTTCGATGGCGAGCATGGCGCCGCGTCCGCGTACGTCGCCGATGCGGGGGTCACGCTCGGCCAGTGCGTGCAGGCGGGGAGCATGACTGACTCGATGTGGCGGGCGGCGGCGCATAGGTCCAGTTCGCGCATGGTGTCGATGGTGGCCATGGCGGCGGCGCAGGCGATGGGGTTGCCGCCGTAGGTGCCGCCGAGTCCGCCGACGTGGACGGCGTCCATGAGTTCGGCTCGGCCGGTGACGGCGGCGAGCGGCAGGCCGCCGGCGATGCCCTTGGCGGTGGTGACCAGGTCGGGGACGACCGCCTCCGGCTGGCATGCGAACCATGTTCCGGTGCGGCAGAAGCCGGTTTGGATTTCGTCGGCGATGAACACGGCGCCGGCTTGTCGGGTCCAGTCGGCCAGGGCGGGGAGAAAACCTTCGGCGGGTACGACGAAGCCGCCTTCGCCTTGGATGGGTTCGATCAGGACGGCGGCGACGTTGTCGGCGCCGACCTGCTTGTCGATCTGTTCCAGGGCGTGGGTGGCGGCCTGCCCCCGGTCAGGCCGCCGTCCCGGTAGGGGTACGACATGGGTACCCGGTAGATCTCCGGCGCGAAGGGGCCGAAGCGGTGTTTGTAGGGCATGTTTTTCGCGGTGAGCGCCATGGTGAGGTTGGTGCGGCCGTGGTAGGCGTGGTCGAAGACCACTACAGCCGGCCGGCCGGTCGCGTGCCGGGCGACCTTGACGGCGTTCTCGACGGCTTCGGCGCCGGAGTTGAACAGGGCCGACCGTTTGTCGAACGTGCCCGGCGTCAGCCCGTTCAGTGTTTCGCACACTGCGACGTACGACTCGTAGGGGGTGACCATGAAGCAGGTGTGGGTGAAGCGTTCGACCTGTCGTTGGACGGCTTCGACGACGCGGGGTGCGGCGTTGCCGACCGAGGTGACCGCGATCCCCGACGCGAAGTCGATCCACTCGCGACCGTCCACATCGGTCAGCGTGCCGCCGCCCGCGTGGTCCACGTAGGACGTGACGACGCTGCCGACGCCGCGGGCCACCGCCGCCGTACGCCGCTTGTGCAGTTCCTCCGAGGATGGCATCGCATTAACCCCAGTTGTGCATGACGTGCTTGACCCGGGTGTAGTCCTCCAGGCTGTACATGGACAGGTCCTTGCCGTGCCCGGAGTGCTTGAACCCGCCGTGCGGCATCTCGGAGACGAACGGGATGTGCGTGTTGACCCACACACAGCCGAAGTCCAGCCGCCGGGTCATCCGCATCGCCCGGCCGTGGTCCTTGGTCCACACCGAGGCGGACAGGCCGTACTCGACGCCGTTGGCCCAGCGCACCGCCTCGTCCTCGTCGCTGAAGCGCTGCACGGTGATGACCGGCCCGAAGACCTCGTCCTGGATGATCTCGTCCTGCTGCCGTACGCCGGAGACGACGGTCGGCGAGTAGAAGTAGCCGCGGTCGCCGACCCGGGCGCCGCCGATGCCGAGGGAGGCGTGGTCCGGCAGCCGGTCGACGAAGCCGGTGACCCGGGCGAGCTGGTTGACGTTGTTGAGCGGGCCGTAGAGCACGTCCTCGTCGTCGGGTGCGCCGGTCTTGGTGCCGCGGGCCTGCTCGACCAGCGCGGCGACGAAGTCGTCGTACACCGCGGGTCCGGCGAGCACGCGGGTGGCCGCGGTGCAGTCCTGGCCGGCGTTGAAGTAGCCGCCCACCGCGATCGCCTCGGCCGCCGCGGCCAGGTCGGCATCGTCGAAGACCACCACCGGGGCCTTGCCGCCCAGTTCCAGGTGGGTGCGCTTGAGGTCGGGGGCGACCGCCGCGGCGACCTCCTTGCCGGCCCGGGTGGAGCCGGTGATCGACACCAACTGCGGGGTGGGGTGCGCGACCAGGGCGCGGCCGGTGTCGCGGTCGCCGCAGACCACGTTGAACACGCCCGGGGCAGGTGCTCGGCGGCGATCTCGGCGAGCATCAGCGAGGAGAGCGGCGTGGTGTCCGACGGCTTGAGCACGACCGTGTTGCCCGCGGCCAGCGCCGGTGCGATCTTCCAGACGGCCATCATGAGCGGGTAGTTCCACGGCGTGACCTGGGCGCAGACGCCGATCGGCTCGCGCCGGACGTACGACGTGTGGCCCGCCATGTACTCGCCGGCCGACCGGCCCTCCAGGATCCGGGCGGCGCCGGCGAAGAAGCGGAGCTGGTCGACGGCGGGCGGCAGCTCCTCGTCGGCGGTGAGCTGGCGCGGCTTGCCGGTGTTGCGGACCTCGGCGTCGACCAGGTCGGCGGCCCGGGACTCGACCGCGTCGGCGAACTTGAGCAGGGCCTTCTGCCGTTCCGCCGGGGTGCTGTCGCGCCACGACTCGAACGCGGTCGCGGCGGCGCCCATGGCGGCGTCGACGTCGCGCTCGGAGGAGATGGGTGCCTGGGCGAAGACCTCGCCGGTGCAAGGGTCAATCAGGTCGCCGAACCGGCCGTCGACCGGGTCGGCGTACGCCCCGTTGACGAAGTTGCGCAGGACTTGCTTTTCGGTCATCGAGGGCTCCCCGGTAGACGGCGGTAATCGCATCCCACTCGCCATCTTCGCTACTGAATTCGCAGCGGACAAGGTGTTCTGCAACTATTTCAGCGTGGATTACGGTGATCATATGCAGACCACTCCGTTCTTCGTGGCGGGTCAGAAGAGCACGAGCGACGACGTGGTCGAGGTCAGGCATCCGTACGACGGCCGCGCTGTTGGGCGTACCGCGAATGCCACCCCCGAGCAGGTCGAGCGCGCCGTGGCCGCGGCCTCGGCGGTGGCCGCGGAAGCCGCCGCGCTGCCCGCGGCCGCGCGGGCGGCGGCGCTGGACCACGTGTCCCGGCGGCTCGCGGAGCGGGCCGACGAGGTGGCCCGGCTGATCACCGCCGAGAACGGCAAGCCGCTCAAGTGGGCCCGGGTCGAGGTGACCCGGGGGATCTCCACGTTTCGCTGGGCCGCCGAGGAGGCCCGCCGCTTCTCCGGCGACCTCCAGCGCCTGGACACGGACCCGGCGGCGGCCGGCCGGATCGCCGTGGTCCGCCGCTTCCCGCGCGGCCCGGTGCTCGGCATCAGCCCGTTCAACTTCCCGCTGAACCTGGTCGCCCACAAGGTCGCGCCCGCGCTCGCGGTGGGTGCGCCGATCGTGGTCAAGCCGGCGCCGGCCACCCCGCTGACCGCGCTGCTGCTCGGCTCGATCCTGGCCGAGACCGACCTGCCGCCGGGCATGTTCTCGGTGCTGCCGGTGCCGAACGACCGGGCCGCCGACCTGGTGGCCGACCCGCGGCTGCCGGTGGTGTCGTTCACCGGCTCGGGGCCGGTCGGCTTCGGCATCCGCGACCAGGTGCCGCGCAAGCACGTCACGCTGGAGCTCGGCGGCAACGCCGCGGCGCTGATCTGCGGCGACTGGTCGAGCCTGGAAGACCTGGACTGGGCGGCGCAGCGGATCGCCACCTTCTCCAACTACCAGGCCGGGCAGAGTTGCATCGCGGTGCAGCGGGTGTATGTGCACGAGTTCCTGGAGGACGCGTTCGTGCCCCGGCTGGTCGCGGCCGTCGAGGCGCTGAAGACCGGCGACCCGAGCGGCGAGGCGGTCGACGTCGGGCCGATGATCAGCGAGGACGCCGCGAAGCGGGTGGAGAGCTGGGTCGAGGAGGCGGTCGCGGGCGGCGCGACGGTCGTGACCGGCGGCCGGCGGACCGGCGCGACGTACCTGCCGACCGTGCTGACCGGCGTGCCGGCCGGCGCGAAGGTGCTCACCGAGGAGGTCTTCGGCCCGGTGCTCGCGGTGGCGCGGGTCGCCGACGACGCCGCCGGGCTCGCGGCCGTCAACGATTCCGCGTACGGCTTGCAGGCCGGCGTGTTCACGCACAGCCTGCAGACGGCGTTCACCGCGCACCGCACGCTCCAGGTCGGCGGTGTGATCGTCGGGGACGTGCCGTCGTACCGCGCCGACCAGATGCCGTACGGCGGGGTGAAGGGCAGCGGCGCGGGCCGTGAGGGCCTGCGCAGCGCGATGGACGACTACACCGAACCGCGGGTGATGGTCCTCACCGGCCTCGACCTCTAGCGCAGCGCCGACGACACCAGCGCCACGCCCTCCTGCTGGAGCTGGGCCAGGTGCTCAGCGCCGCGGAAGGACTCGGCGTACAGCTTGTAGACGTCCTCGGTGCCCGAGGGGCGGGCGGCCAGCCAGCCGGACGCCGTCGTGATCTTGACTCCGCCGATCGGGGCGCCGTTGCCGGGCGCGTGCGAGAGCACCGCCGTGATCGGGTCGCCGGCCAGCTCCTTCGCCGTGACCTGGTCCGGCGACAGCTTGCCGAGCACCGCCTTCTCCTCCCGGGTGGCCGGCGCGTCGATCCGGGCGTACGCGGGGGCGCCGAAGCGCTCGGTCAGCGCGGCGTAGTGGTCGCTCGGCGACCGTCCGGTGACCGCGATGATCTCCGAGGCCAGCAGGCACAGGATGATGCCGTCCTTGTCGGTGCTCCAGACCGAGCCGTCCCGGCGCAGGAACGACGCCCCGGCGCTCTCCTCGCCGCCGAACCCGACCGAGCCGTCCACCAGCCCGTCCACGAACCACTTGAAGCCGACCGGCACCTCCATCAGGCGCCGCCCCAGGTCGGCCGCGACCCGGTCGATCATCGAGGACGACACCAGGGTCTTGCCGATCGCGGCGTCCGCGGCCCAGCCGGGCCGGTTGCGGTAGAGGTAGTCGATGGCGACGGCCAGGTAGTGGTTGGGGTTCATCAGGCCGGCGTCCGGGGTCACGATGCCGTGCCGGTCGGCGTCCGCGTCGTTGCCCGTCGCCACCTGGTAGCGGTCGCGCTGCGCGATCAGCGAGGCCATCGCGTACGGCGAGGAGCAGTCCATCCGGATCTTGCCGTCCCAGTCCAGCGTCATGAACCGCCAGGTGGGGTCGACGTCCGGGTTCACCACGGTCAGGTCGAGGCCATGGCGGGAGGCGATCTCGTCCCAGTACGCCACGCTGGCGCCGCCGAGCGGGTCGGCGCCGATCCGCACCCCGGCGGCCCGGATCGCGTCGAGGTCGACCACGCTGGGCAGGTCGCCGACGTACTGGCCGACGAAGTCGTACGTCCCGGTGGTCTCCGCGGCCCGCGCCCGTGCCGCGGTGACCCGCTTGACCTCCTTCAACGCGCCTTCGAGCAGGGCGTTCGCGCGGTCCTCGATCACCCGCGTCACGTCCGTGCCGGCGGGTCCCCCATTGGGCGGGTTGTACTTGAAACCGCCGTCCTGGGGTGGGTTGTGCGACGGTGTGATCACCACGCCGTCGGCCAGCCCGCCGGTGCGGCCGCGGTTGTGCGTCAAGATCGCGTGCGAGACGGCGGGGGTCGGGGTGTAGCCGTCGCGGCTGTCCAGCCGGACCTCCACGCCGTTGGCGGCGAAGACCTCCAGGGCGCTCACCAGCGCCGGCTCCGACAGCGCGTGCGTGTCCCGGGCCAGGAAGAGCGGGCCGTCGGTGCCCTGCGCCGCCCGGTACTCGCAGATGGCCTGGCTCATGGCCAGGACGTGGTCCTCGTTGAACCCGAGCCACAGGCTGGATCCGCGATGCCCGGAGGTGCCGAAGGTCACCCGCTGCGCGGCGACGGACGGGTCCGGACGGCCCGTGTAATACGCCGAGACGAGACGCGGCACATCAACCAGATCGCCACCTTCGGCAACCTTGCCGGCACGAGGGTGAAGCCGGTCGGTATCGGACACGACGTATCCTCCTGGGGAGTTCGGTGAGCGCTAACGAATCGTAGTCGCGCGGGAGGCATGTGTTGGCGGGCAACATTCGGGTCGTCGCGTTCGACCTCGACGACACCCTGGCGGTGTCGAAATCGCAGATCGACGACCGGATGGCGAAGCTCCTGGCGCAGCTGCTGGGCAAGGTGGACGTCTGCATCATCTCCGGCGGCCGGTTCGAGCAGTTCGACACCCAGGTGCTGCGGCACCTGGAGCTGGACGGCGAGGCGCGGGACCACCTCCACCTCATGCCCACCTGCGGCACCCGCTACTACCGCTGGATCGAGGGCGGCTGGGGCCAGGTGTACGCCGAGGACCTGAGCACCGCCGCCAAGGAACATGTGGTGACCGTCCTGGTCGAGGGCGCCAAGGCGCTGGGCCTGTGGGAGGCCGAGCCCTGGGGCGACATCATCGAGGACCGGGGCAGCCAGATCACGTTCTCCGCGCTGGGCCAGAAGGCGCCCGTGCAGGCCAAGTACGAATGGGACCCGGACGGCCGCAAGAAGGCGGCGCTGCGCGACTACGCCGCCGAGCGGCTGCCCGAGCTGGAGGTCCGTAGCGGCGGCTCCACCTCGGTCGACGTCACCAAGAAGGGCGTCGACAAGGCGTACGGCATGGGCAAGCTGATCGAGCGCTTGGGGCTGGCCAAGGAGGACGTCCTCTTCGTCGGCGACCGGCTGGACGAGGGCGGCAACGACTACCCCGTCAAGGCGATGGGTATCCGGTGCGTGGCGGTGTCGCGGTGGCAGGACACCGCGGAGTACGTGGAGCACCTACTCCCCTCGCTGCCGTACGGCCCGAGCGGGGACGTCTAGGATCACTCCTGCATACAGGAGTGAAAGGAGCCGTCCGGTGTCACTGGACTCGCAGCTACTCGAGATCCTCGCTTGCCCGGACACGCATCACGCCCCGCTGGACTACGACGCCGAGGCGGAGACCCTGACCTGCACCGAGTGCGGGCGGATCTTCGAGGTGCGCGACGGGATCCCGGTGCTGCTGCTTGACGAGGCCCGTGCCCCAGAAGGCGAGACCCCCGCTCCAGAAGGCGAGAAATGAGCGCTAGCGTGCGCGGCCGCCGTACCGTCGACGAGGCCGTCCTGGACGACCCGGCCGCCATCGGGGAGAACGACCCGGGCGGCATGCTGCGGGCCACGGCGTCCGCGGGGGCCCAGGTCCGCGAGTCGGCGGCGCTCGCCGCCGAGGCCAACCTCGCCGTGCTCGGCGAAGAGGGCCGCCCGCGCGCCGTCGTGATCGCGGGCATCGGCACCGCCGGGCGTACGGGTGACGTGCTGGCCACGGTCGCCGGCCCGCGCTGCCCGGTGCCGGTGATCGCACACCGCAGCGCAGGCGTGCCCGGCTGGGTGGGCGCGGCCGACGTGGTGATCGCGGTGAGCGCCTCGGGTCGCAGCCCGGAGGCACTGGGTGCCGCCGAGGCAGCCGCCCGCCGGGGCGCGCGACTGGTCGCCGTGGGCGCGCCGGACTCGCTGCTCCAGTCGGTCGCCGAGACCGCCCGCGCGCCGTTCATCCCGGTGCCGCGGCGCGCCCCGGCCCGCGCCAGCCTGTGGGCGCTGACGGTCCCGGTGCTGCTCGCCGCGCGTACCCTCGGCTTGGTCAAGGTCAATGAGGCGGACCTGGCGGAGACCGCGGCCCGGCTCGACGCGGACGCCGATCGGTGCCGGCCCACGGCGGAGTCGTTCGTCAACCCGGCGAAGTCGCTGGCACTCGGCCTGGCCGGCTCGGTGCCGATCGTGTGGGGCTCGTCGCCGCTGGCGACGGTGGCCGCGCGCCGCTTCGCCGACACCCTGTCGGCGAACGCCCGCTACCCGGTCGTCGCCGGCGCGCTCGGCGAGGCCGGCCGCGGGCGGGTGGGCCTGCTCGACGGCGTGTTCGGCGGCCTGGTGGAGTCGGCGCGCGACATCTTCGCCGACCCGGAGGAAGAGTCGGAGTCGGACGCGACGCGGCTGCGCCTCGTGCTGCTGCGCGACGGCGGCCTCGGCAGCGACGAGGACACCGACGAGCCGTTCGCGGTGGAGGAGCGGCGGGCCGACGCGGTGCAGACCCTCGCCGAGCGGCGCGGCGTCCGCTGCGACGTGGTGACCGCCGAGGGCGGGTCGTCGCTGGAACGCCTGGCGTCGCTGGTGGCGGTGCCCGACTTCGCCTCGATCTACCTGGCCCTGGCGCACGGACTCGACCCGATGGCGGTGCCGGCCGTCACCGAGATGAAGGAGCTGAGCAACCCATGAGCGCCTCCGGGGGGACCAGAGCGATCGTCGCCGCCCTGCTGGCCAACCTGGGCATCGCGGTGACCAAGTTCATCGCCTTTGCGCTCACCGCGTCATCGTCGATGCTGGCCGAGGCGATCCACTCGGTCGCCGACTCCGGCAACCAGGCGCTGCTGCTGCTCGGCGGCAAGCGGGCGCGCCGCGAGGCCACGCCGCAACACCCTTTCGGGTACGGCCGGGAGCGCTACATCTACGCGTTCATCGTGTCGATCGTGCTCTTCAGCGTCGGTGGCCTCTTCGCGCTGTACGAGGCGTACCACAAGTACGAGGAGTGGCACAGCCACCCTGACGAGTCGGGCATCACCTCGTGGCACTGGGTGCCGGTTGTCGTCCTCGTCGTGGCGATCATCCTGGAGTCGTTCTCGTTCCGCACGGCCATCCAGGAGTCCAACCATGTGCGGGGCAAGGCGACCTGGGTCCAGTTCGTCCGCCGGGCCCGCGCGCCCGAGCTCCCGGTCGTGCTGCTGGAGGACCTCGGCGCGTTGGTTGGTCTGATCTTCGCCCTTTTCGGTGTGGTGCTTACGCTGATCACCGGCAGCGGCCTGTGGGACGCCCTCGGCACCGCGGCGATCGGCCTCCTGCTCGTGTCGATCGCGGTCATCCTGGCGATCGAGACCAAGAGTCTGCTGCTCGGCGAGGGTGCTACGTCGGAGGACGTGACCAAGATCGAGGACGCCATCATGGCGGGGCCCGAGGTCGAGCGGATCATCCACATGAAGACGCTGCACCTCGGCCCGGAGGAGCTGCTCGTGGCTGCCAAGATCGCGGTCCGGCAGCACGAGACCGGCGAGGAGATCGCCCAGCACATCAACGACACCGAGGCGCGGATCCGCGAGGCGGTGCCGATCGCCCGGGTCATCTACCTGGAGCCGGACATCTACCAGGTCCCGGCCCCCGCGGCGAGCTGAGCCGTGCGACCGCTGTCCAGCCCGATCCGCCCGTACGCCTGGGGTTCGCGTACCGCGATCGCCTCGTTGCAGGGGCGGCCGGTGCCGAGCGAGGGTCCCGAGGCGGAGCTGTGGATCGGCGCGCACCCGGGTGATCCGTCCACGCTGGACGGTGCGAGCCTGGCCGACCTGATCACCGCCGAGCCGGACCGGCTCCTCGGTCCGGCGGTCGCGGAACGGTTCGGGGCGCGGCTGCCGTACCTGCTGAAGGTGCTGGCGGCGGCCGCCCCGCTGTCGTTGCAGGCGCACCCGGACTCGGCCCAGGCCCAGGCGGCGTTCGCGGCCGGCCATCCGAGCTATGTGGACGCCTACCACAAGCCGGAGATGCTGGTCGCGGTGTCGGATTTCGTTGCGCTGTGCGGGTTTCGTGATCCCGCGCTGTCCGCCGCGGCGTTCGACCTCTTTGAACTTGATGTGCTGAAGCCCGTCGTCTTTGCCCTGCACGGCGGCGACCTTCGGGCCGCCATGGAGACGCTGATCGGCCTCCCGCCGTCCGTGGTGGACGAGGCGGTCGCCGCCCCGGCGCGCCCGAGCTGGCCCGGCAACTGGCCACCTTCTATCCCGGTGACCCCGGCGTGCTGGTGGCGTTGCTGCTCAACCACGTCACGCTGGCGCCCGGCGAGGCGATCTGGATGCCGGCCGGCAACCTGCACGCGTACCTCGACGGCACCGGCGTGGAAATCATGGCGGCCAGCGACAACGTGCTGCGCGGCGGGCTCACGCCCAAGCACGTGGACGTGCCCGAGCTGCTCCGGGTGCTGCGCTTCGAGGCGCTGGACGACCCGGTCGTGCCGGCCCAGGCGGTGGCGCCCGGCGTGGTGACCTGGCCGGCGCCGATCGCGGAGTTCGCGCTGCACCGGGTCCGGCCGGACGAGGCGGGCGGCGCGGTGACGCTGCCGCTCGCGGGGCCGCGCGTGGTGCTGTGCCTGAGCGGCGAGGTGTCCGCCGACGACGGCGCGGGCGCGGTGCGGCTCTCCGGCGGGTACGCCGCGTTCGGTGCGGCCGGCCCGTCACCGGTGACGTTGACCGGCGCCGGTGAGGCGTACGTCGCCTCCGTCCCCGCCTGAGCGCGTTCCGCCGTCCCCCTTCGCCCACTCGTGTGGCGTGCGTCATGTGCACACCAGGACGGATCAAGAAATTTCCTGATTGGCTTGACGGGTCGGTAGCGCCGTGTAACCTAGTAACCACGCAGCGTTATCGCGACCAAGGTCCGAGTCACGCGCGGGGGAACCAAACCGGGGGGATGCGCGGGGCGGTCGGGTGTTGAGCGGAGAGTCCGCTCTTTACCCGCCGCCCCGCGCGCTATGCGTCGACGGCCGCGTAAGGTAGTGGGCCGTGCAACAGACGCGTACGACAGGAGCTTTCATGACCAGCACTCTGCCGGCGCCGGGGGCGTCGGCTGCGGCCCGCCCCACCAGCCTCGCCGAGGGCGATTTCAAGGTCGCCGATCTCTCGCTGGCGGCCTTCGGCCGTAAGGAGATCCAGCTCGCCGAGCACGAGATGCCGGGCCTGATGTCGATCCGGCGGGAGTACGCGGCCGCGCAGCCGCTGAAGGGCGCGCGGATCACCGGTTCGCTGCACATGACGATCCAGACCGCGGTCCTGATCGAGACGCTGGTCGCGCTCGGTGCGCAGGTGCGCTGGGCGTCGTGCAACATCTTCTCCACACAGGACCACGCCGCCGCCGCGATCGTCGTCGGCCCCACGGGTACGCCCGAGGCGCCGGCCGGCGTTCCGGTGTACGCCTGGAAGGGCGAGACGCTCGACGAGTACTGGTGGTGCACCGAGATGGTGCTGGTCTGGCCCGATGGGCAAGGCCCCAACATGATCCTCGACGACGGCGGCGACGCCACGCTGCTGGTGCACAAGGGCGCCGAGTTCGAGAACGCGGGTGCCGTGCCGTCGCCGGAGACCGCGGACAACGAGGAGTACGCGGTCATCCTGGGCGTGCTGCAGCGCTCGCTGGCCGAGGACAACCGGCGCTGGACCCGGATCGCGGCTGGCATCAAGGGCGTGACCGAGGAGACCACCACCGGCGTGCACCGGCTGTACGAGATGCAGTCCGCCGGCACCCTGCTCTTCCCAGCCATCAACGTCAACGACTCGGTGACGAAGAGCAAGTTCGACAACAAGTACGGCTGCCGCCACTCGCTGATCGACGGCATCAACCGGGCGACCGACGTGCTGATCGGCGGCAAGGTCGCCGTGGTGTTCGGGTACGGCGACGTGGGCAAGGGCTGTGCGGAGTCGCTGCGTGGCCAGGGCGCCCGGGTCATCGTGACCGAGGTCGACCCGATCTGCGCGCTGCAGGCGGCGATGGACGGCTACCAGGTGGCCACGATCGAAGACGTCGTGGAGACCGCCGACATCTTCATCACCGCGACCGGTTGCTACGACGTCATCACCGCCGAGCACATGGCGCGGATGAAGCACCAGGCGATCGTGGGCAACATCGGCCACTTCGACAACGAGATCGACATGGCCGGCCTGGCGAAGCGCGACGACGTCACGCGGATCAACATCAAGCCGCAGGTCGACGAGTGGAATTTCGACGACGGTCACTCGATCATCGTGCTGTCCGAAGGCCGGCTGCTGAACCTGGGCAACGCCACCGGGCACCCGTCGTTCGTGATGTCGAACTCGTTCGCCAACCAGACGATCGCTCAGATCGAGCTGTTCACGAAGCTCGACCAGTACCCGGTCGGCGTCTACACGCTGCCCAAGCACCTGGACGAGAAGGTGGCCCGGCTGCACCTCGGCGCGCTCGGGGCGAAGCTGACCGAGCTGACCAAGGAGCAGGCGGCGTACCTCGGTGTGCCGGTGGAGGGCCCGTTCAAGCCGGACCACTACCGCTACTGAGCAACGCGTAACAGGATCGGGCCGGCGGTCAGCCGGCCCGATCTCGTTTTCTTGGGCGTACCCAGGTCCAGACACAGTAGACGAACCAGGTCACGGCCACCGCGGTCGCGAGCGAGCGCAGTTTCAGCGCGTTGAGAACGATGATGACCGCGAGCACCGCGAGCCAGGGAAGAAACGCCTTCACACCCACCACGCTACGCAAGGAGCGGCGGGCCGGTGTTTGCCGCCACCTGACCCGCCGGTCCAGTCCTGACACCTCCGATCAGACCATGTGCTGCGCCTGCGGTCCCACGACCTGTACAAGTTCCGACTCGTAGAGCCGCAGCCAGCGGCGCCGGACGTTGTGCAGGGTGGTGAGGATCGGCCGCGTGGACGCGTCGCCGTCGACGGGGAGTAGCACCGCGTTGTCGCCGGGCAGGGCGATCAGCCAGGCGGTGACCTTGCCGGCGGTCTCGCCGGTGGCACGCCGGTAAAGGGCGAACACCGTCGGCTTCTCGTCGACGAACACCAACCCGAGACGTAGCTGCCAGGGCAGGTCAGGAAGCTCTGCGGCCAGGGTCTGCTCGTCCAACACGGCTGCCTCCCTCGGTCTTCGTGGGACTCGATGTGGCTGCTCGTCGACGTCGTTGTCGCCTTGCCTGTTTTCAGAGTGCATGTTGTGCCTGGCAGATGCAAGTGCATCTGAGGCCAACTTGTTGCATCCTGTGAGGCACTCTTGCGTGTACGGTGTGCATGATGGCAGTGAAGCCGAGCCCGACCACCTTGCGGCGGCAACTGGGCGCAGAGCTCAGGCGTTTGCGAGCCGACCGCACGGTCGCGGATGTCGCTGGAGAGCTCGGCTGGTCAGACTCCAAACTGAGTCGCATCGAAACCGCCCACACGGGCATCCGGCCCAAGGACCTGGACCGGCTGCTCGAGGCGTACGGCGTCGCCGAGGATGGCCGGGCACGAATCCGGGCGCTCGCGGGACAGTCCCGGCAGCGCGCGTGGTGGGAGGCGTACGGCGACGTCCTCCCCAACGCGTACGAGACCTATATCGGCTTCGAGGCCGAAGCGACCGGGATCTACAACTATGAGGCCCAAATCGTGCCGGGCCTGCTGCAGACCGCCGAGTACGCCAGCGCGGTGATCCAAGCCGATGGTGTGTACGAGGACGAGGAGGTGCACAGTCAGCGGGTGGCGGTAAGAATGGCGCGTCAGGCCGTGTTGACGCGCGATCCGCCGCCGAAGCTGTCCGTCATCCTCGATGAGGCCGTGCTGCGCCGGCAGATCGGTGGCCCAGACATCATGCGCCGCCAACTGACCGGCCTGGTCGAAGCGAACGAACGAAGTATGATCACGGTCTACGTGCTCCCCTTCTCGGCCGGTGCCCATCGGGCTTTGGCCGGCTCGTTCGTCATCTTGGAATTCTCCGGCGACTCGGATCATCCGCTCGTTTACTGCGAAGGCATGACGGGCGGCGTGTTCCGTAGCCGGCAGGATGAGCTTCGAAGTTACTGGATGAGCTTCGAGGCGTTACGTGCGGCCGCGCTGAATCCACGCAGGTCGGTGGAGTTCATCAACGCGGTTGTGCGTGACAATCAATAACTACTTCGTTAGTTTGAAGAGAGGAAAGGCGCAATGTCTGCGTCTGTCGAAAAGTCGATGCACTGGCGCAAGAGCACCCGCAGTGCCGGGAATGGCCAGTGTGTCGAGATTGCGACGATGTCCGATGGTATCGCTATGCGCGACTCCAAGGACCCTGAAGGCCCAATTCTTCAGTTCCGCGCCGCGACGTGGCGTGATTTCGTGGACTCTCTTCGAGCCGGAAATTTCGATCGTACTGCATAGCTAAAGCTTGGGGTTCGAGGCGGTTCTTGTGGGACCGCCTCGACTCGAACCCGCCGAGACTAGGTTTCTGAGCGTTGAGCAGGTCGGCCTAGCTCTTGTGCGAAGACGTCTACTATCTCGCCGGACTTTCCCGAGTAGGCGGTGGCCCAGATGTCGGCCGTGCTTTCCCAGTAGTTACGGGCCCATTCGCTTGTCGCCATGAACTTCAGGTGCAACCTGATCTCATCCAGGTCTGCGGTGCCTGTCTGGTGCAGCAAAACGAAGTAGTTGAGAACCAGATTCGTATATACGGTCAGCCGTGGTGCGGTGCCCTCTGGTTGGTGAAACTGCCCCCACGCCTGTAGCAGTTCGGGGTCTTCTATCGCCATCGCCAAGAGATTGGTGTGAAATTGGCGGATTGCGAGCCGCCGAGCGTCACGTATCTGCCGTTGCTGCAGTATCAAGGTGAGTGCGACCGCGACCACCGCTGCGGCGGCCAGCACTGCGGAAATCGCCCCGTAGGACTGGCCGATAAGGCTCAAACGTTCCCAGTCTCTTCCGTCGTCGTCCAGCATCTGTAACGCAAGCGGCGAAAAGATGATCAGAAGAACAACAGCGATGAATAATGCCATCGAGGCAAGGAGGCCGCCGTGAAAGCGGGGCAAAGTAATGAATTCGGGCTTAAAGCGGCGTGACTTCACGGGATCACCTGACCTCACGGGTGCGGGGTGGGAGAAGAGTAGCCGCGGCGCCGGCGATGGTGTGGCCGTCCGGGCGGGGCGACGTACGCCTCTAAACGATCTTGATAGAGTCCAAAGTTGCTGGTGAGCGCGGTGCGCGTCACAGCTCACCGACTTGACGTGGCGGTGTTGGGCGAGGGAAGGTGTGGCTGCCCTAAGTAAGGGGCTCCTAACGACCTCGGAGCTCAGCATGAGCGACAGCCCGCTCTTCGCCAGTTATCTGATCGGCCTCCGCGAGGGCCTCGAAGCCACGCTGGTGGTCAGCATCCTCGTCGCGTTCCTCGTCAAATCCGACCGGCGTAACCGGCTGCCCTGGGTGGGCCTCGGTGTCGGTGTGGCCGTGGCGCTGTCGGTCGGCTTCGGCGCGCTTCTCACGTACACCCGGACCAGCCTGCTCGCCGACTATCGCGACCAGGAGCTCTTCGAGGCCATCACGTCCGTCGCCGCGGTCTGCTTCGTCACCTGGATGATCTTCTGGATGCGCCGCGCGGCGCGTTCCATCGGCGGTGAGCTGCGCGAGGGGTTGGAACGCGCGATCGCGGTCGGGCCGGTCGCGGTGGTCCTGTTCGCCTTCCTCGCGGTCGCCCGCGAAGGGCTGGAGACCGCGCTGCTGTTCTTCGCCGCGGTGCAGGGGGCGGACAGCGACACCGGGCCGCTGCTCGCGATCCTCGGCGGCATCCTCACCTCGATCGTCATCGGCGTGCTGCTCTTCGCCACCGCCGTACGGATCAACCTGACCCGCTTCTTCACCTGGACCGGTGTGCTGTTGGTGCTGATCGCCGCGGGCATCCTGAAGTACGGCGTGCACGACTTCCAGGAGGCCGGCGTGCTGCCGGGGCTCAACACGCTGGCGTTCGACATCAGCGGCACGCTCGACCCGAGCACCTGGTACGCCGCCCTGCTCGCCGGCATGTTCAACATCACCCCGGCACCCAGTGTGCTGGAGGTCGTGGCGTGGGTGGCGTACGCCGTACCCGTGCTGGTGCTTTTCCTGCTGCCCGGACGGCGCCCCGCCGCGCCCAAGCCGGCCCCTGAGACTCCCGCGCCCGCGCAACAGGCCGCCTGAAGGAGAACCGAAGTATGCGTACCCCCCGTTTGTTTGCTCTCGCCGCGGCCGGCGTCCTGGCCGGCGGCGCTCTCGCGGCCTGTTCCGACGACTCGGGCGACGAGGCCGCGGCCGGCGGCCCGATCACGGTCAACGCGACCGACAGCCTCTGCGAGGTGGCCACGACCGACGTCGCGGCCGGCACGGTGACGTTCAAGGTGACCAACAAGGGCGTCAAGGTGACCGAGTTCTACGTCTACGCCGCGGGCGACCGGGTGATGGGCGAGGTGGAGAACATCGCGCCGGGCCTCAGCCGGGAACTGCACGTGGAGTTGCCCGCGGGCACGTACGAGACGGCGTGCAAGCCCGGCATGATCGGCAAGGGCATCCGCGGGCCGCTCAAGGTGAGTGGGTCCGCGGCGCCGCTGACCGACAACGCGGCGCTGGCCGCCGCGACGGAAAGCTACCAGCGGTACGTCAAGAGCCAGACCGGCGCGCTGCTGGAGAAGACGCAGGAGTTCGTCACCGCGGTCAAGGCGGGCGACGTGGCCAAGGCCAAGGAGCTCTTCCCGATCGCGCGTACCTACTGGGAGCGGATCGAGCCGGTCGCCGAGATCTTCGGTGACCTGGACCCGAAGATCGACGGGCGCGAAGAGGTCATCGAGGAGGGCATGGAGTTCACCGGGTTCCACCGGATCGAGAAGGATCTGTGGGTGACCGGCGACATCTCCAAGTCCGGCCCGATGGCCGACAAGCTGATGGCCGACGTGAACGAGATCGTGGCCAAGGCGAACGCGGAGAAGCTGTCCCCGCTGCAGTTGGCGAACGGCGCCAAGGAACTGCTCGACGAGGTCGCCACCGGCAAGATCACCGGTGAAGAGGACCGCTACTCGCACACCGACCTGTGGGACTTCAACGCCAATGTGGAGGGTTCCAAGGCGGCCATCGCCGCGCTGCGGCCGGTCCTGGAGGAGCGCGCGCCGGATCTGGTCAAGACGCTCGACACCGAGTTCGCCAATGTGGACACGACGCTCGCCAAGCACCGAGCGGGCGACGGCTGGAAGCTGCACAACCAGCTCACCCAGGCCGAGCTGAAAGAGCTGTCCGACGCCATCAACGCGCTCGCCGAACCGATCAGCAAGGTCGCGGCCGTCGTAGCGAAGTAGGTGGAAAGATGAACCGTCGCAAGGCAATCGCGCTCAGCGGTGCCGGCGTGGTCGGGGTCGCGGGCGGCGCCCTGGTGGCCCGGAACGCGTTCGACTCTCCGGCGTCCGCGGCTTCCGACGCCGTCCCCTTCTACGGGGCCAACCAGGCCGGCATCGTCACCCCGGCCCAGGACCGGCTGCACTTCGTCGCGTTCGACGTGGTCACGAAGAGCCGGGACCGGCTGGTCGAGATGCTCCGGGAGTGGACGGAGGCCGCAGCGCGGATGACCGCCGGCCGGGACGCCGGCCTCATCGGCGCGGTCGCCGGCATCCCCGAGGCCCCGCCCGACGACACCGGTGAGGCCATCGGCCTGCCGGCGTCCGGACTGACGCTGACGATCGGCTTCGGGCCGTCACTCTTCCGGAACGCCGACGGCGTCGACCGGTTCGGCTTGGCGGCGCGGCGCCCGGACGCGCTGGCCGACCTGCCGAAGTTTCCCGGTGACGCGCTGGAGGCCGAGATCTCCGGTGGTGACCTGTGCGTCCAGGCGTGCGCCAACGACCCGCAGGTGGCCGTGCACGCCGTACGCAACCTGGCCCGGATCGGCTTCGGCGTGGTCAGCGTGCGATGGTCGCAGCTCGGCTTCGGGCGTACGTCGTCCACCTCGCGCGACCAGGCGACACCGCGCAACCTCTTCGGCTTCAAGGACGGCACCGCCAACCTGAAGGCCGAGGAGGAGGCGCTGCTGCGCGAGTGGCTCTGGGCCCGGTCCGGCGACGGTCCGTCCTGGATGGACGGTGGGTCGTACGCGGTGACCCGGAAGATCCGGATGCTCGTCGAGACGTGGGACCGGACCTCGCTGATGGAGCAGGAGGCGATCGTCGGGCGGAGCAAGGGCTCGGGCGCGCCGCTGGGCAAGAAGGACGAGTTCGACGAGCCCGACTTCGCCGTGAAGGGCGCCGACGGCGAGCTCGTGGTGGGGGAGGTGGCCCACGTACGGCTGGCCCACCCGGACCAGAACGCCGGTGCGCGGCTGCTGCGGCGCGGCTACAACTTCGTCGACGGCTCGGACGGGTTGGGCCGGCTGAACGCGGGCCTGTTCTTCATCGCGTACCAGCGCAACCCACACAAGCAGTTCGTGCCCGTCCAGTTGGCGCTTGCCCGCAACGACGTGATGAACGAATACATCAGACACGTCTCCAGCGCCCTATGGGCCTGCCCCGGCGGCGTTGCCGAGAAGGGCGACTTCTGGGGCCGCGCCCTCTTCGCCTAGCGCGGATCTCTAGTCCGGGGCGGACCGGCGCAACGCGCTCGCCACGGGCGGTGGGCGTAGGCCGGTCCAGTCCACGGGGTCCAGTGACGGCGTTTGCCACGGCGGGTCGGGCCAGGCTTCGGTGGGCCAGTTCTGCGGCTCGCCGGGCCGGGCGGGCGCCGGTGGCCGGAGCTGGGTCGGGACGCCGCGCCGCGGGCTGACCAGTCCCGGCCACAGGGTGGCGGTGACTGACCGGGCGCGGGCCAGCCGGTGGGCCGCCCGCCGATGCCGCTCGGCCAGCACGGCCGCCAGGTATGCCCACCCCGGCACCCCCGGCGGTGGCGGGGGCGTCGTCGTGGCGGCCACCTCGGCGGCCAGCGCCCGCCCGAGGCGGCTGCGCTCCGGCTCGGCCAGGCCGTGTCCGCGCGCCAGGAAGTGGCGTACGGCCAGCGCCAGGTCGTCGTCCAGCCCGGTCAGGTCCAGCGTCGCCGCCCAGGTCGCCAGCGGCAGCGGCATGCCGGGGACCCAGCCCCACGAGGCCGGCGTGCGCTCGTGGATGACCATCGTGCCGGCGGCCAGGTCGCCCAGGCGCTTGCTGCGCGGGTTGCCCAACATGGTGGCGATGCTCGCGACCCAGGTGACCAGCGGCAACACGAGGCCGGGCCACTCGACGGCGACGCCGACCAGCCCACGCGTCAGGGCGTGCCGGAACAGCACCGGCCCGCCGTCGTCGCGGACCACCCGCAGGCCCACCGCGAGCTTGCCGACCGTCCGCCCGCGACTGAACGTCTCGCACAGCACCGGGTAACCGACGAGCACCAGCACCGTACCCACGGTGAACAGGGCGCCCTCCAACGCGGGGTCGACCGCCGGCACCATCGACAGCGTCATGACCGTCACGAAGAGCAGGACGAGCGCGATCAGCACCTGCACGGCGATGTCGATGAGCAGGGCGAGGACCCGGGATCCGACCCGGGCCGCCCTTATCTCCAGCTCGACCGCCTCGCCGCTCACCACGCCGGGCACTTGCGCGTTCACCCGACCAGTGAACACCATGTCGGGCGTGGACCTCGACGCGTACGTCGCCGAGCACGACGGGGAGTGGCGCCGGCTGGAGCAGTTGTCGCGCGGTCACCGGCTGTCGGCGGATGAGGCGGACGAACTGGTGGCGCTCTACCAGCGGGCGGCCACCCACCTGTCCGTCGTACGCAGCAGGTCGCCTGACCCGGCCCTGGTCGCCCGCCTGTCCCGCCTGGTGCTCTCCGCCCGCGCCGCGATCACCGGCGGGAGCCGCTTCTCCCGGCGCGAGGTGGGCCGGTTCTTCACGGAGAGCTTCCCGGTCGCCGTGTACCGGGCGTGGCCATGGTGGACCGGCGTCGGCGCGCTGTCCACCGTGCTCACCGGGTTCCTGATGTGGTGGGTGGCCGGGCATCCGGAGAGCGCGGCGGCGTTCATCGGCGAGGACGCCGCGGCGGAACTGGTCGAGTCCGGGTTCGCCGGCTACTACACCGAGCACCTGCCGTCCGCGTTCGCCTTTCACCTGTGGACCCACAACGCCTGGCTGGCGGCGCAGTGCCTGGCTTCGGGCGTGCTCATCGTGCCGACGCTGTGGCTGCTCTGGAACAACGCCCTCAACGTCGGCGTGGTCGGCGGCGTGATGCTCTCGTACGACCGGGGCGACCTCTTCTTCGGGCTGATCACCCCGCACGGCCTGCTGGAGCTGACCGGCATCTACGTCGCGGCGGGGGTCGGGCTGCGGATCGGGTGGGCCTGGATCGCCCCGGGTCCGCACCGCACCCGCGGCCGGGCGGTCGCCGAGGCGGGCCGCAGCGGCATGCTAGTGGCCCTGGGTCTGGTGTGCGTCTTCGCGGTAGCCGGCGTAATCGAAGCCTTCGTAACCCCGTCCCCCCTCCCCACGGTATTCCGCGTAGCCATCGGCGCGCTGGCCTGGCTAGCCTTCCTCGGGTACATCGCCATCCTCGGCCGTCGATCTTGAAGTTGTCAGGTTCAGATGCCCGATATGGCACCTGACAACCCCAAGATCGACGGGGTGGACATGCGTACGAACGTTGTCCACAGTGGGGTTCGTTGTCCACAGGTACCGGGGTGCGGGGTCGCGCGCCGGGGTGGTCGCCGTAATCCTCGACTCCCATGGCAGAAGCGTGGCGATACCGAGATCTCCGCGAGTCCGGCCTCAGCGAGGGCCAGATCCGTTGGCGGGCGGACGATCGGCAACTCGCTCGACCCTTCCACGGCGTGTACCTCGCGCCCAGCAACGCCCATGACGACGTGGCCCGTCTCCGCGCGCTCTTCCTTCGGTTGCCGCCGGAGGCCGTCGCGTGTCGGCAGACCGCGGCACGGCTCCACGGGTTCGGCGAATTCGCGCCGCTGTCACCGCAGGTGCACATCCTCGTACCTGCGGGACTAGCCCGACCACAAGTACGGGGCGTCAAGATCTACGACACGGTACGGCCGGTCGAGCCGGTGATGGTGCACGGCATCCCCTGCGTCCCGGCCGCGCGATGTGCGGTCGATCTGGCCCGGACAAGCCGCAGGCTCGATGCATTGCCGGTGCTCGATGGGGCGCTTCGCCTCGGCGGTTGCACCACGGACGACCTCGCGGCAGAGGTCGCGCTGCATCAAAGGCTCCGCGGTGTGTGCCAGGTCAGAGAGCTGGTGTCACTCGCCGACCCGGGCGCTCAATGCCGGCAGGAGAGCCAGATGCGTCTGGTCATCATCGATGGTCAGCTACCGCGCCCGGAGCTGCAGGTGGCTGTTGTCGACGAGTACGGCAACGTGCGCTACTACCTCGACCTAGGCTGGCGCCGCAGGCGGGTCGGCGCGGAATACGACGGCGTATCTCATCTCGACCGTGTGGTGGCCCGCCGGGATCGCGAGCGACACAACTGGCTCGTCGCGCAGGGCTGGCGAATGCGCTACTTCACCGATGTGGACCTCTACCGCCGCCCCCAGCACCTGGTGACGGTCTTGCGAGGGGCGCTGACCTAAACCCGCCGATCTTGGGGTTTTCAGGTGCCATATCGGGCATCCCGACATGACAACTCCAAGATCGACGGGTTAGAGGGCGCCGGTGCGTTTTAGGCGTAGGTATGTGTCGGCTAAGAGTGAGGGGAAGGTGTCGGCGGGGGCGTCTAGGACTTCTACGCCGTGTCTTGTCAGGGCGTGTTTTACGCGGGTGCGTTCGGAGAGTGTGCGGAGGGTGGCGGCGTGGAGGTAGGGGTCGGACGTCAGGTCCCGCAGTAGGGGGTCGTGGACGGCGGCCACTAGCACTTTGTGGCGTGTGGCCAGCCTCGGCAGGACGGGCAGGAGTCCTTCGCCCAGTGCGCCCGGCTCCAGGGCGGTGAAGAGCACGACCAGCGCCCGTTTCCGCTCCCGGCGCAGCACTTCGCCGACGACCAGTTCGAAGTCAGTCTCCACAAGGGACGGTTGCAGCGGCGCCAAGGCGTTGACCAGCCTGGGGAGCAGCACGTGCCGGCCGCCCGACACGCTGGCCCGGACCGCGGTGTCGACCGCGAGCAGGTCGACCTGGTCGCCCGCCCGGGATGCGAGCGCGGCCAGCAGCACCGCGGCGTCGATCGCCGCGTCGAGCCGTGGTTCGGCGCCCACGAGTACGGCCGACGTGCGGCCGGTGTCGAGCACGCACACCACGCGGCGGTCGCGCTCCGGACGCCAGGTGCGTACGAGCACGTCGGAGCGGCGCGCGCTGGCCCGCCAGTCGATGGAGCGTACGTCGTCGCCGATGACGTACTCGCGGAGCACGTCGAACTCGGTGCCCTGCCCGCGACCGCGGGTCACCGTGGCGCCTTCGAGGGTGCGCAGCCGCGCCGTCTTTTCCGGCAGGAAGCGGCGCGAGTCGAAGCGCGGCAGCACGCGCAGTGTCCACTGTGGCATCTCCGGCCGTCCGGCCCGTTGGCGGAACGCCAGCCCCATCGGGCCGTACGACCGCAGGGTCAGTCGTACGGCGGGGCGGTCGCCGCGACGGGTCGGCGTCAGCGTCGTGTCCAGCACGGCGCTCTCGTCCGGCTGGACCACCACCCGGTGCGAGTACGGCGTCGCGCCGGCCGACGGGACCCACGCGTCCCGGATCTCGGCGCGCAGCGGGCGGGTGGAGCCGTTGCGCACCCGCAGGGAGACCGTCGCCGTCTCGCCGGACCGTACGGTGCGGGCGCCGTCCCGGCTCAGGGCGAGGTCGCGCAGCGCCGCCGCGAGCGTGAAGTCCACAAGGGACAGCAGCGCCACCCCGCCGGCCAGGACCAGGAGGCCCACCCACGGCGACTGCCACAGCGGCAGCGTGCCGGCGGTCAAGGCCAGCAGGGCGGCGGCCCGCCAGGTGAGCATCAGCGGGGCGTCGGCACGGTGGCGAGGACCCCGTCGAGCACGGCGTCCGGGGTCACGCCCTCCAGTTCGGCTTCCGCGCGCAGGCGTACCCGATGGCGCATGGTGGCCCGGGCGACCGCCTTGATGTCGTCGGGCGTCACGTAGTCGCGGCCGGCCAACCAGGACCACGCCTTGGCCGCGCCGAGCAGGGCGGTGGCCCCGCGCGGGGAGGCGCCCAGCTCCAGCGACGGCGACACCCGGGTGGCCCGGCACAGGTCGACGATGTAGCCGAGCACCGGCTCGACGACGCCGACCCGCTGCACCGCGGCCCGCCCGGCGGCCAGGTCGGCGGCGCTGGCCACCCGCTGCACGCCGGCACCCTTGAGGTCGCGCGGATCGAAACCGTTGTGGTGGGCCCGCAACACGCCGATCTCCTCGTCGCGGCTGGGCAGCGGCACGGCCAGCTTGAGCAGGAACCGGTCGAGTTGGGCCTCGGGGAGCGGGTAGGTGCCCTCGTACTCGATGGGGTTCTGGGTGGCCGCGACGATGAACGGCTCGGGCAGCGGCCGCGGCGTGCCGTCCACCGACACCTGGCGCTCCTCCATCACCTCCAGCAGCGCGGACTGGGTCTTCGGCGGGGTGCGGTTGATCTCGTCGGCCAGCAGCAGGTTGGTGAAGACCGGCCCGGTCCGGAACTCGAACGCGGCGCTGTTCGGGTCGTAGATGAGCGAGCCGGTCACGTCCCCGGGCATCAGGTCGGGAGTGAACTGGAGCCGCTTGGCGTCCAGGTCGAGGGCGGCCGCCAGCGCGCGCACCAGCAGGGTCTTCGCCACGCCGGGCACGCCTTCGAGCAGGACGTGGCCGCGGCACAGCAGGGCGATCAGCAGGCCGGTCACGATGGCGTCCTGCCCGACCACCGCCTTGGCCACCTCGGTGCGCAGCCGGTGCAGGGCGGCGCGGGCCTCGTCGGATCCCGCCGTTTGGGTCACCATGCACTCCTTAGTGAATCCACCAACGCATCCAGGTCGGCGTGCAGCCGCCGCAGTTCGTCATCGGTCTCCGGGCTGGCACCGTACAGCAGTGCGTCGATCTCGTCCCGGTCCCGTCCGGTCCGGGCGGCCACCGCGTCGACCAGGTCGGCGTCCGGTCCGAGCGACTGCGCGATCCGCTCGCGCGCGGCGGCCCGGAGGATGCCGGCGGTCGGCCCGCGCGCCTTCGCCCGCCGGTACAGGCGCCCGCGACCAAGGACGGTCTCGGCGGCCCGGACGGTCACCGGGAGCGGCTCGCTGACCGGCGGCCCGAGCCGGCGGGCCCGCCACAGCGCGAACACCAGCGCGGCCAACGCCAACTGGACCAGCAACGCCCAGAAGGACGGCGGAAAGGCGTTCCACAATGGATTTGGACGGTCCGCGGTGGAGTTTTCCTCGCCCGACGAGCCGGAGCCGGATTGCCCGTCGCCGGACGAGCCGGACCCGGATCCGGGCCGGCCGGGCCCGGACGAGCCCTCGGGCGACTGGCCGGCCTGCGACGGGCCCTCGGTCGCCGAACCCGGGCCGTCCGCCGTATCCGGCGGTGGCTCCACCTCGTGCAGGTCGAGCCACACCACGCGGGACTTCGTGCCGAGCAGGGCGGTGGCGAGCGCCTCGTTGCCGTGCTCGCCGATCCGGTCGTTGCGGAACGGGTCGTTGGCGCCGACCACCACGACCTCCGCGAAGAACGTGCGCTGGCGTACCACGCCGTCGCCGTAGCAGCGGTCGCCGTCGCCGATGTAGCGCTGGCGCAGTGCCGCCGCGACGCCCGCCGCTCGCGCTTCGTCCACTGTGCACGGTCCACCGTCATCCGGCGGGACCGCCTCGGCCGCCCACCGCCGGGCGCCGGTGGTCAGCTCGATGCCGGCGTCATCCAGGGTGCGCCGCGACGGGTCGACCAGCACCAGGCGCGTGCTCTGCGGCATGAGCCGGAGGAACGGCCGGTACGCCGGATGCACCGCGTCGGGCGCCGGCACGAAGAGCGTCGTGTCCCCGGCGCGCGCGGCGATCCGGGCGTCGATCGAACGGGTCACCCGCTGCACCTCGATGCCGCGGGCCCGCAGCGCCTCGGCCAGGCGCTGGCCACCGATGTCGGCGTCGCTGGTCGGGCTCAGGAACGCCGGGTCGCCGGGGTCGGGCTCCTCGACCGCGTACGACACGCCGGTCACCACGAGCAACAGCGCCGCGATCCCGAACGGTATGGCGAACCGGTGCCGCGCCCGCCGGCTCGCTTCGCTCGCTTTGGCCCCGGCAGCCGACAGACTCCGGCCTTGTCGCTCCGCGCCAAGCCTCGGACTCTGTCGGCTCCGGTGCCATCGTCGTTTCATGACAAAGCCCGGTGCAGTTGGTCGGCGAGCTCGCGCATCCGGTCGTCGTGCCGGGCCTCGGCGGGGCGCTGGCCGTACCACACGTCGGAGAAGACGCCGCCGGCCTCGCGCAGTGGCTCGTCGACGACCGGCCGGGCCTTGGCCGCGGCGCCGGCCAGCTCGGTGACCGTCCAACCTGGACGGTGCTCGACGACGCGCCGCTCGATGAGCTCGCGCACCATCGCGCGGAGCCGCTCGCGGACCGCCTCGGCGTACCGGCCCTGGGCGGCGAGCCGGTCGGCCAGCGAGGCGAACGCGGCGGCCGGCAGGTCGGGCAGTTCGTCGTCGCCGGGTTGGGCGGGCGCGGCCGGGTCGGCGGTCACCGGGGCACGGCGCCGGCGCCGGAAGGGCCAGCGGGGCCGCAGCAGTCGCAGCAGCCAGCGCAGGCGCGGCCGGCGCAGGCGGACCCAGGGCAGGTGCCAGCGGGGGAGGCGGCGCGGCACCCACCGCGGCCACCAGTACCAGCCGGCCGCGGCCAGCGAAGCCGCCAGGAGAAGGAGCAGCGCCGCGATCGGCAGCGGCACCACGTCGCCAAGAGCCGCCACCGACTCGGTCCACCAGCGCGTCAACGGACCACTCCGAGCAACGCAGGCGTCAGCGTGCCGCGCCGGCTGGCCCGGACCAGCAGGATGTCGAGCCCTTCGGTGCGCATCCGGGTCTCCAGGTGCAGCACCGCGTCCAGGCAGGCCAGCGTGGGGTAGGCGACGGTGTTGACGAGCAGCCAGGCGAGCGCGCTCATCCACCCGGTCCACTCCGCGCCGCCCAGGTGCAGCCCGTCGAGCGCGGCCAGCGCGCCCACGCCGAGCGCGACCCGGATGGCGAGCCACGCGACGTACCCGAGCACCCGGATCGCGCCGGCCCGCAGGCCCGCGCGGCACGCCAGCGCCGTGCCGCGCCGAAGCGCCCGGCCGGGCCCTAACCGATCGAGTACGACGGCCGGCACGGCGAGCCCGAGCAGGCCGTACGCGAGGAACCAGAATGGCCCGGCGAGCGCGGCGGCGAACGTCGCGGCGCCGGCCCCGACGGCGATCACGGCCACCGCGCCGAATCGGCCGCCGCGCGGATGCAGGAGCTGCCGGGCCGGCAGCCGCTGACCGAGTACGTCCGCTGCGGCGGCCCGGGAGGTCAGCCCGCCCAGCAGCGCGATGATCGTGACCTCCGTTGCCGCGCCGGTCGCGAGCATGACCCAGTACATCCCCAGGTGATCGAACTCCGGGAAGTTGGGCAGGTACGCGGGCGGCTCGGCGCCGGCGGCCCGCCGCAGCGGGGCCAGCAACGCCTGCTCGGCCGCCGCGAGCACCGCCGCCACGGGCAGCAGTACCCGGCCGTACCCGCGCAGCAGAGACACCGCGGCATCGAGCAGCTCGCCGACGGTGAGCGGGCGCAGCGGCAGCACTGCGCCATCCTGGCACGGGTCGGCCGGCATCGCGTACCCATGGCCTGATCGTCCGGTTTGTCATAACCCCAGGTGAGGGCCGGTCCCACGGATCGGACGCGAGGTGGAATATTGAACGCATGAGGGCTCGGGTACTGGTAGTCGACGACGATCCTGCGCTTGCCGAGATGCTCGGCATCGTGCTGCGCAGCGAGGGCTTTTTGCCGTCGTTCGTCGCCGATGGAGAGCGGGCGCTGGCCGCGTTCCGGGAGAGCCGGCCCGATATCGTGCTGCTCGACCTGATGTTGCCTGGAATGAGCGGAATAGACGTATGTCGGTCGATTCGTGGTGAATCCGGCATTCCGATCGTCATGCTCACCGCCAAGAGCGACACCGTCGACGTGGTGCTCGGCCTGGAGTCGGGCGCCGACGACTACGTGGTGAAGCCGTTCAAGCCCAAGGAGCTGGTGGCGCGGATGCGGGCCCGGCTGCGGCGCGGCGAGGACGCCGCCCCGGAGCTGCTGACCATCGGTCCGCCCGGCAACCAGATCACGATCGACGTGCCGGCGCACACGGTCAGCCGCGACGGCGAGGAGGTCAAGCTCACGCCGCTGGAGTTCGACCTGCTGGTGGCGCTGGCCCGCAAGCCGCGCCAGGTCTTCACCCGCGAGGTGCTGCTGGAGCAGGTCTGGGGCTACCGGCACGCCGCCGACACCCGGCTGGTCAACGTGCACGTGCAGCGGCTGCGCGCCAAGATCGAGCCGGATCCGGAGCGGCCGGAGATCATCCTGACCGTGCGCGGAGTCGGCTACAAGGCGGGCACCGGATAGCCTGGGTCCGGCCGTGGAAACTACCGCTACCTCCGTATCCGCGCTGTCCGCGCGGGCGCTGGCGGCTGCCCGGCGGCGCTGGCACGCGGTGGCGCGGCGGGCCGCGGTGCTGGCCGCCCCGATGCGCGGCACCTGGCGCCGCTCGCTGCACTTCCGGGTCGTCGCGATCACGCTGGTCGCGTCCAGCCTGCTGGTGGGCGCGTTCGCCTATCTGGTCGCGACGCAGAGCACCAACATCCTGCTGCAGCGCACCGAGGAGAACGCGCGGGCCCAGGTGAAGGTGGACGCCGAGTACGCGGCCGAGCAGCTCGGCATCTACAACCAGCCATTCAGCGCCGCCGTGCAGACCACGCTCAACCGCACCGCCAGCTCGCTGTCCCGGGGCGGGCCCGGCCAGGGCGGCGCGATCGTGGCGATCACCGCCAGCCAGGTGCCCAGCCTCAAGACCGCGACCGTCCAGGCGGCCAACGTGTCGCCGCTGATCTCGCCGGAGCTGCAGGCCAAGGTCGTCGACGGACACGAGGTCGCGTGGCAGATCCGGACCCACGACCTCGGCGCCGGCCCGACCAAATACCTCGTGTACGGCTCGCCGGTGCCGACCGGCTTCGGGCAGGTCGAGCTGTACTACATCGTCCCGCTCACCACCGAAGACCAGACCGCTGTGCAGATCCGCGCGATGGTGCTGCTCACCGGCTTCGCGCTGGTGATCCTCCTCGGTGTGCTGGCCGCCCTGGTCACCCGGCTGGTCGTCAACCCGGTCCGGGTCGCCGCGCGTACCGCCCAACGGCTGTCCGCCGGCCTGCTCGACCAGCGCATGGCCGTCAACGGCGAAGACGATCTGGCCCTGCTGGCCGCGTCGTTCAACCAGATGGCCACCAACCTCCAGCGCCAGATCGTCCGGCTGGAGGAGATGTCGCGGCTGCAGCGGAGGTTCACCTCGGACGTCTCGCACGAGCTGCGTACCCCGCTCACCACCGTGCGGATGGCCGCCGACCTGATCTTCGCGGAGCGCGACGAGTTCGACCCCGCGGTGGCCCGCTCGGCCGAGTTGTTGCAGGCCGAGCTGGACCGGTTCGAGAGCCTGCTCACCGACCTGCTGGAGATCAGCCGGTTCGACGCCGGGTTCGCGATGCTGGACGCCGAGCCGACCGACCTGGTGCCGGTGGTGCGCCGGGTCGTCGACCGGCTGGACGGCGTGAGCAGCCGGGCCGGCGTGCCGATCGAGCTGAGCGTGCCCGACACGCCGGTGATCGCCGAGGTGGATCCGCGCCGGGTCGAGCGGATCCTGCGCAACCTGGTCGGCAACGCGGTCGAGCACGGCGAGGGCCGGCCGGTGGCGGTGACGCTCGGGGTGGACGATTCCGCGGTGGCGGTGACCGTACGGGACCGGGGCGTGGGGCTGCGCCCCGGCGAGGAGAAGCTGGTGTTCAACCGGTTCTGGCGGGCCGACCCGTCGCGGGCGCGGCAGACCGGCGGCACCGGTCTCGGGCTGTCGATCAGCCTGGAGGACGCCCGGCTGCACGGCGGCTGGCTGGAGGCTTGGGGCGCACTGGGCCAGGGTGCCCAGTTCCGGCTCACCCTCCCGGTACGGGCCGGCGACCGGCTCACCTCGTCGCCGCTGCGGCTCGTGCCGGCGGACGCGGTGCCTGGCCCGGCGCCCGACCAGCGCCCGACCGTCGAGGTGACCGCGTGAACCGGCGCTCCGCGCTCACCCTGGCCGCCGCCTTCGCCGCGGGGCTGGCCGGCTGTGGCATCCCCGACGAGACCGAGGTCCGGACGGTGGGCGAGGGGCCGGAGCCCGGGCTCGCGACCAGCGGTGCCGTCGGTCTCGAGCCGCCGAAACGGGAGAGCGCCGCCACCGAGCCCGAATTCGTCCAGTACTACCTGAGCGCGGCCGCGGGCGAGGCGGACAAGGCGTACGCGCGGGTGCAGAAGTTCCTGGCGCCCAACCTCCAGAACCGGATCAAGGACAAGCCCGGCGAGGCGGTCGCGATCCACGTCGTGCACGTGCTCAGCACCGATATCGCCCTCGTGGGCGGCGCCTCCAAGGTCACGCTCAAGGTCGAGCAGGTCGGGGTGCTCAACGCGTTCGGCCAGATCGGCCCGGCGACGCAGACGACCAGCTCGTACAGCTTCACGATCGGCGTGGCGGAGGGCACCGCCGGCTGGGTCATCATCAAGGACGCCCCGGATGTGGCGCTGCTCAGCTCCGAGGCCCTGAACAACTACTACGAGCAGCGGACGCTCTACTTCTGGAGCGCCGACGAGCGGGTGCTGGTGCCGGACGCCCGCTATGTGCCCCGCGCGATCTCGTTGGAGGGCCAGCCCACCGAGATCCTCGACATGATGATCAAGGGTGGACCCTCGCCCTGGCTCCTGCCCGGCGTGCGCCCGCTGCCGAACGGCACCGACCGGACGCAGAACGTGCCGGACTCCGCCGACGACCGGCTGGAGATCGGCCTCAACGCGGAGGCCGCTCAGGGCGACGGGGGACAGGCCAGCATCGACCGGCTCGGCAGGCAGCTGCTGTGGTCCCTGCAGCCGTACGTGCGCACCGACCTGGAGCTGAGGATCGACGGGCAAGCGAACAAGGCGTTCGTCGAAGACAACGACTATCTCGCCGCGAACCCGGCGCATCTGCTCATCGAGACCCCGGAGCGGTTCGCGATCTACCAGGGCAAGATCTACCGGCTGGCAAGCTCGCCGAACGGCGGCACCGCTCCGCTGCCCAAGGTCCTGCTCGGCGAAGGCGTCAACCAGAACATCGCCGCGGCGGCTCTCGCGCGCGAGCCCACCGGCCAGGGGTCCTGCTGGCCACGGCGCTCGTCGTCCAGCAGCAGGGGCAGCGCTTCCGGCTGCGGGTCGGATCCGGGTACGGCGACGCGGGCGGGCCATTGGCGACGGGACCCCGGACGTACGAGCGGATGGGGCGCCCGGTCTGGCTCAAGGCACCGCTGGACACCGGGCTGGTCGTGGCGGACGGGGAGTTGTACCGGTTCGCGCTGAACAACGCCGTGCTCACCAAGGTCGACGTGGAGGGCATCGCCGGGCCGATCGCGGACGTCGGCGTCGCGCCGGACGGGCGCCGGATCGCGGTGGTGGCCGGCGGCAAGGCGTACGTGGCGACCGTGACTCGTGAGGACGGCGGCGTGGAGGTGCAGGGCGCCCAGGAGGTACGCGCCGGGCTGACCGACGTCACCGGGGTCGACTGGAGCGGGGAGACCAAGGTCGTCTTGGCCGGGCGCGACATGAAAGAGGGAAGATCGCGGTCCGGCAGGTCAGCCTGGACGGCGGGATCATCGAGGACCAGCAGACCGAGCCGAGCCAGATCACGCATCTGGTGGCGTACCCGCGCAGCCCGCTCGTCGTCGGGCCGACCCCGGCCATGGTCATGTACGCCCGCGAGGACTCGTCGTACGACCTCGACGGGGAAAACAAGCTGATCGAGGCGAGCGAGGTGGTGGGTGCCCCGGCCGACGCGCCACAGGGCGGCGCCACCGCGCCGTTCTTCCTGATGGGCTGAGCGGCGATGCGCAGCATGGCCGGGCTGGTGGACCTCGTACTGCCCGCCGCCTGCGCCGGCTGCGAAGCCGAGCGGGTGCCGCTGCGGTACGGCGTCTGTGCGGAGTGCGCCGCGGAACTGGAGGACCTGCGCCCCGGCCCGACGTCGCCGACACCCGTGCCGGCCGGGTTGCCCCCGTGCACCGCGCTGGGCCCGTACGACGGGGTGCTGCGCGAGGTGCTGCTCGCCTACAAGGAACGCGGGCGCCATGGGCTGGCCGTGCCACTGGGCGCGTTGCTCGCCGATGTGATCGCCTCTGCGGCCGGCGGGGACCCCTTGGGCGTACTCCTGATTCCGGTGCCGACGACGGCGCGGGCCGCGCGGGCCCGGCATGGTGATCACATGGGGCGGTTGGCCCGGCGGGCGGCGGACCGGTTGCGGCGCGCGGGCTGGCCCACGGCGGTGGCCCGGCCGCTGCGGGCGTTGCCGAAGCCGGACTCGGCGGAGTTGGACGCGGCCGGGCGGGCCGCGGCGGCGGAATCGGCGTTCCGGCTGCGGGCCGGGCGGGCGGCGGCGCTGCGGCGCGCGGCGGCCGGCCGGCGCGTCGTCGTCCTGGACGACATCGTCACGACCGGCGTGACGCTGGCCGCGGTGGCACGCTGTTTGGCGGCCATCGATATACCCGTGGACGGCGCTTCGGTGATCGCTGCGACGCGTCTCCGTTACGGGCAGTAGGTCCTCTTCACCCGAACGTGCTATCTGAGCGAATCTTCCCGAAACGGTCTTGGCTAGGAGGGGTGACTACTGGCCGCGCAAGAGTTAGCGTCGTCTTCACCGGGGTATGACCATTGGTTCAGCCACCGGAAGGGCGATCGCAACCGTCGTCGCCCGCACGGCCGGAGAGGAGGCACGTTCCTTCATCGTCATCCGGCAAGGGCCGGTGACGTCACCACAGAACCATCGTGGGGAGGTCACGCGTGGACATCGTCGTCAAGGGGCGCAACGTCGAAGTGCCCGATCATTACCGAGTGCACGTCGGCGACAAGCTCGCCAAGATCGAGCGTTACGACCAGAAGCTCATCCGTGTCGACGTCGAATTATTCCACGAACGAAACCCGCGACAGTCCGATTACTGCCAGCGCGTAGAGATCACCGTCGTGTCCCGAGGCCCTTTGGTACGGGCCGAGGCGTGCGCCCAGGATTTCTACGCTGCGCTCGACTGCGCGATCACCAAGCTCGACACCAGGCTGCGCCGCGCCGCCGACCGGCGGCGGGTGCACCGCGGCCGGCATACGCCCGTCTCCGTCGCCGCGGCGACGGCGGGCCTGCCCACGGCGTGGCTCAACGAGTCCACCGCCGCCGACGTCGAGCCCGCACCGTCCGCGAACGGCAGGGGCGGTCCGGTCAACACGGTTGAGGAGTACGACGACCAGCCGTGGCACCTCGTCCGGGAAAAGGAGCACCCGGGCGAGCCAATGACCGTCGACGACGCGCTCTTCCAGATGGAGCTCGTCGGGCACGACTTCTACCTGTTCCTCGACAAGGAAAACGGGCGCCCGAGCGTCGTCTACCGGCGCAAGGGCTACGACTACGGGATCATCGCCCTAGCCGCCTGAACCCGCGCGAGGTCTTCGGCCAGTAGGCCGAAGAGCACATCGTCGACGCGGGTGCGGGAGATGCCCGGCAACCGGCCGCGCAGGTAGCCTTCGCGCCGGAAGCCGGCCTTCTCCAGCACCCGCTGGGAGGCGGCGTTGCCCGGGAGCGTCCCCGCGCTCAACCGGCCGATGCCCGCCTCCGTGAACGCCCAGCGGGCCAGCAGCCGCACGGCCCGCGTGGGCATGCCGCGGCCTCGCCAGGCCGGCAGCATGGCGTACCCGATCGTGGCCTCGGCCGTGCGCGGGTCGTCGTAGTAGAGGCCGAGCTCGCCAGCCGGGATGCCGGTGGCGGCGTCCACGATCACCAGGCTGAGCCGCTCGCCGGCGAGCCAGTGGCCCTCGGCACGCGCGCAGCGCAGCTCGATCTCCTCGCGGTCCGGCACCACCGGCGGCAGGCTGGTCCCGGCCACGTCGGGCAGGGACATCAGCCCGTGCAGGAAGTCCGCGTCGCCGGGGCCGACCGGCCGGAGCGTCACCGCGCCGTCGGTGAGCGCGCCGCCCGGCAGGTCGGGCAGCAGCCGCGCGGTCGGTCCGGGCGGATCGTCCGCGAGCCGGGCCCAGACGGCGAGATCATGCCGGCCGGCGCCGGAGTTCCGTCGCACCCCTTCGTGCTGGAATCCGGCTGCGAGCGCGATCCGCTGGCTCGGCCCGTTCGCCAGGTCGGCGAGCAGCTCCAGGCGGCTGAAACCGCGCTCGAACGCCCAGCCGCACGCCGCCTTCGCGGCGGCCGTCGCCACCCCGCGCCGTCGGGCCCAGGGCGCGACCCAGTAGTCCACCTCGCCCTGGCCGCGTTCCGGCAGCACCCGGCCGACGCCCACCCCGCCGATCAGGCGGTCGGTGGCCGGGTCCGCGATGGCGTACGCCGCGCCGCCCGCGGCCCAGGCCGCCGGGGCGCCGAAGGTGATCCAGTGCAGCGCGTCGCTCCTGGCGTAGCGCGGGTTGTCCTGGCTGGCGACCAGGTCATCGGTGTCCGCCTCGCGGAACTTGCGGAGGTGGATCACCTGGTCAGCCCGCCCACCCAGGCGTCCTTGCGCTCGCCGCGGTGGTTGAGGTCACCGCGGAGCGTGCCCTCGATCGTGAACCCCGCCTTCTCCGCCACCCGGCGGGACGCGACGTTGCCGACGTGCGCCTTCCACACGATCCGGGCCAGCCCCAACTCGTCGAAGCCCCACTCGGCCAGCGCCCGGAGCGCGGCCACGGCGTACCCCCGGCCGCGCGACTCCGGCGCCACCAGAAAGCCCACCTCGCCGGCGTACGGGTCGGTCGGCGCGAGGCTGAGGTCGATCGAGCCGACCCACGCGTCGTGCGGGTCCGTGATCGCGTACACGACGCCGTCGCCGCGGGCCCACTTCGCCGCGGTGACCCGCAGCGCGAAGTCCTCGGCGTGGCGCCGCTCGTACGGGTTGGGCACGGTCGTCCAACGTACGGTCTCGGGGTCCCGGCAGGCGGCGACCATGGCGTCGATGTCGCGCTCGTCCGGCGCGCGCAGGATGCCGTCCAGGCGCGGCTGCGGCCCGCACCTCAGGCGCGGCTGCGGCGCTCCGAAGATCGCCGCCCGCTGCTCTTCCAGCTCCGGGACGTCCACCTCGGTCGGGTCGCCGGGCAGCAGCGAGCCGACCCACGCCTCCTGCCCGGCGTCGGCGAGCCGCAGGTAGCCCTCGATCCGGAACCCGGCCCGCCGGGCGACCAGGCGGGAGGCGTGGTTGCCGATCTCCGCCTGCCAGATCACGCGCTTCATGCCGAGCTCGTCGAACGCCCAGCGGGACACCGCCCGGGTGGCCCGCGTGGCGACGCCCCGGCCACGGGCCCACGGCGCCACCCAGTAACCCACCTCCGCCGAGCGGCGTACCCGGTCGATCGAGGGCAGGCCGCACGAGCCGAGCAGCTCGTCGGTCTGCGCGTCGGTCACCGCGAAATGGGCGGACGTGCCGTCCTGCCACCCCGCCGGGGCGACCGCGGTGACGTACTCGCGGGCGTGTTCGGGCAGGTAGGGCGACGGGACCCCGGTCCACCGCTGGATGGCCGGATCCTGGCAGGCCCGGTAGACCGTGTCGATGTCGTCGGCCCGCCAGTGCCGGAGGTGTAGGCCCTCTGCTTTCGGCTGCACATGGTCATTGTCTGGGAGGGTTCGCGCGTGGCGTAACCTAATTCGGTGCTCGGCCGTGCGTTATGTCCGCTTCAGCACGATCGGCCGGAGGCGTGGCTGACAGTTGCCCCGATGGTGCGCCTACGATGGTTCGGCAGACTGTTCCAAGGGGAGCGTTGATCCGTGTCGATTCTGGAAAAGATCCTTAGCGCCGGCGAGGGCCGCATGCTACGGCGGCTGAAGGCGGTCGCCAACGCAGTCAATTCGCTCGAGGATGAGTACACCGACCTGACCGACGCGGAGCTGCGGGAGCTGACCGATCAGTACCGGCAGCGGATCGCGGACGGCGAATCGCTCGACGACCTGTTGCCCGAGGCGTTCGCCACCGCCCGGGAGGCGGCTTCGCGGGTGCTGGGGCAGCGGCACTACGACGTACAGGTGATGGGCGGGGCGGCCCTGCACTTCGGCAACATCGCCGAGATGAAGACCGGTGAGGGCAAGACCCTGACCTGTGTCCTGCCGGCCTACCTCAACGCGCTGTCCGGCAAGGGCGTGCACGTCGTCACGGTCAACGACTACCTGGCCCAGCGCGACGCCGAGTGGATGGGGCGGGTGCACCGGTTCCTGGGCCTGTCCGTGGGCGTGATCATGCCCAACCGGCCCTCCGCCGAGCACCGCGCCGCGTACGAGTGCGACATCACGTACGGCACCAACAACGAGTTCGGCTTCGACTACCTGCGCGACAACATGGCGTGGTCGAAGGACGAGCTGGTGCAGCGCGGCCACAACTTCGCGATCGTCGACGAGGTCGACTCCATCCTGATCGACGAGGCCCGTACCCCGCTGATCATCTCCGGCCCCGCGGAGCAGTCCGCCCGCTGGTACAGCGAGTTCTCCGCGGTGGTGGCCCGACTGCAGCCGGGCAAGGACGGCGAGGGCGACTACGAGGTCGACTACGCCAAGCGCACGGTCGCGATCACCGAGCGCGGCGTGGCCAAGGTCGAAGACCGGCTGGGCATCGACAACCTGTACGAGTCGGTCAACACCCCGCTCGTCGGCTACCTCAACAACGCGATCAAGGCCAAGGAGCTCTACAAGCGGGACAAGGACTACATCGTCAACGACGGCGAGGTCCTGATCGTCGACGAGTTCACCGGCCGCATCCTGCACGGCCGCCGCTACAACGAGGGCATGCACCAGGCCATCGAGGCCAAGGAGCACGTCGAGATCAAGCAGGAAAACCAGACCCTCGCCACGATCACGTTGCAGAACTACTTCCGGCTGTACGAGAAGCTGTCCGGCATGACCGGTACGGCGCAAACCGAGGCCGCCGAGTTCAACAAGGTCTACACCGTCGGCGTGGTCAGCATCCCCACGCACCGGCCGATGGTCCGCCTCGACCGGCCCGACGTCATCTACAAGACGGAAAAGGCCAAGTTCCACGCCGTCGTCGAGGACATCGCCGAGCGGCACGCCCTCGGCCAGCCGATCCTCGTCGGCACCGTCTCGGTGGAAAACTCGGAGATCCTCTCCCAGCTCCTGCGCCGGCGGGGCATCCCGCACGCCGTACTGAACGCGAAGTTCCACGCCAAGGAAGCCGAGATCATCGCGCAGGCCGGGCGCAAGGGCGGCGTCACGGTGGCCACCAACATGGCCGGCCGTGGTACGGACATCCTGCTCGGCGGCAACCCCGAGTACCTGGCCGCCAACGAGTTGCACCAGCGCGGCCTCGACCCGGTCGAGCACGAGGACGACTACCAGAAGGCACTCGAAGAGATCATGCCGCGGTGGAAGCTGGCATGCGACGCCGAGGCCGAAGAGGTCGCCGAGGCCGGTGGGCTGTACGTCCTCGGCACCGAGCGGCACGACTCCCGCCGGATCGACAACCAGCTCCGCGGCCGCTCCGGCCGGCAGGGCGACCCGGGCGAGTCCCGCTTCTACCTGTCCCTTCAGGACGATCTGATGAAGCGGTTCCGGGCCGGGGCGGTCGAGGCCGTCATGGAGCGCTTCAACATCCCCGAAGACGTGCCCATCGAGTCCAAGATGGTCACCCGGCAGATCAAGAGCGCGCAGGGCCAGATCGAGGGCCAGAACGCCGAGATCCGCAAGAACGTCCTCAAGTACGACGAGGTGCTCAACAAGCAGCGCATGGTGGTCTACGCCGAGCGCAAGCGCGTGCTCGACGGCGAGGACCTCAGCGACCAGGTCAACCACATGATCAACGACGTCATCGAGGCGTACGTCAGTGGCGCGACCGCCGAGGGATACGCCGAAGACTGGGACATGGACCAGCTGTGGTCCAGCCTCAAGCAGCTCTACCCCGTCGGCGTGACCGTCGAAGACCTCGAGGACGAGGCCGGCGGCGAGCGCAACAACCTCGACGCCGACTTCCTCATGGCGAGGCTCAAGGACGACGCGATCGAGGCGTACGGCCGGCGCGAGGAGGAGCTCGGTACCGACGCCGTGCGCCAACTGGAGCGCATGGTCCTGCTACAGGTGATCGACCGCAAGTGGCGCGAGCACCTGTACGAGATGGACTACCTCCAGGAGGGCGTCGGCCTGCGCGCGTACGCCCAGCGCGACCCGCTGGTCGAGTACCAGCGCGAGGGCTTCGCCATGTTCGCCACCATGATGGACGGCATCAAGGAGGAGACGGTCGGGTTCCTCTTCAACCTGGAAGTCCAGGTGGAAGAGGCGGCCACGGCTCCGCCCCCGGCGAGCGGCCCCGCGCCGATGCCGATGCCCGACGACGCCACCATCGAGATCAAGGCCAAGGGCCTCGGTCGCCAGCGCCCCCAGCAGCCGCTGCAGTACTCCGCGCCCACCATCGACGGTGCCGCCGGCGACGGCGCGGTGTTCATGGAGCAAGAGCAGGACACCGCTCCGGCGCTGGGGCTAGGCGGTCCCGCGCCAGCCCGGTCGCGACGGCCGTCCCCGTCGCCCAGCCAGGCTTCGAGCGGCTCCGGCCCGTCGCGCAACGCCCCGTGCCCGTGCGGTTCCGGCAAGAAGTACAAGCGCTGCCACGGCGCCCCCGGCGCCGGCGCCTAACCCTCCGCCTCCGTCCACCCGCCAGCCAGGCCCCGAGGGGCGTCGCCTCACCCCGCGTGAGTCCCCGCCTCGCGCGGCCTGGCCCGGCTGCGCCTCGCCTCGTGCGGCCTCCCCTCGCCCTGTGCGGCCTGGCCTGGCCTCGCCTCGTCGATCAAGGGCATATGGTCGTGCTTTGATCTCTGATCCACGACCGTTTGCCCTTGATCCGCGTGGAAGTCCTTGATCGACGGCGGCGGTGTGGGGTGCGCCTGGGATCCCACTCCGGGTGGGCCGGTGTGAGTTCGCAGGTACGGCGTCATCGTGAAGGATTTGGGTCGCTGGGACGACACGGATCCTTCACGTTCCCTGCGGACGCGTCCTTGATCGGCGGACCCGGGCAGGGTGTTGCGCTCCGCGTCGAGCCGGACGTGAGGCGGGTGGATCTAGATTCGTTGCCGTACCGGGATCGCGTCGGTCATGTCGGATACATCCGGCGCGGAATTCCGCCCCTGCTCGCCCTGCTCGCGTCGGTGGACCAACAGGGCGCCTGCTGGTACGAAGTGCCCGGCCCGGGGCCCACGCCGCCGTCGATCAAGGACTTCTGCGTCGATCAAGGGCATACGGTCGTGGATCAGAGATCAAACCACGACCGTATGCCCTTGATCGACGGGGTGGGGTGGGTCAGGCGGGGCGGGCAGGCGGGGTGGGGTGGGACGACAGGGCAGGCGACGTCGGGGGTGGGTGGGTGGAGGCCAGGGCGCTCGCCGCTTGGCTTTCGCAGGTGAGCGCCCTGGGGTCTGGGGTTACACCAGACGGATGGCGGTGCAGAGCCAGGCGCCGCGGCGCCGTTCGAGGCGGTAGGCCAACGCCCAGGTGCGCTCGGCGAGGGCCAGCGCGGCTGCGACCTCGGCGACGCCGGGGCGGGGCTCGCACACGCGTATCTGCTTGAGCTGCACGAACGCGCTTGGCCGGCGGATCGATCTGGCCTGCTGCCGGGCGCGGCGCAGCGTGTCGGCACGGTCCAGGCAGGCGGACACCTGCTCCACGACCATCTCGGTGTCGACCTGGCCGGCGAGGGGCGTACGTGGCTGACCGGACGGTAGCCGTTGAGGATCTCCAGGATCATGTCGAGGAAGCGCCGTGCCGCCCGGCGGGCTTCGGGTGAGGCGGCGACGGGCGCGGGTGGCGGGGCGGCCGGGGTGGGCATGCGACGCCGGACGCCGCCGTCGAGTTGGAGGGCCAGTTGCAGGCTCCAGGGCTGGGGCGGCGCGGCCTCGTCGTCGTACGGAGGGTCGAGGGCGGGAGCGGGGCGGAGCCGGATGGCCGGGCGGACTTTGGCGATCATGCAATCACCTCGATCTTGAGTTTGCCTTCGTTTGCCTCCGTTAGCCTTTAGTTTGTAGACATGCAAACGGCATCCGTCAATGGGTTGCCGCGAAACTGACCCCCACCCGCGTCGATCAAGGACTTCGTCGTCGATCAAGGGCAAACGGTCGTGGTTTGGAGATCAAAGCACGACCATTTGCCCTTGATCGACGCAAAAGAGGGCGCGAAGGGCGCAAAAGACGGAGCGCAAGAGGGCGCGAAGGGCGCAAAGAGGGCGCAAGAGAGGGCGGAGGGTGGGCTAGTCGACTAGCGGGTTGGTCTGGACCCATTTTGCTGTCTCGGTGTACTTGCGTTGGATGTACTCCTCTAGCTTGGCCCGTTCGACCCGCCACTGGCCGCGCCCGCCGATCTTGATTGCGGGCAGCTCGCCGCTGCGCACCATGTGGTAGACCTGCGAGTCGGTGACGTTCAGCTCGGCCGCGACGTCCGACAGCAGCAGGAAGCGGGGCTCACTGCTTCAGTTTGCCATCGACTGCTTGAGAGTCCACCGTACGGCCTGCGAGTGGGCTGGAGTAGACGACGCTGGTGGTGACCGCGCCGAGCCCGCTGATCCGTCCGTTGACCTCTTCCAGGTGGCGCATCGAGCGGGCCACCACCTTGAGCACGAAGCAGTCCTCGCCGGTCACGTGGTGCGCCTCGATGATCTCGGGGGTGGAGTCGAGCAGCGCGTGGAACGGGCGGTAGTTACCGGTCGGGTAGCGCAGGCGGACGAACGCGAGGATCGACAGGCCCACCCGCTCCGGCGAGACGGTGGCCCGGTAGCCCGCGATCACGCCGGACTCTTCCAGCCGGCGTACCCGTTCGGTGACCGCGCTCGGCGACATCGCGACCGCGCGGGCCAGGTCGGCGAAGCTCATCCGGCCGTCGCGCTGCAGGGCCTCCAGGATCCGCCAGTCGGTCTGGTCGAGCACCGGTGATTCAGCGGTCATCCGAGCACAATAACGGTGATTCAACGGCATGTGGAGCCCAGCGCCGGGGAACGCCTCTCAGAAAGCCTAGCCCCGGGTCGTACCGTAAAGATCATGACTGACGCCGTGAGCTGGTTCGAAGCGAAGCTGGCCTTCCAGACGGACGTATCGGACGTCCACGAGGCCCTGGAGAAGCCGGACCCTGGCTTTGTCCTCATCGACACCCGCGACCTGGCCGCCTGGCGGCAGGGCCACATCCCAGGCGCCGTGCACCTGCCCCGGCGCATGATCCCGATCAAGGCGGCCCGGCTGCTCGACCGGGACGTGCCGGTGGTGACGTACTGCTGGGGGCCGGGCTGCGACGGGGCCACCAAGGCCGCGCTGGAGCTGGCCCGCCGGGGCTACCAGGTCAAGGAGATGATCGGCGGGATCGAGTACTGGATCCGCGAGGGCTTTGCGGTGGAGACCGCGGACGGGCTGGTGACCAGGCCGGCCGACCCGCTGACCGCCCCGGTGCAGAGCTGATCAACTAGAGGGTGTAGTACATGGGAGCGTGTCAGAGCAGCTCATCCGGGTGTACCTGCCGGCGACGATGCCGATGCTGTCCAGCCTGCGCGCTCAGGGCCAGATCGCGGGGGACGAGGCGCACGCGGTGACGCCCGCCCTCCGCGAGTGGTACGCCGAGGGCGACGAGGAGGAGCTGGAGTACGTGGCGTTCACGCGCGCGGCCCAGGGCGCACTGCGCATGCTCCGGCACGATCCAGACGCGCCCCGCCAGCGGGTGGTCGTCTCGGCCGACGTGCCCTCGAACGCGGTGACCCGGGACGACCAGGAGCTGGGCTCCAGCGCCGTGCGCATCCAACGGCCGGTCGAGCTCGCCGCGGTGGCCGCGATTCACATCGACGGTACGGGCGCGGTCGACGACGTCTCGGCGGCCGCCGAGGTGGTGGAGGAGGCCCAGGCCGGGGACCCGGACGCGCAGTTCACCGTGGATAGCGCCGAGGACCACGAGCTGGAGTGGTACGACATCTCCGAGCTGGAAACCCTTACTTAGCGCGGGGAAGCGTACGGCCGAACGCGATGATCGTGGCGATCGCGCCGACGAAGAGCACGACCAGGGCGTTGTTGAGCCGCGAGCTGTCCATCATCTGCTGGGCCGTGGCGTCGGCCTCGCTCACCGAGCCGGCGAGGGCGAGCACGTCGCCGCCCAGCGTACGGATGATCACCTCGGCCGCGATCAGGAGCAGGCCGGGGCCGGCGCCGGCGATGGCGTAGGCGGGCCAGCGCGGCGGCTGGTCCGGGGTGCGGCGGGCGGCGCGGCGCAGGTAGACGTATGCGGCCACGCCGGCCGCGATGCCGGTCACGACCGCGATGGTCAGCGCGGACCAGCCGGAGGCGCTCAGCCGCGAGGACGGGTCGTCCCCTTCGCCGTAGAACGACATCAGCGTGGGCTTGAAGTTGTCGAGCACCTGCTCGACCGCGAAGACCACCAGGCCGGCGGTCACGATCGCCCCGACCACGCCGCGGGCCCGTACGCCGGCGAGCGCGCCGCCCGCGGTGACCGCCGCGGCGAGCGTGCCGGCCAGGACCGTGCTGGCCTCGCCGCCGCCGTAGCTGGACACGATCGCGACGGCGGCCAGGACACCGACGACCAGGCCGGAGCCGACGGCCACGGCGAACAGCAGTGGCCCGCGCAGCCGGCGCAGGAGCTGGGATACGGCGAGGCTGACCGCGGCGCCGGCGACGAGTCCCGCCGAGATCACCGTGGGCAGCGCCATCGCCGCGGACGTGATCGCCAGGGTGCCCTCGCCGGACGTGATCTCGGCGTGCGAGGACCACATCATGGCGGCCAGCCAGGCCAGGGCGATCACCGCCAGGATGCTCGCCCCCGGAGCGGTATCACTCTCGGCCGGCCGGGCCGGCGCGGCAACAGTCTCAGTCATCCAGGAGCCTCCCAGGGCCAGAAGACAACTTCACAGCGTACGGCCCGGAACATGTAAGGATGGAACCAGGTCCAGACCCTGACAGGAGCCCATGATGGACGCGGTCTTCGCCGTACCCGAGCCACGCAACGAACCGGTCCGCAACTACGCCCCCGGCAGCGCCGAGCGGGAGAGCCTGCGGCGGCGGTTGGCGGAGTTGGGTGCCGAGCGACTCGACCTGACGATGACCGTCGACGGTCAGCAGCGCATGGCGGGCGGGGCGGCCATCGAGGTCGTGCAGCCGCATCGGCACCGGCACGTGCTGGGGGTCACCCACAACGCAACCAACGCGGATGCTGTGTCGGCGGTGACGGCCGCGAAGAAAGCCGCACCGATGTGGCGCAGCCTCTCGTACGCCGATCGGGCCGCGATCTTCCTCCGCGCGGCCGATCTGCTCGCCGGGCCGTGGCGCGACACGTTGAACGGCGCTACCATGCTCGGCCAGTCGAAAACGGTGTACCAGGCCGAGATCGACGCCGCGTGCGAGTTCATCGACTTCCTGCGTTTCAATGTCCACTTCGGACAGAAGCTGCTCGGCGAGCAGCCCGTGTCGTCGCCGGGCGTGTGGAACCGCTTCGACCACCGCCCGCTCGAAGGCTTCGTGTACGCCATCACGCCGTTCAACTTCACCGCGATCGCGGGTAACCTGCCGGCCGCGCCCGCGCTGATGGGCAACACCGTGGTGTGGAAGCCGTCGCCGACGCAGCAGTTCGCGGCCCACTTCACGATGCGGCTGCTGGAGGTGGCCGGCCTCCCGCCCGGCGTCATCAACATGGTGACCGGTGACGGCATCGCGGTGTCCGAGGTCGCGCTCGCCGACCCCGACCTGGCCGGCATCCACTTCACCGGCTCCACCAAGGTCTTCCAGCACCTCTGGCAGACGGTCGGGCAGAACATCGGCGGCTACCGGTCGTACCCGCGGCTGGTGGGCGAGACCGGCGGCAAGGACTTCGTGATCGCCCATGCCAGCGCGGACCCGGATGCCCTTGTCACCGCGCTGGTCCGCGGCGCGTTCGAGTTCCAGGGCCAGAAGTGCTCGGCCGCCTCGCGGTCGTACGTGCCGCGGTCGCTGTGGGAGGCCGGCCTGCGCGACCGGCTCGCGGCCACCGCGGACTCCCTGGCGTACGGCGACGTCACCGACTTCGGCAACTTCGGCGGGGCGGTGATCGACGACCGGGCGTTCGCCCGGCACGCCGCCGCGCTGGACCGGATCAAGAACTCGGACTCCTGCATCGTCATCGCCGGCGGGACGGCCGACGACAGCGAGGGCTACTTCGTCCGCCCGACCGTGGTGGAGTGCACCGACCCGGAGCACGAGGTGTTCACGACCGAGTACTTCGGGCCGATCCTGAGCGTGCACGTCTTCGACGACGCGCGCTTCGAAGACGTGGTCAAGCAGGCGGAGAGCGCCGCGCCGTACGCCCTGACCGGGGCGATCTTCGCGACGGACCGGCGGGTGGTCGACTGGGCCTCGCAGGCGCTGCGGTACGCGGCCGGCAACTTCTACGTCAACGACAAGCCGACCGGCGCCGTGGTCGGGCAGCAGCCGTTCGGGGGCGCGCGGGCCAGCGGCACCAACGACAAGGCCGGCTCGTGGCACAACCTGATCCGCTGGACGTCCCCGCGGACGATCAAGGAGACGTTCGTGCCGCCGACCGATCACACGTACCCCCATATGGGTTAGGGCAGCGCCACCGACACGATGCGCGGGAGTAGGAACATCCGCTCGTCCTCGCGGAGCTGGCACCACGCGGAAAGCTTGGGGCCCTCCAGGTCGAGCGGCTCGATCACGCGCTGCGACGGATAGCCGCCCGAATCCGTGTAGGTGATCTCCACTGGGGTGCCCTCGCTGATCGCGTTCACCAGGACCAGGCGTTCGTGGCCGGTGAGCTGCGGGGCGTAGTCGCGCACCGCCTTCGCGACGCCGATCGGCGTGGGTCGCGGGCCGGCCGGCGTGCTGACGGGCGCGGCCAGCAGCCGCCGCGCAAGCTCCAGGGGGTCGGCCGATCCTCGGGTACGCGGTTCCGCCACGCGGCGTGGCGCGGCGACCCGCTGGCGGGGCACCCGCTCGACCGCGGCGGCCCCCTGCGCGTCCTCGCCCGCCGGTGCGTAGCCGGCGGCGCGCAGGGCGGCGAGCGTCTCGGCCACCGGCTTCGCGCTGGCGAGCACGGTCGGGGCGAGCACGCTCAGCCCGAGTGGCCGCAGCGCCCGCGCGCCGGCGATCTCGGCCAGCAGCGCCGGGTCGTCCGCGCGCAGCACGCAGGCGACCGGGCGGACCCGTACCTGGCCGTGCTGGCGCCCGACGTCCCGGATCAGATACTCCAGCGCCTGCGGCAGCGCGCCGGCCACGGCGACCGCGCGCAGCCCGGCCAGCAGGTCGTCCGGGGCGTGGCCGGCGTCCAGGGCGGCCCGCACCGACGCCGCGGAGAACCGCCACGTGGTGGCGCCGCCGCTCGACTCGCGGACCGCGGCCGCGTCGAGCAGTTCGGCGAGGGCCGCCGCGGGGGTGCCGGGGACGAGGGCGGTGAGGTCGTTCTGGAACACCGCCTCCCCGACGGCCGGCGGCAGCAGGGTCGTCGCGGCCGCCGGCAGATCGCCGTCCGACAGCAGGGCCCGGCCGAGCGCGGTCAGCGCGCCGTGGGCGACGGCGCCCACCAGGTGCGCCTCCCGCCACAGCCCGGGCAGGAACTGCTCGTCGTCCTCCGGCGAGCCGACCAGCATCGGCAGCCGCCAGCGCAGCACCTCCGCGAGGTCACCCGTCGCGCCCTGCCCGTCCGGCAGGTCGGCCGCCGTCTGCAGCAGCGCGGGCCGCAGGTCGTACGCGGCGAGCCCGAACGCGTCCCGGGTCAGCGCGGCGCCGGTCGTGGCCAGCGGGGTGGCCGGCAGGTGCAGCCAGGCGCGCAATAGCGGCACCAGACGGTGGGCCGGGTCGGCGGCGCACCACGCGTCGTACCCGTCCGCCGGCAGCGCCCGCAGCTCGGACATGCCGATCAGGCCGGCCGCGTACGCGAGCTCCAGCCACAGCCGTACCTCCGGCTCGCCGCAGCCGACGGTCTTGGCCAACCGCTTCAGCTCGCGGCTGCCCACGCCGCCGGCCTTCAGCAGCGCGACGGGCGCGGCCGCGACGGCGGCCAGCAGCGCGGACGCCTGCTCGACCGCGGCGGTGGCCGCGGCGGCCGCCTCCCGGTGGACGGACGCGGGCTCGACGGCGGTCACCGCCGGGGTGGGCGGCTGCGGCTCGAACGGCGCCCGCCAGTCCGGCCCGCGCAGCGCCATGCCCACCTCGCTGGGCATGAGCGCGTGCTGCCAGCCGTCGGCCACGAGCAGGCCGTGGCGCAGCGCCCAGGCGACCGGGCCGGTGGACGGCTGCCCGTAGAGCCCCATGATCACTAACGGGCCGTCCCAAGCGATCTTGGAGAGGAAGTCGCGCGCGTCGGCCGGTGCGGACGCGAGCACCGATCGCACGCGTTCGCCGTCAGCGAGCGCGCCGCACACGTCGGCCACGACCGTCGCCCGGGTACGCCCACGGGCCAGCCCGAGCGCCCCGGCGATCTCGCGCAGCTCGCTCACCTGGGCGCCCTCGAGCAGCCGGCGGGCCGGCGGGCCGAGGCGCAGCGGATGCTCGAACGCCGCCCACAGCGGACCCGCCATGCGCAGGTCCTCGCCGTCCGGCCAGACCAGGGCGCGCTGGGCCAGCACCTGGAGGGTGGCGGCGAGCTCGGGGTCGTCCGGCTTGCGCCCCACCGCCGCGGCGACCTGGTCGAGGCTCACCTCGGGCCCGCCAAACGCCTGGATGACCTCGATGAGCTGCAGCGCGGGCAGCGGCAGCCCGCCGGCCGCCGCCACGACCGCCTCGGTGTCCTGAAGCCGGCCGGCGAGCCCGGTCAGGCTGGACATCGGCGGGCCGGAGAGCACGTCGGGGCGCCGGGTCAGGATCGCCGCGAGGTCCTCGGCGGGCAGGGACGCGAGCCATCGCACCAGGGGGAGGTCACGGGTTTTCACCCTCCCGCAGTCGACGATCGATTGCCAGTCCCCGGTTCGTGCCAACCCCGTGTCGGGTCGGATCGGCGAGGGTCCCGCCGGCCCTAGCGTCGATCGCATGGACGCGCTGTTGGACGGCCGCTACCGGCTGGACGGGGAGATCGCGCGCGGCGCGATCGGCGCCGTGTGGCGTGCCGTCGACACCGTCACCGGGGAGCGGGTGGCCGTCAAGCTGCTGCGTCCGGAGGTTGCCGACCAACCCGAGCTGGTCATGGGGTTCCGGGCCGAGGCCGAGTTGCTCGCCGGGATCGAGCACCCGTCCATCGTGCGGCCCCGGGCGTACGTCGAGCGGCCGGGCGTACGGGCCATCGTGATGGACCTCGTGGAGGGCGAGGACCTGCGCCGGCGGGTACGCCGGGACGGGCCGGTGCCGCCCGCGATCGCCGCCAACCTGGTCGCCCAGGTGGCGGACGCGCTGGCGTACCTGCACGAGCACGGCATCGTGCACGGCGACGTCAAGCCGGGCAACCTCGTCATCCCCGCCGACGGGCGCCCGGTCAAGCTGGTGGACTTCGGCGTGGCGTGGCGGCTCGCGGACCCGCCGCCGTCGTCCATTCACGCCACCCCGGAGTACGCCGCGCCCGAGGTGGTCGCCGGGGCGGCCCCGTCCCCGACCGCGGACGTGTACGCGCTCGGCATCGTCCTGTTCGAACTCCTGTGCGGTCGCAGCCCGTTCCGGGGCGGCGGGCCGCTGCAGGTGCTGCGCCGGCACGGCATGTGCGCCGCCGTGCCGCCGCCCGGGCTGCCGCCGATCGTCTGGCCGGTGATCGAGGAGTGCCTCGCCGCCGACCCGGCGCGCCGGCCGGACGCGCGGCTCGTCGGCGCCCGGCTGCGTGGCGTGGAGCCGGCGCTGGACGGCGCGCCGTCGCTGCCCGCGCTCAGCGCCGAACAGATCACGTGGTGGCCGCGGCCCGCCGGAGCGGCCGCCGCCGTGGCGCGTGTCACGTGGGTGCCGCTGCGGGCCGCGCCGGTGTCGCCCGCGTCGGCGTACGTCGGCCGGATGGTGTCCATTCCGGTCGCCGGGGTCGGCCCGTCCATCGAACTGGGCGCCGCGTACGGCACCGCGAGCCCGTGGCCGGGCGCCACCACCGATCCGCTTCCCGTGCCGGGTGCCATGACCGATCCCATCCCCACCCAGACTCCCGCGCCGGTTCCCGTACCGGTGGTACCCCCGTCCCCCGTGCGGGGCCGGCGCGGGGCACTGATCGCGACCGCTATTGGTGCCGGGATTGTCTTGGCGACGGCCACTGTGGGCGGTCTGCTACTCGCCGGCGGGGGCTCCCCGGGCGGTACGCGACCCGCCGCGCCAGTCCCTGCAACCACTCCAGCACCGACGGCGACTCCCTCCACTGTGGCCCCATCCATCATGGAGCTTCCTACCGAGATGGCCGAGTGGCCCGGTATCGGGGACGTACTACCGACCCCGCGCCGGGTAAGATGATCACCAGATGTGAGCGGTTCGCTACCCGTCCTCACCGGACTGTCGGGCACGGACAGTGCACAGTGGAGCAGATCGCCTCGCGGATCACGCGAAATCCTGGACGTGAGGGCGACAAAGTGGCAGCGTGGAGGGTATGGCAGAAACAGGAATCAACCCCACCGCAGCCGCTCTGCTCGGGCTGCTCCACGAAGGACCCATGACGGGCGGTCAGCTGATGTCCGCCGCCGAGCGCCGGCTCGGGCCGTTCTGGTCGATGACGCGTAGCCAGGTTTACCGCGAGTTGCCCGCGTTGGCGGATCAGGGGTTCGTCCGGCTCGGCAAGCCGGGGCCGCGCTCCAGCCAGCCGTACGCGATCACGGCGTCCGGCAAGCGGGCCTTCGCCCGGTGGCTGGCGGAGTCGCCCGGCCGCGACGCGGTGCGCAATCCGGTCGCCCTGCGGGTGGCGTTCGGCGAGCAGCACTCGGCCGGTCAGCTCAAGGAGCTGTACTCCGGCGCGACCGAGTACCACACCCAGGCCCTCGCGGCGGCCCGGGAGCAGTCGAAGGAGACGAAGAAGGACGGCGACAACTACGGCTCGGCGGCCCTGGAGTTCGCCGTGGCGTACCACAAGGCGGCGCTGTCGTGGCTGAAGGCGGCACCCGGAGCCTAGGGCCTGTGTCGCGGCTCCGGCCCTCACCGCGACGCGGGCCTTGAGCGCGTATCGTTAAGCGTTGTGACTGCTGCCGACTTCCCCGACCAGCTCAAGGCCCTCGACGCGACCCTACGCAGCATCGAGGCCGTCCTCGATGTTGAGAAGCTGCGCCGGGACAAGGCCGAGCTGGAGGTGGCGGCGTCCGCGCCGGACCTGTGGGACGACCAGGCCCGCGCGCAGCAGGTCACCTCGAAGCTGTCGTACGTCAATGGCGAGATCTCCAAGCTGGAAAGCCTGCGTCGCCGGCTCGACGACGCGCACGTGCTCCTGGAGCTGGCCGAAGCCGAGGACGACCCGGGCGTGGTCGCCGAGGTGGGGGTGGAGCTGGCCGCGCTGCACAAGGCCATCGAGGAGATGGAAGTCCGCACCCTGCTCTCCGGCGAGTACGACTCGCGGGAGGCTCTCGTCGCGATCCGCGCCGGTGCCGGCGGCGTGGACGCGGCCGACTTCGCCGAGATGCTGCTCCGGATGTACCTGCGGTGGGCGGAGCGGCACGGCTACCCGACCGAGGTGTACGACACGTCGTACGCCGAGGAGGCGGGGCTGAAGTCCGCCACGTTCGCCGTCAAGGCGCCGTACGCGTACGGCACGCTGAGTGTCGAGTCGGGCACGCACCGGCTGGTGCGGATCAGCCCGTTCGACAACCAGGGGCGCCGGCAGACGAGCTTCGCCGGGGTCGAGGTGCTGCCGGTCGTCGAGCAGACCGATCACATCGACATCCCGGAGAACGAACTGCGGGTCGACGTCTACCGTTCGTCGGGCCCTGGTGGACAGAGCGTGAACACGACCGACTCGGCGGTACGGATCACACACATTCCCACCGGCATCGTGGTCACCTGCCAGAACGAGAAGTCCCAGTTGCAGAACAAGGCGTCCGCGCTGCGGGTGCTGCAGGCCCGGCTGCTGGAGCGCATGCGCCAGGAGGAGCAGGCCAAGATGGAGGGCCTGCGGACTGACGCTGCGGGGTCGTGGGGTGACCAGATGCGTTCGTACGTCTTGCATCCGTATCAGATGGTGAAGGATCTGCGTACAGAGCAGGAGACGGGCAATCCGGCCTCGGTCTTCGACGGCGATCTCGACGACTTCATCGAGGCCGGTATCCGCTGGCGCAAGCGCCGGGAGCTCGCCGACGAGGCGGCCTGACGGGGATTCGCCGTGCGACCACTTTTACGGCAATGTGCGCGAACCCGTCCAGGCCGGACTTGGCTATCTAGTTACACCGCGTAGACTCTCGACCCGTGATTCAGCTCGAGCACGTCACGAAGACGTACCCCAAGGCGTCCCGGCCATCCCTGGACGAGGTGTCGTGCGGGATCGAGAAGGGCGAGTTCGTCTTCTTCATCGGTCCCTCCGGCTCTGGCAAGTCCACGATCATCAAACTGCTGCTGCACGAGGTCACCCCCAACCAGGGGAAGGTCGTCGTCAACGGCCGGGACGTGACAACGATGCGGTCCTGGAAGATCCCCCACTTCCGGCGCTCGATCGGCTGCGTCTTCCAGGACTTCCGCCTGCTGCCCAACCGGACCGCGTACGAGAACGTCGCGTTCGCGCTCGAGGTGATCGGCAAGACCAAGGCGGTCGCCCGTCGCGTGGTCCCCGAGGTGCTGGAGCTCGTGGGCCTCGGCGGCAAGGAGCACCGGTACCCGCATGAGCTCTCCGGCGGTGAGCAGCAGCGCGTGGCGGTGGCGCGGGCCTTCGTCAACCGCCCGCTGATCCTGCTGGCGGATGAGCCGACCGGCAACCTCGACCCCGACACATCTATCGAGATCATGCGCCTGCTGGACCGGATCAACCGGACCGGCACCACGGTCGTGATGGTCACCCACGACTCCAACATCGTCAACCAGATGCGGCGCCGGGTCGTTGAGATCGAGAGTGGCCGGATCGTCCGCGACCAAGCGCGCGGCGTCTACGGCTGACCCACCGACCTAACCCCCAGCGAAGGAACCCCCGATGCAGCGCGCTAAGTACGTCCTGTCTGAGGTCATGGTCGGGTTGTGGCGCAACGTGACCATGACGGTCGCCATGATCATCACGATGGCCGTGTCGTTGACCATGCTGGGCGCCAGTGGCCTGATGTACCTCCAGGTCAACAGCATGAAGGACTTCTACTACGACCAGATCGAAGTGGCGATCTTCCTGAACAACGACGTCACCGACGCACAGCGCGCCAGTCTGGACAGCGCGCTGCGCGGTGACCCGCTGGTCGCCGAGGTCATCTACGAGGACAAGGCGAAGGCGCACGAGAAGTTCAAGGTCATGTACGCCGACGCGCCTGACCTGGTCAACGCGGTCAAGCCGGACCAGTTGCCCGAGTCCTTCCGGGTGCGGTTGAAGAACCCGGAGCAGTTCCAGGAGATCAACCAGAAGTACCAGAACAGCGAGGGCGTCGAGACGATCGTCGACCAGCAACGGCTGCTCGACAAGATCTTCAACATCCTCGGCTCGGTGCAGAACATGGCCCTGCTCGCCGCGACGGTCATGGCCATCGCGGCTCTGCTGCTGGTCGGAAACACCATCCAGGTCGCCGCGTACAGCAAGCGGCGCGAGGTCGCCGTGATGAAGCTGGTCGGCGCGTCCAACTGGTTCATCCAGGCGCCGTTCGTGCTCGAGGCCGTGGTGGCCGGCACGATCGGCTCGATCCTCGCCTTCGCCGGGCTCGTCGTGGGCAAGATGTTCCTGCTCGACGGCTCGCTGCGCGACCTCACCGAGCTGCTGACCCCGCTGGGTTGGAGCGAGGTGCTCCTCATGTTTCCGCTGATGGCCGGCGTGGGCAGCCTGGTCAGCGCCGTCACCGCCTGGGTCACGCTGCGCTTCTACCTGCGCGTCTAGCTACCGTCACGCATCGTTACCGCGGATCGCCGGTCCCGTGTTGGGGCCGGCGATCCGTTTTGTGCTGTTGGGACGATTGTGAGGGGAGTACGGTATGAGGCACGTATGAGGGGAGTTGCCCGTGAGACCCCATGGTGCATGGCTTGCCCTTTTCGTCGTACTCCTGCTGATGCCGGCGGCTCCGGCGCAGGGTGACCCCCGGGACGACAAGAAGCGGATCGACGCCGAGGTCGCGGCCGCGGCCGCGATCATGGAGGGCGCCACCACACGGGCGCAGCAGGCGGCCCGGAGGCTGGCCGCCGCGAACGCCGCGCTGCCCGCCGCCCAGGAGCGGGCCGCGCTGGCGCGCGGCGAGGTGGCCGCCGCGGAGGTGGCCGCCAACACCGCCCGCCGGCAGGCCCGGGCCGCGGAGGCCGCGCTCAAGACCGCCCAGACGCGGTACGGCGAGTCGGCCCGCCGGGTGGAGGAGGCCCGCGAGCGGGTCGGCGGGTTCGCCGCGTCCGCCTACAAGGGGAGCGACCTGGTCAGCCTCAACATGTTGATCAATGCGCGCACGCCGATCGACGCGGCCGAGCGGTTCGGGTACTTCGAGCGGGTCATGAGCACGGAGAAGGAGGCCCTGGACGGCTTCACCACCGCCCGCCGGGCCGCCAAGGACGCGCAGAACGAGGCCGGACTTGCCCAGCGCAGGGCGGAGGCGGCGCGGCTGGCCGCCGAGTTGGCGCTCGCCGACGCGCGGGCCGCCCAGGCCGAGGCCGAGGCGGCGGTCGCCGAGGTCACCGCGCTCACCGGCCAGCGGGCGGAGGCGCTCGCGGTCGCCGAGGAGGAGCGCGACGCCAGCCTCGCCAAGTACGAGGAGGCCAAGGCCGAGGCCGCCCGGATCGAGGCGGAGCTGCGCGCCTGGGAGGACCGGCAGAAGGTGACCCGGCCGAGCCCCAGCAGCCCGGCGCTGCGCCCCGGCGCCAGGCTCTTGATGCCGGTGCAGGGCTGGAAGTCCAGCGACTTCGGCATGCGGTACGACCCGTACTACCGCGTATGGCAACTGCACGCCGGCGTCGACATCGCGGCGGGCGGCGGTCAGCCGATCTACGCCGCCGCCGACGGGCGGGTGATCCGGTCCGGCTGGAACGGCGGATACGGCAACTACACCTGCATCAGCCACGGCAGCTACCGCGGGCGCGGGCTGAGCACCTGCTACGCCCACCAGTCGAGGATCCTCGTGTGGCCCGGCCAGCGCGTACGGCGTGGTCAGGTGATCGGGCGGGTCGGCACCACCGGCGCCTCGACCGGCTACCACCTGCACTTCGAGGTACGCCTTTCGGGCAGCCCCGTGCAGCCGCTGAATTGGCTGCCGGGCTGCCTGTGTTGACCGGTACCATTGCGCGGTGCCGAGGGAAAAAGGTCGAAAAGTAGTCGCGTCCAATCGCAAGGCGCGGCACGACTACGCCATCCTCGACACGTACGAGGCGGGGATGGCGCTGACCGGCACCGAGGTCAAGTCGCTGCGCGCCGGCCGGGCGTCCTTGGTGGACGCGTTCGCCCAGGAAAAGGGCGGCGAGCTCTACCTGTACGGCATGCACATCCCGGAGTACGTCCAGGGCACCTGGACCAACCACGAGCCGCGCCGCACCCGCAAGCTGCTGCTCAAGCGCCTGGAGATCGACCGGCTGATCGGCAAGCTACAGGAGAGCGGGCTCACCCTGGTGCCGCTGTCGGTCTACTTCTCCGACGGCTGGGCCAAAGTGGAGCTCGGCCTTGGCCGCGGCAAGAGGGCGTACGACAAGCGGCAGGACCTCGCCAAGCGGGACGCCGACCGGGAGATCAACCGGGCGATGGGCCGCCGCCGTAAGGGCATGGGCTGACGGTCCGTTGAGCGAGATCCGGCTCGACGTCGACCTGCGCCACCCGCCGGACGTGGTGTGGCAGGCGCTCACCGAGCAGCCGCTGCTCGCCCGGTGGTTCATGCTCACCGACCTTTCGCCGGAAGCGGGGAGCCGGTTCCAGCTCCTGCCCGAAGACCTTCCGGGCCTCCCCAACGCCGTCGACGGCGAGGTGATCGAGGCGATTCCGGCGCGCCGCCTGGCGATGCGCTGGCAGGGCGAGCAGCTGCACTCGAAGGTGATCTGGGAGCTGGCGCCGACCCCGGCGGGCTGCCGGTTGGTGGTCACCCAGACCGGCTTCCTCGGGCTGCGGGGCAGTGCCCGGCGGCGGGCGCTCGTATCGACGTACAAGCGGCTCTTCGAAGTGCGGCTGCCAGCCGTACTCGATGGTGTTGTCCCGCCCTCACCCCCGCGCCTGGCCGGGGTGGCGCCGGCGGGTCCGGACCGGCGGCGGCAGCTCCTCGCGGTCTTGGCGGCCGCGCTGCTGGTCGCGCTCGTCGGCGCGCTCGTGGCGAACCTGCCCGCGAAGACCAGCGAACCCGCGGTGGCCCAGACGGGGATTCGGGCGGGCCAGCGGCGGCCTTGACGACGGCGACGTCCGCGCCGGTCAGCGCCGCGCCGCGCCGGACGCCGGGGGCGCAGACGGCGCCGCCTTCCTCGGGGCCGGCCGCCACGCCGCCGGCCTCGTCCGCGCCCGCACGCACGCCCGAGGGTACGACCGCCGCGGAGCCGACTGCGCGCTACTCGACCGTGTCGGTGGGGGCGCTTGCCCTGTCCTACCGCGGCGAGGTCGTGGTCGACCACGGCGGGGACGCGTGGACGGTCACGATCACGGTGCCGCTGCTCGCCGTGGTGACCGGCGTCGACGGCCCGGCCCCGAACCAGAGCGGCACGACGGTCACGTTCGCCGGATCCGGCGCCGCCGGCCGGCTGGTCTTCGACGTCAAGCTGAACGCCCTCGCACCCACCAAACCGTCGAGCTGCCACATCGGCACGACTCCTTGCGCTGGTCTGTAAGGTCACCCGGGTGAGTGAGATCCGGATGGATGTCGATCTGGAGCACCCGCCCGAGCGGATCTGGCGGGCCTTGACCGAGCAGAAGCTGCTGGCCCAATGGCTGGACCTGCCCGGATTCGCGCCGGTCAGCGAGGCCGAGGTGACCGGCGTCGAGGGGCACCGCCGGCTCGCCATGCTCTGGGGCAACGACGACCTGCACACCCGGCTGACCTGGGAGCTGGCTCCGGGGCCGGGCTCGGGCGGTGCCACGCTGACGCTCCGCCAAGCCTGCGTGTACGGCGAGTGGGACGACGAACTGCGCGTCCAGCTGCGCGTCGCGTACGAGTCGGTGCTGCACGAGCGGCTCCCGGCGGTGCTCGACTGGCTGGCGTTCCAGGAGGTGGACCTCAACGCGCCGACGCCCAGCGAACCGATCACGGAGGTCCTGCCGTTCGTGGTGCCGGGTCCGTCCCGGCGCCGGAGCCGGATCGTCCTGGCGTCGGCCGCCACCGTGGCGCTCCTGGGCGTCGTGGTCGCCGTGGCGCTCTTCCGGCCGGACGGCGAGGAGGAGCCCACCGCCGCGTCGACCGGGGCGCTGCCGAGCCCGTCCGCGACCGGGCCCGGCGGGGTCGCGGCGATCGGCACCGGCCCGGCGAAGCCCACCGCCTCCGCGTCCCCGTCGCCCACCCGCGCCTCCGCCACGCCGCGCGCCGAGTCCACCCGGCCGCCCGCCGCCGCGGCGCTGGGCGCCTCGTACGAGACCACGTCGAGCCGCCTGTTCGGCTACGACGGGCGGGTGACCGTCACCAACTCCGGCAAGGCGGCCGCGCGGAAGTGGGCCGTGACGATCACGCTGCGCTCGGGCACGGTCAGCGACGTGTCGGGCGCCGAGTTCAAGCAGGACGGCAACACCGTCACCTTCACCGGTGCGGCGGTGGCGGCCGCCGGCTCGCTGCGGTTCACGTTCACGGTGAACGGGTCGGCCCTGGACACCGGCCCGACCGGGTGCCAGATCGACGGCAAGGCGTGCGCGTCGTAGGGCATGTAAGCTTGTGGAGATCCCTTCAGGGGTCTCCTACGAGGGGGTGACTGGTTTCGACTTCGTTCGTTGCGGCAGGGGAAGCGAGCCGAGGAAGCCGACGTTGTCTCGAAAATCATCGTCGGAAACCAATAAGCGCCAACGACAATCGCGCTAAGTACGCTCTCGCCGCCTGAGGCGAGTAGCTACTTTGTCGGCCTGGGAGTGCCTTCGACCCAGATAGCCGGCATCAGCTAGGAGGCTGGCCAATCGAGCCCGGTCGCGGGGCTTGTGCGGCGAGATTAATCAGCGGCTGGGCCCGTCACACCGACTCGCTCGCGTGATCGGAGGGGCCGAGTAGAGGCACAGCGAGCTGCGCTCGGAGAAGCCCTGACAAGGCGCCGAAGGACCCGGGTTCGATTCCCGGCACCTCCACGATCGGCGGCACGTCCCGAATGGGACGTGCCGCCCTTTTCGTGCCCTCTCCCGCCCTCCGCCCTTTCGCGCGCCGATCAAGGGTTTGTGCGTCGATCAAGGGTTTGTGCGTCGATCAAGGGCGAACGGTCGTGCTTTGATCTCCGATCCACGACCGTTTGCCCTTGATCGACGGGAAAGTCCTTGATCGGCGGGCGGGCGGGCGGTGCGGGCCGCGGGACGGCGGGCGCGGTGGCGCGTGGGTTGAACAATGAGGCCCGCCGGGGGAGGAACTCAGGAGGTCTCGTGCCAGAGCAGTACGCCGTTGACATCGTCCTGTGCATCGACGTGACCGGCAGCATGTCGCCGGTCATCGACACGGTCAAGAAGGGTGCGCTGTCGTTCCACCAGCGGTTCGTGGACGCAATGACCGCCAAGGAGAAGTCGGTGGGGAGGCTGCGACTGCGAGTGGTCGCGTACCGCGACTTCGCGGCCGACCGGAACAACCCGATCGAGCTGTCCGACTTCTGGACCGTCCCGGAGGAGACCGATCAGTTCAAGCGCTTCGTCAAGGGGCTGCGGGCGGACGGCGGGGGCGACGAGCCGGAGTCCGGCCTGGAGGCGCTGGCCCTGGCGATCAACTCCGAGTGGGAACGGGAGGCGGAACGCCGGCGGCACGTCATCGTCCTGTTCACGGACGCGTCCGCGCACCCGCTCGGCGTGGGGGCGGGGGCGGCGAAGTACCCGCGCGGACTCCCGACCGACCTGGGCGAGCTCTCCGCTCTGTGGGCCTCGGGCGCGGTGGACCGGGGCGCCAAGCGGCTGCTGCTCTTCGCCCCCGATGTCGAGCCGTGGAAGACGATCGCCGGGACCTGGAGCAACACCCTCCATTCGGCCTCCACGGCCGGCACCGGACTGCGTGACGTCGAGCTTGACGAGATCATCGGGGTCATCGCCGGCAGCGTCTGAGTACGGAGTGACCGCTGTGTGCCAAGGGACGCATGAGGTCATCCGTGGGGCTGGACACAACTGAACAATCGGGTGACCATCGGCTAATAGCTCGTGGCGGGAGGTGCGTCATGGTGGCAGGACCGTCTCACCCGACAGCGGCAGAAGACGCCGTCTCACTGGCCGTCGCCCGGCGCCACCGCGTCGCGCTGCTGCACAGCATCCAGTCCTTCGAGCAGGCCCTGGCGGCCCCGGCTGGTGACCCGGGTTGGCGGGCCCGGGTCAGCACCCGGCTGCACCGCCTGCGGGGCGCGTTCGCCGAGCACATCGTGGTCACCGAAGGTCCCGAGGGCTCTACGCCGAGCTGCTCGACCACTCGCCGAGGCTGGCGCGCGGCGTGCACGTGCTGGTCCGCGAGCACGCCGCGGTGGCCGCCGCGCTCGGCGCCCTGCAGCGCAAGGTGGACGTGCCCGAGCCGACCGTCGAGGAGCTCCGCGCCTGGGCCAGTGACCTGCTGCGGGAGCTGTCCCGGCACCGGCAGCGCGGCGCCGACCTCGTCTACGAGGCGTACGAGACGGACATCGGTGGCGAGACCTGATCCTTACGGTCCGCTGACGTGGCGCCGCGGCCGGCGTACCTGGCTCTAGGCTCGCGAGATGAGACAGCACGTGCTCGTCGTCGACGATGACCTGACCGTCAGCGACGTGGTGCGGCGCTACCTGGAGCGCGCCGGGTTCGACGTGACGCTCGCCGCCGACGGGCCACAGGCCATGATCGCCTTCGAACGGCGCCGGCCCGACCTCGTCGTACTCGATTTGATGTTGCCTGGGCTCGACGGCCTGGAGGTGTGCCGGCGGATGCGGTCGCGGGTCCGCGACCTGCCCGTGGTGATGCTGACCGCGCTCGGCGAGGAGGCCGACCGCGTCGTGGGCCTTGAGCTGGGGGCCGACGACTACGTGACCAAGCCGTTCTCGCCGCGGGAGCTGGTCTTGCGAGTGCGGTCCGTGTTGCGGCGGGCTGCGCACGCCGGAGCGCCGGTGGTGCTGCGCGACGGCCCGCTCGTGGTCGATGTGGAACGGCGGGTCGCCCATCTGGGTGACCAAGAGCTTGCTCTGACGGTACGGGAGTTCGACCTGCTCGCCTACCTGTTGAGCCACCCGGGGCGGGCGTTCAAGCGGGCGGAGTTGCTGGACGCGGTGTGGGGCTGGACGTTCGGCGACCACTCCACCGTTACCGTCCACGTGCGACGGTTGCGGGAGAAGGTCGAGGCCGACCCCGCCGACCCGAAACGGATCGTGACGGTGTGGGGCGTGGGCTACCGGTACGAGCCGCTCACGGCAGCTCGAACGGCAGCTTGATCCCGTCGAGGGCGTGGGGGCAGGGGCAGGTGCGCTCGGCGGGCAGCGCCGCGATGGCGTCGAGGAGCAGGCCGCGCAGCCGGGCCGTGTTTTCCCCGAAGACCCGGAAGACCTCCTCATGGGTGACGCTGTGGCCACCCTCGACGCCGGCGTCCAGGTCGGTGACGAGCGCGATGGCGGTGTAGCAGAGGGCCAGTTCGCGGGCCAGTACCGCCTCCGGGTGGCCTGTCATGTTTACGACAGTGCCGCCGATGGCGCTGAACCACCGCGACTCCGCCCGGGTCGAGAAGCGCGGGCCCTCGACGACCACCATCGTGCCGCCGTCCTGCGCCCCGACGCCCTGCCGCGTGGCCGTACGTAGGAGCGTGTCCCGCCCGGCCGGGCAGTACGGGTCGGCGAACGAGACGTGCACCGCACCCCGGTCGTAGTAGGTCTGGACCCGGCCGCTGGTGCGGTCGATGAGCTGGTCCGGCACCACGAACGTGCCTGGTCCGAGCTCAGGAAGCAGCCCGCCGACCGCGCAGGGCGCGAGGATCTGCCGTACGCCGAGGGAGCGGAGCGCCCACAGGTTGGCCCGGTACGGGATCAGGTGCGGCGGATGCCGGTGATCCCGACCGTGCCGGGGCAGGAACGCCACCGCCCGGCCGCCAACCTCCGCCACCGTGATCGGGTCGGACGGCGCGCCGTACGGCGTGTCGACCACGTGCTCTGTCGCGCCGTCAAGCAAGGCGTAGAGGCCGGAACCACCAATTACGGCGAACTCTGGTTGTGGGCTCACGATTGAGACCTTAACCAGGGGCTAGGACGCAAGCTATGGTGCCATGTCTTGCGGCCCTTGCTCTGACTCGCGGATGAGGTCTGCGACCTTGATTCCCAGGGCGTTGGCGATTACCTCCAAGTCGTCGAGGTCGAACGCGGTCTCGCCGGTCATTCGCCGGCTGAGGTTCTGCTGGCGGATGCCGGTCTTCCTGGCTAGCTCGGCGGCGGACATGCGGCGACGGGCGAGGATGACGCGGATCTCCTCGGCCGCCCGTTCGCGGAGGCGCCCGGTGGGCACCGTCGGGTTGTCGCTCATAGGAGGATGATGACCCGCTAAGCGGTACGAGCGCAACAGTTCGTGTGTGCCACTCGACTTCTCGGTGTTAGCTACACGCTCAGCGTGTTGACAACACACCCCGATCAAGCGTAGACATACCGCTATGAGCGTGAGCTACACGGTTAGCGGTATGCGAGAGGCGGTCGCTGAGAACGTCCGCATCGAGCTGGCGCGCCGGAAGATGAGCGCCGCCGAACTGGCTCGTCGGCTCGGCGTTCCCCCACAGAACCTGTCTCGCCGCATGACCGGCGAGACCCCCTTCGACACCGACGACCTCGTGCAGATCGCGAATGAGTTCGGCATCAGCGTGACTGCGCTCCTGCCGGTCGAGCAGACCGCGAGCGCGTCATGACCGCGCCGAACCTCGACCCCATCGCCGTCCAGCTGCGCGCCGAACGCAAGCGGCGCAACCTGTCCCTACCGCGGGCCGCCGAGCTCGTCGGCCTGGAGGCCGTCGTGATCGGCTCGTACGAGCGCGGCGACCGGACCCCGCCCCTCGACCGGCTCCGCCAGTGGGTGGAGGGCCTGAACCACCGACTGCTGGCGGTGCCGACGTCGCCGACTGCGGAGGGTGCGCTTCGGGTCGAGTTCGGTGTCGCGTACGCCGATCGGGTCATTCCTTGCGAGTCCGAGGACTCGGCGGTCGAGCTGCGTCGTGGCTTGACGGGCTTGGCGGTTGTGGTGGCTCGGGCGGTGCGTACGACGAGCTGGGAGCCGCTGTCATGACGGGGCCGCCGCCTCCTCCTCCTCCGCCTCCTCCGCCTCCCGTCACGTTGCTGCCGCGTAGCTGCCCGCCGGGCGGTGCTGCCGTCGATGACCGCCGCCCGGCGTGGCCGATTCCGGCGTGTGAGGCGGCCGAGCTGGAGGCGCAGCTGTTCCTGGCGAGCATCGACCTGGCTCGCCGGCACGCCGCCCGGGCGGTGGCGTGATGCTGCCGACGTACCTGCATCCGACGCCGGCCCGGCGTGCGCTGCGCGATGAGATCGCCGCTGGCCGGGTGTTCCGCGACGCCGCCGGCGACGACTACCTGTCCGGTGAGCGGAAGGTCAGCACGGTTGTCCGCGAGATGGAGGCGGCCGGCTGGGTGACGCTCGGCGCGCTCGGCGCGGGGCGTGCTACCGCGCTGTGGGCGCCGACCGCGTACGGCCATGCCGTCGACGTGGTCCGGATCCTCGACTTCGGCACGGAGGCGTCGCCTCAGATGGTGGCCGAGGTCGGCGACGCGGACACGCCGCGGGTGCTCGGCCACGTGGTGTACCTGCCGACGCGGACGTCGTTCCGGTGGCAGGTCACGGTCGGCGGCGTCGTGGCGGTGGTGCGGAAGCGGCCGGAGGCGTGGGGCGAGCTGTGGCACCGGGCGTGCCTCGCGTACGCGGCCCAGCAGCCGATCGCCAATCCCTGACAAGCGTGCGGGTCACCGGACTCGACCCGGCGACCCGCCCTGGCCCACACACCAAATTCGAGCGAAAGGGGCGAGCCATGGCTCAGCCTAGCGACAAGCCCACCACGAAGCGCGCCGCCGACCTCCGGGACGGCGACCAGATCATCGTCGACTCCGAGTGGAGCGATGGCCCGACCGTCACCGAGGTTCGCGGCGTCGAGCCGTCCGCCGCTCACCGCGGCGAATTCGTCGTGCTGGTCACCGGCGGCGACATCTTCCGGTGGCCGGCCGAGAACCCGATCAAGCTCGCCACCGAGGAGCAGGCCCGAAAGGCCGAGCAGGAGCGAGAGCGGGTCGCCAACATCGAGGCTCTCTCCAGCTTCGTGACCTGGCTGTACAACCACCCAGAGGCACCGGCGCCGAACACCATGAGCGCGCAGGCGAGCTTGTTCGGCCCGTGGCTGGACCAGCTCGACATCGCCCAGCGTGTCGCCGAGTCGCTGGGCGTCGAGATCGAGCGGGGCCGGGGATACGACGGCCGGCCGACCGCCAAGGTCGAGACGAAGTTCGGCGACATCCGGTACGTGGTGTACGGCTCGGACGACCGGCGCGACGTCGAGCGGCGTTGCGAGCACTGCGGTGAGGACCTCGACCTGATCGAGGCCGGCCGGCTCGGCCACGTCCCGGGCGAGGCGTGCGATCCCGCGCCTGCGCTGGGCGGTGAGACGCCGCTCGACTCGCTTCCTGAGGACTTCGGCGCGGACCACAAGCCGGAGCCCGACTGCTGCGAGGACTGCGACGCCGAGCTCGACGCGGACGCCGAGGCGGACGCGGCCGACGACGCGAACACCCGGGCCGGCGTCGCATGATCGCCTTCCTGATCGGTGCTGGCGTCGGCCTGCTGGCCGGCGCCGGCCTCGGCGCCATCATGGTCGCGCTAGTGGCGAAGACACGGATCGGGCAGGCGCGGACCGCCGCCCGCAACGCCGACGCCGCGCAGGCCCGCGCCGAGGCCCGCGCTGACCGGCTGCAGGTGCGCTGCGACGCGTACGTCGGCGAGCTCGACGCGCTCGTCGAGGCGACCAGGCCGCCACGCCCGAGCTTCGATGCGAACCCGACCATCAGCCTCGCGCCCGGGCAGACCTACACCGAGTGGTACGCGGCGTACGCCGATGCGCTGGACCGGGAGCAGCCGGGCTGGTGGGAGGACCTGTCCGGGTCGGCGGCGGGGGAGTTGGTTCGGCTCGCTGAGGAGCGGCGCGCCGAGACGTACGAGCAGAACGAGCTGGATCAGGACCGCATCCCGACCCGCGAGGCGGCGCAGCGGGCCCGGTCGCCGCTGCGGCCCGGCATGGCCATCTACCCGCGGTACGCGCCCCGGGACGGTGAGGGCCGGTGAAGCGCCTCTGCCGCGAGGTCGCCCGCGTGTGGCGCGCCTACACCCGCACCCCGCGCCACCGCGCCCGGCGCCCCGTCGCCGCCCACCGGCGCGCCGCCGACCCGTTCGCCGAGCAGCTCCGCGAACGCATCTGGACCGGCGCCATCCACGACTGGGCCGAGCGTCGCCGTGCCCTCTACGCCAACGGCGGCACCACATGACCGCCGAAGAGTTCATCGCCCTGGTCGAGCGGTACGGCGTCGAGTGCGCGGCCGGCGGGCAGGGCTACACCGTCACCGAGGAGTTGGAGTTGCTGGATCAGATCCGTGTGGCCGTCGCTGAGCAATGGAGGGCCGAGCAGTGAAGGTCGTCGTCAAGAAGCACGGAGCCAACCACTCCTATGTGGACGACGAAGCCGGCGGCGAACGCATCGCAGGCGTCACCGGCCTGGTCGGCGACGGCCTGCCCAAGCCGAACCTGATGAACTGGCACGCCGAGGCCACCGCCGCCTACGCGATCGACAACTGGGACACCCTGGCCAAGCTCACGCCCAGCGCGCGGATGCAGAAGCTGAAGGGCGGCCGCTACGAGTCGAGGGACGCCGCCGCCAAGAAGGGCAAGCAGATCCACACGCTCGCCGAGCGGCTCATCGCCGGCCAGCAGGTGAAGCCGCCCGACGAGATCGCCGGTCACGTCTTTGCCTGCGTCGACTTCCTGAACGACTTCGACCTGCGATCGGTGCACGTCGAGGCGGTCGTCTACAGCGAAACGCACCGGCACGCCGGCCGGCTCGACATCATCGCCGACGTGCAGCTGCCCGACATCCCGGAGTACGACCACATCCCGCGCGGTGAGGATGGCTACTCGCGGATGCTGGGCGACTGGAAGAGCGGCCGCACGGGCATCTTCGGCGACGTCGCGCTGCAGCTGGCGCCGTACCGCTTCTCGGAGTTCATGATCCTGCCGGACGGGACGGTCACCGACATGCCGGAGGTGGACTTCGTCGCCGGGATCTGGCTGCGGGCGGATGGCGGCTACGAGCTGCGGCCGCTGGTGTGCGAGTACGAGCAGTACCGGGACTTCCTGTACGTGAAGGAGGTCGCGCGGATCCAGACGTCGCTGCGGGATCTGGTGGGTGAGCCGATCGTGCCGGTGAAGGGGCCCGCATACCGCATCGTCAAGGGCGATGAGTCGTGACCGCGCCGACCCCCGGCCTGGCGAACCTCGCGGCCGCGCTGGCGAAGGTGCAGGCCGAGCTGCCCAAGCTCGACCGCGACCGCACCGTCACCGTCGAGCCGAAAGACCCGAAGAAGGCGCCGTACAGCTACAGCTACGTGACGCTGGCCAACCTGTCCGACGCCATCCTGCCGCGGCTCGCCCAGCACGGCCTGTCGTTCGCGGCCATGCCCGGCGCTGGCGCCGACGGGAAGATGTGCCTGCGCTACCAGCTGCTGCACGAGTCCGGCGAGTCGCTGTCCGGTGAGTTCCCGATCTCCGGTGAGGGCGGGATCCAGATGATCGGCGGGCGGATCACGTACGCCCGCCGGTACTGCCTCGCCGCGATCGTGGGTGTGGCCGCCGACGAGGACGACGAGGCGCGGCTGGCCGACGCGGAGGGTCCGCGGACGGCTCAGCGTGCGGCCGCCCGGCCGCGGCAGCAGGCCGCCGCCGAGCCGGCCGGCGACGGCCAGCCCGCCGAGAGTGCGCCTGCGCCTGCACCTGCTACGGCGCGGCGGGCGGCTCAGCGGCCGCGGCAGTCCGTCCGGCCGCCTCTGCCCGGCGAGGAGGACCCGGACGGCAAGGTCGGGCAGGACCAGCACCGGCAGATGCACGCCCTGTGGAAGGACGTCGGCTTCGGCGGCGATGAGAACCGGGAGCAGCGGCTGGCCATCACCGCTCGGATCCTCGGCCTTGAGGAGTTGGACAGCAGCGCGACGCTGACGCGCGGGCAGGGCGACCAGGTGATCGAGGCGCTGAAGGCCAAGAAGGCCAAGAAGGCCGAGCAGCAGGGCGGCGGTGAGCCGTCGTGATGGAGCGGCTCCGCTGGTGGATCGCCAACCTGGTCAACAAGCTGGGCGGCCAGTGCTGGGCCGACCTGGTGAGCTGGGTCCTCGCCGAGCGGGCCGAGCGGCGCGAGTGGTACCGACGCGAGAGGCTGCCCTGGCGGCCGATCAGCTCCGTGTGCCGCGAGGACCTGGCCAGAACCGGCTGCTGCTACTGCGGGAAGCTGCGCGACGGGGACGGTGGGCGATGAGCCTCGACCTCGACGCCATCCGCGCCCGCCTCGCCGCTGCCACCGCCGGCCCGTGGAGAGCACACCCGGATGGCCTGGTGTGGGCTGACCGCCCCGGCGACCCGGTGTCTGGGTCCACCGAGGTCGAGGACGCCGAGTTCATCGCGCACGCCCGCACCGACGTGCCGGCGCTGCTCGCCGAGCTGGATGAAGGCTGGGCGCGGTTGGTGACCGTAGAGAGGGTCTTCGACGCGATCCGAGAGCACTACATCAGGTGCCGGCTCTCGCACCCGACCAACGAGGACTGGTTCGGCTGCGAGGCGCGCGCTGTCGCGGCCGCTTTGACACCCCAGGTAGGGGGTAATGGCGAGGCCGTCAAACGCGATGCGGGCGGCCCCGCCCCGCGGGGTGGCGGGCCGCTGTGACCACAGTGGACCCGATCCTCGACATCCGCGTCATCGGCACCCCACGGCCGAAAGGCAGCCTGAAGCCGTTCATCGCCGGCAACGGCAAGCCCCGCGTACGCGAGCAGCTCGAAGGCTCCGGCGACTGGCGACAAGACGTCATCACCGCCGCACACGAGGCGATCCGCTGCTGCGACGACCCCACCTGCAGCAAGCTTCGCGACGGCTACCCGTTCACCGGGGAATGCACCGTCGTCATCAAGCTCGGCTTCCGCCGGCCGAAGGCGCGGCGGGCGTACCCGCACACCCGCACCACCGGCGACGCGGACAAGCACGCTCGGAACGTCCTCGACGCGTTGCAGGACGCCGGGGTCATCAAGGACGACGCGGCGGTCATCGACCTGGTGGTCGCCAAGAGGTACGTCGACGGCGCCCCGGGGGCGCGCATCACCGTGTACGCCGGCGCGACCGACTTCCTCGGCGAGCCGGTGACCCCGGCCGCCCCGCCCGCCCCGGCGCCGAAACCTGACCGGCCTCCGGACCTGTTCGACCAGCCACCCACCGACTGGTGGGCCGGAATCACACCCGCGAAAGCACCATCCACAGAGGAGTCACCATGACGGCAGTCAACATCAGCGGGACGTTCGCGAAGGACGAACGCCCGTACAACGGCCTGGAGGCCATCGCCGAGCAGCTCGTCGACGACGAGTTCGGCACGCACTACACGATCAGCCGGATCAAGCCGCACGGGTACAACAAGAAGCCGGGCGAGGCGGTGGTGCCGGTCGCGAAGCATGAGCACATCGAGGTCGTCACCGGCGACGACGCGGAGTGGGTGGCCAAGAAGCTCGACGAGCGGTACCGGGCGCGGAGCGAGCGGGAGGCCGGGCCGGCGACCCCGCTGCCGTCGCCGGGCCAGGTGGACGGCCAGATGGCGATCGACGGCGACGGCGAGGACGACGGTCCGGTGTCGTCGAAGCAGCCCGACGTGTGGCTGGACGACAAGTGACCGGGCCGGAGCACTACCGCGAGGCCGAGAAGTGGCTCGCCACGGCCCAGAACTGGTTCGAGATGGGCAATGAATACGACCCGGCGTCCGCGGCCGTCGCCTCGGCGGCCGCAGCGATCGCGCAGGGGCACGCCATCCTCGCCGACGCCGCGGCGAACGCTCTGCAGATCCGCGGCGCCGACACCGTGGCGTGGGAGGCCACCGCCGGCCCGAGGGCGCGCGGCGATGGCTGAGCTCACCATCGCCCAGCGCGTCCAGGCCGGCGCCGACCTCCTCGACCGATCCTGGCCCGACTGGTGGCAGCTCATCGACCTCGACCTGCTCGACGTCGGCGCGCCCGAATGCTGTCCGCTCGGCCAGCTGTTCGGCAGCTGGAATGAGGCTCCGGACGGGCTGGCCATGGACGCCGACCGCGGCTTCTACCGCGCGACCCAGTGGCCCGGCGTGGGCGACCGCACCGACGCGGCGGTCGAGAAGGTCGACCGTGCGATTCGGGTGGAGTACGCCGAGCTGACCGAGGGGTGGCGGGCGCTGATCGAGGAGCGGCGCAGCGGAGTACCGGCATGAACAGCACCGTCGTCGTGAACCTCGTCGCCATCGACTGCTGCTCCTGCGGCGTCGTCTTCGGCCTCTCCGAGGGCCACCACAGGCAGCTGCGCAGGACGGGGCAACGGTTCTTCTGCCCCAACGGGCACAGCCAGTCATACACGGAGACGGAGGCCGACCGGCTCCGCAAGCAGCTCGCCACGGTGGAGCAGCAGCGCGACCGGGCCCGCGCCAACGCCACCCACTATCAGGACCAGGCCGAGGCGACCGAGCGGGTGCTCCGCGCCACCAGGGGGCAGGTGACCAAGCTCAAGAAGCGGGTCGCGAACGGCGTCTGCCCCTGCTGTAACAGGTCCTTCGCCAACCTCGCGCGGCACATGGCCGGCCAGCACCCGGACTACGCCGGCGACGACGACCCGTCCACAACCACATCCCTACCTGTGGGTTCCGCTTGACCGATACCCACTCCGCCGACGATGAAGCCCGGGACGCCGCCGAACGCGTCGTCCTGGGCGCCATGCTGTTGTCGGAAGCCGCGATCGAGCGCGCCACCGAGCTGCTACGCGTCGCCGACTTCTACCGGCCACGCCACGCCGCGCTGTTCAACCGGCTCCTCATCCAATGGGCCGCCCAGAAGCCCACCGACGCCCAAAGCATCATCGTCGCGCTGTCCGAAGCAGACGAGCTCGGCCGCCTCGGCGGCGGCGCCTTCCTGCACGACCTGATCGCACCGCTGCCCTCGGTCTACAGCGTCGACTACCACGCCCGCACCATCATCGAGCACGCCGGCCGCCGCCGCTTCGCCGAGGGCCTGGCCAAGCTCGACGCCGCGCACCGCCTCACCGACACCGCCGTCCGCGCCGAACGGGTCACCGCCGCACTCGGCGAGCTCGTCGAGCTCGGCACTCCCAAAACCACGGTCAGCGAACCCGACCGCGGTTCGGAGCTCGACGCGTTCCTCGGCCAGGACGACGAGGACCGTTACGAATGGTTGATCCCCGGCCTGATCGAGCGCGGTGACCGGCTGATCCTCACCGGCCGGGAAGGCGGCGGCAAGTCCACCCTGCTCCGTCAGATCGCGCTGCAGGCCGCATCCGGCGTGCACCCGTTCGGCGCCGCCACCTACGCCCCGCTCCGCGTCCTCGTCGTCGACCTGGAGAACAGCGAGCGGCAGCTACGCCGCGAGCTCCGCCCGGTCCGCCTCGCCGCCGGGACCGCGTACGGCGGCGCCCTGGTCATCAAGGTCCGCACCGACGGCCTGAACCTGCTCGACGCCCGCGACGTCGACTGGTTCCTGTCCCTGGTCGCCACCCACCAGCCCGACATGCTCATCACCGGGCCCGCCTACAAGATGGCCGCCGGCAACCCGATCGACGAGGAGCCGGCGCGGATCGTCGCCGGCTACCTCGACCGCATCCGCGTCCAACACGACTGCGCCATCGCCCTGGAAGCCCACACCCCCCAGGGCGGGTACGGCAAACGCCCGGAACGGCCCTACGGGGCGTCCCTGTGGCTGCGCTGGCCCGAGTTCGGGCTCTTCCTGTCCCCGGAGGGGCACCTGCGGCACTGGCGCGGCAAGCGCGACGCCAGCAGGGACTGGCCGGCCGCCCTGCAGCGGGGCGGGGAGTGGCCGTGGATGCCCGTGACGAACACCCGCGACGTCGTCTGGGCGCGGATGGTCGAGGAGGCGTCAAAGATCGATGGCCAGATATCTAACCGGGCCCTCGCGAAGGTCATCGAGGTCTCCGAGGGCACCATCCGGATCGTCATCAAAGACCACGAAGCCGAGTGGGCAGCGATCACGTCTGGACTGCTCGGCGATGACCCCTGACCAGGCGTTACGCACCCCGACTCCTTACGCAGCAACGTGCGTAACGTGCGTAAGGGGTCTGCGTAAGGGGTCTGACCTGCGGAAACAGGCCATTACGCACCCCCCCGTGCGTAATCTGACGTTTCCGCAGGTCAGAGGGTGCGTAATGGGTGCGCCTCTACGAGGGGTGGGGCGTACCGCCACCAAGCCCCACCCCACCCCTCTAAGGCCAGGCCCAAACAGAGAGGAAGATCAATGACTGACGACACCGCGCAGACCCCGTTCGCCGAGTGGTGCATCCTCGAACTCCTCGGCCACCGCCGCCTCGCCGGCCACGTCCAAGAGGTCCAGCTCGCCGGCGCCGGGTTCCTCCGCCTCGACATCCCGGCCGCCGGCGACGACCCCGGCCGCACCCAGTACGTCGCGCCCGGCTCGGTGTACGCCTTGCACCCGGTCGACGAGCAGACGGCGCGGCGCGCCGCTGAGGCGTGGCGGCCGCCGCCGGTGCAGCGCTGGGAGCTGCCCGCCGCCGTCCTGCCCCCGGGCGATGACCCCGAATGGGAGACCCGCTGATGCCGATCGACTGGGACCTGGTGCTCCGCGAACGCGACTCCCTCGCCCGCCGACTCGCCGAGCGTTTCAAGGAGGCCGAGAAGCTCCGCGCCCGGATCGCCGAGCTCGAGACCTCCCACACACACTGCCGCCCCGCGCGGTGCGACGTCTGCGGCGCGGTGACCGTGTGCGACGCCAAGCCCCACACATGCGACACCCCCGACGTGTGCGACCGCTGCCGCGTGCCCACCGACCCCAACCGCACCTGCGCCCGGACCCAGCGCGGCCGGACCGACGGCGGCTGCCCGGAGTGCGGGGCGTGCAAGGACTGCATCAGCCTCGCCGAGCAGTGCGCCCAGCCGGACCCGCCCGAGCAGCCATGAGCCGCAGCTGGGCGGGCGGCAGCACCCGCGCATGGCGCAAGCTACGCCAGCAGATCCTGATGCAGGCCGGCTACCAATGCCAGATCCGCATCGCAGGCGTGTGCACCGGACGCGCTACCTGCGTGCACCACACCCAGGGCAGGCGCGCCACAGGCGACGACCCCGCCCACCTGCAGGCAGCGTGCCAACCATGCAACGCCCGCATCAACGACCCCGCCGTAGTCTCCAAACACCAGACGATCGTGACCTGGGTACGCGCGCACGGCAGGCCGGTCGCCTGGCGCGAGATCGTGCGCCAGTTCCCAGACCACGGCGCCATCGGAAAGGTCCTGATCCGAGCGGTCCAACGCGGGGAGCTGGCGCGCAGAGGCCGCGGACTGTACGCGGCCGGACCGACCGCACTACCCCCGACGATCGACCCGACCTGGCGCGAAGACCCACCCAACGAGGCAGTGACGAGATGGTGACCCCCCGTTTTGGCTGGGCCGGGGTGCCCCCCACACCCGCCGCCATGTTCTTTCTCTCTCTCCTGCCTCTGCGTTCGCGGTGGGGTGGCTGCGCGTGACCGTCCTCGCCGAAAGCCCGTCGATCCTCGGCCGCACTGAGCCGCGGTTGTGGACGCCGCCGCTGCGTGAGCTGACGCCGGCGACGTCATACGGCTTCGCGGTGATCGACTTCGCGCGGGACGTGCTGGAGATGCCGCTTGACCCGTGGCAGGAGTGGGCGGTGATCCACGGCGGGGAGATGCTCGACGACGGGCGGCCCCGGTTCCGGACGCTGCTCGTGCTGGTCGCCAGGCAGAACGGCAAGACGCACCTGCTGACCGTGCTGGCGCTCTTCTGGATGTTCGTGGAGAAGTGGCCGCTCACGCTCGGCATGTCGACGATGCTGGAGTACGCCCGGGAGTCGTGGGACCAGGCGCGGACGATCGCGGAGGACGTCGACGAGCTGGCCGCCCAGTTGCCGCGGAACGCGGTGAAGGAGGGCAACAACGACGTCCGGTTGCTGACGACGCACGGCACCCGGTACAAGATCGCGGCGGCGAACCGGCGGGGTGGCCGGTCGCTGCGGATCGATCGGCTGATCATCGACGAGCTGCGCGAGCATGCGACGTGGGTGGCGTGGAACGCGGCGACTAACGCGATGAACGCCCGGCCGAAGGGTCAGGCGTGGTGCATCACGAACATGGGCGACGATACGGCCGCCGTGCTTAACGCGCTGCGCAAGGCGGCGCTGGACTTCCTGGAGACGGGCGAGGGTGACCCGCGGCTCGGGCTAATGGAGTGGTCCGGGCCGGAGGGCTGCGAGGCCGACGACGTCGACGCGCTCGCGCAGGCGAACCCGAACGTCGGCCGCCGGCAGCACTGGGACGACCTGCTCGGCCCGGCCCGGCGGGCGAGACGGGCCGGCGGTGAGGAAGAGGCCGGATTCCGGGCCGAGGTGCTGTGTCAGCGGGTGCCGCTGCTGAACCCGGCGATCGACCCCGGCGACTGGAAGGGGTGCCTCGACGTCGGCGCCCTGGACGACGTCCGGGGGCGGCTGGCCGCGTGCATCGACCTCAGCCCGGACGGGACGCACGCGACGCTCGCGGTGGCCGCGGTCCTCGATGACGATCGGGTGCGGGTGGAGACCGTGCAGGAGTGGACTGGGCCGGCCGCGGCCGCGGCGCTGGAGCGGGACCTGCCGCGCTGGGTGACGCGGGTGAAGCCGCAGGTGCTGGGCTGGTTCCCGAACGGGCCGGCGGCGGCGGTGGCCGCGAAGGTCGCCGACCGGCGTAAGGATGGGGTGGTCAGCTGGCCGCCGCCGCGGGTGAAGGTGACCGAGATCCGCGGTGAGACCGCCGCGGTGTGCATGGGGTTCGTCAAGGAGGCGAAGGCGCGGACGTTGGCGCACTCCGGTCAGGCGATGCCCGACGCGCAAGTCAGCGGGGCCGAGAAGCTGAGGCGCGGCGACGCGTGGGTGTTCACTAGGACCGGCGGCGGCAACGTCGACGCGGTGTACGCGATGGCCGGTGCGGCACACCTGGCGCGCACGCTCCCATCTGACCTCGGTCGATTTAAGATCAGGTGAGAAAGGACACTTATGGTCTCTGGGCAGCTGTGGCCGCCGGTCATCGACCCGGCCACCCTCACACGGCAGGTGTGGGATGTGGACACGGCCCGGTCGCTGCCGGGCGTAGGTAGGGCGCTGCAGCTGTACGGCGGGCTGATCTCGCAGTGCCCGCTTGACCAGTACCGCGGCGATGAGCTGATCAAGCCGCGGCCGCCGCTGCTGCAGCTGCCCGACGTGAACCTGCGGGCCCGGTCGACGTTCAGCCGGGTGCACGTCGAGGACTACCTGTTGCACGGCAACGCGGTGCACCTGGTGACCGCACGCACCTCGACCGGCGCGGTACGCGGCGTGCGGTGGTTCCCGGCGTGGATGTGGTTCGTCGCCGACCCGACCTCGACCCGGGACGGCGGCGTCGACTACTACCTGAACGGCCGCGAGGTGCCCCGGGACGACGTGGTCCATGTGCAGCGCGGCGCCGCCGAGCACCAGCCGTGGCGCGGTGTCGGGGTCGTCGAGGAGCACCTGAAGACGTTGAACCGGGCCGGCCTGGAGGAGGCGGCCGAGTCCAAGAACCTGTCCGGCGGCGGGGTGCCGTCGGTGGTGATCGTCGCGCCGCAGACCGAGATCAGCCCGGATGAGGCCGAGGACGCCAAGGACACCTGGGAAGAGAAGTTCGATGGCCCGGGCCGGCGGCCGGCGATCGTGCCGAACGGCACCGAGGTCATCCCGCTGGGCTGGTCGCCGGTCGACGGGCAGATGATCGAGGCGCGGAAGATGTCGCTCGTCGACGTCGCGAACGCGTTCAACCTCGACCCGTACTGGCTCGGCGCGGAGGGCAGCAGCCACACGTACAAGAGCCCCGGCCCGATGTTCCTCACGCTGCTGCGGACGTCGCTTGATCCGGTCATGCAGGATCTCGAGCTGGTGTGGTCGCTGCTGTGGCTGCCGCCGACGGGCCGGTCGGTGCGGTTCGACCGGCTGGCGCTGACCCGCGACGACTTCGCCACCGAGGTGCAGATCGGCACCCAGGCGGTCGCGGCCGGGCTCATCACCCGCGAGGAGTGGCGTGTTCGGCAGGGCCTGCCGGTCAAGCCGGAGTTCGGCGTGCTGAAGGCGCCGGCGCCGGCGCCGCCCGTCCCGGCGGGGCCGCCGTCGCTGCAGGTGATCCCCGGCGGCGCCGAGGACGAAGACCAGGAGGTGACCGGGTGAGGATTCCGGACGAGCGGCGCACGGCGCCGGTGGCACTGCTCGAAGTGGAGACGAGCCTGAACTACATCTCCGCCGTCGCGGTGCCGTACAACGACCCGGCCGACATCGGGATGTTTACGGAAGACTTCGCGCCGGGCTCGATGGCGAAGTCCATCAAGGAGGCGGCGCGGTCGCTGCCGCTGCATGTGTTCCACGACGACATGGCGGCGTTCTCGCCGATGACGATCGAGTCGTGGCCGATCGGTGTGGCGCACGAGTGGGACGACGATAACAATCGGCTGCGCGGGGTGTGGAAGCTCGACGACGACGTGAAGGCGCAGCGGGCGGCGCGGCTGGCCAAGCCCGACGAGCAGGGCCGGTCGATGCTGGGGTACATGTCGATCCGGTTCCAGCCGATCAGAAGCCAGTGGACGTACGCGGAAGACTGGAATCCGGACCTGGGTTCGGCGTACAAGGACCGGGTGACCAGGCTTGAGGCCCGGCTGGTGTCGGTCGCGCTGGTGTCCACGCCGCAGTACCAGGCGGCGGCGGTGGAGTGGGTGCGGTCGGCCGAGCCGCAGCGCAAGCGAGAGTCGGCGGCGCGTGAGCTCGACGAGTGGGCCGCGTATCTGCAGCAGGTGAAGGCGGGGCCGCTGGCTTCGCAGAAGGGAATCACACGGAGATGACCGACACAAGCACGCAGGCCCAACCCGACCAGCGCGCGGCCGATGCCACGCCGGAGCCGGTGAAGCTGTCCATGCGGAAGGTCCTCGCGGCGATCAACGATGGGGCCGACGACCCCGACACGGTCGCCGAGCTCAACCGGGGCCTCTACCGCTTCGGCGCCCAGGATCCGTCGTTCGAGCTGCCGCGGTCGTGGCAGCGTGTGCAGCGGCGGATCGGCGTGGACCCGAACAAGCTCGACGGCGTGGCAACCGCTGAGCAGGTCAACCAGTTCGCCGAGCGTGCGGGACTCACCGTCGCCAGGTAGCCCGCCCGACCCTCGCGGCCCCCGGATGTTGTTGACGCCGGGGGGCCGTGTCGTACCATCGGGCACAGCAGGCCGCGCCGTCTACCGCGCCGGCCGCCGCGCCGGACGGTTCGAGCTCTACCGTCCACCCGGCGGACCACCCGGAGACACCCGACCGGAGATCACACATTCCGTCGAGTGCCCGGGAGGGGCCCCGATGACGCAACCCACGAACACGGTGACCCGGTCGCCGTTCTTGCAGAGCCTGTACGACGAGCGGCACGAACTCGAAGCGTTCATCGAGCGCACCGTGGCGGGCGCGATGACCGGCGGCACCGATGGCGCCCGCCGGGACCTGTCGCAGACCGAGCAGGAGACGCTCACCCGGACCCGTACCCGGATCGGCCAGCTGGATGACCAGATCCAGCCGCTGGAGGAGTTCGAGCAGCTGCGCTCCGCCGGCGACGCGTCCGCCCGCAATCACCCGGTGCGGCCGACCCCGGCCGCCCAGCCCGGCGCCGGCGAGGGCCGGACCGCGCTCGGGATGCGGGTCGAGACCCGCGTCCACAACTACCGGACCCGCGGTGAGTGCATCGTCGATCAGCTGCGCGCCGCGCCGCAGAACCTGGGCGGGCAGTCCGACCAGGCCGCGCGGGAGCGGCTGCTGTCCGCCGGCGTCATCTACGCGGGCATCTCCGACGCCGACATCGCCGTCGCCCGGGCCAACGCTCGGGACGCCGCGAACCGGCTCGCGCAAGACCCGACCCAGGCCCGCGTCACCCAGGTCACCGGCGACACGCCCGGCATCCTGCCGGTGCCGATCATCGGCGAGGTCATGAACGACGTCGACGCCGCCAGGCCGTTCATCGACAGCCTCGGTGCGAAGGGGCTCGCGTTCACCGGTGAGACGTTCAAGCGGCCGGTCATCACCCAGCACAGCGCGGTCGGCAAGCAGACCACCCAGGCCACCACGACCGGTGTCGGCACGCAGAAGCTCGTCATCGGCTCGGTCACCTTCACCAAGGAGACCTGGGGCGGCTACCTCGACGTGTCCCGGCAGGACATCGACTGGACGTCGCCGGCGGCGTGGGACGCGATCCTCAACGACCTGCAGGAGCAGTACGCGCTGCAGACGGAGAATGCCGCCGCGGATGCTTTCGCCGCCGCGGTCGTCGCGTCCGTCGAGGTCGTGGGCGCAGCCGGCATCCCTGGCGGCGGTGACCTGAAGGCGTGGATCACGGCCCTGTACGGCGCGGCCGCGTTGGCCTACACCGGCGGCGGCCGCCTGCCGGACAAGATCTGGGCGAGCCTCGACATGTGGTCCGGGCTCGGCCCACTGATCGAATCGCAGGTGTCGACCAATCAGCAGCCCGGGAGCTCGTCGGTGGGCTCGTTCACCGGCGACCTGCTGAAGCTGCCGCGGGTCGTGGTCCCGTCGTTCCCGAACGGCACGCTGATCATCGGCGTGTCCCGGTGGTCCGAGGTGTACGAGGAGCGGATCGGTCTGCTGACCGCGGTGCTGCCGTCGGTGTTCGGTGTGCAGGTCGCCTACGGCGGCTATGTCGCCTACAACACGCTGAAGGCGGGCGCGTTCGCGAAGGTGGTGAACATCGCGGCATGAGCGGTATGAAGCCGAGCCTCGGCCGCGTAGTCCACTACATGCTCAACGCCGGCGACGTCGGCCTCATCGATCAGCGGATCCCGATCAAGGGGCCCGACGGCATGGTGCAGCGCAACCCTGTCCACGCGGGCCAGGTCCTGCCCGCCGAGGTCGTCGCCGTCTTCGACGCCGGGGCCGGGACCGCGAACCTGAAGGTCAAGCTCGACGGCTACGGCGAGCACTGGGCAACCTCGCGGGTCGAGGGCACCACGCCGGGCACGTGGGCCTGGCCGCCGCGGGTCTGAGACGAGGGGGCCGCGATGGTGTGGAAGCCGGACTACATCGATGACCTAACGCAGCTGCGGGACTTCATCACCCGCTCCGACGTGACGGTCGACGACGAGTTCCTGACCATCGCGGCCGGCGCCGCGTCCCGGGCCGTGGACCGGCACACCGGACGCCAGTTCGGCAAGACCGACACCGTCCAGGCCCGCCGGTACACCGCCCGGTGGAACCGTCGCCGGGGCCGCTACGTGGTCACCATCGACGACCTCTACTCGGCGGCCGGGCTGGTCATCGCGGTACCGGACGGCCCGGTCAGCGTGTTCGAGCTGGAGCCGGTCAACGCCCTGGCCGACGGCCTGGTCTACGAGCGGTTGGTGATCGAGCCGGACTCGGCGAACCTGCCCACCGGCCGCGTCCGCAACGAGGTCACCGTGACGACCGACAAGTGGGGTTGGCCGGCGTTCCCGGTCCCGGTGGTGGAGGGCACACTGCTGCAGGCGTCGCGGCTCGCGTCCCGCCGCAACAGCCCGTACGGGATCGCCGGCAGCCCGGACGACGGCAGCGAGATGCGGCTACTGGCCAGGGTGGATCCGGACGTCGCGGTGTCGCTGGGGTCGCACAAGCGTCGGTGGTTCGTGGCATGAACCTCAACGACGTCATCGAGGAGATCGGCGCCCAGGTCGGCGCCATCGCCGGTCTGCGGATGTTCGACTTCCCGCCGGACAACCTGCACCCGCCATCGGCGTGGATCGGCTACCCGGAGGATTACACGTTCGACAAGACGTACGGCCGGGGGTCGGACAGCATCAACAGCCTGCCGCTCATCGTGGCGGTGGCCCGGGTCTCGGACCGTGCAGGGCGGGAGCTGGTCGGCGCGTACGTCAACGGATCCGGCGCCACGTCCATCAAGGCGGTCGTCGAGGCCCGCAACAACGGCGCCAACGGCGGGTGGGCGGCGTTCGACGACGTCCAGGTCACCGGCGTCACCTTCGACATCCTGACCCGCGGCGGGACCGACTACCTCGCCGCGCTGTTCCTGCTCAACATCACAGGCCCGGGGAGTACATGATGCCCAACTCACACGGAAGATTCACCGTCGTCATTCTCGCCGGGAACAACCTGTCGCAGTACTGCGACGATTCGGACTGGACCCGCGACCCGGAAATGCACAAGGTGACGACGTACGGCAAGAACGCCAACGTGTACGACGGTGGGCTTAAGGACGGCACATCGCAGCTGACGTTCATTTACGACACCAGCGTCACCGCCGGGCCGCGGGCCGTGATCGAGCCGCTGGAGGGGACCGTCGTGTCGTTGGTGTATCGGCCGGAGGGGACCGGGGCGGGGAAGCCGCAGCGGACGGTGAATGTGTTCGTCGGCGAGTACAAGGAAACCCACCCGGTCAACGACTACGTGCGCGGGACGCTGAAGCTCCAGCACTCCGACGACGTGGTCCGAACCACTCAGTAAAGGGGAGAACAGGACGATGGGCGCTCTCGCCGCTACCGTACCGACCCGTGCCGGCGTCGCCACGCCTGGTGCCGCTGTCGCCGCATCTGACACCATCGCGTCGACGCTGCTCGGCTCGCGCGGTGCGCTGCTGGAGATCCTGAACGGCAACGCCGGCACGGACAACATGACGATTTCCGACGCGAGCGTGACGCCGACCTCCGCGGCCGCGGCCGCGCTGGCGCCGGCGCTGACCACGGGGACCAACCGTGTGTTTTTCATCCACCCGTCGCAGGCTGACCCGGTAACCGGGCTCGTCACCGTCACGCATTCCGTGGTGTCGACGGTTACCTACAAGCTGTACCCGCTGGGCTGAGGGAGGCCACTGTGGACGATCTGAAGGACCGGCTGTTGAAGCCTCGCCTCTCGGAGGCAGAGGTCGAGGTGCCCGGCGTCGGCACCGTACGCATGCGGGCGCTGTCCCGCGCCGAGGTGCTGATGGTGCGCAAGGCCACCGATGACGAGAACATCGACGGCCCGCGCGCCCTGGCCCTTGAGCGGAAGATGCTCGCCACCGCGTTCCTCGACCCGGTGCTCACCGAGGCCGAGGTGGGCCAGTGGCAGAAGGCGTCGGCGGCCGGCGAGCTGGAGCACGTCTCCCGGAAGATCCAGGAGCTGTCCGGCATGTTGGAGGGCGCCGACAAGGCCGCGTTTCAAGGCGTTCGAGGCGGATCCGGAGACGGAGTTCGAGCACTTCCTGGCGCAGAAGCTGAGCATGACGGTGGCCCGGCTGCGGGCTGAGATGGACAACGGTGAGTTCGTCCGCTGGCACGTGTACTACGCGCGCAAGGCGCAGCGCGAGGAGCTGGAGCGGCTGAAGGCAGGGGGGTGAGCACATGCCCGGCGAGATCCGCATCGACGGCCTGGCCGAGTTCTCCCGCAACCTGCGCAAGCTCGACAGCGACCTGCCGAAGATGCTCCGCGTCGGCCTCAACGACGCGCTGCGGATCGTCATCGACTACGCCCGCCCGCGGATCCCTACGCGTACCGGCGCGGCTCGCAAGTCGCTGCGGGCGAAGTCGACGCGGACGAAGGCGCGGATCACGGCCGGCGGGAAGCGGGCCCCGTACTACCCCTGGTTGGACTTCGGCGGCAAGGGCCCGAACAACCGGCCCGCGCCGCGACCGTTCTATGGGGACGGCCGCTACCTGTGGAAGGGCTTCATCGTCAAGCGCGACGAGTTCAACGCCGCGCTCACGCGTGCGTTGGTGTCCACCGCTGAGGCTGCCGGGATCGAGGTCGACTGACGTGGCGAACGAAGTCAATCTCACCTTCGCGGGCGACACCGCCCAGCTGGAGCGCGCGTTCGATCGGGTGGGCCAGGCGGCGAACGGGATGGAGCGCGACGTCGCCGACGCCAGCGACGGCTTTGACCGGGCCAGCGAGGCGGCCGACGCCGCGGAGAACCGCGCCCAGGGTGTCGCGTCCACATTGACTGGTACGGCCGACACGGCGGCCGGCGTGGGCCTCATCCTGAAGGGCAACCTGTTCGAGGGCTTCGTCACTGCGGGCGGTGGCCTGGCCGACCTGGCGGAGGGCTTCAACTACACCCTGATCCCGGCGATGAAGGGCGCGGTCACGTGGCTCAAGGGAACCCGGGTGGCCACCCTGGCGACGGCGGCTGGGCAGCACATCGCGGCGGCGGCGTCGAAGGTGTGGGCCGGCGCGCAGTGGCTGCTGAACACGGCGCTGCTGGCTAACCCGATCGTGCTCATCATCGTCGCGATCATCGCGCTGGTGGCCATCATCGTGCTGATCGCCACCAAGACGGACTGGTTCCAACGGCTGTGGAAGGTCGCCTGGAAGGGCATCCTGGCCTACCTCACCTTCGTCAAGAACGTGTACGTGGGCGCGTTCAACATGATGATCAGCATCGGGTCGAAGCTCGTGGGCGCGATCGTGTCGATCCCCGGCCGGCTGAAGAAGGCGTTCGTCGGCCTGGCGAGCATCATCACCGCGCCGTTCCGGGCCGCGTTCAACTTCATCTCCCGCGCGTGGAACGCCACTGTCGGGCAACTGTCGTGGACGGTCCCTAACTGGGTGCCGTTCGGTCTGGGCGGCAACAGCATCTCCGCCCCGCAGCTGCCGCAGTTCCACTCCGGTGGTGTGGTCCCCGGTGCCGCTGGTCAGGAAATGCTGGCGGTCCTTCAAGCCGGTGAGCGGGTCATCCCGGCCGGCGGCGGCGGGGCGGTCACGGTCGTCGTGGCGGCCGGCGGGGGCGGCACGAGTGCGGAGCAGGCGTTGGCCATCCTGGTGCTGAAGCTCTTCAAGTCCGGCGCGCTCGCGCTGCGCGTCCGGTCGGACGGCCGTGTCATCCCCGCGGTGACCTGACGTGGCCAAGCACGAGCTGGTGACGCAGGTCTTCTATGACGGCGCCTGGCACACGGTCAAGTTGTACGACCGCGAAGACATCGAGATCGTGCGCGATCGCGGCGAGGGGCAGGGGGAGCCGACCACGGGCAGCGTGGAGTTCGACTTGCCCGGCCACGACTTCAACCCCGAGAACGTCGCCAGTCCCTTGTACGGGCTCATCGGCCCGTCCATGCCCGTTCGCATGTACGAGCTGGGACTGTCCTTTCTGGAGACCACGGGACCGGGCGCGGTGCCAACGGCGTTCACGCCGGATCATTCGAGCCTCGACATCACGAGTGACATCGACATCCGCGTCGACTGCCAGCTCACCGCTTACAACGACGTGGGTTTGGCCGCCAAGTTCATCACACCGAACCAGAAAAGCTGGGCGCTGTACCTCGACTCGTCGCGGCGGCCGGTGCTGCACTGGTCGTCCGACGGGACTGCGGGCACCGCCACCCGCACCGCCACCGCCGCGGTGCCGGCCACCGACGGCGATCGGATCGCGATCCGGGCCACCCTCGACGCCGACAACGGCGCCGGGCAGCACGTGGTCACGTTCCTGACGGCGCCCACCATCGCCGGCCCGTGGACGCAACTGGGCAGCACCGTGACGACCGCGGGCACCGCGAGCATCTTCGCCTCGACCTCGTGGATCGACGTGGGTGGTACCCCACTGCTCGGGCCGCTGTACTCGGTGGGTCGGTTCTATGAATTCGAGCTGCGTAGTGGGATTGGTGGCACAGTCGTCACGAACCCCAAGTTCCACAACGTGCTGTCGGACGGGCCGTTCACCGATGCGTTCGGTCGACAGTGGAGCGCGACGCCGGTCTCCTACTTCCGGCCCAACTCTGTTCGGTTCTACGGCGAGGTGTCGTCGTTCAAGCCTCGCCGGTCGCTCGGGCCGGTCGAGTACGGCCCGGATGGCGTACCGGTCAAGGGCGACCGGTGGGTGCACGTCACGGCCAACGGCCCGCTACTGCGGATTGGACAGGGTGACCCGCCAGCGCTGTCCGCCCTGTGGGTCGAGAACCTGCGCGGCGGGCCGGTGGCGATGTGGCCGATCACGGACGGCGCGGATGCCAGCCAGGCCGCGAGTGCACTGCCGGGCGGCGCCCCGCTGTCGATCCAGAGCCTTGACTTCAACACGCAGGCACCCATCACGCTGGACTGGGAACCTGTCGCCTACAACGCGTGGGTGGAGCCCCTGGCCACCGCGGCGGCAGAGACCCAGCTCTACATGCTCGGCAACATCGAGATGGACCCTGGCGCGACCGAGTGGGCGGCTGACTTCGTCTTCGCGGCGCGCAACGCAGGTGGGGCGGCGTTCGACGGCAACGTGCTTTTCCTGCATGGCACGGGGACGGGAGGCCCGGGCGACCCACGCACCGACTGGCTGTTCGGGTTCGTGGACGGCAACTGGGGCTTTGAGCGACGGATCTACGAGGGTGCCTCGCTCTCGTCCATCGAGATCTCGGCCGGGCCGGTCGCCTATCAGGACGGCCGCGTTCACCATGGCCGGGTCACCACCGTGCGCGACGGCGCCGACGTCGACTGGGCGGTCTGGATCGACGGCGTGGTGCTCGACTCGGGCACCCTGGCAGCGTCGTCGTGGTCGACGCTGACCAGCCAGCAGACCAGCAGCGGCACCACCGGTGATGCGCAGACGTCGATTGGCTTCGTGACCATCTGGGATACCGCTAGCCCGCCGGCCAACGCAGCCAACGCCGCGGTGGTCGGCAGGTCCGGTGAGCTGGCCGCAGACCGGCTGGCCCGTCTGTGTCTGGAGAACGGGCTGGACTTCGACCTGATCGGCAGCGCCTCGGACACGGTGCCCATGGGGCCGCAACCCATCACGACGTTCGTCGGGCACGTCGCCGAGATCGAGCGCACCGACTCGTCTCGCATCATGGAGACCCGGTACAAGCCTGGCCTGACTATGCGGACCCGGGCCAGCATGTCCGCGCAGCCCGAGAAGCTGTTGCTCGACATGGACGCCGGGGTCGTACTACCTCCGATCCTGCCGGACGTGGACAACTCCAATGTGGTCAACGACGTCACGGTGGTCCGCACGGACGGGTCCTCCGCCCGCGCGGTGCGGGAGGACGGACCACGCGGCGTCAACACCATCGGCCGCTATCCCGTGCGCGTCGATGTCAACACGGACGTGGACAACACGTTGCCCAATCACGCGCATTGGCGAGTGGCGGCCGGAACGCAGACCGGTACGCGATATCCACAGGTGGGTGTTGACCTCGATGCCGCGCCCCATCTAGCCATAGATGCGTCCTCAGTGGACGGCGGCGATATCATCGGGCTCGACAATGCCGAGCCCGACCGCGCCCGACTGATGGCGCTCGGGTACACGGAGCTTCGCCGAGGACACCGCTGGAGCATCACGTTCAACACCGGCCCGGGGAAGGTGTTCAACACCGGGGTGTGGAACGACTCGGGGAGCCGCTACGACTCCGCCTACTCGACCACCGGGGGCTCGGTCGTCGTCGGCACGACCACGAGCATCAGCGTGGTGATCGCGGCGGGGCGGTACCTGTGGGTCACCGGGTCCAGCGCGCCGCAGTTCCCGATCGAGATCGAGATAGCCGGCGCCCGGTTCAACGTCACGGCGATCTCCGGCGCCAGCTCTCCGCAAACGTTCACAGTGGACGCCGCGCCGACCAACGGTGTCCCCGCCAAGACGATCGCGGCCGGCGCCTCGGTGCGCCTGGCCAAGCCGGTCCGCTACGGGTTCTAGGAGGCAGCAGACATGACGGCAGCGGCAGGGGCGCTCATCGAGATCGACGACGTGGTCACGGCCGTCGATGTGCAGGTGTTCACGGCGTCCGGGACGTGGAACAAGCCCGCCGGCGCCCAGCGCGTCAAAATCGAGGTGATAGGCGGCGGCGGTGGCGGTGGCGGCGCCGCGACGGCGGCAGCCGCTCAGCACGCGGCCGCGGCCGGCGGCGCGGCAGGCGGGTACGCGCTCAGGTGGCGGAACGCCTCAGACCTCGGCGCGTCGGAGACCGTCACGTGCGGCGCGGGCGGCGCCGCCGGGGCGAACACCGGTGGCAACGGCGGCAACGGCGGCGCGAGCTCGCTAGGGGCGCACGCCGCCGCGGACGGCGGCACGGGCGGCACCGGTGCGGCCAGCAGCGCGGCCAGCTTCGGCGTGGGCGGGGCGCTCGGCGGCATCGGCACCATCGGCACCTTGCTGACCCGCGGCCAGTCCGGCGGGTCGTCCTACGGCGACGCGTCCCTGGGCGTGTCCGGCCATGGGGGCAGCTCGGTCTACAGCGGGGGGCCGACCGGCCGCGCGTCCGGATCGACCGGGCAGGCCCTCGCCGGCCTGGCTGGCGGACAGGGTGCCGGCGGATCCGGCGGTCTGACGACGGCATCCTCCGGGGCGGGCGCGCTGGGCGGTGCCGGCGGCGCCGGAATCGTCATCATCACGACCTACCTGTGAGGGGCACCGTGGCTTGGTATCTTGCGCCGTCGCTGTCGGTGCTTCGCTCCGAAGTGGACGCCCGCTGGCCGCAGCGGGACAAGACGAGCGACGGCACGATCGGTGACCCGGCGCACCAGCAGCGGCCCAGCGATCACAACCCGAACGCCCGGGAGTCGGTGGACGCGTGGGATATGGACAAGGACGGCGTCGACGTCGACGCCGTCCTCCGCGCGTTCGAGCGGCACCCGAGCGCGCACTACTGGATCTGGGACCGGCAGATCGCCGACGCCGACAACGGGTGGCGGCCGGAGCCGTACGACGGCGACAACCCGCACACCGCGCACGTCCATTTTTCGATCAAGCAGAGCGCGGCCGCCGAGCAGGACCGGCGCGCATGGGGAGTGGAGGACGACATGCCGACCGCTGACGAGATCGCCAAGGCGGTATGGGACCGGCAGGAAGCCAACGCGCTGACCGGCGCACCGACCCGCCTCGGATCCTTCGTCCGGTACAGCGACTGGCACCACGACCAGACCCGGAAGTTGCTCGGGGCCAAGCTGGACGCCCTAGCCGCGGCCGTGGCCGGCCAGATGTCCAAGACAGACCTTGCTGCCAAGCTGGCCGAGATCGACCGCGAAGCGACCGAGCGCGCGGAGGCCGAGGTGAGCCGCGACGCCGCCCTGCGTACCGAGCTGGCCGCGCAGCTCGTCACCGCGCTCCGCGAGGAGCTGACCGACATGCCGGCCGAGGTGGTCGAGGCGGCGGTCGAGCGCGTGATCGGCCGCGTGGAGATCGCGCTCCGATGACCGATTTCGAGCGCGACGTGCTCCAGCGCCTGACGCGGATCGAGGAGCAGGTGTCACAGCTCCGCGAGGCACGTGCGCGGTGGCGGACGCTGGGGCTGGTCGTGTTGCCCGTGGTGCTCAGCGTGGCTATCGGGCTGATCATGCCGGGACTGACCCGATAGGAGGGCCCGCGTTCTAGCTCGGCGCCGGGGAGTACCACCCGGCAGGGCAGTCCGGCCGCGGCGCGGTGTCGGTGATGCACTCAGCCGGCACCCGCCAGGTACCGCGAGGCGACACGTTGTCCATCTCGCGGCGGACCGTCACTGTGCCGTCCCGGTGGGGCGTGATCTCGTACGCGCATGCGCCGCGCTGCTCGGCGAAGCACACGCCGGGCTGTGTCCGGTCCGCCAGCACGAACCCCGCTACCCCTGCCGTCGCGACGGCGCCCGCGAGCACGGCCACCGCGATGGCCGGGCGAATGCGCAGACGCTCCAGAGTGGTCACTGCCGCACCGTACTGGGTGGCGCTACGTGATCACTGTCGGTCGATTGGTCGTGGCGCTCGCAGCCGGAAGGTAGCTGGGACCCATCCGATCGGCCCACCGGCTCCGGAGTGATGAGTAGCTCGGCGGGTCCCACCCGGTTCTCGCCGACCCGCTGCAGGATCCGGCCGAGCGCGGCCAGCCCGTCGCGGTAGGCCGCGGCGGCGGCCGCCTGGTCGACTCGCTCGATGGCCCGGCCCTGCCGGATCGACGAGTCGATGAGCGCGAACAGGTCGGTGATCAGGGTGGGTTCGTCGGTGCTGGGGCCGCTCTGCCAGCTCATGAGGTTCCTCCCGTGGGGGCTAGGGCAGCACCCGGCCGGGTCTTGCACAACGGGGGGTGGACCGACCGGGTGCGCTGTGCAACCACGGTAGGCGACAGGTTGCCACCTGTGAAGACGCAGCGTGGCCACCTCGACATACCCGCAGGTGGGAGGCGGTGTGCATGTCAGAGTGGCCACATGGCGAGTGACCTTGAGGCGGCGGCGGAGGCGTACCGCGCTGCGCTCAAGCGTGTCGACGACGGCCTGGCCGAGGTCGCCGCGGCGCGGACCGACGTCCCCAAGGTCCGCACCCGACTCGCGGCCGCCATCGTGCAGGCGTACCTGGACGGCACGCGGGTCGGCGAGATCGCCCGGGTGAGCGGCTACGGCCGGGAGCAGGTGCGGCGGATCCTCCGCGCCGGCGGAGTCGAGGCGGACCAGCCGTAGGCGTGCGGATCGTCCGTGACGTACGCTCCGTAGTGGGCACGGTCTGTATTCATCGATGCCCCCCCCCCCGGCCAAAATGGTTTCTGCGCAGGTGGCGGGCCCGGATAACGATCGTGGTATCTCTGCGTGACGGCCCGATCATGAACTGTCCGTGATCTGCCACAACGGGCCAGAGACGCTTGCGTCCCGCTAGATCACTACGATCATTCCGATCATGATTGGACTCGGGGCGGCACTACTGGCGATCATCTACCTGGTCGACAACGAGGAGACCCAGCGCTGGGCGCGGGTGTGCATGAACTGGGTGGGCGACCACCATTACCAGCTCATCGGCGTCGTCGTGGATGAGACGCCGACCGGCGAGAAATGGCGCAGCGTGGTGCAGATGCTGGCGGACGGCTCGGCGCAGGTGTGCGTCGTGCCCCGCTGGGACCACATGTCGCGTGAGCGGATCCCTCGTGTGGAGGTCATCGCGGAGGACCTGGCCCGCGACGAGTCGTGGGCGATGCTGACGGAGTACCGGCTGGCGCCGGCGGCGCCCCGGCAACGCCGGGCCAAACGACACCCATAGGCCGGAAAGTAGACCGCGCCCCGGACCGATCAAGGCCGGGGCGCGGTACGGTGCGTGGACCGTGCTGCTTGCTAGGCGCCGGTGAGGTTGGGGAGCGCTTGGATAGCCGCCTGGCGCTCCTCATCCGTGACCAGGGTGTACACCTGTGTGCTGGTCAGGCTGCTGTGCCGCAGCAGCTCCTGCGTCCGGCGGATGTCCCGGGTCTGCTGGTAGACGGTTGTCCCGTACCAGTGGCGGAGGCGGTGCAGGCCCACGCCGGGCATGTGGAGCTGCCGGCGTAGGTAGAGCGCGTACGTCAGGCTGACGTAGGTGGCCGACGCGGGCGTGCCCTTGTCGGTCCAGGCGATTGGCCCCGGCGGCAGGTCGGCGACCGCCTGCCACACGAGCTCGTGGGTGGGGACGACGCCGGGCTTGCCGCCCTTGCCGTCGACGATGGTCAGCTCCTCCGCGGTGACGTGTTCCCGATGGAGGTCGGCGATCTCGCAGCAGCGCAGGCCGCCGTACGCCGCGAGGAGGGACCATGTGCGGTACGGCTCGGCGGCGTGGGTGAGCACGTGGGTGAGCTGGTCGTCGGTGACCGGTCGGGGGAGGCCACGTGCGTGCGTGACCTGGGGGAGTAGGGCGCTGGGGTCGAAGTCGAGGTGCGGGTCGGCGGGGTTGGTCGCCCAGACGAAGAACGCGCGGGCTGCGCCGTAGTAGGTGGCGAGGGTGTTGCGGCAGAACTCGTCGCGGTAGATCCACGCCTTGAGTTCGTCGGTCGTGGCGAGGGGGAGGCCGTAGGGGAGTTCGGAGTCCATCCGGGTGAGGACGGCGCGGCGTCCCTCGATGGTGCGCGGCCGTCGCCGGCAGTCGTGGAGCCAGTCCAGGTACTGGATGAGTAACGGGTCAGTCATGCGAGAAATCCTCTGTTAACGGCGCGTTAAGCGGAAGGTGACGCATGGTCATTGCGCCGTGGCGGTTGAGTTCACGCGAGCCGGACGGCGGAGGTGCGGCGCGGGCGCCGACGTGTCAACTCGGCTCTTCGGCCGACCCGTACTCGGCCGTCGGCTGTCACCCGTTCCCCGGCTGGTCATCGCCGGATATGGTGCCAAGCATGGCGTTGACTGCGCGCATGGTCACGATCGACTGCGCGGATCCCGGTGGACTGGCGAAGTTCTGGTCGGAGGCCGCCGGATACGAGGTGACGTGGCGGTATGAGAACGAGTACCTGATCCTCGCGGCAGGGTCCGGCCAGGGTCCGCAACTGGACCTGCAGCGGGTGCCGGAGCCGAAGATCGGCAAGAATCAGGTGCACATCGACTGGGCGGCCGACGACCGACCGGCCGAGGTGGAGCGCCTGGTGATGGCCGACCCCGAAGGCAACGAGTTTTGTGTTTCGGGTTCGCACGGGTAGTGGAGGACGCCGTGCACGGAGAGGGGCAGCGGATCGGGGGGCGGTCGATGGAGTCGATGACCGGGCAGCTACTGGTCGCGACCCCGGCCCTGAAGGATCCCAACTTCGACCGGACTGTCGTCCTGCTCGTCGCGCACGAGCCGGGCGGCGCCCTCGGCGTGGTGCTCAACCGCGCGACCGAGGTGCCCGTCTCCGAGGTGCTCGGCAACTGGGGCGCCATGGCCCGCGACCCGGCGGTGCTCTTCGAGGGCGGGCCGGTGCAGCCCGAGTCGGCCATCTGCCTCGCCCGCACCCATCCCGGGGTACGCCGGGCCCGCGGCTTCCACCGCGTGTCGGGCTTGATCGGCACAGTTGATCTCTCCGTCGACCCGGAGACGCTGCAGAACAGCCTGGCCGGCATCCGGGTGTTCGCCGGCTACTCGGGCTGGTCGGCCGGGCAGTTGGAGGACGAGATCTCCTCGGGCTCCTGGTTCGTCTTCGACGCCCTGCCCGGCGACGCCTTCGTGGAACGGCCGGACGACCTGTGGCCCATGGTGCTGCGAAGGCAGGGCGGCATCCTGGCCGCGGTGGCCCACTTCCCGCCGGACGTGGCCATGAACTGATCTTGTCGTCGGTGTGTCGGCCCCTCGGAGATGACCCCCGCCCCTGGGGTGTGTACTATTGCGCGGGTGCCCGGGAGACTGGGTATGTTGGGGCCGTGGCGCAGCTGGTAGCGCACCACACTGGCAGTGTGGGGGTCAGGGGTTCGAGTCCCCTCGGCTCCACCCAAACCGCAAGTGAGTAACGCCCTGGTCGGGAGCGCGTCTCCCAAGACCAGGGCGTTAATCGTCTCCGATGCCGTATTGTCCGGCGTGCCCGATACGGTGGTTGGTGTCCGAGGGCCGGACCGCTGAGGGTCCCGGGCCTTCGTCACGGCGCCCGCCGACCCCGCGCGGAGCCACCGTCGTCAGGTCCTCACACTCCAATGTGGACGAACGCTCGACCTGTCCGCCGATCAAGGATTTCCGCGCCGATCAAGGGCAAAGGGTCGTGGATCTGAGATCAAAGCACGACCGTTTGCCCTTGATCGACGGTGAGGGGGTCGGGGCGCGGGGGCTAGGGGTCGTCAGGGTGTGGAGGACGTGGGTTAGGTAGGCGCGGCGGATGTCTACTGTGGACGGTAGGAGGCGGGGGCGGAGTGGGCCAGTTGGGTGTGGCCGAGGTAGGCGCTGTAGGCCAGTAGCGCGCGGGACTGGGCCTCGGACGGCGCGAAGCCCAGCTGGGCCAGTGCGGTGACGATCAGGCCGACCCGCGCACGGGTGACCCGCTCCACGGCGCGCGCGACGGCCGGGTGTGCGGCGGTCGCCAGCAGGGCCGGCCCTACCCGGTCGACCTCGGCCATCCTGCTCACCCGGATGATCAGCCGGCGGAGCTGGCTGGCGGGGTCGTCGGTGGCGTTGACGATCTCGTCGATGACGGCGGTGGTGGTTCGCGCCTCCCAGCGGGCCAGGGCCGCCTCCAGCAGGGCCTCACGGTTGCTGAAGTGCCAGTAGAAGCTGCCCTTGGTGGTGCCGAGCCGGGCGGCGAGGGGCTCGACGGCGACCGCGGCCAGCCCGCCGTCGGCGATCGCGGCGAGGGCCGCGTCCGCCCAGTCGTCCGGAGTTAGGCGCCGCCTGGAGCTTGTCTTGCGTTCCGCCATGGACGTACGCTAGCGCATGGTTAGCCGTACGCCACAGTATGGTTTTGTGGGCGATCCTCTTGACCGGGAAGTCGTTCTGACTATAGTTCATCAATAGCGGATTTCATCAAGCGAGGACCGCAACTCGAGAGGAGCGACGTCCGATGATGGTTGAAGAGATCGAGCGGTCGGTGATCGAGATTCTCCGCGAGATGCACTACGAGGTCGGCGAGGGAGCCAGCGAGATGTCGCTCGGCCCGGACGGTCTCGAGCTCGACTCGCTCGCGGTCGCGGAGCTGGCGGTCCGGATGGAGGACAGCCACGGCGTCAAGCTGCCGGACGACGAGTTGGAGAAGTTTGCCGCCCTGACGCTGCACGAGCTGGCGGTGGAGGTGCACCGCATGACCCAGCTCGTCAGCACCGCCGGGGAATCGGAATGACATGACGGACACGATCCGGCTCACCAAGGCCGACTACGTCAAGCTGATGATCGAGGAGTCGGCGGACCTGGCCGACTACCTCGCCGATCTGGCCGCTCCGGACTGGGATGCACAGACCCTGTGCGCGGGTTGGCGCGTACGTCACGTCGTCAGCCACATGGCGGTCGGGCACACCATGGCGATGGGGCCGTTCCTGCGTACGATCGTCGCCTCCCGGGGCGTCGAGCAGGCTTCGCACCGGCTGGCGCTGCGCTACGGCGACAGCCATTCGCCGGCGGAGATCCTCGCGCTCTTCCGGGCCGGCACGACCGATCGACCGCGCGGCCCGGCGGGCTTCGTCGCGCCGGCCGAGCTGTTCATCGACCACCTGATTCACCACCAGGACATCCGCCGTCCGCTGGGGCACTCCCGGGTGATCCCCGCGCACCGGCTGGCCACCGCGCTGGACGTGCTGCCCCGGCTGGGCGGCCTGCTCAAGCCGCGCCGCCGGGTGCGCGGGCTGTGCCTGGTGGCGGAGGACATCGGACGCCGGGTCGGCGAGGGCGCCGAGGTGCGGGGCACGGCCGAGGCGCTGATCATGTGTGCCGGCGGCCGTGCGGCACCGTTGCCCGAGCTGTCCGGACCGGGCGCGGCGATCCTGGCCTCGCGCATCGGCGGGGCCTAGATACCCATAGGGAGACGAGGATGAGCACGACCGCACGCTCACCCGCGGTGCCGGGGCGCACGCTGCTACGCGTCGGCCTGGCCGGAATGGCCGTCGAGATGCTGTTCATCGGCGTGCCGGCATCGCTGGCCCCGGAATGGTTCTTCAACTGGTTCGCGTTCGGCCGTGGCTGGGCCGGCGCGATCGGGCCGTACAACGAGCACTACGTGCTGGACCTGGGCTTCGTCTATCTGGCTCTGGGCGCGGTGCTGCTTTGGGCGACGTTCCGGCTGGGCCGCGACCTGTGCATTGCGGCGCTGGTCGGCAGCCTCGTGGCCAACCTGCCGCACCTGCTCTTCCACCTCGCCAACACGCAGGCACTGGGCACCGTGGACAACGTGTTGCAGGACGGCCTGCTCGGTTCTACCGTCGTGTACGGATTGGCCATGCTGTTGATGGTCTGGACTCGACCGGAGACGACCGAGGTGCCGACCGCGACCGTCCTGCGCCGCCCGGCGGAGCCGGCCCGGCCGTCCGTACGCGTGGGTGGAGAAGACCGGTGACCTGGGAGCAGCTCGGTGGGGGTCGCACGACCGTCCAGACATCCGTCGGGCCGGTGGCATACCGCGAGTCCGGCGAGGGCAGGCCGGTCCTGTTCCTGCACGGGCTGCTCACCGATGGGCACTACTGGGACCGGGTGACCCCCTCGGTCCGGGACGCGCGGGTGATCGTGCCCGACATGCCGTTCGGATCGCATCGGTCGGCCATGCACCCGGCCGCGGACCTGACCCCGCCGGGTCTGGCCGCGCTCGTGGTGGAGCTGATCGACCGCCTAGAGCTGGAGCGGGTCACCCTGGTCGCCGGCGACTTCGGTGGCGCGGTCGCGCAGTTGGTGGCGACCACCCACGGCGACCGGCTGGACGCCCTGGTGCTGCACTCCTGCGACGCCTTCGACCACTTCTTCCCGCCGACGTTCTGGTACCTGCAGGCGTTCGGCTACCTGCCTCCCGGAGTGCTGTGGCTGGCCGGGCAGGGGCAGAAGCTGCCCGGCGCGCACAAGCAGCCGCTGGTGTTCGGCCGGGTGCAGAAGCGGCCGGTGCCCGCGGAGCTGGCGCGGTACTGGAGGCAGCCGTTCCTCACCGATCGCGCCGTACGCCGTGACGTGGTCAAGGTGCTGCGCGGGGTGGACCGGCGGCACACCAACGCGGCGGCGAAGCGCCTGCCCGCCTTCGACCGCCCGGTGCGCCTGGTCTGGGGCGACACCGGGCGGGTCTTTCCCATCGCGGACGGTCGCAAGCTGGCCGCGATGATCCCGACCGCGACACTGACCGTCGTGCCGGACAGCTATGCCCACGTGGCGATCGACGCGCCGGACGTCATGGCGTCCGAGATCAACGACATGCTGTCGGCCCGTCCGGGCGCCTGAGCGGCTGCCATCGAGACTCCTTGACGGCCCTTTGGGTGTCACTATAATTAATCACTAGAGGAAGTCATTAGATGGGGACGTGATCGGGCGCCCCGGCGACGCAAAGGAGAAGCCGTTGCGGTCGTACAGTTCCTACGTTGGGGGCGAGGACGTCCCGGGGAGCGAGTGGGTCTACTGCCTGCGAGCCTCCGCGCTACTGGCGGACGTACTGCCCGGCCTGGCGCTCAAGCGGGATCTGGAAAAGGGCAGGCGGCACGACGGCGACAGCCACGAGATCGTGGAGGCCCGCTGCGCCATCGCCGACGACGAGGTGTCCCAGCGCGCGCTGGAGGCGGCGCGGGCGGCCGCGCCCGTGTGGGGAGCGACCCCGCTGGACGTCCGGTTCCGAGTCATCGAACGGTTCCACGAGGAGTTGTGGCGGCGCCGGGAGGAGTTCGTCTCCGTCATCGTCGCCGAGGGGCACCCGCGCACGCTCGCCGAGTGGGAGGTCGCCTCGCTGCTGCGGTGCAGCGATGGGCCCACCACCGCCTGGTGCCGGCAGCAGATGGGCTGGGACTTCGTCGAGGGCGACCGGCAGCTCCGGCTGGTGCGCAAGCCCGACGGTGTGGTCGTGCTGAGCCCGCCGCTGAACGCCGCGGCGATCAGTTCGCTGTCCGGCGTGGCCGTGCTGGCCGCCGGCAACGCGCTGGTCGTGAAGGCGCCCCGCAGCTCGCCGTACGGGGTGATGTGGGCGCTGCGCGAACTGCTCGTCCCGGTGCTGGACGAGGTGGGCGCGCCGCCCGGGGTGCTCAACGTCCTCTGTGGACACCCCACGCAAATGATCGACCAGTGGATGGAGAGCCCGCTCGTCGACGACATCATGTTCTTCGGCAGCAGCGAGGTGGGCATCCCGCTCGGCGTGGAGGCGGTCCGCCGGGGCAAGAAGCCGATCCTGGAGCTGGCCGGCAACGACGGCTGCGTGGTGTGGCGCGACGCCGACATCGACAGCGCCGCCGAGGCGCTCACCGAGTGCTTCTTCGGGTCGGGCCAGATCTGCATGGTGCCCAACTACGTGGTTGCCCACCCGGCGATCGCCGACGCCCTGATCGATCGGCTGGTGAGCCTCGCCGGCAAGGTGCGTCCCGGCTACCCAGAGGACCCAGAGGTCCTGCTCTCGCCCGTCTACAAGACCGAGAAGTACTTCGCCTACCTGAGCGAGGCCATGGAGATGGGCGCCGAGCTGCTCACCGGCGGCCGTCGCCTGGAGGTGGACGGCGAGCCGTCCGAGACCGGGATCTTCATCGAGCCGACCGTGCTGCGGGTGAACGGGCTGGCCCGCGCGCGGGAGATGTCGGCGGTGGCCAAGGAGACGTTCTTCCCGTTGCTGCCGGTGGTGGTCGCCGAGGACGTGCCGGACGACCAGTTGCTCGGCGACGTGATCGGCTTCGTGAACGCCAACCCGTACGGCCTGCGGAACTCGCTGTGGGCGCAGAGCCCCGACGTGATCGAACAGTTCGTCACCCGGGTCACCAACGGCGGGATCTTGAAGGTCAACGACTCGCACGTGGCCCTGCCGCCGTACCTCGCGCCCAACGGCGGGGGCGGGCTCACCGGCGGGCCGTTCGGCGAACTGAACTATCCGATGCTGCGCACCTCGCACCTGCAGGGCATCAGCATCGGCACCGGCATCCAGCCCCGGCGCGCGGTCGTCGAGGCGTACGCGGCAAGGGAGGCAACCCGATGAGCTTCCTGGGACCGGAGCGGGAGACGCTGGAGCGGCTCCTGCCCGGGCTGGACAAGCAGCTGGCGGAGGTGCCGCTGCTCGAGCTGGAGACCCGCGAAGGCCCCGGCATCGAGATGTTTCGCAAGGCGGGCGGGCCCGGGTTGGTCATCCCGACCGCGTACAACGGTGTCGGAGCGACGGCGGTGGAGGCCGTGCGGGCGACGCGTGCGCTGGCCACCCGCTCGCCGTCGGTGGCGATAGCCACCACCATGCACCAGTTCTCGGTGGCCAGCCTGGTCGCGCTGGCCAAGGCGAGCAGCAGTTTCGAGTGGATGCTGCTGGACGGGGTGGCCGTGGACGGCCGGCTCGTGGCGTCCGGCTTCGCCGAAGGGCGGGCCGGGCAGGGCATCCTGTCGCCGACGCTCACCGCCCGCCGGGACGGCGACGTGCTGCGGCTCAGCGGCGCCAAGCGCCCGTGCAGCCTGAGCCGCTCCATGGACCTGCTGACGGCCAGCGTGGCGATCCCCGAGCCGGACGGCAGCGTCAAGCTGGGCGTCGCGATGATCCCGGCGCAGTCCGAGGGCATCCGGATCGAGCCGTTCTGGTCCTCGTGGGTGCTGGCCGGCGCCCAGTCGGACGCGGTCATCCTCGACGACGTCGAGGTGCACCCGGACCTCATCGTCGACCTCGGCACCGGCCTCGACGGCGAGTTGGACGACCTGCAGACGATTGGCTTCGTCTGGTTCGAGCTGCTCGTCACCGCCTGCTACCTGGGCATCGCCGCGGGGCTGGTGGAGCGGGTGCTGCTGGCCGGCCGGGGATCCGTCGAGGACCGGGCGCGGCTGGCCACCACGATCGAGGGCGCCTCGCTCATGCTGGACGGCGCCGCCAGCAACCTCGACGCTGGCGACGGCAGCAACGACGGGCTGGGCCGGTCGCTGGTCGTCCGGTTCGCCGTCGCCGAGATGGTCGGTACGGCCGTCCGCGGCGCGGTCGAAGCGCTCGGCGGGATGGCCTTCGTCTCCTCGTCGGAGGTCGCGTACCTGGCCGCGGCCACGCACGCCATCGCGTTCCACCCGCCGTCGCGGCACAGCGTCGCCGGCGCGATGGTCGAGTGGTTCGGTGGCCGGCCGCTCGTGATGAGCTGAACGGAGGCCGGTGATGACAACCATCGACGAGAAGGCGCCGCCCGTCGCCGACCTCTACCGGCGATACCTGTCGCGGGGCAGGGCCCGGCTGGCCGACATCACCGGCGGGCACGTCGAAGTGGCGTCGTCCGGCGCCTGGGTCACGCTGGCGGACGGTACGCGGCTGCTCAACGCCGGCGGGTACGGCGTCTTCATCCACGGCGCCCGGCACCCGGCCGTCGAGGCCGCGGTGATCGAGCAGATCCGCACCCACCCGCTCGCCACCCGGATGATGCTGGAGCCGCAGGCGGCCCGCGCCGCGCAGGCCCTCGTCGAGGCGGCTCCGGCGGGGCTCGCGCGGGCGTACTTCGCGAATTCGGGTGCGGAGGCCGTCGAGGCCGCCATCAAGATGGCCCGCACCCGTGGCAAGACGCGACTGGTGTCCACAGTGGGCGGATACCACGGCAAGACCATGGGCGCGCTGTCGGTGACCGCCAAGGACCTGTACCAGCAACCGTTCCGGCCGTTGCTGCCGCAGGTCTCGCACGTGCCGTACGGGGACGCGGGCGCGCTGGAGGAGGAGCTGCGGAACGGCCCCGAGGCGTGCGTGATCGTCGAACCCGTGCAGGGCGAGGGCGGCGTGGTGATCCCGCCACCGGGCTACCTGACCGACGTGGCCCGGCTGTGCCGCGAATTCGGCGCCCTCTTCGTGCTCGACGAGGTGCAGACCGGACTCGGCCGGCTCGGCACGTGGTGGGGCGCGGACCGGGACGGCGTGACCCCGGACGTGCTGCTGGTGGGCAAGAGCCTGTCCGGCGGCGTGGTGCCGGTCGCCGCCGCGGTGGCCACCGTCGAGGCGTTCGCCGCGTTCGACCGCGACCCGTACCTGCACACGTCGACGTTCTCGGCGGCGCCCATCGCGATGGCGGCGGCCCGCGCGGCCATCGAGGCGATCCAAGCGGACGGGCTGGTCGAGCGCTCCGCCTCGATCGGCGCGGAACTGCTGCGGAAGCTGCGCGAGTCGGCCGCGCTGCACTGCCCGCACCTGGTGCGGGAGGTGCGCGGCGCCGGGCTACTGATCGGCGTCGAGTTCCACCAGCCCGGCCTGTCCGGCGAGATGCTCGGCGAACTGCTCGAACGCCATGTCGTGGCCAACCACTCGCTCAACGCCCACACCGTACTGCGACTCACCCCGCCGGCGGTCATGCGGGCCGACGAGGTCGACCACCTGGTCGACGCGTGCGACGGCGCGCTGCGCGCGCTGGGTGACCGCTACCCCAACCGAGCGGAGGACCGCTGAGATGCGTCACGTCGAGATTTCCGCGTTCATCCCGGGCGCGAACCCAACAGAGGTGTTCGACACGCTCAGCGACTTCGCCCGCTACCCGGAACTGGTCGAGATCGTCCGGGCGGTCACGGTGACCCCGGCGGTGGGCGACGGGCCGGTGCTCAGCACGTGGGAGGTGCTCTTCCGCAACGGCATCCTGCGCTGGACCGAGGAGGACTGGCTGCACCGCGACCGGCTGACGATCGACTTCGTGCAGACCGAGGGCGACTTCGAGGAGCTGACCGGCGGCTGGGTGGTGACCCAGCAGCCGGACGGCGTGGGCGTGGTCTTCTACAACGACTTCGACTTCGGCATCCCGAGCCTGGCCACCATCATCGACCCGGTCGCCGAACGGGTGCTCACCGAGACGATCCAGCTCATCCTGGGCCGGCTGTTCGAGGGTGCGACGTTCCCGCCGGCGCGGGTCGCCACCCCCGCCGGCCACGCCGAGGGCTGATCGCGATGCTCGCCGTCGTCGCCCACCTCGTGGTCCAGCGTCCCTGGCGGGTGATCGTCGGGGCGATGCTCTTCTGCGTCGTGGCCGCGGTGCCGGCCGCGACGGTGCTGCCGACCCTCGGCACGGCCGGATTCTTCGCCCCCGGCGACGAGTCCGCGCAGGCGGACCGGGCGCTGGAGGAGCGCTTCCCGGCCGGGCCGCCCAACCTGGTGCTGCTGGTTACGACGCCGGCCGGGGTGCAGGACGCCGCGGCGGTCCGGGCCGGCGAGGCGCTCACCGCCCGGCTGTCCGGCACGCCGGGCGTCGGCCCCGCCACGTCGTACTGGACCGCGGGGCGGCCCGACGCGCTGCGCTCCGCGGACGGTCGCGAGGCGCTGGTGCTGGCCCGGCTGCTCGGCGACGGGGACGACATCAAGGCGACGATGCGGCAGATCCACCCGCTCTTCTCCGGCGACCAGGACGGCCTGCGCGTGCAGGTCGGCGGGCAGCCGGCCGCCGAGCGGGAGATCCAGAAGCTCAGCCGCGACGACCTGACCCGGGCCGAGCTGCTTGCCGCGCCGCTGCTGATCGTCCTGCTGGTGCTCGTCTTCGGCAGCGTGATCGCCTCGCTGCTGCCTGGGCTGATCGGGCTGCTCGCGGTGTTCGGCACGTTCGCCGCGCTGCGGCTGTGCTCGGCGTTCACCGATGTCTCGATCTTCTCGCTGAACCTGGCGACGGCGCTGAGCCTGGGCCTCGCCATCGACTACAGCCTGTTCATCCTGGCCCGGTACCGCGAGGAGCTGGGCGCGGGACGGGACCGCCCGGAGGCGCTGGAGACGGCGGTCCGTACGGCCGGCCGCACGGTGCTCTTCTCGGCGGTCACCGTCGCGGTCAGCCTGGCCGGGATGGCCCTGTTCCCGCTGTACTACCTGCGCTCCTTCGCGTACGCGGGGATCGCCGTGGTGCTGGTGTCGGGGCTGGCGGCGGTCGTGGTGCTGCCGGCGGTGCTCGCCGTCCTCGGTCCCCGGGTCGACCGGTTCGACCTGCGCTTCTGGCGGCGTGGTGCGCCGAGCCCGGAGCGCGGGGCCTGGCGGCGCATCGCCGAGTTCGTGATGCGCCGGCCGGTGACCATCGCGGTGGTCGCCGTCGTTTTCCTGCTGGCGCTGGGCGTGCCGTTCCTGCGTGCCAGCTTCCAGCTCCCCGACGACCGGATGCTGCCGGCGAGCAGCGAGGCGCACCGGGTCGCCGAGGCGGTCCGGTCCGACTTCCCGTCGCCGGCCCTGGACGCCCTCTACGTGACGGCCGAGGGCCTGCCGCCGGGCGCGGAGGCGGCCACGGCCGCGCTCGGCGGGTACGCCACGGCGCTGTCCCGGCTGCCGGACGTCGCCTCGGTCACCACCGCCGCGGGCGTGTACGCGGGTGGCGCGCGGGTCGCCGACGCGCCGGCCGCCGCACGCTTCGTCGCCCCGGACGCCCAGGCCGGCTGGGTCTCGGTCGTACCCACCGTGGACCAGTACTCCGCGGAGGCCGAACGCCTGGTACGCGCCGTGCGCGCGGTGCCGGCCCCGTTCACCGTCCAGGTGGGCGGCAACTCGGCGCACCTCGTCGACACCCGCGCGACGCTGGGCGAAGCCCTGCCGTGGGTGCTCGGCGTCATGATCGGCGCGATGCTCGTGCTGCTGTTCCTCTTCACCGGCAGCGTGCTGATCCCGATCAAGGCCGTGCTTTGCAACCTGCTCAGCCTGACGGCGACGTTCGGGGCGCTGGTCTGGGTCTTCTCCGATGGGCATTTCGCCGGCCTGCTCGGCGGCTTCCAGGTCACCGGGCAGTTGGAGATCTTCACCCCGATCCTCATGCTGTGCATCGCGTTCGGCCTGTCGATGGACTACGAGGTCTTCCTGGTGTCCCGCATCCAGGAAGCGCACCAGAGTGGCCTGCCCAACGACAAGGCCATCGCCGACGGGCTCCAGCGCACCGGCCGGCTGGTCACCTCGGCGGCCGCCCTGCTCATCGTCGTCCTGCTCGCGAACGTCACCTCCCAGCTCACCATCCTCAAGATGCTGGGCCTGGGGCTGGGGATCGCGATCCTGGTCGACGCCACGGTGGTGCGGGCGTTCCTCGTACCGGCCGTGATGCGGCTGGCCGGCTCGGCGAACTGGTGGGCGCCGCGGCCGCTGCGCCGCTTCCACGAACGGTTCGGACTGCGGGAGGCCCCGCCGCCCGCCCTCGCGACGGCTCGGGTCCCGCTCGGCCAACCCCAGGAGGTGAGCCGGTGAACGCGCACGCGTACGACGTGGTTGTGGTCGGTGCCCGGGTGGCCGGATCGGCCCTGGCGCTGCGGCTGGCCCGGGCGGGTGCGCGGGTCTGCCTGCTGGACCGCGCCACGTTTCCCAGCCCCACCCTCTCCACCCATGTGCTGCACACCGTCGCCCCGCTGCGCGAGCTGGGCGTACTCGATCGGGTGCTGGCCAGCGGCGCGCCGCTGCTGCGCGAAACCCGCTTCGCGATCCAAGGCGTGCGGATGACCCTGGGCCGGGCCGACGATCCCGGCCTCTGCCCGCGCCGGGAGAGCCTGGACACCGCGCTGCTGACGGCCGCCGGGGAAGCCGGCGCCGACGTGCGCTGCGGCGTACGCGTGCTGGAGGTGCTGCGCCGCGACGGCGCCGTGGCCGGCGTGCTGGCGGAGGGCTCCGGTGGCCGCCGGTACGAGCTGACCGCCCCGGTCGTGGTCGGCGCGGACGGGCGCAACTCGACCATCGCCCGCGCGATGGGCGCCCGCCGGTACCTGGTGACCGCTGCTCCCCGGCCCGCGTACTTCGGCTACTTCTCCGGGGTGGCCGCGCCGCCCGCGTTCATCTGGCAGCGGCCCGGCGACGAACTCGTCGCCGGCGCGCCGACCGACGGCGGGCTCTTTCTCACGCTGGCCCAGCCGTCGGCCGGGGTCGACCCGCGGCTGCGCGGCGACGACGGCCGGGCCTTCGCCGAGTACGTCGGCGGCGTCAGCACCGAACTGGGCGAGCTGCTGGCCGGCGCCACCCCGGTCGGCGAGCTGCGCCGGATGCCCGGCTACCAGTGTTACTTCCGCGAGTCCGCCGGCCCCGGCTGGGCGCTGGTCGGCGACGCGGGGCACTTCAAGGACGTCACGCCGGGACAGGGCATCAACGACGCGCTGCGGCAGGCCGAGCGGCTCGCCGGGGCGCTCCTGTTCGGACTGTCCCGGCCGGCGCGGCTGGCCGGGGCGCTACGCGCCTACTGGGCGTGGCGGGACACCGACGCGTTCGACATGTACTGGTTCGGCACCGACCTCGGGGTGTCCGGGCCGCTGCCGCACCTGGTCGCCGGCATGCTGCACCGGGTCGCCCGGCGGCCGGCGGCCCGCGACGCGCTGCACGAGGTGCTGGCGCACCGGCGCCGGCCGGCCGCGGTGTTCAGCCCGCCGCGCCTGCTCGCCGCCACCGTGACCGCCATCCGCGACGGGTCGATGCCGGCCCGAGCCGCCCTCGCGCAGGCGGGCGCGCTCACCGCCGCCGAACTGCGCCGCCGCATGATCGCCGCGCGCCGGATCGGCGCGCTCCCGGCGGTGCCGACCACCGTGTCCGAGCCCGTCGCACCGCCGGCGAGCCAGACGATTCCCGCACGCTAAGGAGTAGGCCGTGGACCAGAAGAACACCTTCGACACTCCTACGACGGCACGCCTGCACCGCGCCGAGTACGGCGCCGCGCTGGCGCTGGCGACCGGGCTGTTCGTGGCGCACTGGGGCGAAGTGCGCTGGCTGCCCGCCCTCGTGCTGTTCACCTACATCGACATCATCGGGTACATCCCCGGCGCGCTGGCGTTCAAGCGGAGCCCGGACGGCCAGATCCCCAAGGCGTACTACGTGCTCTACAACACGATGCACAGCGCGCTCACCATGGGCCTGGTCGTCGCGCTGTGGGCATGGCTCGTGCGGCCCGAGTGGGCGCTGCTCGTGGTGCCGATCCACATGTGCATCGACCGGGCCATCTTCGGCAACCAGCTCAAGCCGTTCGCGGTGCCGTTCGAGCCGCACCGGCTGCCGGCGTTCGACGCGCTGCTGCGCTCGCTGAAGCCCGGCCCGGTGCCGGTCCACCGGCCCGAGCCCACCCCGGTCGCGGTCGCGCCGGGCCACCACGAGGCCCGCGCGCGATGACCATCACCCCCGCCGCCCCGGCGATCGACGTCATCGGCGCCGTCCAACTGCTGTCCCGGCACGCCGAGAACGCCAGCGCGTTCCTCGCGTTGAACGACGAGACCCGGCACTTCACCGCGCCCGGCATCGACGGCCTGGTCGCGTACCGGCCGGCGGGCCGGCGCTGGCTGGTCCAGCTCGGCGGTCCCTTCGCCGCGCGCGCGGAGCAGCCGGCGCTGCTGGCCGCGTTCGAGGCGTGGGCGGCCGGGCAGCGCCGGCGGGTGCTGGCGGTGCAGTTGCTGCGCCACGACGCCGAGCTGTACGCCGGGTCCGGCTACGTTGTCAACCAGCTCGGCTCCTCCTACAGCATCTCCCTGGAGGGCTACAGCCTGCGCGGCCGGAAGATGGTCAAGGTCCGGAACATGGTGAACCGGGCGCACCGGGAGGGCATCACCGTCGCGGAGGTGCCGTACGCGCAGCGGGCCGCGGTCACCGGCGCGCTGGACGCCATCGACGCGGCGTGGCTGGGCGCCAAGGGCCGGCACACCAAGGAGCTCGCCTTCATGATCGGCGAGCGGGATGGCCGCGGCGCGCCGTACCGCCGGCTCTTCGTGGCCCAGTACGACGGGCGGCCGGTCGGGTACGTGTCCTGCGCGCCCGTGTACGGCGTCGAGTCCGGCTGGCTCTACGACCTCACCCGGCGCGCGCCCGACGCACCGCCCGGCGTGATCGAGGCGGTGTTCGCGCACGCGGTCGAGGTCTTCCAGGCGGAGGGCGCGGGCTGGCTGCACCTGGGGCTGACCCCTTCGCCGGCATGGACCCGAGCGTCGAGGTGCCCGGCGCGAACCGGCGGATGGTGAAGCTGGGCGGCTTCCTCAGCACCCGCGGACACAAGATCTACCCGGCGGCCACCCAGGCGTCGTTCAAGCTCAAGTGGCTGCCGCAGGTGACCCGGCCGGAGTACATCGCGTTCGCCGGCAAGGTGCGGCTCGGCGGGATGTACGCCCTCGGCAAGTTGACCCGCACGGTCTAGCCCGCCCGCATGCTAGCCCGCTCCATGAAAGGAGCCGTCCCATGACCGGCGTCCAGCCCTACGGCGTCAGCGGGTGGCAGCGCGACCTGCCACCGGCTTCCCCTCAGCCTCCACTCGGTGCCGACACCGACGCGCAGGTCGCCATCGTGGGGGCCGGCCTCGCCGGGCTCGCGCTGGCGCACGCGCTGACCAGGTCGGTGCCGCCCGGCGACATCCTGGTGATCGAGGCGGGCCGGGCCGGGGACGGCGCGACCGGCCGCAGCACCGGCATCGTCGGGCCCGGCGTGGGTGGCCCCATCGCCGCGCTGGTGCGCAAGCGCGGCCCGGCGGTGGCCAGGCGGATGTTCGGGGCCTCCGTCGAGGGCGTCGCCGCGCTGCGCCGCCTCGTCAAGGACCTGCCCGACGGCTGCGAGCTGTCCGAGACGTACCAGCTCGTCGCCGCGCAGACCCCGGGGCACGTCGCGCGGCTGCGCGAGCAGGCCGAGACGCTGACCGGCCTGGGCTTCGACGTGCGCTACCTGGATCGGGTGCAGACCGCCGACCGGCTCGGCGTCGACCGCTACCACGGCGCGCTGTGCTACCCGGACGTCGTCACCATCAACCCGTGGCGGCTGTGCCAGGTGCTGAAGGAGTCGCTGCTGGCGGCCGGGGTTCGGATCGCCGAGCAGACCCGGGTGACCGGTGTGCGCGGCGGCGACCCGGCGCAGGTCCTGGCCGGGCCGGTACGGGTACGGGCCCGCCGGGTCGTGCTGACCACCGACGGCTTCACGCGCGCCATCGGCGTACACCAGAAGACGCTCGCGACCATCCGTACCCACGTGGCCCGGACCGAGGTGCTGCCGCCGGAGCTGCTCGCCCGGACCGGCTGGAACGGCGACGGCGCCGTGATCGACTCCCGTTCGTTCTTCAACTACTTCCGCCTGACGCCGGAGCGCCGGCTGCTCTTCGGCGGCGGGCCGGCGCTGCTGGAGGAGCGGGTGACGCCCGCGCGGGTGGCCGCGGTCCGGGAGCGGGTGGCCCGCGAGCTCGCCGTGGTGTTCCCGGCCCTGGCCGGCGTGGCGATCGAAGACTTCTGGGCCGGCGTGACCGCGTCCACTTCGGACCGGATGCCGATCGTCGGACCGGTGCGCGGCCAGCCGGGAGTCTGGTTCGCCGGCGGCTGGAGCGGCCACGGGCTGGCCATGTCCGCGTACACGGCGCAGACCCTGCCGGCCCTGCTCGACAGCGGGCTGCCCGGCGGCGAGGCGGACCTGCCCTGGCTGCGCCCGGCGGCCGGCTGGGCACCGACCGGCCGGATGGGCCGGTTGCTGCTGTCCGGCTACCTGGCCGGGCTCGACGCCGCGGACCGGCTCGCCACCCGCTGACCACATTGGACAACTCAGGAGGATCCCGATGACCGATCTCGACGCGCCCTCGCTGGACGTCCCGGAGGAGCAACTGCACCGCGCCATCCGGGACCACTACGACGGGCTGGTGCACCTCTACGAGAGCCTGTGGGGCGAGCACATCCACCACGGCTACTGGGCGCCCGGCGAGGAGGGCGGGGACCGGCACGAGGCGCAGGTGCGGACCGTGCGGGAGCTGGTGGCGTTCGCCAGCGTGCCCACCGGCGCGAAGGTGCTGGACGCCGGCTGCGGTGTCGGCGCGCCGGCCGTGCACCTCGCCGGCGAGCTGGACTGCCGGGTGGAGGGCGTGACCCTGAGCCCGGCCCAGGTGGAACGCGCGATGGAAAAGGCCGCCGAGGCGGGAGTGGCCGACCGGACGAGCTTCCGCCAGCTCGACGCGCTGCGTACCGGGCTGCCGGACAGCTCGTTCGACGTGGTCTGGGCGCTGGAGAGCCTGGAGCTGATGCCGGACAAGACGGCGTTCCTGCGCGAGGCGTACCGGATGCTGCGGCCGGGCGGCACGCTCGCCGTGACGACCTGGTGTGTACGCGACGGCGGGTTCGACGCAGAGGAGTCGGCGATGCTGACCCAGATCTGCAAGGACTTCGCGATCCCGTACATGCTCCCGATGGGGCGCTACGCGACCGAGTGCACGGACCTGGGCTTCACGAGTGTCCGGGTCGCCGACTGGTCCGAGCGGGTGCGCGCCTCGTGGGATGTCGACATGAACTCCGACGCCATCCGGGCGCTGCTGCGCGACCAGTCGCACCGGTTGCGGCTGGCCCGTACCGAGGGTGTCGCCGTGCTCCGGCTCATCAAGGTGGTGCCGGTCATGCAGGCGGCGTACCGCCGTGGCCTCCTGCAGTACGCGGCCCTGCGGGCCGTCAAGCCCAGCTAACCGCAGCTTGCGGCCTTGACGGGTCCCTTGTGCCCGTTATAATTCATCAACTAAGGATGTCATCAGACGAGGAAACACTAGTCCCGGGGGAGTGGCTCCATGGGCAATTGGGTAGACGACGTTCTGTTGACTGGTGCTGGCGACGAGACCTGCATGCGCATGGGGTCGCCGGTTGACCGGGCGCGGCTGCGCGCCGAGGTGCTCGCCCGGCAGGAACGGCTGGCGGACGCCGGCCTGCGCCCCGGCGGCACGGTCGCGCTGCGCCTGCCACCGTCGTTGAGCTACATCGCCAACCTGCTGGCGGCATGGCGGATCGGTGCGCAGGTCACGTTGCTCGACCACCGGCTCACCCAGTACGAGGTCGACGCCGCGCTGGAGCGGGTGGGCGCGCAACTGGTCGTACAGCCCGCCGGGCCCGTCGCGGGCCCGCTGCGCTGCTACCACGTCTTCGACGAGATGGTGCTCCCGCTGGCCGGCCGGCCGGCGCAGACGCCGCACGTGCTGATCCAGCTCAGCTCCGGCTCGACCGGCCCGTCGAAGGTCATCGGGCGCACCGTCGAGGATCTGCTGGCCGAGATCGACCGCTACACCCGGATCGACGGCGTGCCGCGCGCCGGCGAGCGGTTCGTGCTGCTCGCCTCGATGGTGCACGTGCTCGGGCTGGTCGGTGGCCTGATGTACGGGCTGCACGCGCACGTCCCGTTCACCGTGCCGGAGCGGATGACCGTCGACGACATCCGCGCGGCGATCGCGGCCGAGCCGGCGCCGACCACCGTCCTGGGCGTACCGGCCCACATCGAGCTGCTGACCGCGCCGCCGGCCCCGCCGCCCCGGCTCCCGCAGCTCGCTCGGATGACCACCGGCGGCGAGCTGGTGCGGGCGGACGTGGCCGCCCGGTTCGCCGACTGGTACGGCGTCACCCTCGGCAACATGTACGGGATGACCGAGGTCGGGGTCATCGCCACCGACCTGGCCGGGGCGCACCGTCCCGCGCTGCTCCCGGCGCCGGGCATCGACCTGCGGGTCGGCTATGGCCAGCTCCAGGTCGCCCGCGTGCAGTCGCCGTACGTGGGCCTGTCCGACCCGACCCGCTGGTCCAAGGGCTGGCTCAAGACCCGGGACGCGGCCACGATCGACCCCGACACCGGGCTGGTGACGGTGCGCGGCCGGCTGGACTCGCTGGTCTCCATCGGCGGCCTCAAGGTCGACCTCACCGAGGTGGAGCACCTGGTGGCCGGCCTGCCCGACGTGGTCGAGGCGGTTGTCGCGTTCGACCGCGGCATCGAGGTGTACGCGGTGCTGCGCGACCCGACCACCCCGGACGACGTCGACCGGGTGCTGGCGGAACGGCTGGCGCGCTACAAGCGCCCGAGCCGGTGGTACGTGCTGGACCGGCTGCCCCGGACGCCCAGCGGCAAGTTGGTCCGGGACCGGGCCGCACTGCGCAACGCGGCCGCCGCGCCCGTCCCGTCGTAAAGCCCCGCCTCCACGAAGGGATCCATGCAGATGGCCGACGACCTCCGCCACGCCGGCTGGCCGGCCCGGGAAGACATCATCGCGATCCTGGCCGAGGTGGGTCAGCGCCCGCCGGAGCTGGTGAGCGAGCGGATCGACTCCCTGGAGCTGGCCCGGCTGGTCTACGAGATGGAGTACCGGTACGACGTCCACCTGGACCTGACCGACGAGCGCCTGGTGCAGATGTCGACCGTCGGCGGCGCGGCGGACGTCGTGCGGGCCGCACGGGCGGCCGCCGATGGCTGAGACCGCGGTGCTGACCGGCCTGTCCGCGGTAACCGCGGCCGGGCGGGGCACGGCACCGCTGCTCGCCGCCGCCCTGGACGGCGCCGCCGCGTTCGGTCCGGTCACCCGGTTCGACACCGGCTGCCAGCGGGTGGGCACCGCCGCCACCCTCCCGGACGCCACCGACCTGCCCGACGAGCTGGCCGGCGTGGTGGACGGAGCCTGCGCGGAGGCCGGCCTGAGTGCGGCCGACCGGGCGTCCACCCCGCTGCTGCTCGCCGCCCGGGTGGACGCCACGCTGGCCCGGCTCAGCACCGGACAGCGGCAGGGCTACGGCGCCGCCGCGCTCGCCGGCATCGTGGCGGAGCGCTGCGGGCTGGGCGGCCCCCTGCGCGCGTACACCGCGGCCTGCGTCGCCGCGAGCACGGCGATCGCCGAGGCCGCCTCGATGATCGCCGCGGGCCGGCTGGACCGGGCCGTCGTGGCGGCCGGATTCCTGGTGGACCCCGACAACCTCGCCCTCTTCGACGCCGGCCGGGCGCTCGCCGACGACGGCCGGATCCGCCCGTTCAGCGCCGGCCGCCGGGGCCTGCTGCTCGGCGACGGAGTGGCGGCTGTGGTGCTGGAGTCCGCCTCGGCGGCCCGCCGCCGGGGCACGCCGCCGCTCGCCCGGCTGGCCGGCTGGGGTCGCGCCGGCGACGCGTACCACGTATGCCAGCCGGATCCTGCCGGCGCCGGCCTGGCCAAGGCCATCGACGGCGCGCTGCGCCGGGGCGGCGTGCGGGCCGGCGACGTCGGCTACGTCAACGCCAACGGCACCGGTACCCGGCAGTCCGACCCGGCCGAGGCCGCCGGGCTGCGGCGGGCGTTGGGCGACGCGGCCGGGACGACGCCGGTCAGCTCCACCAAGTCGGTGCACGGCCACGCGCTGGAGGCGTCCGGGCTGGTGGAGCTGGTGCTGACCGTGCTGGCCCTGCGCGCGGGGCGGCTGCCGGTGAACGCGGGCTACCTGGCGCCCGATCCGGATTGCGAGCTGGACCTCGTGCTCGACCAGCCGCGCCCGGTGGAGGCTGGGTACGCGCTGAGCGTCAACTCCGCGTTCGGCGGTGCCAACACCGCGCTGCTGGTCGGTGCCGCGTGAACCTCCTGGACGAACTGGCCGGCGTCGCGGTGCGTTCGCGCGCGCAGTGGCCCGAGCCGGGTGACACCGGCCGGCCCGGCCAGGTCCCGGGGTTCGTGGCGTCGTCCTTCGGCCCGCTCGTCGCCGAGGTGGCCGAGCGCTGCCTGCGTGGGTGGCCGACCAACGACACGCACACGCGTACGGCGGTGGTGCTCGCCTCCGTGCGCGGCGATCTGGGCACCGCGACGGCCGTGGCCGAGGCCGTGGACGCCGGGCGGCGGGTGACGCCGCTGTTCTTCTTCCAGTCGGTGCCGAACTCGATCCTCGGGCACATCGCCGCCCGGTGGCGGCTGACCGGACCGCTGGTCTGCCTCAGCCCGATCGGCGACCCGCTGGCCGAGGCGGCGGCCGTGGCGGCCGGCCTGTTCGACGACGGCGACGCCGACGAGGCGCTGCTGATCGTCGCCGACCAGGGCTCCGCATACGGCGGGGACGACACCGCCACCGCGCTTCTCGTCGGCCCCGCCGACAGTCCGCACGACGAAGGGGTACGGCAATGACGACAGCAGCACGGCCGGTGGCGGTGGTCACCGGCATCGGGTTGGTGACCCCGGTGGGCCGGGATCGCGACGAGTTCTTCGACGCGCTGTGCGTGGGCAAGTCCGGGCTGGTACGGCCGCCGGAGGGGCACGAGCTGGACGGCATGGTGGACGCCGCCGCCTTCGCGCCGGACATCGAGCCGGGCTCGGTGCTGCCGCTCGTCGAGTCGCGCGGCGCCGACCGCTTCCTGCTGATGGGGCTCGCCGCGGCCGACGACGCGGTGGCCGACGCCGGCCTCGTCGTGGGGCAGGACGTCGATCCGCGGCGGGTCGCGGTCGCGGTGTCCAGCGGTGCGGGCGGGCTCATTACGTTCGAGCAGCAGGCGCTGGCCCGGCACGAGCGTGGCCAGGCGGGCGTCAGCGCCTTCCTCTATCCGGCCTTCCTGGCCAACATGGCCGCCGCGCGCATCGCCATCAAGTACGGCATCCGCGGGTACAGCTCGGCCATCGCCACGGCCTGCGCCGCGAGCGCGCACGCCATCGCCGACGCGCTCCGCCTGATCCGCGCCGGCGACGCCGACGTCGTGCTCTGCGGCGGTGCCGAGGCGCCGCTGGGGCGTACCGGTGTGGCCGGCTTCGCGAACGCCCGGGCGCTGGCCCGGGGCTGGACGGATCCGACCGCGTCGAGCCGGCCGTTCGACCGGCGGCGCAACGGCTTCGTGCTCGGCGAGGGCGCGGGCGTCCTGGTGATCGAGCGGCGCGAGCACGCCGACGCCCGGGGCGTGGCCGGCTACGCCGATCTCATCGGCTGGGGCGGCACCACCGACGCCCACCACCCGACCATGCCCCGGCCGGATGGTTCGGGCGCGGCGGAGAGCATGCGCCTGGCCATCGCCAGCGCCGGACTGGCGCCGGCCGATGTGGCCTACGTCAACGCGCACGGCACCAGCACGAAGGCGGGCGACGTCGCGGAGACCCGCGCCATCCGCACCGCGTTCGGCGCGTACCAGCCGGCCGTCAGCTCCACCAAGTCGGTGACCGGGCACCTGCTCGGCGGCGCCGGGGTGGTGGAGTCCGCCGCGACGGTGCTCGCGCTGGCCCGCGGCACGCTCCCGCCCACACACAACCTCGACGAGCCGGACCCGGACTGCGATCTGGACCACGTGCGGGGAATGCCGCGCACCGGCCAGTTCGGCGCCGCGCTCTCCAACTCGTTCGCCTTCGGCGGGCACAACGTCAGCCTGCTGTTCGGCCAGCCCTCGACGCGTCTGCGCCGGGTTGATTGACACACCGAGGAAGGGGAATCCGATGGGTATGTTCCACCTCACCGAAGATGAGCGAAGGCTTCTGCCGACCGACGAGGAGGTGCAGACCTACCTCGAGCGCGGTTGGTACCTGTCCCGCAAGCTGCTGACCGACGACGAGGTCGACGCGCTGGTGGACGGCAGCGAGCGGTTCTACGCCGGGCACCGCGACCGCCGGCTGCCCAGCCGCCCGGCCAAGCTGGCGTACTGGGAGCCGGAGCACGGCCCGGTCCAGCGACACAACGACTACGTGCACTACGAGAGCGACGAGATCGCGCGCATCCTGCGTAAGCCGATCATCGGCGCGGTGGCCGCCCGGCTCGCCGAGGCGGCCGAGGTCCGGCTCTTCCAGAGCACGCTCATCTACAAGCCGCCGAGCGCGAACGAGCCGACGAACATCGTGCCGTGGCACTTCGACCGCCACTACTGGCAGTCGTCCACGTCGGAGCGGATGCTCACGGCCTTCGTCCCGATGCACGACTGCGGCGAGGAGATGGGCACGCTGACGGTCGTCGACGGCAGCCACCTGTGGAAGGAGACCGGCGCCACCGACAGCACCACCCGGCACTTCGCCGAGCGGGACCCCGCCGAGCTGGACGAGATGCTCGAGGAGAACGCGCGGTACAACGACGCCGAGGTGAACAAGATCGTCATGGACATCCCCAAGGGGCACATGAGCTTCCACCACTGCCGGACGTACCACGGCAGCGGCGCGAACCGCTCCGACCGCCCGCGCCGCGCGATCTCGCTGCACATGCAGGACGGCGAGAACCAGTACCGCGAGTTCCGGCGGGCGGACGGCAGCGTCGTGGTCTACAACCACGACACCCTGGTACGCCGGACGGCCACCGGCAAGCCGGACTACGCCGACCCGGAGTTCTGCCCGGTCCTTTGGAGGTCCTGAGCCAGTGCGGCGCGCAGCCGGCCGGTGACGGCGGCGACGAACCCGGGGTCTTCGAGCAGGAAGTGGCCGGCGTCGAGCACCGTCAGGTCGAACCGGCCGGCCGTCTCCCGCTCCCAAGCCAGCGCGCCCGCACCGTCCGCCATCCGGTCGTGCCGGCCCACGTACGCGGCGACCGGGCAGGGCAGCGGGTCGCCGGGCGCGCGGGCGTACAGCTCGGCGATGCGCAGGTCGGCCCGCAGCGCCGGGAGGAACTGGCGCATCAGCCGCGGGTCGCGCACCACCGACTCCGGCGTCCCGCCGAGGCGGTGCAGCGCGACGACGAGCTGCGCGTCCGGTAGGGCGTGGATCGGCCGGTGCGACTGGGCCGCGGACGGGCCGTTGCGGGCGGCGGTGAGCAGCAGCCGTGGCGGCCGGCCCGCGCGGTGCAACTCCCGGGCGACCTCGTACGCGAGCACGGCGCCGAAGCTGTGCCCGAACAGGACCACCTGGTCCGCCCGGCCGGAGTCGGCGGGGGTCGCGTCGGCGATGGTGCCGGTCACCTCGGCCACCAGCGCGGGCAGGTCGGTGATCAGCGGCTCGCGGCGGCGCCGGCCGTGGCCGGGGAGGTCCACCGGGACCACGGTGACGCCCTCCGGAAGCCACCGTGCCCACCCGGCGAAGTGCGCCGCCGCGCCGCCGGCGTGGGGTAGGCAGAAGAGCTCCAACGAGGACTGTCGGTAGGCCGCCGTCCAGAGATCGTTCCCCATTGACATCCCCTAACCCGTACGTAGACTTCATCAAACAGGGAAATCATCGAGCGGGGAAGCGTTCCTTTTCCAGAAGCTGGTCGCGATTAGTCGCGGGGGTATGGGATGCAGCGTGAGCGGCTCGAACGCCACATTATACGGCCCTTGCGCGGAGCAGAGTCAAGCGATCTGTCCGATGTGGTCATTGTCGGCGTAGGGTGCCGGTTGCCCGGTGGCGTAGTGGATCTGGACTCGTTATGGCGGGTCCTGACCGGCGGCGTTGACGTCGTCGGCCCGGTGCCGCCGGAGCGGCCCGGTGCCGATTTGCTCGCCGCCGCCGGCGTCGGTGGTTACCTCCCCGACATCGACCGTTTCGACGCCGAGTTCTTCGGCGTCTCGCCGCGCGAGGCCCGCGAAATGGACCCCCAGCAACGGATGCTGCTGGAGGTTTCGTGGGCCGCCATGGAGCACGCCGGCATCCCGCGTGAGCGCTGGGCCGGCAGCCGCACCGGGGTCTATCTCGGTGTCCTCGGCATGGACTACGCACTGCTGCACGCCCGTACGCACGGGCTGGAGGGCATCGACGGCTACTACGCCAGCGGCAAGGAGTTCAGCTTCGGGGCCGGGCGGGTGGCGTACACGTTCGACCTGCGCGGCCCCTGCCTGATGCTGAATGCCGCCTGCGCCTCCTCCCTGCTGGCTGTCCACCTGGCGACCCGGGCGCTCGTCACCGGCGAGTGCGACGCCGCCCTCGCCGGCGGCGTCAACCTGATCGTCGGGCCGGAGCTGAGCACGTACATGCGGGCCATCCAGGCGATGTCCCCACGCGGGCGCTGCCAGCCGTTCGACGGTCGGGCCGACGGCATCGTGCGCAGCGAGGGCTGCGGCGTCGTGGTGCTGAAGCGGTACGCCGACGCGGTCGCCGCGGGCGACCGGATCTGGGCGGTGATCCGGGGCAGCGCGACCAACCACGACGGCCGCAGTGCCGGCCCGACCGCCCCCAACGCCGGGGCGCAGGAGGCGCTGCTGCGCGAGGCCCTGGAGGTGGCCGGCGTCGACCCGGCCGAGCTGGACTACGTCGAGGCGCACAGCACCGGCACGCCGCTCGGCGACCCGATCGAGCTGAGCGCCCTCGCGGCCGCGATCGGGAGCGCCCGGTCACCGGACCGGCCGCTGCTGGTCGGCTCGCACAAGGCCAACTTCGGCCACCTGGACTCGGCTGCCGGCATCGTGGGCCTGCTCAAGGCGATGCTGGTGGCGCGGCACGGGATGGTCCCGCCGCAGATCCGGCTCGACCGGCCCACCCCGGCGTTCGACTGGGCCGGCGCCGGTCTGGTCGTGCCCACCGTCGCGACCCCGCTCCCGCCGCGCGACCGGCCGGTGTACGCCGGTGTCAGCGCGTTCGGCCTGTCCGGCACCAACGTGCACGTGGTGCTGGCGGCGCCGGGGCGCAGGCGTCCGAGCCGGATGCCGAGGCGCCCGCGGCCGCGCTCGACCCGGTGCTGCTGGTCTCCGGCCCGACGGCGGACGCGGCGCGGGCACAGGTCGGGGCGTACGCCGAGCGGCTGCGGGACGCCACCGCTGAGGAGGCGGACGCCCTGCTGTACAGCGCGGCCGTACGCCGTACCCAGCACGCGCACCGGTTGGCGGTCGCCGGCGACCGGACGGCGCTGCTCAAGGGCCTCGACGCGTACGCCGCCGGCAAGAGCGCGCCCCAGGTCGCGGCCGGTGGACCGGCACAGGAGCACCGGCCGGCGCTGGTGCACGTCTTCTCCGGGCAGGGCTCGCAGTGGTCCGGCATGGCCCTGGACCTCTACCGCACCTCGCCGCTGGTGCGCGACACGCTCGACGAGTGCGACGCGCTGGTGCGCGAGCTGGGCGGGTGGTCGCCGCTGGAGGAACTGTCCCGGACCGAGGGCGGCCGGCTGGCCGAGACGCGGTACGCCCAACCGGTCAACTTCGCCGTCCAGGTCGCGCTCTCCCGGCTCTTCGCGTCGTGGGGCGCCGGGCCGGACGCGGTGGTCGGCCACAGCGCGGGCGAGCTGGCCGCGGCGCACGTCAGCGGCGCGCTCGGCCTGCCCGAGGCCACCCGCCTCGCCGTGGAGCGGGGGCGCCTGATGCAGGCCGCGACCGGCTCCGGCGCCATGGTGGCGGTCGAGTTGCCGGCCGACGAGGTCGCCCCGGTGCTCGCCAGGCACGGCGCCGACCTGTGCGTGGCCACCGTCAACGGGCCGCGGTCGGTGGTGGCGTCCGGCCCGGCGGAGCCGCTCGGCCGCGCCGTCGAGGAGCTGCGCGCCGCCGGGGCGACCTGCCTGCCGCTCGGCGTGGACTACGCGTTCCACAGCCCGGCGGTGCACCCGTACGGCGACGCGCTGGCGGAGCTGCTCGCCGACCTCGCGCCCGGACCGGCCAGCGTCCGCATGGTGTCCACTGTGGATCCGATGGCCGACCCGCCGGCGCTGGACGCCGCCTACTGGGGCCGGAACGTACGCGATCCGGTGCTCTTCTGGCCCGCCGTCGACCGGCTGCTGGCCGCCGGACCGGCGGTGTTCGTCGAGCTGGGTCCGCACCCCGTCCTGCAGCGCGGGCTCGCGGCGGCGGCCGCGGCCCGCGGACGGCGCGCCCTCGTGGTCGGCTCGCTGGCCAAGCGGCGCCCGGCGGCCACGACGCTGGCCCAGACGGTGTCCCGGCTGTACGCCGGCGGCGTCGACCTGGATTGGTCGGCGATCCGGGGCCCGGCGCGGCGGTACGTGCCGCTCCCGCCGGTCCCGCTCGGCGGGGATCGGTACTGGCTGCCGGACCCGCCGCCCGGCCGGCGCAACGGATCTGCCGGGCCGAGCGGCCCGGTCCGCGCCGAGGTCCGGTTCTTCGACGCCGAGGGGCGCCTGCTGTCCATGGTGGACGGTCCGGCGTTCGGCGCCGGCCCGACCAACGGTGTGGCGGCCGGCAACGGCAATGGCAACGGCGCGGCGGTGGGAAACGGCAACGGCGCGAGCGCCCGGCCGCACCGCAATGGCGACGCGGCGGGCGACCGCGAGCGGGTCGCGGCCGTCATCGGCCGGGTGGCGGCCGAGGTGCTGGGCTATCCGGCCGACCGCCGGCTGTCCCCGCTGCGCGGCTTCTTCGACCTGGGGATGAACTCGCTGACGCTGGTGGACTTCGTCGGCCGGCTGGAGCGCGAGCTCGGCTGCGCGCTGGGCACGGACGCGGGCATCGAGCACCCGACCATCGAGGCCCTGACCGCGCACGTGCTGGCCATGGGCGCGCGACCCGACCCGGTCGCGGCCGGGCGGGCCACCGCGGCCGCGCGCCGCCCCACCGCGGTCGCGGAGGCGGGCGCCGCCGAGCCGATCGCGATCGTCGGCATGGGCTGCCGGCTGCCCAGCGCGGCCGGGCTCGACGCGTACTGGGCGCTGCTGACCGGGGGCGTGGACGCCACCACCGACGTACCCGCCGACCGGTGGGACGCGGCCGCGCTGCTGGCCGGCGGCCGGGGCGGGCCGGGCACCGTGACTACGCGGCGCGGCGCCTTCCTCGACCAGGTCGACCTCTTCGACAGCGGGTTCTTCCGGGTCTCGGCCCGGGAGGCGCGGGCCATGGATCCGCAGCACCGGTTGCTGGCCGAGGTCGCCTGGGAGGCGCTGGAGGACGCCGGGCTGGACGCGTACCGCCTGCGCGGCGGCCAGACAGCCGTGTACGCCGGCATGAACAGCACCGACTACCAGCATCTGGTGACCCGCCGGATGGCGGACATCGACCTCTACTACGGCACCGGAAACTCGTTCAGCGGCGCTCCGGGACGGCTGTCGTACTTCCTGGGCGTACGCGGCCCGAGCCTCGCCGTGGACACCGCGTGCTCGTCCTCGCTGGTCGCCGTCCACCTCGCCGTGCAGAGCCTGCGGGCGGGGGAGTCCGACGTCGCGCTGGCCGGCGGCGTGAACGTGATGGCCACGCCCACCGTGTACCTGGCGATGTCGGCCGGGGGCGCCCTGGCGCCGGACGGGCGCTGCAAGGCGTTCGACGAGGCCGCCGACGGCTACGGGCGCGGCGAGGGCGCCGGCGTCGTCGTACTCAAGACGCTGAGCCGGGCGCGCGCCGACGGCGACCGGGTGTACGCGGTCATCCGGGGCAGCGCCGTCAACCACAACGGGGTGAGCGCGGGCCTGACCGTGCCGAGCGTGGACGCGCAGGAGGAGCTCATCCGGTCGGCGCTGGACGCCGGCGACGTGCCGCCCGCCGCCGTGGAGTACGTGGAGGCGCACGGCACCGGCACCCGGCTCGGCGACGCGGCCGAGCTGACCGCGCTGGACCGGGCGCTGGGCAGCGGGCGTCCGGCCGACCGCCCGCTGCTGGTGGGCTCGGTGAAGAGCAACATCGGGCACCTGGAGGCGGCCGCCGGCGTGGCGGCCCTGATCAAGACCGCGCTCGCGCTGTGGCATGGCGAGATCCCGCGACACCTGCACTTCACCCGCCCGACCGGGCAGGTCGACTGGGACCGGCTCGGCGTGCGGGTGGTCACCGAGCGGGTGCCCTGGCGTTCCCCGGCCGGCCCCGACCGGGTCGCCGGGGTGAGCGCCTTCGGGTTCACCGGGACGAACGCGCACGTCGTACTCGCCGGGGTGCCGGCGCCGGACCCCGCGCCGCCCGCGGCCCCGGCCCGGGCGCACCTGCTGGTCGCGTCCGCCGCGAACGAGGCGGCGCTGGTGGCCGTCCGGGAGCGGATGCGGGAGCGGATCGCCGGCCTGCCCGCCGGCGAGCTGGCCGACGCGTGCCACACCGCCGGCGCGCGCCGCACGCAACTGGAGCACCGGGTCGCCGCCGTCGGGCACACCGCGGCGGAGCTGGCCACCGGCCTCGCCGGCGGTACCGCCCACGCCGGCGTCGCGCCGGCCGGTTCGACGCCCGGGTTCATCCTGGTGTACGGCGGCAGCGCCGCCGTGCCATGGGCCGAGATGGACCGGTCCGAGCCGGCGTTCCGCGCCGCGCTCGACGGGATCGGTCCGGAGGCCCGGGACGCGCTGCGCGGCGGCGGGCTCGCGGCCGGGGACCCGATCGCGGTCACCGCCGTGCAGATCGCGCTCACCGACGTGTGGCGGGACCACGGCGTCTCGCCCGCGGCGGTGGCCGGCTCCGGCATCGGAGGGTGGGCAGCGGCGCACGCGGCCGGCTTGCTGGGCGCAGGCGAAGCGCTTCGCGGCGCGGGCGGCGGAACAGTGCCGGTGCCGGGCGTGGTGCCCGGCGTACCCCTGTGGCTGACCGCCGGCGGCGAGTCCGGCGCGCCGCTGCTGGTGCCCGTCGACGCCGGCCGTGTCCCGGCCGGTATCGCGGGCACCGCCTTGACCTCCACCCGACCCTGGCCGGACGCCATTGTGGACACCGTCGCCCAGCTCTACGTCCACGGCTGCGTGGTGGACTGGGACCGGCTCATCGGGCGGCGCCCGTACCGCGTTTCGCTGCCGTCGTACCCGTGGCAACGCCGTCCACATTGGATAAGCGGGGCGACGCCGGCCGCGGACGATGTACCGGCTGGGGACGAAGTACCGGCCGCGGCCGCGTGGCTGCTGGCCGTCCCACCGGCGCAGCGGTTGGACCGGCTGCTCGATTCGGTGCTCGCCGCCGTGGCCGCCGTCCTGGGCGAGGACTCGGCCGCGGCGATCGCGCCCGACCAGGGCTTCTTCGAGCTTGGCATGGACTCGGTGCTGGCCGTCGCGCTGCGCGACCGGCTGGCCGAGGAGTACGCCGTGGAGTTGCCGGCGACGCTGACCTTCGAGTTTCCCACCAGCCGGGCGCTCGCCCGGCACCTGCTGGAGTCGGTCGCGCCGCAGGCACCGGCTCCGCCCGCCGAGGGCCTCGCCGTCGACCCGGACGACGACGGCGTCGACGGGCTCTCCGACGAGGACCTGTTGAACCGCCTGATGGCCACACTCGCGGAGGACGGCTGACATGACCACCGCCACCACGCAGGGGATCCTGCCGGACAGCCGGCAGGTCATGGCCGACGCGCTGCGCACCATCGAGCGGCTGCGGCGCCGGATCGCGGCGAGCCGCGACGCCTGGCTGGACGAGCCGATCGCGATCGTCGGCATGGGCTGCCGGTTTCCCGGTGGTGCCGACACGCCGGAGGCGTTCTGGCACGTGCTCCGCAACGGGGTCGACACGACCGGTGAGTTCCCGCCGGAGCGCGCCGACGCCCGCGCGCTGTACGACCCGGACCCGCAGGCGCCGGGCAAGGCGTACACGATCCGGGGCGGCTTCCTGGGCCGGGTGGACCGGTTCGAGCCGGAGGTCTTCGGGATCTCACCACGCGAAGCGCTGGGCATGGACCCGCAACAGCGGCTCGCGCTGGAGGTGTGCTGGGAGGCGCTGGAGCGGGCCGGGTACGCCCCCGACGCGCTGGAGGGCACCCGCACCGGTGTGTACCTCGGCATGAGCACCACCGACTACGTACGGCTGCGGCAGCAGATCGGCGACATCAACGACGTCGACGCGTATCAGCTGGTGGGCGAGCCCAGCTTCACCGCCGGCCGGATCTCGTACGTGCTGGGCCTGCGCGGTCCCAGCAAGGTGGTCGACACGTCGTGCTCGTCGTCGCTGGTGGCGGTCCACGAGGCGTGCCAGGCGCTGCGGCTGCGCGAGTGCGACCTCGCCCTGGCCGGCGGCGTGAACATGCTGCTGGCCCCGTACGGCTTCGTGCTGATGAGCAAGTTCGGCGCGCTGGCGGCCGACGGGCGGTGCAAGACGTTCGACGAGACGGCGGACGGCTACGCGCGCGGTGAGGGCGCCGGCGTGGTGGCGCTCAAGCGGCTCGCGGACGCCGAGGCGGACGGCGACCACGTGATCGCGATCGTCCGCGGGTCCGCCGTCAACCACGACGGGCGCTCCAGCGGGCTGACCGTGCCCAGCCCGGCCGCGCAGCAGGAGGTCATCGCCGCCGCGCTGGCCCAGGGCCGGGTCGACCCGGCGGACGTGGACTACGTGGAGGCGCACGGCACCGGCACCGCGCTGGGCGACCCCATCGAGCTGCGCGCCCTGCAGGCGGCCGTGGCCCGGCACCGGCCAGCCGGGATGCCGCTGCTGGTCGGCTCGGTGAAGACGAACATCGGGCACCTGGAGCCGGCCGCGGGCGTCGCCAGCCTGATCAAGCTGGCGCTCGCCATCGAAGCCGGCGAGGTGCCGCCGCACCTGCACCTGCGCCGGCCGAACCCCAATGTGGACTGGCAGCGGCTGCACGTACAGGTGCCCGGCGAGTGTGTCCCGTGGCCGGACCGGGGCGGTCCCCGGATCGGCGCGGTGAGCAGCTTCGGCGCGAGCGGCACGAACGCCCACGCCGTGCTCGCCTCGGCGGTGCCGCGCCCGCGGCGGCCGGAACCGCGCCGGCCGTACGGGCTCTTCCTGGCCTCCGCGCGCACCGAAGAGGCGCTCCGCGACCTGGCCGCCGCGCACGCGGCCCGGCTGCGCGGCCCCGGCGGGCCCGACCTGCACGACGCCTGCTTCACCAGCCAGGTCGGCCGGGCCGTGCAGGCGCGCGGGCTGGCCGTCGAGGCCGCCGGCGTGGACGACCTGGCCGACGCGCTGTCCGCGTACGCCCGCGGCGGCGGCGACCCGGGCGTGACCGTCGGGGCCCTGCCGCCGCACCGGCAGCGCCGGGTGGCCTGGCTGTTCACCGGCGCGGACGTGCCGTACGCGGGCACCGGGGACGGGCTGTTCGCCGAGCCCGCGTTCGGGGAGGCGTTCGAGCAGTGCGCCGAGCTGCTGGACTCCACAGTGGACCAGCCCGAGCCGGCGCTGTTCGCGTTGCAGTACGCGCTGGCGGCGATGTGGCTGTCGTGGGGCCTGCGCCCGGCCGCCGTGGCCGGATATGGCGTCGGCGAGATCGTGGCCGGCTGCGTGGCGGGCGCGCTGGCGCTGCCGGACGCGGCGGCGCTGGTGGCCGCGCGCGCCCGGTCGACGGCCCTGCCGGCAGTCAATGCCACCGCGCCGGCCATCCCGATGGTGTCCACTGTGACCGGTGATTGGGTCGCGGCGGACGGGTTCGGGCGCGAACACTGGGCGGGGCTGGCGACGGGCACCGGCCGCTTCGCCGAGGCCGTACGGGCGCTGCACGTTTCCGGCTGCCGCACGTTCCTGGAGCTGGGTCCGGTGTCGGCATCGTCCACAGTGGCCGCCGAGGTGGGCGACCCGGAGGCGATGTTCGTATCCACGTTGCGTGCCGGCCTGGACGACCAGCGGGCCGTGCTGCGGGCGCTCGGCGCGCTGTGCGTACGGGGTGCCCGGCCGGACTGGGCCGCGTTTCACGACGGCGAGCAAGTCGCCAGGGTGCCCCTGCCGACCACCCCGTGGCGCGGGGACTCCTACTGGTTCCGGGAGGCGCCCGCCGCGGCGCCGCCGGCGGGTGGCTCCCGGGCCGCCCGGCCCGGTGACGAGGCGCACCGCCTGCCCGGCCCGGTGCCGGCGTACGAGCTGCCGGTGCGGCGGTGGGCGGCGGCGCCGGTGATCGACCCGGCGGGGCGCCGATCCGTACCGCTGGGCGCCCTCGTCGACGCCGCGGTGGCGGCGGCCCGGGACTGCCTGGGCGGGGACTGGCCGCGCGTCTCGGACGTGGACGCGCCCGTACCGGTCCCGCTGGACGAGCCGGACCGGGCGACGGTCCGGCTCACCGTGACCGAATCGGCGGACGGCTCCGCGGTGTGGGAGGTGTTCAGCCAGACCGAGGCGGAGGCGGCCGCCGGCGCCCCGTGGCAGCGGCACGCCCATGGCCGGTTGCGCCGCCGTCCGGATCCGCGGGCCGGGCTGGGGCAGGCCGGCCCGGTCGACGCCGCCGCCCTGCCCGCGGTCGCGCACCGCACCCCGGACGCTGGCTTCCTCGTCCCGGTGCCGGCGGACGCGCCGCCCGGCTGGGCCGGCGTGCTCGACGCCGCGACGGCCGCCGCAGCTCGGCAGCCGGCCTCCGGTCCGGTGACCGGCTGCGCCGAGCTCACCGCCCCGGCGCTGTCCGAGATCCGGTACGCCTACGCCGGCCCCGATGAGGAGGCGGTCACGCTGCTGGCCGCCGACGGCACCGTCGCCGGGCACGTGCGTGGACTGCGCGCGGGCGGATCGGCGGACGGAGCGGCGCCGTGGCGGGACCCGGACACGCTGCTCCACGAGATCGGCTGGCACGACATCGGCGACTGCGCCACCGACCTACCGGTTGCCGGCGAGGGCTGGCTGGTGGTGGCGGACCCGGGCGGCGACGCCGGGCGTACCGCGGATCGGCTGGCCACGGCGCTGCGCGCGGGCGGCGCCGAGGTGACCGTTGCGGCGTCGCCGGTGGGTGGGGTGGCGCAGGCGTGCGCGCCCGAGCCCGATGCGGTCCGGGCACTGGTCGACGCGTGGCGCGCGGCGGCCGTCCGGCCGGTCCGGGTGGCGCTGCTGACCGGCCTGGACGCGCCCCGGCCGCCGCACGCGGACGCCTGGGCCCTCGACGAGTACGCCGCGCGCGCCGACCTCACCGCGGTGGCGCTGGTGCGCGAGCTCGCCGGCCGCGACGACTGCCCGGACGCCCGCGTCACGCTGGTGACCCGGGGAGCGGTGCCCGCGGCCGGCGGAAGCGACGTGGTCAGCCCGGCCGGTGCCACGCTGTGGGGCCTGGGCCGGGTGCTGGCGCTGGAGCACCCCGACCGGTGGGGCGGCATCGTCGACCTGGACCCGGACCCGGACGGAGCCGGCGACGCGGAGCCGGGCGTGCTGCTCGCCGCGCTGGCCGATGCCGCCGAGGACCAGCAGGCCGTACGCGCCGGGCGGCGGCTGGCCGCGCGGCTCGTGCCCAGCCCGCTCACCCCCGCCGAGTCGCGCCCGGCCCCGCCGGTGCGCGCCGATGGGACGTACCTCGTCACCGGAGCCTTCGGCGGCATCGGCGCCGAGGTGGCCGGCTGGCTGGCGCGGGCCGGAGCCGGCCGGCTCGTGTTGCTCGGCCGCACGCCGCCGCCGGAACGCCCGCGGCCGGAGGACGACCAGCCCGGCGATCCGCCGGGCGCGGCGCTCGTGCGCCGGCTGCGCGGGATGGGGGCGGACGTCGTCGTCGCCGCCGCGGACGTCACCGACGAGGCCGCGATGGCCAGGGTGTTCGCCACGCTGGACGCCGGCCCGCGGCCGCTGCGCGGCGTGGTGCACGCGGCCGGCGTGTCCGGACCGCAGTTCGTGCGGGAGGTCGAGCCCGGCGAGTACCGGCGGGTGTGGCGGCCCAAGGTGATCGGCGGCTGGCAGCTGCACCAGCTCTGCCAGGGCCTCGAACTGGACTTCTTCCTCGGCTTCTCGTCGATCGCCGCCACCTGGGGCTCGCAGCACCTGGCCAGTTACGCGGCCGGCAACGCGTTCCTGGACGGCCTGGCCGAGCACCGCGCGGCCCAGGGCGCGCCCGCGCTGTCGGTCAGCTGGGGCCCGTGGGACCTGCCGACCCAGCTCTTCGGCGCGGACGTGCTCGCCTTCCTGCGCGCCACGGGCCTGCGCCCGCTGTCCGCGCCGCAGTGCCTGCGGCTGCTGGGCGGGCTGCTCGCCGGTGATCGGCCGCACCGGGTGGTCAGCGCGGTCGACTGGAGCGTGTTCAAGCCGGTCATGCAGGCCCGCACCGACCGGCCGATGCTGAGCACCGTCGAGGTCGCCGAGGACGCCGCGGGGAGCGAAGCGGCGGCGCCGGTGCTGGCCGAACTGGCCGCCGCCGGTGCGGAGGGCGCCGCCGCCGTGCTCACCGACTATCTGCGCGGCGTGCTCGGCGGCGTGCTCGGCGCCGATCCGGCCACGCTGTCCGACGACGTCGACCTGATGGCGTACGGGCTGGACTCGCTGATGGTCATGGAGGTGGTGCGCGGCTGCAAGCGGGACCTGCGGGTCACCGTCCGGGCCAGCGATCTCTTCGAGCGCTCGTCGCTGGGCGAGTGGGCGGACTACCTGGCCGGCACGGCCGGTCCGGCGACCGAGGGTGAAGGCCCGGAAGACCCGGCCTGGATCGCCCGCGAGGTGGCGCTCGACCCCGCGATCCGCGCGCCGGCGGCGGCCACCGCACCGGTACGGCCGCCGCGCGAGGTGCTGCTGACCGGCGCGACCGGGTTCGTCGGGGCGTACCTGCTGGCCGAGCTGCTGGCCAAGACGCCGGCCCGGGTGCACTGCCTGGTGCGCGCGGATGACCCGGCGGGCGGGCTGGCCCGGTTGCGGTCCAACATGGAGCGCTACCTGCCGTGGCCGGACGGCGCCGCCGAGCGCGTCGTGGCCGTCCCCGGCGACCTGGCCCGGCCGATGCTGGGCCTGCCGGCCGACCGGTTCGAGGCGCTGGCCGGGCGGCTGGACGCCATCTACCACAACGGCGCGTGGGTCAACTTCAGCTACACGTACGACCAGCTGCGCCCGGCGAACGTCGAGGGCACCGCCGAGATCCTCCGGCTGGCTTGCGGGGGCGGGCGGCTCACGCCGGTGCACCACGTGTCCACGTACGGCATCTGGGGCATTCCGCAGGACGGCCGCCGGCGGATCGCCGAGGGAGACGACCTCGCCTCCGCGGGGCGGCTGGTCACCGGGTACGCGCAGACGAAGTGGGCGGCCGAGCGCCTGGTGGAGCTGGCCCGCGAGCGGGGTGTCCCGGTCGCGGTCTACCGTCCCGGCCGGGTGCTCGGCGACTCGCGGACCGGCGCGTGCCTGACCACCCACTTCACGACCCGGGTGATCAAGGGCTGCCTGCAGCTCGGCATGGCACCCGATCTCGACATCGACATCGAGATGACGCCGGTCGACTACGTCGCGACGAGCCTGGTGCGGCTCTCGTTGGCCGGCGCGGTTGGCACGTACCACCTCGTCAACGGGCAGAAGATGGCGTTCCGCGACCTGGTCGGCGCGCTGCGCCGGTACGGCTGGCCGGTGCCGCTGGTGCCGGTCGACCAGTGGTGGGACGCGCTGCGGGAGTCCTATCCGGAGCGACCGAACGAGCTGCACCCCGTGATGGACCTGGTCGAGGAGTTCATCGTGGGCGGCGAAGAGGCGATCGACTACGACGACGCGGCGGTGGAGGTCGGGCTGGCGGGCACCGGCATCCTGTGCCCGCCGCTCGACGACGCGCTGTTGCAGACGTACCTCGGCTGGCTGTTGCAGGCCGGCTACCTGCCCGCGCCGGCTGGCGGGCCGTCCCCGTCCCCCGTTCCTGGTTCCCCGGTCATGTGAGGAGAGGCGCCGTGAGCGATTTCAATGCCAGCAGGGCGCAGGACACGACGTACGACGTGGTGGTCCTGGGGTCCGGTCTGGCCGGTTCGGTGCTGGCAGCGTGCCTGGCACGCAACGGCGCCCGGGTGCTGATCGTGGACGCCGGCACCCATCCCCGGTTCGCCATCGGCGAGTCCACGATCCCGTACACGTCGATGATGATGCGGCTGGTCAGCGAGCGGTACGGCGTACCGGAGCTGAAGTGGCTGACGACGTTCGAGGCCGTGCACGCGAAGGTGAGCACCAGCGGCGGGGTGAAGCGCAACTTCGGCTTCCTCTACCACCGGCCGGGCGAGGAGCAGGATCCGCGCCAGACCAACATGTTCCCGATCCCGAAGATCACCCACACCGAGAACCACTTCTTCCGGCAGGACACCGACAACTGGATGCTCATGGTGGCGGCGCGCTACGGCGCGACGGTGCGGCAGCAGGTGCGCATCTCCTCCGTCGACATCGACGAGAGCGGCGTGACCGTGCGGCACGACCGGGGCGAGCCGTTCCACGCGAAGTTCATCGTGGACGCCAGCGGCTTCCGGTCGTTCCTGGCCGAGCAGTTCTCGCTCCGTGAGGAGCCGACCCGGCTGCGGCACCACTCGCGCAGCCTGTTCACCCACATGGTCGGGGTCCGCCCGTACGACGAGATCGCGCCGAAGAGCCGCTACCACCACCCGAGCCCGTGGCACGAGGGCACGCTGCACCACATCTTCCCCGGCGGCTGGATGTGGGTGATCCCGTTCGACAACCATCCGCGGGCGACCAATCCACTGTGCAGCGTGGGGGTGAACTACGACCCGCGCATCCATCCGGTGCCGGACTGCACGCCCGAGGAGGAGTTCCGCCGGTTCATCGCCCAGTTCCCGGGCATCGAGCCGCAGTTCGCCCGCGCGCGGGCGGTGCGCGACTGGACCCGCACCGGTCGCCTCCAGTACTCGCCGAACCAGACGGTCGGCTATCGCTGGTGCCTCACCTCGCACGCGGCCGGGTTCATCGACGCGCTCTTCTCCCGCGGGCTGTCCAACACCATGGAGATCATCAACGTGCTCGTCCAGCGGCTGCTGGACGCGATCAAGGATGACGACTTCGCGGTCGAGCGGTTCGAGGCGGTCCAGGAGCTGGAGCAGGGCCAGCTCGACTTCAACGACGACCTGGTGGCCAACGCGTACACGTCGTTCGGGGACTGGCGGCTGTGGGACGCCTGGTTCCGGGTCTGGTCGCTGAGCCAGATCCTGGCCACGTTCGAGGTGAACAAGGCGTACGCCCAGTTCGTCGACAGCCGCGACCCGTCCGTGCTGAGCCGCATGGAGAAGCCGTGGTGGCGGGTCACACTGTCCACTTTCGACCCGAGCCGGGTGAAGAACGCCGACCACGTCGCGGTGCTGAAGCTGCTGACCGAGGTCGGCCGCAAGATGCAGGCCGTACAGGCGGGCGAGGCCGAAGCCGGACAGACGGCGGAGGAGATCACCGCACTGCTGCGCGCCGCCGACTTCGTGCCGCCGGCCTTCGGGCTGGCCGAACCGGACAACCAGTGGACCGACGCCAGCGTCCCGAAGATCCTCTCCACGCTGCGCTGGGCCAAGCGGAAGGCGCCGCCGTCGATCGGCGAGCTGACGTACGACGGGCTGACCCTCTTCATGAAGAAGCGGTTCGCCAAGGGCGAGTTCGAGCCCATCGAGGAGATCAAGCAAATCCTTGCCGGCTGGCCCGTGATCGGCCGCCGGCTGCGCGTGCCCGAGCCCAAGTGATCCGCCTCAGCCGCATGAGGAGTGCCCGATGAGTGAACTGACCAGCGCCGAAAAGCCGCTCTACGACGTCGCGATCCTGGGCTCCGGGTTCGCCGGCTCCATGCTGGGCTGCATCCTGGCCCGCAACGGGGCCAAGGTGCTGATGGTCGATGCCAAGGCACACCCGAAGTTCGCGATCGGCGAGTCGACGATCCCGAACATGCTGGTGTCGCTGCGTACCATGGCCGAGCGCTACCAGGTGCCGGAGCTGCTGGCACTGTCCACATACACCGGTTGCCAGCGGATCATCTCGCCCTGGCACGGAGTGAAGAACCACTTCGGGTTCCTCAACCACCAAGAGGGCAAGCAGCAGGACCCGATGCAGCTGACGATGTTCAACTTCCCGAAGCTGCTGCACGAGACCGCGCACATGTACCGGCAGGACACCGACGCGTACCTGTTCCACGCCGCCATCAAGTACGGCTGCGTCGCGCGGCTGAACTTCACGATCGCGGACGTCGACTTCGAGGACTCGCACGTCACGGTCAGCTCGACGCGCGGTGAGCAGTTCCGCGCGCGGTACGTCGTGGACTCCAGCGGATACCGGTCCCCGCTGGCCCAGAAGTTCAACCTCCGGGACGACCCGTGCCGGTTCAAGCACCACTCCAGGGCCATCTGGAACCACATGCTGACCGTCCCGTCGACCGACGCCGTCTTCAAGCGGGCGAAGGCCGACACCCCGCCGGTGCCCTGGTACGAGGGCACCGTGCACCACCTGTTCGAGCGCGGCTGGTTCTGGATCATCGCGTTCGACAACCACAAGTCCTCGCGCAACCCGCTGTGCAGCGTCGGGCTCACCATGGACGAGCGCCGCTACCCGCAGCGCGAGGGCGCCTCGGCCGAGGACGAGTTCTGGGAGCACGCCGCGCGGTTCCCGGACATCGCCCGGCAGTTCGAGGGCGCCCAGCCGATGCGCGAGTGGGTGCGCACGGACCGCCTGCAGTACTCGTCCAAGCAGACGGTGGGCGACCGCTGGGTGCTGCTGGCGCACGCGGCCGCGTTCCTCGACCCGCTCTTCTCCCGCGGCCTGTCGAACACCTGCGAGGCGGTCAACGTGCTGGCCTGGCGGATCCTGCGGGCGGTCAAGGACGACGACTTCTCCGCCGACCGCTTCGCCGACGTGGAGAAGCGGCAGCAGGCCCTGTTCGACGGCAACGACAAGCTGGTCAACGCCGCGTACATCTCGTTCGAGGACTACGACCTGTGGACGGCGGTGTTCCGGATCTGGGCCTGGGGCTCCAACGCTGGCACGTTCCGGGCGCACGAGGCGTTCCGCCGCTGGCGGGCCGACGGCGACGACCGGCACCTGATCGAGCTGGAGAACACCGAGAACCCGGGCCTGCACTGGTCTGACCACGTGGGCTACGGCGAGCTGTTCAACGACATGGTGCGCCAGTGCGACGACTTCGAGGCCGGACGGATCAACGCCCGGGAGGCGGCCGACGCGCTGTACGACCACCTCAACCGCGCCCCGTTCGTGCCCCGGCACTTCGGCTGGACCGACCGGAAGCTGCGGTTCATCAACCCCACGCCGCCCAAGCTGGCCCGCACGATGCTGTGGGCCGCGACGAAGGCGCCGCCGGACGTGCGCCGGATCATGCTCGGCTTCGTCCGCGAGGCCGCGAAGGAGTTCGTGCTCGGCCGGAAGATCTTCTGACCGGGGCGTCCGCAGAGAACTGGGAGGTCTGCCATGTCCACACCTGTTGCCGACCCGACGACCCCGTACGACGTCGCGATCGTCGGCGGGCACCTGACACCGGCGCTGCTCGCCGCGGTCCTGGCCCGCCAGGGCGTACGCGTGCTGCTGGTCGACGGGCCCGACCGGGGCACCGAGCCCGGCGGGGACAGCACCGTCCCGTACACCACCGCCGTCTACCAGTTGCTGGCGGAACGGTTCGACGTGCCGGAGATCGCGGCCTTCGCACACTTCGTGGACCTGCCCGAGCGGGTCCGCCGGGTCAGCGGGATCAAGAAGAGCCTCGCCTTCCTGCACCACACCCCTGGGCGGCGGCACGACCCGGCGCACACCGTGCAGTTCCACGTGCCGGGGAGCACGGCGAGTGGCATCCGTACCGGCCGGTGGTCGACGACTACGCCCGCGAGATTGCCGCGACGTACGGCGCGCACACCCTGCCGGACCGCGCGCCGGTGGTCGCGCTCCGGCCGGCCGGTGACGGGGTGGCCGTGGCCCTGGCGGACGGCCGGGAGTTCACCGCGCGGTACGCGGTGGACGCGTGCGGGGTCGACTCCCCGCTGCGGGCCGGGCTGGGTCCGGGGCGCGGCGGGGCAACGGATCCGCTGCTCCTGCGCTCCCGCCTGCTGTCGGGGCAGTTGCGCGGCGTGACACCGCTCGAAGGGTGCCTCGACGTCGCCGGCTATCCCGGCGCCACCGCCTGGTCGAAGGGCACGATCCACCACCTGTTCCCCGGCGGCTGGATTCAGGTGGTCGACCACGGCAACCACGACGGCTCCGTGCACCCCGTCTGCGGGGTGACGGTAGGCGTCGACCCGCACCGGTTCGCCGATCTGCCGGCCGACGCCGCGGCGGCGTTCAAGGCCCTGGTGGCCACCCTGCCCAGCGTCGCGGAGCAGTTCGCCGGGGCCGAGGCCGTCGGGCCGTGGGTGGGCGGTGACCCGTGGCAGCGGCTGCCCGCGGCGACGTACGGCGACCGCTGGTTCGCGATGGAGCGCGCGGCGTGCCGGACCGACGACTTCCTGTCCCGGGACGCCACGATGGGCGCGGAGATCGTGCACGCGCTCGCCGCGGCGCTGCTGCGGATCGTCCAGGACGGGGCGCCCGCGGGCGAGCAGTTCGCCCGGGTGGCCGCGTACCAGGGCGAGCTGATCGCGTTCAACGACCGGATGCTGGCCGCCGCCCGCACCGCGTGCGACGACTTCCGCCTGTTCAACGCGTTCACCAGGGTTTGGCTGCTGTGGCAGATCCTGGCCCACCTCTCGCTCAAGAGGGCGACGGCGGATGCGCTGGCGGTGGGCTCGTGGGCGCCGGTGGAGCGGTTCGCCGGCGGGGCGCTGTGGTTCGACACGCCCGATGGCCTGGGGCGCCTGCTCGACGATTTCTTCGCCCGGTTCGCGGCGGTGCGGGCGGGCAGGCTGGCGCCCGGGGCCGCGGCCGCCGGCATCTTCCAGGCACTGCGGCGGGCCAAATTCGCCCCGCCGCTGTACGCCTTCGGCGATCCGAAGGCGCGGTACTACCACTTCACCATGCTGCGCCGCCTGCTCATGGTCGCTTGGGTCAGCACGATCGCGCCGCGGGACTTCAAACGGCTGCTGACCAGGGACAACGTGACGGGTCGTCGGCGGCCACCGGCCGGGCGAGGCGCAGAAACGACTGAACGGGGGATTCGCATGGGGGCGGTGCAGTGATGAGCAAAGTCATCGATGGCAGGGTGATCATTGTCGGCGCCGGGCCGGCCGGCCTGACGGTCGCGGCGGAACTGGCGCTGGCCGGCGTCGCGTGCCGGGTGCTGGAACGCCGGCCCGAGCCGGCGCCCCGGCACCGGCTGGTGGGCCTCACGGCCGGCACGATGGCGGCCCTGAGTCTGCGTGGCTGCGTCGAGCGGTTCATCGCCAGCGGCCGGCAGGTGGCTCAGCTGGACATCGCGTCGGCCGGCACGGTGGAGCTCGGCGCGCCGACCGACAGGTTTCCGTATCTCAACGTGATGCCCGAGAGCGAGGTCGTCGAGCAGCTCACGGCCCGCGTCGTCGGGCTGGGCGTGGAGGTGATCCGCGGCGCCGAGGTCACCGGGCTGTCGTCCGACGACCACGGCGTCACCGTGCTGGTGCGCGGCGAGCGGCGGGAGTGGCAGGAGCGGGCGGCGTACGTGGTGGGCTGCGACGGCGCGGAGAGCGCCGTCCGCGATCTGGCCGGCATCGAGTTCGCCGGCCAGGCGTACGGATTCGGTGCCCTCCAGGCGGAGGTGCGGCTGTTGAACCCGCCGCCGGGCGACGCCACCATCCACTTCGGACCCGGCATCGCCGCGCTCTCCGTGGGGTGGCACGACGGCTGGCACCGGCTCACCTGCATCGACTCCACCCAGCCGTGGTGCGAGCGGCCGCCGACCGGCGAGGAACTGCACGGGCTGCTGGGCCGGATGTACGGCCCCGACACCGCCCCCGGGCAGCCCCGCTGGCTGGGCCGGCTGCGGTTGCACGAACGGCTCGCCACCCGCTATCGCCAGGGTCGGGTGCTGCTGGCCGGCGACGCGGCGCACCTGCACTCTCCGGTGGGTGGGCACGGGATCAACCTGTGCCTGGGCGACGGGTTCAACCTCGGGTGGAAGCTCGCCGCCGTGGTCCGCGGCTGGGCACCCCACGGACTGCTCGACACGTACGAGGCCGAGCGGCGGCCGGTCGCGGAGCGGGTGATCCAGGCGACGGACCGCGCGACCGCGCTGCTGAGCCCGTCCTGCGCGGACCCGGTGGGCGCCTGCCTGGCGGTCCGGGACCTCTTCGGGTTGGACACCACCCGGCCCGCCCATGCGACGCCGGCGACCGCGGCCGGCCCGCTGGATGGCCGGCCGGTGCCGGACGCCGAGCTGGTACAGCCCCAGGGCGGCACGCTGCGCCTGCGGGAGCTGCAGCGCGACGGCCGTTTCCTGCTCGTGGTGCTGGGCGGTGACTCGGCGCCGGCGATGCACGCCAAGGCGTGGCCGGACCGGGTCCGTGCGGTGGTCGCGGAGGCGGTGCCGTCCGGCCGCCTGGACCGCCTGACGGCGCTGCTGGTCCGGCCCGACGGGTACGTGGCCTGGTCGACCCGGACCACGCGGCCCTCGGTCGCGGCCCGGCTCTGCCGCGCCGCGCTCCAGCGCTGGTGCGGGCAGAATCCGGTAACCGCCACCGCGGCGGCCGGCTACGCCGCCGCGGGCGCCAGATCGGCGGTGAGATAGTGCTGGATCGTGCGCCCCAGCATGCGTATCAGCTCCTCCCGGCTGCACGCCACCAGCGTCGGCTCCTCTACCAGGTAGCGGCTCACGGCCAGACCGATCACCTGGGAGGCCGCCAGCGATGCGCGCAGCTCCGGCTGGTCCGGGCTGACCTCGGTGGCGAGCCGGCCGAAGAAGGCGGCGACGAAGTCGTCGTGCATGGCCTCCGCCACCTTCTGGTCGGTCAGCGACGCGGACAGGCGGGCACGGTACGGGACCATCGTGCGCGGGCTGTCCCAGTGCTCCAGCAGGACGGTGGCGATGTGCCGGCCGAGCCGCCGCCGGCTGCCGTGCAGCAGCCGCTCGGCAAGCTTCCCGGGTCCATGTCCACCTGGACCGCCTCGCGCAGCAGCTGCTCCCGGGAGCCGTAGTAGTGCCGTACGAGCTTGGGATCGACGCCGACCCGCCGCGCGATGCTGCGGATACTGACGCCGTCGATCCCATGTTCGGAGATCTCCTGGCGGGCGACATCGAGAATCACACGCCGGGTGGTGCCTTGCGGGCCGCCAACATCACCGTTGACGCTTCCCGGTCCTGCGGATGTCACGTACCACCTCTAAACGACCCGGGCCGCTCAGCGATGAACGGGCCCAAACCATCGACGGTCAAGTATCTCCGCAACTACTCGCACTTTCCCAATGATCTACGGTGCGTAGCCGGATCTACGACGGTTAATAAAGTTCCGGGATCAAATATTTTACCAGTCAGTAAGCCTGTATGCCCAGGTCACCCCGATGGATTGCGGCGCAGGTCCGGGGGAGGTGCCATGCACTTCGCCTGGTCAGCTGAGCGGGAGTCGGAATTCGCGGCCACTGTGGACCGCGTCACTGCGGCATTCGGGGCGACACGTTCCGTGCCGAGACGGACCGCCGGGCAGGCTGGCTGACGCTGGGTGATCTCGGCCTGCTCGGCCTCTGCCTGCCTGAGAAGTACGGCGGCGGCGGCCTCGGCGCGCTCGACACCGCCCGGCAGGTGGAGGCGTTCGGCCGCGGCTGCGCCGACACCGGCCTGGTGTTCGCCGCGAGCGCGCACCTGTTCGCCTGCGGGGTGCCGATCGCCGAGTTCGGCGGCGCCGAGGCGCGCGAGCGGTTGCTGCCCGGGATGTGTGCCGGCGACCTGATCGCGGCGAACGCGATGACCGAGGCCGACGCCGGCTCGGACGTGTCCCGGCTGGCGGCCACCGCGACGGCGGTCCCCGGTGGCTTCGTCCTCACCGGCGAGAAGAGCTTCGCCACCAACGGGCCGGTGGCCGACGTGCTGGTGACGTACGCGACCACCGACCCGGCCGCGGGACATCTCGGCATCACCGCGTTCGCCGTCGACCGGACCGCGCCCGGCGTCGTGGTCGGCGAGCCGTTCAGCAAGATGGGCCTGGAGTCGGCCGCCGCGAGCACCGTCCGGTTCGACGGCTGCTTCGTGCCCGACGCCCGCGTGCTCGGCGAGCCCGGCCAGGGCGGCGCCATCTTCCAGCACTCCATGCGGTGGGAGCGGGCCTGCCTGTTCGCCGGCTACGTGGGGCTGCTGGACCGGCTGCTGGACCGATGCGTCGAGCACGCCCGCACGCGCCGGCAGTTCGGGCGGCGGATCGGCGACTTCCAGTCCGTGGCGAACCGCGTCGTCGACATCAAGATGCGCACCGAAAGCGCCCGGCTGCTGCTCTACAAGGCGTGCTGGGAGATGGACCAGGGGCGCGGCGGTGAGCTGAGCGTCGCACTGTCCAAACTGGCCGTCTCCGAGGCCGCCGTGGCCAGCGCGCTGGACGCCGTGCGGATCTTCGGCGGGCACGGCTACCTGCGCGAGTACGGGATCGAGACCCTGCTGCGCGACACCGTGCCGAGCACCGTCTTCTCCGGCACGTCCGACATCCAGCGGCTGCTGATCGCGAGGGAGCTGGGCCTGTGACCGAGCGCGAGGAGCCCGTACGGCTGGAGTGGTACGCCCGCGTGGCTGCCGCCCGTACCCCGACGCGCCAGCCGTCGCCGCCGCGGACGGGCGGCTCACGTACGCGGAACTGGACGACCTGGCCCGGCGCCAGGCGGGCGGGCTGCACCGCGCCGGCGTGCGGGCCGGCGACCGCGTGGTGATCTGGGCCGGCAAGGGCGTCCGCACGTTCGCGCTGACCCAGGCCGTGCTGCGGCTGGGCGCGGTCTACGTTCCGGTGTCCCCGGCCAACCCGCCGGCACGGGTGGCCCGGATCGTGGCCGACGCCGGAGCGGCTCTCGTCGTGGTGGACGCCGGCACCGCCGATCGCACCGTCCCGGACAGCGCCGGCGCGCTCGCCAACGCGGTGGACATCACCGCGCTGGAGGGCGCGCCGGCGGCCGACACCCCGCCGGTCGACGGCGGCCCGGACGACCCCGCGTACATCCTGTACACCTCGGGCTCCACCGGGGAGCCCAAGGGCGTGTGCCTCAGCCACCGCAACGCCGTCGCGTTCGTGGCGTGGGCCGGTGACCTGCTGGCCGTCGGCCCCGGCGACCGGCTGGCCAACCACGCGCCGCTCAACTTCGACCTGTCGGTCTTCGACATCTACGCGGCGTTCCGGGCCGGCGCCTGCGTGCACCCCGTCCCGGAAACGCTGGCGTACGCCCCGGGCGGGCTCACCGGCTTCCTGCGCGAGCAGGAGATCACGGTCTGGTACTCGGTGCCGTCCGCGCTGATCCTCATGATCCGGGACGGCGGGCTCCTCGCGGACGGCCCGCCGCCCGCGCTGCGCGCGTGCGTGTTCGCCGGCGAGGTGATGCCGATCGCGTACGTCCACCAGCTGCGCGCCGCGTGGCCGGGCGTGCGCCTGCACAACTGGTACGGCCCGACGGAGACCAACGTCTGCGCGGCGTACGAGGTCGGCGAGCGGGACGCCGGCCGGACCCGCCCGCTGCCGATCGGTGTGCCGGCCTCCGGCGACTCCATCCTGCTCGACGGCGCGGGCCCGGACGGGACGGGCGAGATCGTGGTGTCCGGCCCGACGGTGATGCTCGGCTACTGGGGCCGGCCGGCGCATGAGGGCCCGTACCGCACCGGTGACCTGGGCAGGTTCGACCCGGACGGGCGGCTGGAGTTCCTGGGGCGCCGCGATGACCTGGTCAAGGTGCGCGGGCACCGGATCGAGCCGGCCGAGATCGAGGCGGTCATCGGGGCGCACCCGGGCATCGCCCACGTGGCCGTCATCGTCGTGGGCGCGGGACTGGACGCGGCCCTGCACGCCGTGGTGGTACCGGCCCCCGGCGCCGCCCGGCCCGGCCTGCTGGAGCTGAAGCGGCTGTGTGCCGAGCGGCTGCCCACGTACATGACCGTCGATCGAGTGTGCGTGGCGGAGCGGCTGCCGCTGACCGCCAACGGAAAGACGGACCGGGCCGCGCTGGTGGCCGCGGTCGAAGGAGGTGCGCTGTGAACCGTCCCGACCTGTCCAGTGTGGACCTCGATGCGTTTCGCACCATCATGGGATCGCTGACCAGCGGCGTGAGCGTGGTGACGGGGCTCGACCAGGAGGGCAACCCGTGCGGCATGACCTCCTCCGCGGTGTGCAGCGTGTCGGCCGACCCGCCGCTGCTGCTCACCTGCGTCAAGCCGCCCAGCCGGACGCTGGACGCGATCCAGGCGCGCGGCTGCTTCGTGGTCAATTTCCTTGATGCCGAGGGATCCGAGTTCTCCGACCTGTTCGCCAGCCGGACCAGGGACAAGTTCGCGCGCGTCGGCTGGCGGCCCAGCGAGGTGGTCGGCGCCCCGCTGCTGGACCGGACCGTGGCGTACGCCGAGTGCACGGTCCACGACCGGGTGGAAGCGGGCGACCACGTGATCGTCCTGGGGCGGATCGTCTCGGGCGCGGTCGCGCCGGAGAGGTTTCCCCTCGGGTACTGGCGAGGCAGGTACGTACGAGTGTTTCGAGTCGCGAGCGGCGTTCCACGGCGCTCCCAGGATCGTCAGGAGTAACCACAATGGAATCCACAAACACCCGCGGCGTCGGGTGGACCTGGTTGGCCGTTCTGGTCGCGGTCTTCATGGTCGCGATCGACACCCTGGTCGTCACGACGGCACTACCGGTGATCCGCGTGGACCTCGGCGCGGACCTGGAGGGTCTGGAGTGGACGGTCAATGCCTACACCCTCACCTTCGCCGTGTTCCTGCTGTCCGGCGCCGCGCTCGGTGACCGGCTGGGCCGGCGGGCGGTGTTCGGCGGGGCGCTCGTCGTCTTCATCGCGGCGTCGGCGTTGGCCGCCCTGTCCGACAGCGTCGGGATGCTGGTCACGGCGCGTGCGATCCAGGGACTCGGCGCGGCCGCCATCCTGCCGCTGACGCTCACGCTGCTGGCCAGCGTGGTCTCGCCGGAGCAGCGCGGGCACGCGTTCGGCCTGTGGGGCGCGATGGTGGGCCTCGGCATCGCGCTGGGGCCGGTCATCGGCGGCTCGATCACCGAGTACCAGTCCTGGCAGTGGATCTTCTGGATCAACGTGCCGATCGGCCTGCTGCTGCTCCCGGTCCTGGCCCGGGTACGGGAGAGCCGGGGCGGGGCCGGGCGGCTGGATCCGGTCGGCACCGTGCTGGTGACGGCCGGCCTGTTCGGGATCGTCTACGGCCTGGTGCGGGGCAACGGCGAGGGGTGGACCAGCGGCTCGGTGCTGACCGGCCTGATCGGCGGCGGGGTGCTGGTGCTGGCGTTCCTGGCGTGGGAGAGCCGGGCGAAGGCGCCGATGGTGCCGTTGAGCCTGTTCCGCACCCGCGGCTTCAGCCTCACCATGGTCGCCGCGTTGATCATGCCGTTCGGGGTCTTCGGCGCCATCTTCCTGGCCACCCAGTACCTGCAGACGGTCCTCGGGTACACGCCGCTGGAAGCCGGCGTGCGTACGCTGCCGTGGACCGCGATGCCGCTGCTGGCCGCGCCCATCTCGGGCCGGCTGACCGACAAGATCGGTGGTCGCCCGCTGGTCTTCCTCGGCCTGATCATGCAGGCCGTGGGCATTGGCTGGGTGGGCCTGATCGCCGAGCCGGACCTCGCGTACGGGCGGCTGGTCATCCCGTTCATCCTCACCGGACTGGGGCTCGGCACGTTCCTCGCACCCGTAGCCCAGCTGGCGATCGGGTTCGCACCGCCCGAGCTGGAGGGCGTGGCGTCCGGCGTGTCGAACGCGATCCGGCAGTTCGGCACCGTGCTGGGCGTGTCCGTGGCGGGTGCCATCCTCGGCGCGTACGGCGGCTTCACCTCGGGTCAGACGTTCACCGACGGGCTCGTGGTGGCGTACCTCGTGGCGGCCTCGGCGCTCGCCGTCGGCGCGCTCGTCACGCTCGGCATCCCGGGACGCGCCGAGCCGCGGCCGGTGCCGGTCGCCCGGTCCGGCGCCGGCCAAACCGTGTCAGCGGCCCGTCGCTGACCGACGTCGGGTCCTGAGTGGACCAAGCTGTCTGAAGTGGACAGATTCGGCTGAACCTCTGGTGGTGCCACCCCGATGGATTGGGGTGGCACCACCATGTGTCGGCCAGAATCGGACGGATGGGTGACGCCGGCCGTGGCGCGCTTCGCTAATTTCAAGGGAAATTCTCTCTCGCGGGCGCGGCGGGGACGGAGCGGAGGGAACCACTACCAACATGGGTGGTGTGCGTCTTAAGTGCGCCGGTGCCGTGGTGCTCTTTTACGAGGCTGACGGCCTTCTGCTGTCCGCCGGGCTGTTGCCCGTCGACGAGCAGCACCATGAGCACCTGCTTGCGTTCCAGTTGAGCTATTTGGGCACCGGGGCCATCACGGTGCACGCGGGCGTCGCCGGCGGTCCGTTGGACGGCTCCGGTTCGGCGCCGGAGGCCGACTTCGCGCCGGTCTCCCTGCATGGCGCCTCGGGGGACCGCCCAGCGCGTGGATGTCGTCGCTGCGCGTGCCGGACACCGAGGTCAACTACCGGCTAACCGTGTGGGGACAGGCCAGCGGTGACGACCGGTTGCGCGGTCAGCTGGTGTCCGAGGTGTCGGGCTATGCCCCGCTGCTCAGCACGGTCACCCGTGCCAGCGTCACCCGGGAGAGCCTGCCGGAGCGGGCCGCCGTCACGACGACACCGTGGAGTAGGCACGGCTGAGGAAGTCGGCCGCTTGGGCATGCGCCACGCCGGCCGCGTCCAGCGTGCCCGTCATCGCGAAGAAGCCGTGGATCATGCCGGGGTAGCGGGTCACCGTCGTGGGCACGCCGGCCTGCGACAACCGGTCCGCGTACTGCTCGCCCTGGTCCCGCAGCGGGTCGTGCTCCGCGGTGATGACCAGCGCCGGCGGCAGGCCGCCCAGGTCGGGCGCGCGTAGCGGCGACGCCAGCGGGTCCAGGCCGTCCGCCGGGTCGGCCAGGTAGTGCCCCCAGTACCAGTCGACCGAGGTGCTGTTGAACAGGTACGGGTCGGTGCCGTCACGCATCGACGGAGTGTCGCTGCGGTAGTCCGTATTGGGGTAGACCAGCAGCTGGGCGGCCAGCGCGGGGCCGGCCTCCCGGGCCAGCAGGGTCACGGCCGCGGCCAGGTTGCCCCGGCGCTGTCGCCGGCTACGGCGAGCCGGTGCGGGTCGCCACCGAACTCGTCCGCGTGCGCGGCGACCCACCGGGTGGCGGCGTGGCAGTCGTGCACCGCGGCCGGAAAGCGGTGCTCGGGCGCCAGCCGGTAGCCCACCGACACGGTGAGGCAGCGCGCGGCATTGGTGAGGCGCCGGCAGATGCCGTCGGAGGTGTCCACGGTGCCCAGCACCCAGCCGCCGCCGAAGAAGTACACCAGGACCGGAAACGGTCCCTCCCCGTCCGGGCGGTAGACGCGGATCGGCAGGTCGCCGCCGGGCCCCGGAATGTGCAGGTCGCTGACCTCGGCTACCGGCTCGGGTGCGCCGCCCCCGGCCTGGATGTCGGCCAGGTCGGCCGCCCGCGCGTCCGCGACGGAGAGGGCGTAGAGCGGCGTCGCGCCGGACTCGATCCGGCGGTCGCGCAGTCGCTGCACCTGGGGGTCGTACGCCACGGGGCCACACCTCCGCGTATGGGGTTGGTCGTTGTCGTGCTCAGACTGACTCGGGCCCCCGCCACGGGGTGAGCCGGGGCCACCATGCCGGGACCGCGTGCCGGTACGTGTCGTAGGACTCGCCGAAGCGCTCGCGCAGCTCGGGCTCCTCGTAGAAGTGCACGAACGCGGCTTGGACCAGCGCTATCACGGCCGCGTAGGCGAGCAGCCCGAGCTGGCCGAACAGGAGCGCCTGCCCGACGATCGTGATCACCACGGCGATGTACATCGGGTTGCGGACGAACCGGTAGATGCCGCCCACGACGAGGTGGGCGGTCGGTGCCACCGGCGCCGGAGTGCCCAGGCCCTCTAGCACGAAGCGGATGAACGCGTGGAGCAGAAAGCCGACACCGGCCGCGAGTAGGGCGGCACCTAGGAAGCGAAATGGAGCCCAGTATGGTAAGGGTTCGCGAAACTGCCAGCCTGCAAGCCAATACGGACCCAATCCGGCCACCAGGCCCGGCGCGAGACAGAAGAATACGAGGCTGCCCGCCGCGGCAATCGTCCTGCGCACCAGGCGATGCTACCCGCGGACACGGGCTAGGGATACCCTGAAGCCTCAGGTGATGAATTCAAGGGGAATCACTGTGGACACTGGGCAGGCGAGCGCGCCGCGGAAGCGGACCGGGCGGCGGGTCGGGCCCACGGTGAGCAACAGTGTCATCCTCGAGATCGCCACGAGCCAGTTCGCCGAGCGCGGCTATGAGGGCACCACGATGCGTACCATCGCGCAGGAGGCGGGCGTCAACACCGCGCTCATCCACCACTTCTTCCTCACTAAAGAGGGCCTGTTCGAGGCCGTGGTGCGGGACGCGCTCAGCCCGCCGGACCTGGTGACCCGGGTGCTGGACGGCCCGCGCGGCCGGGTCGGCGAGCGCACCGTGCGGCACTTCTTCACGTTCTGGGACGTGCCCGCGCACCGGGCCCGGCTGGCCGGCGTGCTGCGCTCGGTGACGGCGGTGGAGGGGGCCGCCGACGAGGTCCGGAACTTCCTCGGTGACGAGGTGCTCTTCCCACTCACCGAGGCTCTCGGTCAGCCCAACGCCCGGCTGCGCGCCGCGATGGCCGGCACCCAGCTGATCGGACTGGCCACGTCGCGGTACATCTTCCGGATCGGCGCGATCGAGTCCGTCTCGGCCGAGCAGTTGGCCGCGACCACCGGCCGGACGTTCCAGACGTACCTCACCGGCGCCCTGTAGCCCTTCGGCGCTTTCGGCTCCGGTCCCGACCTGGTCGGGACCGGAGCCCTTTTTCTTGACGCCTTCCGGACCTTGACGGAACGGTCATCCTCCCTAGAATTCATCAAAGAGGGATGTCACTAGGAGGGGAACTTGTCTGGGATACCCGATCACCGTGACGAAGTGCTCCAGCAACTCACCGAGTACATCCGCCGCGAGATCATCCGCGAGGCGGATGCGGGCGGAGCCGTCGAACTGACCCCGGACTCGCCCCTGCTGGAGTGGGGCATCCTCAACTCGCTGAACACCGTCCGCCTGCTCGCGTTCCTGCGGGACGAGTGGTCCGCCGTCGTGCCGCCCGTGCACATCACGGGCCGGCACTTCCGCGACCTGAACAGCATCACCGACCTCGTGCTCTCCCTGCCACGCAGCTGAGGGCGCGCCCTGACCACGACCGGAGGTCGACGTGGAAGCTGACTTCGACATCGGTGTGATCGGCGGCGGTCCCGCCGGCTCCACCATGGCGTCCTACCTCGCTCGGGCCGGCTTGTCCGTGGCCCTCTTCGAGAGCGAGAACTTTCCCCGCGAACACGTGGGCGAGTCGCTGGTCACCGCGACGACGCCGGTGTTGCTGGAGATCGGGGCCATGCCGGCCATCGAGGCGGCTGACTTTCCCAAGAAGTACGGGGCCGCGTGGACGTCGGCGGAGACCCGCCCGATCGACCACCTCGGCTTCGCCAACCTGACGCACGACTTCCGGGCCGCCGAGATCATGTTCAAGGAGCGCGACCAGCCCGGGGTCGACCGCGACTTCACGTACCACGTCGACCGCGGCAAGTTCGACCTGATCCTGCTCAAGCACGCGGAGAGCCTGGGCGCCAAGGTCTTCCAGGGCGTCCGGGTCAACCGGGTGGACTTCAGCGAGGACCTGCCGGTCATGAAGGTGCGGCTCGGCGGCACGCCGGCGGACGTCCGGGTGCGGATGGTCGTGGACGCCAGCGGCCGGCGCACGATGCTCGGCAGCCAACTGCGGGTCAAGGTGCCGGATCCGGTGTTCAACCAGTACGCGATCCACACCTGGTTCGACGACTTCGACCGGGCGAGCGTGGCCACCGACCCCAGCAAGACCGACTACATCTTCATCCACTTCCTGCCGCTGGTGGACACCTGGGTCTGGCAGATCCCGATCACGGACACCATCACCTCCGTCGGCGTGGTGACCCAGAAGAAGCGGTTCGCCGCGGCGAAGGACGACCTGGAGACGTTCTTCTGGGATTCGGTTGCCAGCCGCCCGGAGCTCTTCCAGGCGCTCAAGCGGTCGAAGCAGCTGCGCCCGTTCAAGTCCGAGGGCGACTACAGCTACGCCATGCGGCAGATCTGCGGCGACCGGTTCCTGCTGATCGGCGACGCCGCCCGGTTCGTCGACCCGATCTTCTCCAGTGGCGTCAGCGTCGCGATGAACAGCGCCCGGATCGCCAGCGCCGACATCATCGCGGCCGCGGCCGCCGGCGACTTCAGCAAGGAGCGCTTCGCGAGTTACGAGAGCACGCTGCGCCGCGGCGTGCGCAACTGGTACGAGTTCATCTCCATCTACTACCGGCTGAACATCCTGTTCACCGCGTTCGTCCAGGATCCGCGATACCGGCTGGACGTGCTCAAGATGCTCCAGGGCGACGTCTACACCGACGCCGAGCCCAAGGCGCTCAGCGAGATGCGCGAGATCGTCAGGGCGGTCGAGCAGGATCCGGAGCACCTCTGGCACCCGTACCTCGGCGAGCTGTCGGCTCCGTCCGCGGCACCGATCTTCTGACCCATCACGTGGCGCGAGGGAGGACCACTGTGACCGCCACCGGCACTGCCCCGTCCAACCTGTCCGTCGACTTCATCGAGTTCTACGTCTCCGACGCGCGAGCCAGCGCGGCGGATCTCGTTGCCAGCTATGGCTTCGAGGTGGTCGGCACCGCCGGCACGCCCGACGTGGACGCCGGCGGCCACCTCTCGGTCGCCGTCCGGCAGCGGGGGATCACCCTGCTGCTGACCGAGGCGCTGGACGACCAGCACCCCGCCGGGCTCTTCGTGCAACGGCACGGCGACGGCGTGGCAAACATCGGATTGGGTACGCCGGACGCGCGCACGGCGTACGCCGCTGCCGTGGCCGGCGGCGCCCAACCGGTCGCGCCGCCCGCCGAGTACCCGGACGGCGCCGTCACCGCGACGATCGGCATCTTCGGCGACGTGACGCACACGTTCATCCAGCGTCCGGCCGCCGCGGAGCTGCCCGGCTTCGTGGCGACCACACCGGAGCCAGCGCCGGGCGCCGCACCCGCGCCGGCGCTGCACGAGGTGGACCACTTCGCGGTGTGCCTGGAGGCCGGCACGCTCGACCAGACGGTCGCTCTCTACGAGGCGGCGCTGGGCTTCGAGGTGATCTTCGAGGAACGCATCGTGGTCGGCGCCCAGGCGATGCTCTCCCGGGTGGTGCAGAGCCCGTCCAGGCAGGTGACCTTCACGCTCATCGAGCCGGACAGCTCCGCGGAGGCCGGGCAGATCGACGACTTCCTGAAGGACAACGCCGGGCCGGGCGTGCAGCACGTGGCGTTCCGCACCGAGAACATCGTGCCGGCGATCTCCGCGCTGGTGGGCCGGGGCGTGGCGTTCCTCAACACGCCGGCGGCGTACTACCGGCTGCTCGCCGAGCGGCTGGACCTGGCGCGCTACGGCACCGACGAGCTGCGGGAGCTGAACATCCTCGTCGACGAGGACCACGACGGGCAGCTCTTCCAGATCTTCGCGCGCTCGACCCACCCGCGCCGGACGTTCTTCTTCGAGGTGATCGAGCGGCTCGGCGCCCGGACGTTCGGCAGCGGCAACATCAAGGCTCTCTACGCGGCCGTCGAGGCGGAGCGGATCAGCACACCTGGCCTGCCGTGAACGTCGCGGTGGACCAGCCCGCCGTCCGGTATCCCGAGCCGGGCCTGGCGGATCTGCTCTGCCTCGACGACGTGGAAGCCGCGGCCCGGCGGGTCCTGCCCGCCGGGATCCGCGACTACGTCGCCGGTGGCAGCGGGGCCGAGCTGACGCTGCGCGCCAACCGGTCGGCGTTCGACTCCGTCTGCCTGGTGCCCAGGATCCTGGCCGGTGCGGGCGGCTGTGACCTGGCCACCCGCCTGCTGGGCACCGATCTCGCGATGCCGGTCGGCGTCGCGCCGATGGCGTACCAGCGGCTGGCCCATCCCGACGGCGAGTTGGGCCTGGCCCGGGCGGCCCGGGAGGCCGGCGCGGTCTACGTCGCCAGCATGCTGAGCAGCTATCCGATCGAGGAGATCGCGGCCACCGGTGCCGCGGTGTGGTTCCAGCTCTACTGGCTGCACGACCGGCGCCTGGTTTGTGACCTGCTCGAACGCGCCGAGGAGGCCGGCTGCCGCGCCATCGTGCTGACCGTCGACGTACCCCGGATGGGTCGCCGGCTGCGCGACATGCGCTCCGGATTCGCGCTGCCCGACGGCATCGTCGCGGCGAACCTGCCGGCCGCCGCCGGAGCGGCCGCCGGGCAGCGGCAGGCGCGCGGCTCCGCGCTGATGGTGCACACCAGGGACGCGTTCGACCCGCCCTGTCCTGGCTGGAGGTCGACTGGCTGCGCCGGCGCACCCGGCTGCCCCTCGTACTCAAGGGGATCCTGCACCCGGACGACGCGGTGCGGGCCGTGCAGCTCGGGGTGGACGCGGTGGTCGTCTCCAACCACGGCGGGCGGCAGCTCGACGGCGCTGTGTCCAGCGTCGCCGCGCTCCCGGCGGTACGCGCCGCGGTCGGCGACCGGTGCGAGCTCCTGCTGGACAGCGGCGTACGCGGCGGCCTGGACGTGCTGCGCGCGCTGGCGCTGGGCGCGAGCGGCGTGCTGCTGGGCCGTCCGGCGATGTGGGGCCTCGCCGCCGGTGGCGAGGACGGCGCCCGCCGGGTTCTGGATCTGCTGCGGACCGAACTGGAAGACGCCATGACGCTCGCCGGCTGCGCCGATGTGGCCGCCGCACGGTGGGTCCGGACCGTGATACCAGGGAGTGGGGCCGATGACCGACCTGCGCGTGAGACCGACCGAGCAGACCCTGACCAGCTCCGACCTGTACGCCGCGCTCAGCGATCCCGCGCTGGAGTCGATGAACTTCCTCAACGAGGTCGCCGGCCGCTACCCGGCGGCCATCTCGTTCGCCGCCGGCCGGCCGTACGAGGAGTTCTTCTCGGCCGACGACGTGCACCGCTACCTGGACCGCTTCCGCGAGCACCTGCGCGAGCGCGGCTACGACGAGCGCCGGATCAACACCACCCTGCTCCAGTACGGGCGTACCAAGGGCATCATCGCGGACCTGGTCGCCCGCAACCTCGCCCTGGACGAGGGGATCGAGGTCGACGCCGAGTCGATCGTGGTGACGGTGGGCTGCCAGGAGGCCATGTACCTGGTCCTGCGCGCGCTGCGTACCGGCGACCGGGACGCGCTGCTCGTCGTCTCTCCGAACTACGTCGGCATCACCGGAGCGGCGCAGCTCGTCGACATGCCGGTGGTACCGGTGCGGGACGGCCCGGACGGCGTCGACCTGGACGACCTGCGGGCGGCGGTGGCCCGGACGAGATCCTCCGGCCTGCGGCCGCGCGCGCTGTACCTCGTGCCGGACTACGCCAACCCGTCCGGCGCGCGGCTGACCGTGGACACCCGGCTGCGGCTGCTGGCGGCGGCCGAGGAGCACGGGTTGCTGCTGCTGGAGGACAACCCGTACGGCCTGTTCCACGACGGCACCCGGATCCCCACGCTGAAGGCGCTCGACAGCGCTCGACAGGTGATCTACCTGGGCTCGTTCGCCAAGACGGGGATGCCCGGGGCGCGGGTCGGTTACGTCGTCGCCGACCAGGCCGTGCACGGCGGGGCCCGGCTCGCCGATGAGCTCGCCAAGATCAAGAGCATGCTCACCGTGAACACCTCGCCGCTGGCCCAGGCGGTCATCGGCGGCAAGCTGCTCACGTACGGATGCAGCCTGGTCGCGGCGAACGAGCGGGAAGCCGCCGCCTACCGGCGTAATCTGGCCGCGGTCCTGGACGGCCTGGCCGCGCGCTTCCCGGACGGCGACGTCACCTGGAACGCGCCGACCGGCGGGTTCTTCGTGGTGCTCACCGTGCCGTTCGAGGCCGACGACGCCCTGCTGGAGTACTCGGCCCGCCGGCACGGCGTGCTGTGGACACCCATGCGCCACTTCTCCGCGGACCGAGATCCCGCCGGCCGGCAGATCAGGCTGTCGGTCAGCCTGCTCACCCCGGCGCAGATCGAGACCGGGCTGGACCGGTTGGCGGCCCTGTTCGCCGAGGCCACCGCGGGGCCGGCGGCATGACGCCCGTCGCGCCGCCGGCGCCGGAACTGGTCCTGCACCTCCTCATCCAGCTGTCGTCGCTGCTGCTGTTGGGCCTGCTGCTCGGCCGGATCGCGGCGCGCTTCAAGCTGCCGGCGATCGTGGGCGAGTTGCTGGCCGGCGTGGTGCTGGGCCCGTCGCTGCTGGGGCACCTCAACTTCGACGCGTACCGGTGGCTCTTTCCCGCGAATCCCGAGCAGGTGCACCTGCTCGACGCGGTGGCCCAGGTGGGCGTGCTGCTGCTGGTCGGGGTGGCGGGCGCGCACATGGACTCCCGCCTGATGCGCCGGCGCGGCGCCACCGCCGCCCGGGTCAGCCTCGGCGGCCTGCTGATCCCGCTGGGACTGGGCATCGGGCTCGGGTTCCTCGCGCCCGAGCGTTTCCTGCCGGGCGACACGGACCGCGTCACGTTCGCGCTCTTCCTCGGCGTGGCGGTGTGCGTGACCGCGATCCCGGTGATCGCCAAGACGCTCGCCGACATGAAGCTCATGCACCGCGACGTCGGGCAGCTCACCATGACCGCGGGCATGGTCGACGACGCCGTCGGCTGGTTCCTGCTGTCGGTCGTCTCGGCGATGGCGACCGTCGGCCTGCACGGCAGCAACGTCGCCCGTTCGGTGCTTTACCTGTGCGGCTTCGTCCTGTTGGCCTGGCTCGTCGGGCGGCCGCTGGTCCGGGGCGCGCTACGCCTGGCCGCCCGTTCGTCCGAGGACGGACCGACCATCACCACGGTTGTCGTGATCGTCCTGGCCGGCGCCACGATCACCCACGCGCTGCACATGGAGGCGGTCTTCGGGGCGTTCGTGGCGGGCATCCTGATCGGCTCGCCCGGCGTGGTCGATGCCAGGCGGCTCGCACCGCTGCGGACGGTCGTGCTCACCGTCCTGGCGCCCATCTTCCTGGCCACCGCCGGCCTGCGGGCCGACCTCACCGTGCTGGGCGACCCGCAGGTGCTGCTCGCGGCCGTGATCCTGCTGGCCGTGGCGATCTTCGGCAAGTTCGCCGGTGCCTACCTGGGGGCGCGCGCCAGCCGGCTTGGCCACTGGGAGGGTCTCGCGCTGGGCGCGGGCATGAACGCGCGGGGCGTCGTGGAGATCATCGTGGCGATGGTCGGCCTGCGCTTGGGCATCCTCGACGTCACCTCGTACACCGTCGTGGCGCTGCTCGCCATCGTCACCTCGCTGATGGCGCCGCCGCTGCTTCGGCTGGCGATGTCGCGGGTCAGCGCGAACGCCGACGAAATGCTGCGGCAGGCGGACCAGGAGCAGTGGGCGGAACCCACCGCCCGAGTCCCTCGATCGTGAGGCTTCAGGATCGGCGGGATCCGCGGAGCACGAGGTAGAGCAGGCCACCGGACAGGAGGCCGACACAGAGCATCAGCACGGACAGGACGAAGGCGCCGGAGTGGCGCGGGGCAGCCAGCACGCCCACTCCGGCGACGATGACGATGAAGGCGATCCAGCGCAGCAGTGCCTTGCCGACCTCCGGGCTGAGCATCAGACACGCCCTAGGCCGGACTCGCGCTTGCGCCGCGCCAGGTCGGGGTCGGGCTCCGGGACGGCCTCCAGCAGCGCCTTGGTGTATTCGTGCGCTGGCTGGTTGATGACCTGGGGCGTGGGCCCGGACTCGACGACCTTGCCGTGGTGCATCACCATCGTGTGCCCGTGCCAGCCGAAGTACTTCGCGATCGCCAGGTCGTGCGTGATGAACATGAAGCCCACGCCGAGGTCGTCGCGCAGCCGCTTGAGCACGTTGAGGAGGCTGACCCGGATGGAGACGTCCAACATGGACGTTGCCTCGTCCGCGATGATCAGGCGTGGGCCGAGGGTGAGCGCGCGCGCCACGGCCACCCGCTGGCGCTGCCCGCCGGAGAGCTGGTGCGGGTACTTGGTGAGGAACTGCTCCGGCGGCGTCAGGTCGACCTCGGTGAGCAACTCGCAGGCGCGCTGCCAAGCCTGGGCGCGCCCGCGTACGAGGCGGTGCCGGCGCAGCGGCGCGGAGATGGTGCCGAAGACGTCGCGGATCGGGTTCAGGGAGGCGTACGGGTCCTGATGGATGTACTGGACGCCGCGGCGGAATCGGGTGAACCCCGCACCGCTCAGTTGGTGGATGTCGTCGCCATCGAAGCGCACCACGCCGCTGGTCGGTTTGGTCAGACCGGCGGCGATCCGGGCGGTGGTGGTTTTGCCGGAGCCGCTCTCGCCGACCAGGCAGAGCACCTGCCCGCCGCAAGGCTCAGGCTGACGTCGTCGACGGCCCGCACGTGGCCGCCGCGCGCGGAGAAGATCTGGGTCACCCCGTCGAGGGCGATCAGCGGTTCAGCCACCGGAAGCCACCACCTTTCGCTCGAACGTGACCTGGTCGGAATGGTGGCACGCCGTCTCGTGCCGGACGCCGACGGACGCCAGTTCCGGGTCGGTTTCGGTGCAGTCCCGCCGGGCGTACTCGCAGCGGGGGTGGAACGGGCAGCCGGGTGGGAGGTTGAGCAGGCTCGGCGGCCCGCCGGGGATCGAGGCCAGCTCCGGAAGGTCACCCACCACCGGGGGCACGGCCTTGAGCAGACCCACCGTGTACGGGTGGCGCGGCTGGTAGAAGATGTCGCGCACCCCGCCGAGCTCGATGACGCGTCCCGCGTACATGGTGGCCACGCGGTCGGCGAGTTCGGCGGCCAGCGGAAGGTCGTGCGACACGAAAATCATCGCGAAACCCAGCTCCTCGCGCAGCCCGTGGAGCACGTTCACGATGGCCCGCTGGGTGAGGATGTCCAGCGCCGTCGTCGGCTCGTCGAGGACCAGGATCTGCGGGTCCAGCAACAGGCTCATCGCGATCAGTACGCGCTGCTTCATGCCGCCGGACAGCTCATGGGGGTACGCGGAGAGCACCCGCTGCGGGTCGAGTCGCACCTTGCGCAGCGCGTCTTCGCAGCGGCGGCGGATGTCCTCCGTGGACATCCGGCGGCGGTGCGCCCGGATGGTGTCGCGCATCTGGTCGCGTACCCGCAGCACGGGGTTGAGCGAGTTCATCGCGCCCTGAAACACCATCGCCGCCTCGCTCCAGCGGAACCGGCGCAGCTGCTCCTTGTCCAGGGTGAGCAGATCCACCACGGTCCCGTCGCGGCGGCGGTAGCGCACCTCGCCCGCCGGTGTGGAGCCGAGCTTGGGTAGCAGCCGCAGCAGGGCGAGGCCGAGCGTGGTCTTTCCGCAGCCGCTCTCGCCGACGATGGCGAGGCTCTCGTTGGGGAAGAGGTCGAAGCTCACCCCGCGCACGGCGCGTACCGGGCCGGCCGACGTGGCGTATTCGACGACCAGGTCGCGTACGGACAGGATCGGTTCCACCGTCGCTCCTAGCTTTCCCGCAGCCGCGGATTGAGGATCTCCTCGAACGAGCGCGTCATCGTGACCAGCGACAGTTGCAGGATGCTGATCGCGATCACCGGGGCGAGCACGTAGAAGATGCTGTCCGAGAAGAAGATGGCGCCGCGGGTCCATGCCTTGTTGAGCATCGCGCCCCAGTTGTCGTCGACAATCGGGGCGAGGCCGAGGAAGTAGAGGCCCACGAGCGCGTAGATCGCGTTGGTCATGGTGATGACGAAGTTCATCATGATGAACGTCGCCATGTTCGGCAGGATCTCCCGGGCCACGATCCGCGGCGTGCCCAGATCCAGGAGTTGGGCCGCCTCGACGTACTCCCGCTCCTTGAGCGAGAAGACCTGGGCTCGCACCGACCGCAGCAGGTACGGCCACGAGAACGCCCCGATGATCACCGCCAGGAGCCACGGACTGTCCAGTTTGTACAGCGAGGCGAGGACGGCGAGCAGGACGATCTGCGGGATCGTGAGCACGATGTCGGTGACCGTCACGATGACCGAGTCGACCCACCGGCCGAGGTACGCGGCGAGCGAGCCGAAGACGATGGCCACGAACGTCGAGATGGCGGCGGCTACGACACCGACCAGGATGACCGACCAGCCGCCGTTGATCATCTGGATCGCGATGTCCCGGCCCTCCGAGTCGGTGCCCAGCGGGTGGGACAGGCTCGGCGGGAGGTAGACCGCGTTGAGGTCGGTGGGCAGGTAGCCCGGCGTGAAGAGCGGCCCGACCAGTGCGAACAGCACCATCAGCGCGAAGACGACGAAGCCCACGAAGCCGGCCTTGGACCGCATCAGCGACCGGAGGAACGTCATGGCGTCACCCCTTGCCGCTGACGCTGACCCGTGGGTCAAGCCGGCCGTAGAGGAGGTCCGAGACCAGGTTGGCGACCACCACGGCGACGGTGACGATCAGCAGGATGCCCTGCAACACCGGGTAGTCGCGGCGGGAAACCGACTGGAAGAGCAGATAGCCGATGCCCTGGTACTGGAAGACCTGCTCGACCAGGATCGAACCGCCGACGACGAACCCGAGCTTCGTGGCGAACTGCGGGAAGAGCGGCAGGACCGCGTTGCGCCCGACGTACGCGGAACGGATCCGCCCGTCGGTGAGGCCGCGAGCCCGGGCGACCGTGACGTAGTCCTCGCCGAGGGTCTCCACTGTGGACGACTTCATCACCAGCATCCAGCCGCCGATCGTCGTCAGGACGTACACGGTGATGGGCAGCCCGGCGTGGTACATCACGTCGGAGAAGAAGTCGAGGCTGAAGTTGGGTGTCACCCCGGGGGAGAAGGCCCCGCGCATCTCCGCGATGGGCAGCCATTCGAGCTGTACGCCGAAGAACACCACGATCAGCATCGCGAGCAGGTAGTTCGGGATGGACTGGGTCAGCGACCCGATCAGCGACAGCACGTGGTCCAGCCAGCTCTCCCGCCAATACGCCATGAGCATTCCGAACGTGATGCCCAGGCTGAAGCTGATGAGCTCGGCCAGGCCGACGCTGAACAGCGTCCACGGCAGGTACTCGAAGATGATGTCCAGCACGGAGGTGCCGGGCGCCAGCAGGGACTGGCCCATGTCGCCCCGCACCAGCCCGGACAGGTACTCCCAGTACTGCTCCAGCAGCGGCCGGTCCGGGTTGAACGAGAAAAGCCCGGCGGCCTGGCTGGCCGCCTCCTGGTACGACACGCCGTACTGGGACATCTGCGTGTTGATGTAGACGTCGACCGGGTTGCCGGGCAGCAGGCGTACCAGGAAGAACGTGCCCGTGGCGACGAAGTAGACGGTGAGGATCGCCTTCAGCACGCGGCGGACGACGTACATGCGGGAGAGCCGGCCGGCGAACCGCCGCATCGCTGCGGTGCGGGTCGCCGGCCTGGCGGTTTCGGTCGCGGTCATGGCAGGAATCAGGCGGCCTTCAACCGACCCTGGAACATCAGCAGGACGGTCGCGTTGTCGGCGTAGGGTCCGTTGAACATGATGGGGTCGTCGTCGGCCGGCCACTCGGCGACCCGGCTGTGCTCCAACGCCGGATTGTTGCCGTAGCGCTCGAACAGCGGGATGACCGGCAGCAGCTCGTTGAAGGCCAGCGCGGCCTTCGTGACGCTGGCCTTCTGCGTCGCCTCGTCCAGGCCGGCGCCGGCCGCGTCCACCAGCTCCTTGAAGTCGACCGGGCCGGCCGACGTGGTCTGCTTGAGGTCGAAGTCGATGCCCCGGCCGCCCTGGTTCGCCGCCACCGGGTAGTTGAAGGTGAACAGCGGCTGCACGAACGCGAAGTGCGGGTTCGGGTGCTGCGACGAGCCCCAGGTCTGGATCGCCATCTGGTAGGCGCCCTTGCGCAGGTCGACGTCCATCTGCGTGTACGTGACGCCGCGGCCGGTCGCCTTGAACCCGAACGCGGCCAGCTGCTGGGCCACGTTCTGCCCGGTCGCCGAGTAGTCGGCGAACTCGGCGTGGTAGTTGACGTCGAACGTGGCGGCCTTGCCGTCCGGCTTCATCCAGGCGCCACCGGTCTTCTTCCAGCCGGCCGCGGTGAGCAGCTCGGTGGCCTTGGCCTCGTTGTGGTCGTACGTCTGCAGCTTGGCGATGTCGGTGGAGGACAACCAGTCCGGTACCTGCAGGTCGGAGAAGCCCGTCATGTACTTCACCGGCTTGCCCGAGTCGCCGAGCGAGACCTGCCCCACCTGGTCGCGCTGCAACAGGTACGCGAGGGCCTGGCGTACCCGTACGTCCTTGAACTCCGGCAGCTTGCCCATGTTGATGTAGAGCCCGGCGCCGGAGTAGACCGGCGGGCGGATGACCCGGATGCCCTTGCCGGTGAACTCCTTGACGGTCGCGGGCGGGAAGCCGTGCGTGGCGTAGTCGACGTTCTTGGCCAGCACGAGCGGCGTCACGTCCGGGGTCTCGCCGTTGTAGAGCACGATCTTCGCGAAGTCCACCTTGTCCGCGGCGTACCCGGTGTCGTTCTTGACCAGGCTGAGCTGGGCGTTGGTGATGCTCTTCACGTCGAACTTGAACGGCCCGCTGGCGACCACGTCGTCCGGGTGGAACGCCTGGAAGTCGGTGTTGAGCTTCGACCCCTCCGGGCTGTCCAGGTCCTTGCCCGCGCCGAAGAGCTCCTGCGCCTTGGTGGCCCACTCGCCGTACACGGCGTCGCTGTAGATCTGCCGGCGCAGCGCGTACCGCTCGAACACCGTCGACGGGTTGCTCAGCGTGAAGACCACGGTCTGCTCGTCGGTGGCCTCGACCTTGCTGATGTAGTTCCACCCGACGTTGCGCATGATGCGCAGGCACCACCAGGTGGTGACCATGTCCTTGCTGGTGAGCGTCTTGCCGTCGCTCCACTTCAGACCGGACTTCAGCTTCACCGTGTACGTCTTCGCGGCCGGGTCCAGCTGCCACGACTCGGCGAGCAGGCCCTCGTACTTCTTCTCCTTCCACAGGTACATGGCGGGCGGCGGCACGACGAGGTCGATGTACGGCCCGTCCGCGACGATCCGGTCGGTGATGCCCTCCACCACGTTGAAGTGGCCCTTCGGCGGCACCTGGAACGGCCACGCGCCGTGGAACTCCTTGCTGCCGTTGCTGCTGCTATTGGCCTTCTCGCTCGGGCTGCAGGCCGCGAGGAAGGCGACGCCGGCGGCTCCAGCACCGAAGAGCTGGAGTGCGCGACGACGGGATATCACTACGTCTGCCGGGGGTGGTGTGTCAGTCACAGTGATCCTCCACAAGGGATATACATGAAGGGACTACATGGAAACCAGACTCGATGGGACGTCGGCCTGTGCCGACAGCTTCTCCAGGTGTTCGCGCACCCGGGCGATGGGCGTTCCGTCCGCCCGCCGCCGGTCGCCGGTGCCGCCGGCCTGCCACGGCAGCGGCCCGGACAGCGGGCGGTACGCGCAGCCGGCCGCGTCCAGCCGGCGGAGGTGACCGGCGAGCCGGGCCTCGTAGTCGTCCACCGGGCGGCCGGACCAGGCCACGTCGGCGAACACCGCCGCCCGCGGAAACACCATGTAGTCCAGGTGCCGGGCGTCGGGGATGTACTCGGCCCATGCCTGGAACTGGGCGCCGATGACGTTCGCCCGTTCCTCGTCGCTCCAGCCGTCGGGCACCGGCTCGAACGCGGCGACGTCCGGGAGGGTGACCGGGCCGCCGATGGACAGCGGCTCGTCCGGCCCGTCGGACTGGTCGTAGTCGAAGTACGTCGGGTAGACCGGGCAGCGCACCACGCCGTACCCGGCCGCGGCTGCCCGGCGGGCGACCCCGTCGCCGCGCCAGGCGGTCACCACCGAGTCGGGCAGCACGCCGCCGCCGACGTACCCCTCGTCCCACATCACGGCCCGCCGGCCGCGGCTGGACAGGTGGCCGGCCAGCTCACGCAGGAAGTGACCGAAGAGGTCGACCGGGTCGGTATAGCCGAGCGAGCCCATGTACTCGCTGGTCTCCTTGTCGGTGACCCAGTCCTGAAGCAGGCACTCGTCGCCGCCCAGGTGCACGTACGGGCCGGGCAGCGCGTCGGTCAGCTCCTCCAGCACCTCGGTGAGGAAGCGGATCGTGGCCGGCACGGGCCTGACCACCGCGTCGGAGATGCCCCACCCGACGCTCACGTTGTGCTGGCGTACGCCCAGTTCGGGGTACGCCGCCAGCAGCGCCGACGCGTGGCCGGGCAGGTCGATCTCGGGCACCAGGGTGATCCCGCGCTCGGCCGCGTACGCCGCGATCTCGGCGAGGTCGTCCAATGTGTAGTAACCGCCGTGCGGCGTGCCGTCGGTGCGGCCCGCCTTGCGGTCGTACCAGGCTTGGGTGGCCGGGCGGTGGCCGCCCACCTCGTGCAGCCGCGGATGCCGCCGGGACTCGATCCGCCAACCCTGGTCGTCCGTCAGGTGCAGGTGCAGCCGGTTGAGCCGGTGCATCGCGAAGAGGTCGACGTACCGCAGCAGGGTGTCCTTGGCGAAGAAGTGCCGGGACACGTCGAGCATGCCGCCGCGCCAGGACAGCGCGGGCGCGTCGGTGACCTCGCCGCAGGGCACGATCCACCGGGTGCCGGGCGGAGCCGTCGAACGCCAGGCCGCGTCGGGGAGCAACTGGCGCAGCGTCTGGGTGGCGTGCCGAATGCCGTCCACAGTGGATGCACTCAGCTCGACGCCGTCGCCGGTCACCCTCAGCCGGTACGCCTCCGGCCCGGTGACCCCGGGGTCGATGCGCACCACGAGACCCATACCCGATGAGGCCGGCGGCAGTGGCAGCCGCAGCGGCGCGAGAAGCAGCCGGACGACCTCGGCGGCCGCTGCCGAGCCGGGCGCGGCGACCAGTGGCGTATCCCGGGTCAGCTCGTACGTCCCGGCTTCACTATGTGCCGCCACGGGGCGGGGCACGAGGCTCTGGTACCGATCTGTCATCAGGCGGTCCTCCCAGGGACTCTTAGAGCACGACGACAACGCCTTCTCGCCGGGCGCGCTCCGCGGCCCAGACGAGGCGGTGGCTGGTCAGCGACTCGGCCGGCCCGGTCTTGATCAGGCTGGGGTCGGCCTCGGTGATGGAGGCGAGGAAGGCTTCGACGAGTCCGGCGTCGCCGCCGGCGTGGCCCCGATCGGAATCGGCGGCCAGGCCGACCTCGATGAGCTCCTCGCCGCCGGTGCGGAAGTCGCACAGGCGGATGGTGGCGCCGTCGGTGTCGAGGAAACCGCGGGTGCCCATGATGCGGGTCTTGCGGTCTTCCTTCGGCGTGAAGGCGGACACCGTCACGGAGGCGGTGACGCCGCCCTCGTACTCGATGGTGACGATCTGATGGTCGACCGCGTCGTTGTCGCAGGCATAGACGCAGCGGCCGTAGGGCCCGTCGCGCAGCGCGGCCTCGACGGCCTCGGCGGTCGGGGTGTCGGTGAGGGCGCCCAGCGGCCAGCGCTCAAGCTCCGGGTCGCCGAGGCACGAACGGTAGAGCCGCGCCGCGGAATAGGCGCAAGAGCTCTCCACCGGGCACGTGACGCACCGGTCGCTGGCCCCCGGCGGGGCCTGGTCGGGGCGGAAGTGGAAGAGGTTGCCGAACGACGACACGCGTACCGCCGGCCGGCCGATGATGTACTGGAGCCAGTCCATGTCGTGGCACGCCTTGGCGAGCAGCATCGGGGTGGCCAGATCGGCGCGCCGCCAGTTGCCGCGGACGTACGAGTGGGCGAAGTGCCACCACCCGATGGGCTCCAGGTGCTGCACCGACACCAACTCGCCGATTCGGCCGGCGTCCAGCAGCGCACGGACATGGCGGGTGAGCGGGGTGTAGCGCAGCACGTGACAAATGGCCAACTGGACGCCGGCCCGCTCGGCCGCCGAGACTATCGTTTGCGCCTCCTCCTCGGTCGGCGCGATCGGCTTCTCCAGGAGGAGGTGATAGCCCGCCTCGGCCAGCGCGACCGTGGGGCCGACGTGGTTGCGGTCCTGGGTGGCGACGATGGCGGCGTCCGCCAGGCGCGGGCGGGCGGCAAGGTCCGTCCAGTCCTCGAACACCGCGTCCGCCGGGATGCCGTACGCCGCGGCCATCGCTTCGCGGCGCGCCGCCGACGGATCGGCGACCGCCACGACGCGCGCCCGCCCGGTCTCGACGGCCAACTGCGCGTACTGCTGTCCGCGCATGCCGGCACCGACCACGGCGAGCGTCACCATCTGCGCCTCCAGTAACGCTGGGGACATCGACGAGTAATTTTCGAGAGCATTTTGCAATATCGGTTGCATAATCATGGGTACGTGCTGAGAAGGTGTCAAGGGGTGCCGGGTGACGATTGATGAGGTCTCGCCGTTCGAGCGGCCGAACGTGGCGGTCACGCTGTCCTCGCTGCGGGACGCGACGCCGCGGACGCTCACCGAGCTGACCCACAGCACCGGTCTGTCCCGGCCCACCGTCGAGGACGCGCTGGCGCGGCTCATCGAACTGGGCGTGGTGGAGGACGGCGCCCCGGCGGCACGGGCCGGCAAGGTGGGGCGCCCGGCCCGGCTCTACCGCTTCCGTCCGGAGGCGGGTGCCGTCCTCGGGTTGGACATCGGCGAGCACCGGATCGTGGCGCTCCTCGCCAACCTCACCGGTGCCACCCTGGCGCGGGTCTCGGTGCCGGTCGCCGCCGCGGCATCCGGCGACGAGCGGCTCGCGCTGGTCCGTACGGCGATCCGCAAGGTGCTGGCCGGCGCCGACCGGGACCGGTCGCACCTCTGGGCGGCGGCCGCCGGCACCTCCGGCATCGTCGACCCGGACGGCCGGGTCGTCCTCTCGCACGTGCTGCCCGACTGGACCGGCCGGCACCTGGGCAGCCAGCTGCGGCGTTCGCTGCCCTGCCCGGTCCGGGTGGAGAACGACGCCAACCTCGCCGCCGTCGCCGAGCACTGGCGCGGCGTCGCGGTCGGGGTGGACGACGTCGTCTACGTCCATGCCAGCCACCGGCTCGGCGCGGGCATGCTGATCGGCGGGCGGCTGCACCGCGGGTTCGGGGGCGCGGCGGGTGAGGTCGGCGGCCTGCGGATGCTGCACTGGGACGAGGCCGCACGCTACCTCACCCACCAGGTGCACAACGCGGACGGCGAAGACCGCGACGACGCGGCCGAGCGGGTCTTCGCCGCCGCCCGGGCCGGCGATCCGGCCGCGATCGAGGCGGTGGAGGAGTTCGCGCACGACCTGGCGTCCGGCATCGCGGCGATGGTGCTGACCGTCGACCCCGAACTGGTCGTCGTCGGCGGCCGGGTCGCGCGGGCCGCGGACGTGATCAGCGATCCGGTGGAGCGGCGGCTACGCGCGCTGTGCGTACGGCCGCCGCGGGTCGCTGTGTCCATTCTGGACGATGAAGCGGTGGCGCTGGGCGCGGTGCGCGCCGCCATCTCCTACGTAGAGGAGCACATCTTCAGGCTGTGACGCCCCCACTTCGTGATCAGGGCGTCCTTCAAGTCGCTATAACGACTTGAAGGACGCCCTGATCACGAGATCAGGCGGGGGGTGAGGTCCGGTGTGGACAGTTCGGCGTCGAACGGGTACACGGGACGGGTGAGGCGCTGGTGGCCCAGGCGCAGCAGATCCTGGTCGACGCCGCCGGGCGTGAGCGCGATCATCCAGCCCTGCGCCAGCCGCTGCAGCTCGGGCTCCAGGTAACCGATCTTGACGACCACGAGGTCGGCCCGATGCGGGTCCAGGCCCAGCCGGGCGAAGTCCGCCATCAGGTGGTACGGCTTGCGCCGCGAGGTCACGATGACGCGTACCCCGCCGGCGGCGACGACCGCGACGAGCCCGCCGGCCGGATCGTCCACCAGCGCCTCCACCCGCCCGCGGACCGTCGCCGGCCGGCCGTGCCTGGTGTCGAGCCGCCCGCCCACGCTGATGTCGACGTCGGTGCCCGCCCCGCTCGCGGCGCACGCCCGCACGGCGTCCGGATCCACGATGCTGGCGTAGATGGCGCTGAGCCCGCCGGCCTTGAACTCCGGGCGGGCGAGCAGGCGCTCCAGCAGGAACGGCACGTCGCCCGCCCCGCCGGCCGTCGGGTTGTCGCCGGAGTCGCTGATCACGAACGGCTTCCGCGCGCTGCCGACCGCGGCGTCGATCGCCTCCTCGGCCGTGCCGGTCGGCCCGACGAACGTGAACTGTCCGCGCACCGCCCAGTAGCGCTCGGCCAGCTTGGCGGCCTCGCCGAGCACCGCCCGCTCGTCCGTACCGCTGACCACGACAGCCGCGCTGCTCCGCGGCTCGTCCGCCCAGGCGTACCCGACCCAGATGGCCGCGTCGAGCACACCTGGCGTCCGCTCGACCTCGGCCAAGCTGCCCCAGAGGCCGCGTGCCGGCTCGTCCCGCGTGCTCGTCTTCTCACCGGGCAGCAGCACCGGCACCCGTACCCAGGCTTTGATCGGACGGATGCCGTGCCGCAGGCACGACACCAGCACCCGCGCGGCGCGCTCGCGGGTGATCCACTCGTCCTCGTGCGGCGCCAGCCGGTGTGCGGTGATGAGGTCGACCTGGCGCACCAGCGCCTCGGTGACGCTGCCGTGCAGGTCGGTGGCGGTCGAGATCAGGCACGCCGGCCCCACCGCCGCGCGGACGGCGGCGGCCAGATCGGCCTCCACGTCCTCATATCCGGGTACGTGCATGGCGCCGTGAATGTCGAAGAGCAGCCCGTCGAGCGGACCCGCCGCGCGGATGCGGTCGACCAGTTCGTCCTTGAGCCGTGCGTACGTGTCCGGTGCCACCGGGCCGCCCGGGACCGCGCGCGCGTGCACCAGCGGCACCCACTGCGCCTCGCCCTCGCCGGTGAACTCGTAGCGGGCGAGCAGCTCGTCGCCGCGCCGTACGGCGAAGTCGGCGTCCCTGGTCACGTGCGGGGTGAAGGTGCTGCACTCGATGTGGATGCCGCCGATGCCGATCCGCAACGCCATGGATCATGGATACCATGCCGCTCTTCGCCGTAGAGGTCTGTGTCGACTCGGTCAGTGGTGTGCTCGCCGCGCAGGAGGCGGGCGCCGACCGGGTGGAACTGTGCTGTGCGCTCTTCGAGGGTGGCCTGACGCCGAGCACCGGCCTGATCGAGGCCGCGCGGGAGGCGGCGCCGATCGGCGTCAACGTGCTCATCCGGCCGCGCGGCGGCGACTTCATCTACGACTCGTACGAGGTGCGGGCGATGCTGCGGGACATCGAGGTCGCCGCCTCGTCCGGTGCCAATGGCGTCGTCCTCGGCGCGCTGACGCCGGACGGCGACGTCGATGTGCCGCTGTGCCGGCAGCTCATGGCCGCCGCCGGAGGTCTGTCGGTGACCTTCCACCGCGCGTTCGACATGGCCCGGCGCCCGCTCGACGCCCTCGAAGCGGTGATCGATCTGGGCGTCGACCGGCTGCTCACCTCCGGCCAGGAGGCGTCGGCCCTGGAGGGCACGCCGCTGATCGCCGAGCTGGTGGCGGCCGCCGGCGACCGGGTGGTCGTCATGGCGGGCGGCGGGATCACCGAGCGCAACGTCGCGCGTATCCTTTCCCAGACCGGGGTACGCGAGGTGCACTTCACCGCACGCGCCACTGTGGACAGTCCGGCCAGGTACCGCAACACTCGGGTGGCGATGGGCGGGGCGCTGCGCGCTGAGGAGTACACCCACCGCCGCACCAGCCCTTCAGCCATCGAGTCCATCATCGCCGCCACCCGCTAACGCCCCCGCCGTCCAAGGCCCTGCTCGTCGATCAAGGCTTCCCCCGTCGATCAAGGGCGAATGGTCGTGCTTTGATCTCCGATCCACGGCCATTTGCCCTTGATCGGCGGGGAAAGCCTTGATCGACGACGTGGGCCCGGTGGCGGCGTGAGCGGCGGGTGTTAGTCGTCGTCTAGTTGGGTGAAGGTGACGGTGTCGGGGGTGTAGCCGGTGGCGGACAGGGTGAAGACGACGCGGTCGTCGATGGTGTCGGCGTCCGGCATGCTGACGACGCTGAACCGTTGCGGCGTGCTCCAGTTGGTCGGCGTGAAGTAGAGGGCGATAGGCGGCGAGGCCCAGACGCCGGTGCCGCTGATCGACATCATGAGGAAGGTGTTGGCCGCCGGCGGGTGGCTCAGCCGTACGGTGAACGACCCGCTGGTGCCCTCCGGGACGGTCACCTCGTCCGGCTCGGCGATCACGGCGGGCGGTTGGCCGGCGAGTGTGCACGCGACGCCGTTGACCCGCCAGTTGGTCGGCGGCGTGTTGACCCCGGTGTGGTTGCCGAGGAAGCCGAGCCAGATGCTCTGCCCGGTGGCGACGGTCGCCGCACTGCTCATGGTCACGTGCGGGCCGGACTGCGTGACGGTGTGGTTCCAACTCTGGGTGATCTGCTGGTTGGCGGTGAAGGTGAACCCGACCACGTAGCCGTTCCAGGTGTCGCCGAGGTTCTTGATCTGGAAGTTGGCGGCGAACCCGGTGGACCAGGTGCTCGCGGAGTAGGTGACCTCGCAGCCGGCGGCGGCTTGGGCGGCCGTCACCGGCACGATCGCGGCGCAGACCCCCACCAGGGCCGCGAAGAGCGCACGAATATGCATGCCTATCAATGTAGATGGCCGTTGAACCGTCGCGCCAGCCCGTCCGTACCCACACCCACAGTCAACAGAAAGGTTTGTTAACGATGGTGCGGTGGAGTGGATGGAAGCGGCGGGCGGCCGTGCTGGCGGGGGTCGCGGTGGTGGCCGGGGGCGCGCTGGCGGTCGGCACGGGTCTGGGACAGGCGGGCGAGTCCTGCACGGGTTGGACACGGCGCTGCGCAACAACCTGAACTTCATCGCCGACCAGCAGCGTAACCCGGACGCCTTGTCGGCGGCCCGGATCGCGAACCGGCAGGCCGTCGTCGACCTGATCCAGCAGCGCCGCGCCACCGCGGGCTGTACCGGCGAGGTGGTGGCGGCCAACCCGGCGCCCGCGGCCCCGAGCACCACCAAGCCGCCGGCGGCAGCCCAGCCGCCCGCGCAGACCGGGGGCGGGGGCGGGAAACGCGTCTGCGCCGGCTCCACCGTCACGCTGTCCGGTGAGGCCGGCGCGCCCGCCGCGTCCAGCTCGCAGTTTCCGGTGGGTACCCGGCTGCGGGTCACCAACCTGGACAACAACAAGTCGATCACGGTAACCGTGACCGGCCCGTCCGGCAGCTGCGCTCTACTTAACAACGCCGCCTTCGAGCAGGTACGCGAGCCCGGCAAGTTCCTGATCCGCCGCGCCGTGATCGAGCGGGTCTGAAGCCCTGTTGATCATGGGCCGTGCAGCAAAATCGGCCAGCTCGGTGCTGCGCAGCCCATGATCGCCGGGAGGGGTGGGGTCAGGGGGAGGGGGCGATGAGGTGGCCGGTGGGGGTGCGTACCTCGATCGCCTCGACCGGGCACATGTCGGCGGCGTCCACCACCGCGTCGTCCGGGTCGATCAGGCCGGAGATGGGCCGGGAGACTCCGTCGACGATGGCGAAGCGGCCCGGAGCGGTGGCGGCGCACATGCCGGAGGCCACGCACCGCTCGGGGTCGACGGAGACCCGCCACTGCTCGGTCACCAGGCCACCGGCATCCGCTTGAGACCGCGTACCAGCATGCCGCTCTTCCATTCCAGCTCCTCCTCCGGAACGGCCAGCCGGAGGCCCGGCAGGCGCTCCAGGAGCGCGCCCAGCGCCACCTGTAGCTCCATCCTGGCAAGCTGAGCGCCCACACAGTGATGGGCCCCATGGCCGAAACCGATGTGCGGGTTGGTCGAGCGGGCGACGTCCAGCCCGTCCGGGTCGGCGAACACCTCGTCGTCGCGGTTCGCCGACGAGAGGGAGCCCAGCACCGGGTCGCCGGCCCGTACGACGACGCCGCCCAGCTCCACGTCCTCCAGGGCGTACCGGGCGAACGAGGACGCCACGCCGAGCGGGACGTAGCGCATCAGCTCCTCGACGGCCGACGGCACCAGGTCCGGCCGCGCGCGCAGCACGTCGAGCTGCTCCGGGTGCGTGAGCAGGACGTACAGGAAGTTGGGGATCTGGGTGACGGTGGTCTCGTGACCGGCGGCGAGCAGGCCGGCGGCCATCCGGACCAGCTCGTCCTCGGTGAGGCGGTCGTTGTCCTCGTCGCGGGCGCGCACCAGGGCGCCGACCAGGTCGTCGGTGGGGTGCTGGCGGCGCTGCGCGATGAGCCCGGCCATGTACCTGAACAGGTTGTCCATGTACTCGCCGATCTGCTGCAGCGTCAGCGAGGTGGTCGAGACCACGGCCTCGGACCAGACGTGAAAGCGGTCCTGGTCCTCGACCGGCACGCCGAGCAGTTCGCAGATGACGGTGATCGGCAGCGGCGTCGCGAAGTGCTCGACCAGGTCGACCGGGGGGCCGGTGGCGACCATCTTGTCGAGCAGGTCGTCGGCGATCTCGCGGGTGCGGGGGCGGAGCTCCTCCACCCGCCGGGCGGTGAACGCCTTGGCGATGAGCCGGCGCAGGCGGGTGTGCTCGGGCGGGTCCATCGTGAGCAGGCCGCCGCCTTCGAGCTGCCGCGGGATGATGCGGGGCTCGTCGCGGCCCAGGCTGGCGGCCCGGCTGAAGCGCGGGTCGCCGAGCACGGTGCGCACGTCCGCGTAGCGGGTGGCCAGCCACGCCTCCTCGCCGAACGGTAAGCGGACGCGGCTCAGCGGCTCAGTGCGGCGGAGCTGGGCGTAGAACGGATCGAGGTGGAATCGGTCAGGTGCGCTGAACGGGTAGGCGCGTACGGGACGCTCGGTGTCCGTCATGTCTACCCATCGTACTCAAACCTATCGATCATCAGGGGTAGCGAGCAGCGACGGATCCTGCCGGATCATCTCGGCCAGCCGGGCGGCCGCGCCATGGGGATCCTCGTGCGCCATCGGCCAGGTGCGCGGCGCGGCGAGCGGGGCCGGGATCTCCGCCGGGAGCACCGCACCGGCGTCGCCGAAGCCCAGGACGGAGACGGTGTTGGCCACGACACCCGGGCCGGGGCCGTCGTCGTCGGTGGGATCAGGACCCTCCACGGACACCACGGTCGCCCGGACCACGCCGCCTTCCCGCTCGATGCGCACCTCGGCGCTCGCCTGCCCCTGCTGCCCGTACACGGTTATCGAGAGGTCCGGGTAGCGCTCGACCACGCGGCGGACCGCCTCGATCGCCTCGGCGAGCCCGTGGGCGGTCGGCACGCCGCCGGCCGCGCTCTGGGCGCGGCGCCGCAGCTGGTCCATCCTGGCCAAACGGTCCAGTGCGTCGTCCAGTCCACCGCGCACCTTCTCGAACACCTCCTATGAGGTCTGACCACGGACGGCATCGTCCAACGCACGATCCAGCAGAACCAGTAACGCGTCCCGCACAGAGAGTCTGTTCCGAGCGTCAAAGGCTACAACCGGGATCTGGTCGCCGATAGCCAGGGCCCAGCGGACCTCGTCCAGTTCGTGTGCCAGTTTTCCGTCGAACGCGTTGACGGCCACCACGAAGGGTAGCTGTGCCCGCTCGAAGTAGTCGACGGCCGGGTAGCAGTCGTCGAGCCGGCCGCTGTCGACGACGACCAGCGCGCCCAGGGCACCGTGGGACAGGTCGTCCCACATAAAGCCGAACCGGGACTGTCCGGGCGTACCGAAGAGGTAGAGCTTCAGGCTGCGGTCGATCGTCACGCAGCCGAAGTCCATCGCCACGGTCGTCGTGGTCTTGCCGGTCGCCGGGCCCGGGTCGTCGATGCCCATGCTGGCGGAGGTCATCTCCGCCTCGGTGGTCAGCGGGGAGATCTCGCTGATCGCACCCACGGTGGTGGTCTTGCCCACGCCGAAGCCGCCGGCCACCACGATCTTCACGGGGATGGGCGGAGCCTGTTCAGGAGATCGCACGAAGTCCACGGATCACTCGCAGGATGGTGTCGGGGTCGGGACGCGCGGCATCCCGCGCGTGGACGTCGAGATAGCCGGCGGCGCGCAGGTCGCCGACCAGGATGCGGGTCACGCCGAGGTGCAGCCGGCTCTTCGCGGAGATCTCCGCGACCGAGATCGGCTCCGCGCACAGCATGACGATCGCGCGCAGCTCAGGTGCGAGGTTCATCACGGGTACGCCGGCGCGCACCGGCCCGTCCAGCCGGGCGGTCACCTGCGTCTCCAGGCCGATGTCCGGGTCCACGGCGTCGACCCGGCCGGACGTCAGGACGAACGGCCGCAGGCCGTTCGGCGTGCTGTCCGCGGACGGACCCAGGCCGGAGACGCCCAGGTACGGCCGGATCCGTGGCCCGGTCCAATCCTCGGTCACGACTGAGCGGCGTTCTTCAGCTCGGCGATGAGGCGGGGCGTGAGCGCGCCACCGGCCCGGCTGGCGAAGAGCGTCATCTCGTACGCGACCGTGCCGAGGCTGGCCGACCGGTCCGCGATCACGCCCAGCACCGAGCCCGCGCTGATCGCGGTGACCAGCAGGTAGCCGCCGGTCATGTCGATCACGACCCGGTTGAGGCCGCCGAGCGCGTACCAGTTGGCGGCACCGCCGGCGAGGCTGGTCATCCCCGACACCACGGCCGCCAGCCGCTCGGCGTTGGCCTTGTCGGCGATGTTGGACATGGCCATCAGCAGGCCGTCCGACGAGACGGCGATCGCCTCGCGTACGCCCGCCGTGCTCGACGTGAACGAGTCCAACAACCAGTTGAACGTCTGCGCCTCGGGGCTCAACTGGAGTGAGTTGCTCATTGTGGGGGTCCTTCCTGCAAGGCTCGTGCGACGCCGGACTCGAACTGCTCGATCAGGTCGCGGGCCGCCTCGGGGTCGGGCGACCATTGGTCGGGCAGCACCTGGGCGGGCCGGACCGGTGGGATGTCCGCCGGGAGCGTCGCGCCGGGCACCCGCCGGCTCAGCGGCGCTCGCGGTCCCGGCCGGGGCGGCAGGATCGTGGCGGGCACGTCACTGTCGACCGTGGGTGCGCTGACCACTGTGCCGTAAACCGTGGATGCGCTGACTTCGCCACTGTGGACAGTGGGCGCACTGACCACGTTGGACTCCTGCGCGCGGCGTACCCCCGCCTCGAACTCATCGAAGAGCGCCCGCGCCGACGCGGCGTCGTCGCCCACGGGCGCCGGCGGCGGTGGGGCGCCGCGGGAGACGCCCTCCGGCAGCTGCGCGCCCGGGACGCGCTGGCGCAGGCCGTGCCGCACGGGAGCGGGCGCCGACGCCACGGCCGGTGCGGCCACGGCGGGCGGTGCCGGTGGCGCGGGCGGTGCGGGCGGTGCCGCGAGCACCGCGGGTGGTGCCGGTGGCACGGGCGGCGCGTCAACCGCGGGTGCGGGGGAGATGTGGGTACGCGGGGCGAACGCGTTCCACGTGCGACCGCTGCCGATGGTGCGGGTGGCCCGGTCCAGCGCCACGACGCTGAACGCCGCGTCCGGCTCGGCGGTGGCCACGAGGGCGCGCGCGACGGCCCGGTCGACGACCTGCGGCGGCTGCCCGACGGGCTGCTGCTGGCCCACGGGCAGCTGGCGGACCGACGCCAGCCCGCGGGCGGGCTTCGGGGCGGGCTCGGGCTCCGGCGCCGGCTCGGGGATGGCCGCGTGCAAGAGCACGTCCGGCCCGATGTCGACGGTCAGCGTGACGCCGCCGCCGGGGGTCTCGGACAGGGCCACGCCGAGCCCGTGCTTGCGCGCCAGCCGGCCCACCACGAAGAGGCCGAGCACCTCGGTCGGCGCGAGGTCGAGCCGTTCCCGGTGGGCGAGGCGGTCGTTCTCCTCGGCCATCCGCTCGGGCGACAGGCCGAGGCCGTGGTCGACCACCCGGAGGCGTACGAGGTGGCCGGTCGCGACGACCGTGACGGTGACCCGGGTGTGCGGCGGCGAGAACACCGTCGCGTTCTCCATCACCTCGGCCAGCAGCAGCACCAGGTCACCGGTCACCGCGGGCTTCACCGAGAGGCCGGGTGGCACCTGCACGTCGACCCGGGTGTACTCCTCGATCTCGCCGAGCGCCAGCCGTACGACGTCCGCGAGCGGCAGCGGGGCGATGTGCTCCTCGGCGCCCGCCACGCCCTGCGAGCCGGAGAGCACGACGAGGCTGCCCGCGTTCCGTCGCAGACGGCTGGACACGTGGTCGAGCCGGTACAGCTGCTGCAACCGCTGCGGGTTCGTCTCCTCCTGCTCCAGCCGGTCGATGAGCGCGAGCTGCCGGCCCACCAGGTTCTGCGTACGGCGGCCGACGTGGCCGAACATCTGCGCCACGTTCCGGCGGCTGGTGACCTGCCGTTCGACCAGCCGGGCCGCGGTGACCTGCACCCGGTCGAACGCGCGGGCGAGGTCGCCGATCTCGTCGCCGGAGCGCACGTCGACCGGTTCCAGATGGATCGGTTCGGGGTCGTCTTCCGCGTCCTCGTCCGCGACCCGCCGCAGTTCGGCCTCGGCGACGATCGCGACCCGTTCCGCCGAGATGGTGAGGCGGGTCAGCGGCCGGGCGACGGCGCGCGCGATCACGACGCTCATCAGCACGACCGCGATCAGCACGAGAAGCGCGATCGAGATCACGCTGTACGCGGTGGTGAGGACGATCCGCTGCTGCCGGTCGACCTCGGTGACGACGTCGGTAATGATCTTGCGCTCGACGAACCCGCCCAGCGTGATGAACGACTCCAGCGACGGGAAGAGCGTCGACACGCTGAACCGTCCGAGCGTTTCCAGCGGGTTGGACTGGATGTCGCTGGAGAACTCGGCGCCGATACGCGCGTTGAACGCCTGCTGGACCAGGCCGTAGAGGCCGGACTGCTCGGTGGTGGCGTACTCGCCGAAGCGGTGGCCGATCGACTGGACGGAGGCGAGGTTGGCGGTGTACGCGGTCATGGACGAGGCACTGCGCTCCGCCACCATGATGATCATGATGGCCGCGCCGGCGCTGATCAGGTCGTTCATGTGCAGCACCGAGTCGAGCGCGACGACCTGCCGGCCCGCGTTCGTGCCGACGTCGATGTCGTGCACGAGGCGCAGCGAGTCGATGAGGTGCTCGGTCACCTCGCTGAAGCCGGCCACCACCTGCTCGGCGCGGGCGGACCGGCTCAGCACGCCGGCGCGCACGTCGGCCAGCCCGTCGACGTCGTCGACGGCGTCCGACACCGCCGCCGGGAGGTCGTCCCCTTCGGCGGCGCGTAGGTCGGAGACCCGGTCCGTAACCGCCGTCGTCTGGAGCGTCAGGCTCGCGCGGTCCACGACGTTCAGCAGGTAGCCGACGGACAGCAACCGCTCCTGCTGCAGGTCGCCGAGGAGCGAGCCGACATCGCCGGCGAGGCTCACGGCGCGCGCGGTGGCGTCGGCCCGGTTGGCCAGGCCCGCGCGGTTGATCACCAGCGGCACGGTCAGTGCCGCCACGAGCAGCAGCGGGACCAGAACGAGTACGGCGAGCTTGCCGCGGATGCGCAGCCTACCGAGCAGCACCGGCGGGCTCCCACTGGCTCGGCACGGTGTCGGGGGTGGCGGCTACGTGCGACGCGTGGCTGGGCCCGTGGAACGGCGGGCGCCGCCGGCGGCGCCGGCTCAGTGCCAGGAGCAGGGGTAGGCAGGTGCCGAGCACCGCGATGACCAGCGTGCCGATGGAGATCAGGCGCTCGGTCCAGACGCCGTCCTGGCGCTGCTCGATCAGCACGTCCAGCTCGGCCAGGATGGTGGTGGACAGGTCGGACGCCGCGGTCTGCACCTCGGTACGGGGTGCGGCCAGCTTGTCCGCGGACGGCAGGGTCTGGTCGCTTACGGAGGCGGCCAGCGTGTCCATGCTGCGGCGGAAGCGGTCCAGCCGGCTGAGCAGGTTGCCACCCATGGTGCGGCTCTGCGTGCTGTCCACGGCGTTCTGCAGGCCGTCCGCGAGGTCGGACGCGGGGTCGAGGAGGCCCTGCCGGGCCGCCGCGATCGAGGCGGCTGCCTCCTCGCGGTGGTCCTGGTGCTGGTCCTTGGTCTGGATGACCACGATGTCGACGAACCGGCCGGCCGCGACGACGGCCTCTGGGAGCTCCTCGGACGCGCCGTCCTGCAGGAAGTAGGTGTCGCCCTCCGGGTCCTGCAGGAGCTGCGAGTTCTCCCGGACCTTGGCGTAGAGGGCGAGCAGCAGGTCGGTGGCCTCGCTGTATGCCGAGTAGACGGTTTCCGGGTCGGTGGTCGTCGCGGTGGGAAGCGCTTCGATCTTGACCCTGAGTCCGGACCACCGTTCGCGGGTGCGCAGCTCGTCGCCGAGCCGGTTGTCGACCGCGCTCGCGGTATCCACAGCCCGGGCGAGCGCCGTACGGTCGACCGCGCGGCCCGCCACCGCCGCGGACTGCGCGTCCGTCAGCGCGGTGGTCACCTGGCTTAGCGTCGTCAGGTACTCGATGCCGTGCCGCTCGCTGGCGGCGAACGACATCCGGCTGGACTGGCCTTGCCATGCCTGGGCGAAGAGAACGCCGATCGGGATCAGGAGGGCGAACACGAGTAGCGGTCCCAAGAGGGAAGTCCTCGCGGGCGCACTCGGCGTGGCAGCGCTCATCGTCCACCCTTTCCGGCGGTTTCGGCGGATGGGATGGCGGTGCCCCACAGCTCACGCGACTGACCTTCGCGGTGCCACCCGTCGAGAACTTAAGACGGTGGTTCGCAAGACGGAACAGTGTGGAAGTTGCACTTTGAAACAAGGGAGCGCTCCCACTACGCACCGTAGTGGACCAATGGACCGACCGTCGTTTGTCGGGTCGACAGGCGATTGCTATACGCCATTTGTCAGTAAAAGTCGGAAGGCGCGCTATTCGAACTGCTCTCGCGCGACGTAGAGTGTCTGGTCAGTTGCGGTACGCCGCGAGTCGATCCGTTACACCTCAGTCGTCACGTTAGCTCGGCTACTCGTACGGTTTCCCCTCAGCCGACTGGCTCGACGCTTCCGGATCACCGAGTCGAGCTAGCTTTGGCCGGTGACCTCACCGCAAGAATCGGTCCGGACCGTCGGCGAGCTGCGCGCGAGCGGCCATGAGCACCGCTCGGTCAAGGAAGAGCTGCGCCACAACCTCCTCACCCGGATGCGCGAGGGCGTCCCGCGCTTTCCCGGCATCGTCGGGTACGACGGCACCGTCCTGCCCGAGGTGGAGCGGGCCATCCTCGCCGGCCACGACATGGTCCTGCTCGGCGAGCGCGGGCAGGGCAAGACCCGGGTCATCCGTTCCCTGGTCGGGCTGCTCGACGAGTGGACACCGGTCATCGCAGGTTCCGAGCTCAACGAGCACCCGTACGAGCCGCTGACGCCCGCGTCCCGCCGGTTGGCCGAGGAGCTGGGCGACGAGCTGCCGGTGCGGTGGCTGCACCGCTCGATGCGGTACGGCGAGAAGCTCGCCACGCCCGACACCAGCGTCGGCGACCTGATCGGCGACGTGGACCCGATCCGGGTGGCCCAGGGCCGTACGCTCGGCGACCCGGAAACCATCCACTTCGGACTCGTACCGCGCACCAACCGGGGCATCTTCGCCGTCAACGAGCTGCCCGACCTCGCCGAACGCATCCAGGTCTCGCTGCTCAACGTCCTGGAAGAGCGGGACATCCAGGTGCGCGGCTATCAGCTGCGGCTGCCCCTGGACCTCCTGCTGGTGGCGAGCGCCAACCCCGAGGACTACACCAACCGAGGGCGGATCATCACGCCGCTCAAGGACCGGTTCGGCGCGGAAATCCGTACCCATTATCCGCTGGAACTGGATCTGGAGCTGGCCCTGATCCGCCAGGAGGCGCGGCTCGTGGCCGAGGTGCCCGACCACGTCCTGGAGGTCGTGGCGCGCTTCGCGCGCGCCGTGCGCGAGTCCCCGTCGGTCGACGGCCGGTCCGGTGTGTCGGCGCGGTTCGCCATCGCGGCGGCCGAGACCGTGGCCGCGTCCGCGCTGCGCCGCGGCGGCCTCCTCGGCGAACGCGAGCCCGCCGCCCGGATCGGCGACACCGCCTCGGTGACCAGCACGCTGCGCGGCAAGGTGGAGTTCGAGAGCGGCGAGGAGGGGCGGGAGATCGAGATCCTCGCCCACCTGCTGCGGACGGCCACCGCGGAGACGTTCCGGGCCCGGCTGTCCGGGCTGGACCTGTCGGGCTTCACCGACCTGGTGGCCGACGGCGACATCGTGGAGACCGGCGAGCTGGTCGGCGCGGCCGACCTGCTGCGCCAGGTCGGCACCGTGCCGGGCCTGGCCAAGGTGCTCGAACGCCTCGACTTCGACGACGCGCCCACGCCCGCGCAGGCCGCCGCCGGCGTGGAGTTCGCGCTCGAAGGGCTGCACCTGACCCGGCGACTGTCCAAGGCGCTGACGGACGAGGGGCGCACCCTCTACGGGAGTCGCGAGTGAACCGTTACCGGTATGGCGCGTGGCGCGGCGGGCCCGACCCGCTCGCCCCGCCGTACGACGTCCGCGCCGCCGTCGACCAGGTCGGCTCGGAGGTGCTGGCCGGCGGCAGCCTGCGCGACGCCCTGCGCAACCTGCTGCGCCGCGGCCCGGACGGCGGGCGCGGCCTGGACGACCTGGCGGCCCGCGCCCGGCGGATGCGCCGCGAGGCCATGCGGCGCGGCAACCTGGACGGCGCGGTCACCCGCGCGCAGGCCCTGCTCGACCAGGCGGTCGCGGCCGAACGCGACGAGCTGGCGGGGCGTACCGGCGACGCGGCGCGCTTCGCGGAGGCGCGGCTCGACAGCCTGCCCCGCTCCACCGCGCGGGCGGTCGAGGAACTGTCCGACTACGACTGGGCCAGCGACGAGGCGCGCGGCCTCTACCAGCGCATCCTCGACGGGCTGCGGGACGAGGTGGTGGAGCAGCGGTTCGCCGGCCTGCGCGAGGGACTCGCCGACCCGGCCGCCCAACGCCGCATGGCCGAGATGCTGCACGACCTCAACGACCTGCTCGACCGGCACGCCCGCGGCGAGGACACCACCGACGCGTTCGCCGAATTCATGCGCCGGCATGGCGACTTCTTTCCGGAACGCCCCGGCACGGTCGACGAGCTGATCGACGCGCTCGCCCGCCGTGCCGCCGCCGGTGAGCGGCTCATGCGGTCGCTGTCCGCGCAGCAGCAGGAGGAGCTGGCCCGGCTGATGGCGCAGGCGCTCGGCGGCGCCGGCCTCGCCGACGAGATGGCCCGCCTGACGGCGAACCTGCGCACGCTGCGACCCGACCTGGGCTGGGACCGGCGGGCTCAGGTCCGCGGCCGCGAGGGACTCGGGTACGGCGAGGCAGCCGGCGCCCTCGCCGAGATTGGTGACCTGGACGACCTGCTCGACCAGCTGGGCCAGGAGCACCCCGGGGCGACCCTCGACGACGTCGACGTGGAGGCCGTCGAGAGGATCCTGGGCCGGGACGCGGCCGGCGACGTACGCCGGTTGCAGGAGCTCGAACGGGAGCTGCGCCGGCAGGGCTGGCTGGGCCGCGGCGCCGACGGCCTGACGCTGAGCCCGAAGGCGCTGCGCCGGCTCGGCGGCACGGCCCTGCGGCGGGTCTTCTCCCTGGAAAGAGGGCGGCGGGGTCAGCACGACATCCGGGATGCCGGCGCCGCCGGCGAGATCACCGGCGCGTCCCGGCATTGGGTGTACGGCGACGACCAGCCGATCGACGTGGTACGGACGGTGTCGAACGGGGTACGCCGCTCGGGCGGCCTGCCGGTCCAGCTGACCGTGGACGACTTCGAGGTGGTGGAGACCGAGCGGCGCTCCTCGGCCGCGGTGGCGCTGTGCGTCGACCTGTCGTACTCGATGGTGGCCGAGGACCGCTGGGGCCCCATGAAGCAGACCGCCCTCGCCCTCTCACACCTGGTGGCGACCAGGTTCCCGCAGGACGCGCTGCAGATCATCGGCTTCGGCCGGTACGCGATGCCGCTCTCCGCGCAGGAGCTCGCGGCGGTCGAGCCGGACTACGTGCAGGGGACCAACCTGCAGCACGCGCTCCGGCTGGCCGGCCGCCACCTGCGCAAGCACTCCGAGTCCGAGCCGGTCGTCCTGGTGGTCACCGACGGCGAGCCGACCGCCCACCTGGAAGACGACGGCGAGGCGGTCTTCTTCTGGCCGCCGCTGGCCGAGACGGTGCGCGCCACGGTCGCCGAGGTCGACCAGCTCACCCGGTACGGCGCGACGCTGAACCTTTTCATGCTCGGCGAGGACGAGGGACTGCGCCGGTTCGTGGACGCGGTGGCGCGGCGCTGCGGTGGCCGGGTGTTCACCCCGGACACCGGCGACCTGGGCCGGTACGTCGTCTCCGACTACATCCGAGCCCGCCGCGGCCGCGTAGCCCACTGATCTTGCAAGGAAGGGCACCTTGTTATCGCTTTTTGCATAACAAGGTGCCCTTCCTTGCAAGATCAGGAGGGGAGGGCTACCGGGATGGCGGTGTCGTCGCGGATGTAGACGAGCATGTCGCCGGTCTCGATCGTGGCGCACTCCGGGGACGCCAGCGACAGCACGCGCCCGTGGCGTACCAGGGCGATCACGACCTCTTCCACGTTGCGGGGCGACTTGCCGACCTCCGCGCGGTCGGCGGACCGGAGCGCGAGGGCCATGCCGTGACCCGGGGTCAGCAGGTCCTCCACCACGTCGATGAGCGGCGGCGCGGAGGTGGACAGGCCGAGCAGGCGGCCGGCGGTGGCCGACGAGACGATCACCTGGTGGGCGCCGCTCTGCTTGAGCAGCGGCGCGTTCTCCGCCTCGCGGGCGGCGGCGATGATCCGTACCTTGCCGGCGGTCAGCTGGCGGGCGGTCAGCGTGCACAGCACCGACGCCTCGTCGGTGTTGGTCGCGATGATCACCGCCTTGGCGTCCTTGATGTGGGCGTCCAGCAGGATCGACGAGCGGGTCGCCGAGCCTTCGATGACGACGAGGCCGTCCGCGGTGGCCTGCCGTACGGAGGCGCGGTCGGGCTCCACCACCACGATGCGCTTGCCGTCCAGGCCGTTCTCGCGTAGGGCGCTGACGGCACTGCGCCCCTTCGTGCCATAGCCGCAGACGATCACGTGGTCTTTCAAGGTCCTTCTCCACCGGTTGAGGCGAGTGCTCGTGCGGTACTGCTCGGTCAGCACCTCGAGCGTGGTGCCCACCAAGATGATCAGGAACAGCACGCGGGCGGGCGTCACGAGCAGGACGTTCACCAGTCGGGCCTGCTCCGAGGTCGGCGTGATGTCGCCGTACCCGGTCGTGGAGAGCGAGACGACCGCGTAGTAGAAGCAGTCGAGGAGCGTGAGCCCGTCCTCGTTCACGTCGCGGTAGCCGTCGCGGTCGAGATAGACCGCGAAGACGATGAACAGCACCAGGGCGACCGCGGCGACGAGCCGGGTACTGAGCGCGCGCAGCGGTCCCTGCTTGGAGATAGGTAAGTGGATCACGGTACGTCTCGGGCCGACACGCCTACACCATAGATCAGCTGGGTACGGAAGACGCATGGAGCATTTCACGATCGCGACCGTGGCCGAGCAGAATCCGGACTTCCGGCGAGTGTTGTGGACAGGTCGCCACGCCCAGCTTGTGATCATGACAATCCCACCCGGCGGCGAGATCGGCGAGGAGGTTCACGAGGACACCGACCAGATCCTGACGTTCGTCAGCGGGGTCGGCGAGGCCCGGGTCGCCGGAAGGACCAAGCCGGTGGCTCAGGGCGATCTCGTGGCGGTGCCCGCCGGCACGAAGCACAACTTCGTCAACACCGGGCCGAACCCGCTCGTCCTCTACACCGTGTACGGACCGCCGGAGCACGCGGACGGCGCGGTGCACCACACGAAGGAAGAGGCCGAGGCGGCGGAGAAGTCCGGAAAGGACAGACCGCCTACGGATTGACCAACGACTCGGTCAGGTCTCGCAGCCGTGCGCGAAAATCGGCGTCGTACGCCTGGTCCAGTGCCCGCGATTCGCGTACGCCGTCGAAATAGCGGCCGGTGACGGTGGTCATTTCCGGGGCGACCACGAGACGCAGCGTGGCTTCCAGCCCCTGCTCCAGCGTGTCGATCTGTCCGGTGCCGGCCTCCCGCACCATCGTGGTCGGCATCAGCGAGGCGGGATGGAGGCTGTTGACGGTCACTCCCGTGCCGGCCAACTCCTCGGCGAGGTCGAACGAGTGGGCGATCAGGGCCAGCTTCGAGCGGCGGTAGGCGGATGTGCCGTTGTAGCCGCGTTCCATCATCGGATCGTCGAGGTCGAACGGAAGCTGCCCGACGGAGGCGACGTTGACGATGCGGGCCGGCTGCCTCAGGCGGGGCAGCAGCAGCCGGGTCAGCAGGTACGGGGCCAGGTAGTTCACCGCTAGCCGCAGCTCGTACCCGTCGACCGAGAGCTGCCGGGGCGCGCCGGGCCGGCCGAACCCGACACCCGCGTTGTTGACCAGCACGTCCAGGTCGCCGTCGACCGACGCGGCGAGCCGGCGCACCTCGGCCAGGGAAGCCAGGTCCGCCCGGATCGCCTCCGCGCCGGTGCGCTCGGCGACCTCGGCGAGGCGCCCGGCGTCCCGGCCGTGCACGACGAGCCGGTGGCCGCCGGCGGCCAGCGCGTACGCGAGCGCGCGCCCGAGGCCGTCCGACGCGCCGGTGATCAGGATTCGGGCCATGCCTCGACGCTATCCGGGTACTTCAGGCCGGTGCCGGTGTTGAGGATCACGACCTCGTCGTCCGCACCGATCCAGCCGGTGGCGCGCAGCCGGCGGGCCGCGGTCAGGCAGGCGGCGCCTTCCGGGCACAGCCACATGCCCTCCCGCGCGCCGAAATCCCGTAGGTCGGCGAGGAGTTCGGCGTCGTCGACGGCGATCGCGGTGCCGCCGGTCGCGTACAGGGCGTCCAGGATCAGCTCGTCGCCGAGGGGCGCCGGCACGGTGATTCCGAAAGCGACTGTGTGCGCGTCGGGCCAGGGCGTGGCCCGACGCGCGCCGGCCTCGAACGCCGCGACGACCGGCGCGCAGACGGTCGACTGCACCGCCACGAGCCGGGGCGCCTTGTCGCCGATCCACCCGAGCTCACGCAGCTCGCCGAGGGCCTTGTGAATGCCGATCAGCCCGACGCCGCCCCCGGTCGGGTAGAGAATCACGTCGGGCACGCGCCAGCCGAGCTGTTCGGCGATCTCGTACCCCATGGTCTTTTTGCCTTCGAGCCGGTACGGCTCCTTGAGCGTCGAGACGTCGAAGACTGTTTCGCCGATCAGTCCCGCGATGAGCCGGCCGGCGTCGCCGATGAGACCGTCCACGATGTACAACTCGGCGCCGGCGACCACGCACTCCTTGCGGGTGATGACCGGTGCCGCGGCCGGCATCGCGATAGTGGCGCGCAGTCCGGCCCGCGCGGCGTACAGCGCCCAGGCCGCGCCGGCGTTGCCGTTCGTGGGCATGGCCACGTGCCGGATGCCCAGCTCGCTGGCGCGAGAAACACCAACCGCGGCGCCGCGCGCCTTGAACGACCCCGTCGGCACGAGACCTTCGTCCTTCACCAGCAGCCGGGGTACGCCGATGTGCGCGCCGTAGCGGGCGGCGGGAAGCAACGGCGTCCAGCCCTCTCCGAGGGTCGCGATGTGTGCCGGGTCGCCGACCGGCAGCAGCTCGCGGTAGCGCCACAGATCCGCCGCCCGGCCGGCGATGTCGGTGGGACCGACGGCCTGCCCTACGGCGTCGAGGTCGTAGCGGGCCAGCAGCGGCGAGCCGCAGGAGCACAGGTTCTGCGGGCGGGTGGCGTCGTGCCGGGCGCCGCAGCGCGGGCACTCCAGGCCGGTGAGGAAGGAGCCGCTCATCAGGCTAGATGCTAATGGCGTGCCCCGGCCTACCGGCGGCCGGCGCCGGCGGGCCACAGCACCTTCACCGGCAGGCCGCTCGCCTCCGCCAGCGATACGACATGGGCGGTGTCGCCCACCGACCGCGTGGGTTGGCCGTCCCAGATCGCGAAGAGCATGGCCGACCGGCTCAACATGTACTTGCTGGCGGCGACGTACGCCGGCCGGCCGGAGCAGTGTGCCGGCATGACCAGCACCTTGCTGGCCTGCGCGAGCAAGGCGTCGAAGCTGTCCCGATCCTGCGCCGCCACCACCTGTTCGCGGTAGTCGTGCGAGGGCAGCACCGCCTCGAAGGTGCCGCCGAGCGCGACGATCGCGCGGGCGAAGATCTGGTCGGCGCCGAGGGCCAGGCAGGTGATGCCGTGCGGAGGCGAGTCCGCGCACTCGCGCAGGGCCGCCGTCACCGCCCGGAAAATCAACCCCTCGGTGGGCTCGCTCAGGTGGACGTGTCCGGTTACCCCGATCAGGCTCATCCGCTCTCCTCAGACCCGTACCAGTTGGAAGCCCGCGTCCGCGAGGATCAACGGCACTTCTCGTACGGCGTCGTGGTTGCGCTCCCGAAGGTCGGCCGGCAGCGTGCTCCAGTCGCGCAGTGCGGGGTGGAGCTTGCGCCTGTCGTCGCGGCGATCGGCGAACCGCCAGCCGGCCGCGAGCCGCTCCATGCACCATCTCTCGTGCTCCATCATGGCCAACCGCTCGACCTCCACCTCACTCATGACGTCTTCCTCCGCCTGGCGCATCCGAGGGATGAGCACGCAACCGATGGCCCGCAGCTTCCGGCCGATGTCTTCGGCCTGCGCCCTGTTCGTCTGGCGCAACTCCGGCGACAGGTCTTCCCACGGGACGATCGACGGGCTGGTCATCCGCGCGTCGCCGTGCGAGTGGCGCGCGGCCAGGTACCGGTCGTGGATGACCCGGGCCAGCCGCTCCACGAGGTCCTCGGCGATCAGCATCGGATCGCAGGCCGCGCGCAGCACCCCGTACACCCGCAGCCGGGTCGGTCCCTCGTCGAAGAGCTGGCTGGCCAGGCCGCCGTCTTCGCGGAAGTCGGCGAGCTGGTCCAGCCTGACCACTGTGGAGTTTCGGCGGCCGCGCCAGTAGCGGTCCGCGGTCAACGCCGTCTTGAGCGCGCGTTCCTCGTCCTCGTAACAGATGTAGGCGCGGTCGGGCGGGTCGTTCAGCTCACCGTTGACGAGCAGGTCGACCAGGTCCTCGTCGTACGCCCGCAGCCGGCACGCATGGCGCAGGAAGGGATAGCGGTGGGTGAGGTGGCCGAGGGTCTCGGTGGCGTCGCCGGCGACCAGGGCGATGTGCAGCGCGCTGCCCGGCGCGGAGTCCGGCCGCCGCCGCCAGTGTCGCGCCGCCTCCACGATGAGGGCCCGGCCGAACGCCGTCATGCCGGCCACCAGCAGGTGCGGTGCCGGACCGTCGCCCGGCGCGAGCGGCTCCTCCATGAAGAGCTTGCGCGCCGCGAGGTCGTCGACGTTGAAGAAGTCCAGGCGGGCGCCGGGCGGATTGGGCAGCCCGAGATAGCGCGCCTGCAGCGTCAGACAGAGGTCGGGATCGGGCACGTGCGTGTAGATCGGCAGCGAGGGGCTGCGCAGCCGGCGGCCCCGCCCGGCGGTCAGCCCGATGGCGATGTTGGCGGCGCTCTCCTGCGTACAGGCGTAGAGGGCGGTGGCGCGGTGCAGCCCGGCGGCGCTCAGCGTCCCGGCGTCCCGCCCGTCGCCGAGCACGAGAAGCGGATACGACGGGCTGGGCGCGACCGAGCCGGACTGGCTCCGGATCTGGACGACGCGATTGCCGGACGCGTGCAGCCGCCGGGAGAGGATCTCCGCCAGCGGCGTATCGCCACACACGATGACGTGGTCGTGCGCGCGGCGGGCCCGGAGCCGCCGCAACTCGACGGCGAAGAGCAGCCGGGCCGCCTCGACGAGCGCCGTAATGGTGGCCAACGGCGCCGCGTACCGGGCGATCTCCAAGGGCCACGGGTACGGCCCGGCCTGCTGGAGCGGATCCGCGCCGAGGACGAACAGCTGGACGTCGTAGTAGAGAAGATCGAGCGGGCGGTTGCCGTACTGGGTCGAGTCGCGCAGGAAGATGCCGAATCCGACGTAGCCGAGGACCAGTGAGGCGGCCGCCGTGACGGTGAAGCCAATCCGCAGAGTATTGGCGGCGGGATGCTGTCGCGGAAGATCGGTACGCGGCTCGGCCAAGGCAACGCTCCGGCTTGCGTTCGATGGCGGGCGAGGTGATGACATTATGCAACGCATCGACTCTGGTGCGTAACCACCAGATCGGCGTGGGTCCTCGCTGTTAACCCAGGCTGTACGATGCGGGCGTGACACCCGCTCTACCTCCGGTCGGTGAGCGTATCCGCGAGGCCCGGCTGCGCGACGGCATCAGCCTGCGCGGGCTGGCCCGGGCCGTGGGTGTCTCGGCGAGCCTGATCTCCCAGATCGAGACCGGCAAGAGCCGCCCCTCGGTCAGCACCCTGTACGCGATCACCAAGGCGCTGGGGATCTCGGTCGAGGACGTGTTCGACGGGCCGGAGCCGGACGCGGTGCCGGCGCCGCCACGGGTGGGGCCGGACCGGGTCGTCGCGACGGCCGTGCAGGCCGCGGGTCATCGGGTCGGTCCGGTGGTCCGGCCGGCAGGGCGTGACGTGCTGCAACTCGACTCCGGCGTGACCTGGGAGCGGCTCGGGCACCTGCCCGGGACCCGGGTCGACTTCCTGCTCGTCACGTACGCCCCGGGCGGTAGCTCGTCGAGCGGTGACCTGCTCATGCGGCACTCCGGTGCGGAGTACGGCTACCTCATCGAGGGTGAGCTCACCGTAACGCTGGGCTTCGAGGAGTACCGGCTGGGTCCCGGCGACGCGGTGTCGTTCCCGTCGACCACCCCGCACCGGTACCGCAACGACGGGGTCGTGCCGGCGGTCGGCATCTGGTACGTCCACGAAGACGACGAGCCGACCGTTAAGTGACGCTTGACACAAGCCGTTAACAGTCCTTCACTGGGGTGGTCGCCTCAGCGAGGAGGACGTCTTGGCTATCCGTACGTTTGGGACCAACGCCGTCGACTGGGAAGAGCGCGTCGACCTGGACCGATTGCGTAAGGAGCGATTGGCCCGGCTCAAGGCACATCTGGACGCCTCGGAGTTCGGTGCGCTGCTCACGTTCGACTTCTCCAACATCCGTTATCTGACGTCCACCCACATCGGCACCTGGGCGATGGACAAGCTCATCCGGTTCGCCGTGCTCCCGCGCGGGGGCGAACCGGTCATCTGGGACTTCGGGTCCGCCGCCCGCCACCACCAGCTCTACAACCCGTGGCTCGACGGCACCGAGCGGGCCCGGGCCGGCATCTCCACGCTGCGCGGTGCGTTTCACCCGGACGCCGGGATCGCCGCCGACGTGGCCAAGAAGGTGGCGACCGTGCTGCGCGAGCACGGTGTGGCCGACGCCCCGGTCGGCGTCGACATCGTCGAGATGCCGATCCTCGCCGCGCTGCAGGCCGAGGGCCTGACCATCGTCGATGGGCAGCAGGTCTTCCTGGAGTCGCGGCGCATCAAGACCCGGGACGAGATCAGCCTGCTGGCCCAGGCGTGCGCGATGGTCGACGCCGCCTACGAGGAGCTGTACGAGTTCCTGCGCCCCGGCGTACGCGAGAACGAGTGCGTCGGCCTCGTCAGCAAGGTCCTGTACGACCTCGGCAGCGAGTACGTCGAGGGCGTCAACGCCATCTCCGGCGAGCGCTGCGCACCGCACCCGCACGTCTACAGCGACCGGCTGATCCGCCCCGGCGACCCGGCGTTCTTCGACATCCTGCACAGCCACCTGGGCTACCGCACGTGCTACTACCGCTGCTTCGCGGTGGGCAGCGCCTCGCGCGGGATGAAGGACGCGTACACCCGGTGCCGGGAGTACATGGACCAGGCCATCGCGCTCGTCAAGCCGGGCACCACCACGGCCGACATCGTGGCGCTGTGGCCGCGCGCCGAGGAGTTCGGTTTCCCCGACGAGATGGCCGCGTTCGCCCTGCAGTACGGCCACGGAGTGGGGCTGTCCATCTGGGAGAAGCCGGTCTTCAGCCGCCTGGTGTCGCTGGATCACCCGGAGGTCCTGGAGGAGGGCATGGTCTTCGCGCTGGAGACGTACTGGCCGGCCGGGGACGGCTACTCCGCAGCCCGGATCGAGGAGGAGGTCGTCGTCACCGCCGACGGCTGCGAGGTCATCACCAAGTTCCCGGCGGAGAAGCTGCTGATCGCCGGGCGCCGCTACTGGACCGTCGACGGCCCGCTGAGCACCGAGCGCGAGGCCCAGTCGCATCTGAACACCAAGAACGGGGCGGGCCGATGACGCCGGACGAGCTGCTCGACGCGTACGCCCAGATGGTGCTGATCCGCCGGACGGAGAAGGCCGCGCACGACCTGTTCATGTCCGGGCTCGTCAAGGGCACCACGCACCTGGCCGCCGGGCACGAGGCGGTGGCCGTGGGCGCGAGCAGCGCGCTGCAGCCGGACGACTACGTGTTCGCCACCTACCGCGGGCACCACCACGCGCTGGCCCGGGGCGCGACGCCGGAGGAGTGCCTGGCCGAGCTGATGAGCAAGGCCACCGGACTGTGCCAGGCCAAGGGTGGATCGATGCACCTGACCAAGGCGTCCAGCGGCATGCTCGGGTCGTACGCGATCGTCGGCGCGCACCTGCCGATGGCCGCCGGCGCCGCGTGGTCGGCGAAGCTGCGCGGCAGCGGCCAGGTCGCGGTGGCGTTCTTCGGCGACGGGGCGACCAACATCGGCGCGTTTCACGAGGCGCTCAATCTGGCCGCGGTGTGGCGCCTGCCGGCACTGTTCATCTGCGAGAACAACCTTTACATGGAGTACACGCCGATCGCCGACGTGACCGCGGTGCCCAACCCGGCCGCGGACCGTGCCGGCGGATACAACATGCCGGCCGAGATCATCGACGGAAACGACGTGGTGGTCGTGCACGAGGCGGTCGCGCTGGCCGCCGAGCGGGCCCGCAAGGGCGACGGGCCGACCCTGATCGAGGCACAGACGTACCGCCACTTTGGACACAGCCGGGCCGACCCGGCCAAGTACCGGCCCGCCGACGAGGTGGAGCGGTGGCTCAAGCACGACCCGCTCGATGTGGCCCGGGCACGGCTGGAGGCGCTGGGCGTACCCCCGGAATCCATCGTGGACCGGGACCGCCGGGCGGCGGCCGAGGTGGAGGCGGCCATCGCGGCCGCGAAGGCCGCGCCCGCGCCGGAGCCGGCGCTGGCCTTCACCGACGTGTGGGCGGACGGGGGAGCGGCATGGCGGACGTAGGGACGATCTCGTACCGGGAAGCCGTGGCGGAGGGCATCGCGCGGGAGATGCGCCGGGACTCCACTGTGGTCTGTCTGGGAGAAGACATCGGCGCCGCGGAGGGCGTGTTCAAGACGACGGTGGGGCTGTTCAAGGAGTTCGGCCCGCAGCGGGTCTGGGACACGCCGATCTCGGAACAGGCGATCGTGGGCGCCGCCATGGGCGCGGCGATGACCGGCATGCGGCCGGTCGCCGAGATCATGTTCAGCGACTTCCTGGCCTGCTGCTGGGACTACCTGGCCAACGAGATCCCCAAGGCGCGCTACATGACCGGCGGCCAGGTGACCGTGCCGCTGGTCGTGCGCACGGCCAACGGGGCGGTCTCGGCTTCGGCGCCCAGCACTCGCAGGCCGTGGAGAACTGGGCGCTCACCGTGCCCGGATTGAAGATCGTGGCACCGTCCACACCGGCCGATGTGATCGGCCTGATGGCGGCCGCCATCCGCAGCGACGACCCGGTCGTTTTCTTCGAACACAAGGCGCTGCTCGCCGGCTCCGGGCCGCGCCCGCCCGAGGATTACGTCGTCGAGCTGGGCCGCGCCGCCATGGCGCGGGAGGGCACGGACGTCACCGTCGTGACGCTCGCCTCGACCGTCCCGCTGGCGCTCAAGGCCGCCGAGCAGCTCGACGCCGATGGCATCTCGGTCGAGGTGATCGACCTGCGCTGCCTCGTACCGCTCGACATGCGCACCGTCCTGCGCTCGCTCGAAAAGACCTCCCGGCTCGTCGTCGTGGAGGAGAATCCGTACCAGGGCGGCTGGGGCGCAACGGTCGTCTCGGTCGTCGCCGATGAAGGCTTCGAACTGCTCGACGCACCCATCAAGCGCGTCGCCGGCGCCTGCGTGCCGCTGCCGTTCGCCGACTCGCTCGAAGCCGAGGTGATCCCGACCGTCGACAAGGTCACCGAGGCGATACGCAAGCTTTCCGCCTACTAGGGAGACCCCCAAATGCCGAACCGTATCCTGCTCCGCGGCGGCCACGTCCTCACCATGGATCCCCAACTCGGCGACCTGCCGCAGGGCGACGTGCTCATCGAAGACGACAAGATCGCCGCCGTCGACCAGCACATTGACGCGGACGCCGAGGTGGTCGACGCGTCCGGGCGCATCGTCATTCCCGGGTTCGTCGACACCCACCGGCACACCTGGGAGACCGCGATCCGGGGCGTCGCGCCGAACGCCACATTGGACGATTACTTCGTCGACATCCTGGACACGTTCGCGCCGGTGTACCGGCCGGAGGACGTGTATTCCAGCAACCTGGCCGGCGCGCTCGAATGCCTCAACGCCGGAATCACCACGCTGGTCGACTGGTCGCACATCAACAACACGCCGGACCACCCGGACGCCGGCATCCGCGGGCTGCAGGAGGCCGGCATCCGCGCCCAGTACGCGTACGGCAGTGCCAATACCTCGCTCGCCGACTACTGGTTCGAGAGCAAAATCGTCATCCCCAAGGACGACGTGCGGCGCATCCGGGACACGTACTTCTCCTCCTCGGACGGCCTGCTGACCATGGGGCTGGCCACCCGCGGACCCGGCTTCTGCACCGACGACGTGGTGCGCGCTGAGTGGGAGATGGCCCGCGACCTCGGCATCCCGATCACCATCCACGTGGCGATGGGGCGGATGGCCGGCCGGTTCGGCATGATCAAGCAGCTCGACAACCTGGGCCTGCTCGGCGCGGACACAACGTACATCCACTGCTGCTACTTCAGCGAGGAGGAGTGGGGGCTGGTCGCGCGCAGCGGCGGCACGATCTCCGTCGCGCCACAGGTCGAGATGCAGATGGGGCACGGCCACCCGCCGGTCGCCAAGGCCATCGAGTACGGCTTGCGGCCGAGCCTGTCCATCGACGTCGTGACGACCGTGCCAGGCGACATGTTCACCCAGATCCGCAGCGCGTTCGGTGCCGACCGGGAACGGCTCAACGCGGTCTACTGGGAGCGCAACGAGCCCGCCGTGGGGCTGCTGACCGCGCGGCAGATGCTGGAGATCGCCACGCGCAACGGCGCGCACGTGGCCGGGTTGGAGGACAAAACCGGTTCGCTGACGCCCGGCAAGCAGGCCGACATCGTCCTCATCGACGCGACGGCCATCAACGTGGCGCCGGTGCACGACGCGGTGACCGCGGTGACCCTGTGCGCCGACGTGTCCAATGTGGAGACGGTGCTGGTGGCCGGCGAGTTCCGCAAGCGGGACGGCAAGCTGGTGGCCGACGTCGAGCGGGCCCGGCGGCTCGTCGAGGACTCCCGCGACCACCTGCTGGCCGCCGTAGCCTCCCGGAAGGCTGCCGCAGCGTGAGCTCTCGGCATGTCGTGCGCCGTGGGTCGGAGGCGGTGTTCGCCCCCGACCCCGGCGGGCACGCGTGCTGGTCGATTGTGGACGAGACCGTGCCGGGCGCGGTGCACACCGGGTTCGCCCTCTGCACGCTGGCGCCCGGCGGCTCCGTGCCCACCCGGGTGAACTCCTTCGAGGAGAGCGTCTACATGCTGTCCGGGTCGGCCGTGCTGGACACGCCGGACGGCTCGTACCTGCTGCGCGAGGGTGACTACGGGCTGGTGGTCACCGGCGCGCCGTACGGGTGGCGCAACCCGGGGAGCGAGACCGCCCGGTGGGCCCGGATGCAGGCACCCCAGCCGCGGTCCCGGCTGGGCGGCGACACCGTCGCGGTGCCGCCGGTGCCGACCGGTCGGGTGCTCGAGGTCGACCCCCGTGACCCGCGCACCCGGTCGTTCGGCCACATCTCGCCGCGGCACATGGATCCCGGCAAGCAGAGCCAGGACCTGCTCGCCGTGTCCGCGAGCATGCGCACCGCGCTGCTGGTCTACAGCGGCATCACGGTGAAGATGATGGTCGACGGCGACCTCGGCGCCCAGCTCTCCACCATGTTCATGGTCCAGTACGAGCCGGACGGCGTGGCGGGCGCGCACGACCACCCGTTCGAGGAGACGTACCTGATCCTGGAGGGCGCGACGGACGCGACCTTCGACGGCCAGACGTACCGGCTGGAGGTGGGCGACGTGGCCTGGGCCGGGGTGGGGTGCGTGCACTCGTTCAGCAACGCGGGCGACGGGCCGGTGCGCTGGCTGGAGACGCAGGCGCCACAGCCGCCGTCCCGCCACTCGTACCGGTTCGCGCGCGACTGGACGTACCTGCGTGATGTTGTCGAGGAGGACTCATGAGCGTGGTAGTCGTTGGCGGCAGCGCCGGGATCGGTCTGGAGATCGCCCGCTACTTCGCCCGCGCCGGCGACGACGTCGTGCTGACCAGCCGCGACGCCGGCCGGGCCGAAGGCTGCGCCAAGGAGGTGGGCTGCCGGGGCGCGGCGTTCGACCTGGCCCGCCCGGACGAGATCGGCGCCGCGCTGAGCGGGGTGGAACGCGTCGACCACCTCGTCCTGTCCGCGATCGACCGCGACCACAACAGCGCCGCCGACTATTCGATCGAACGGGCGGTGCGGCTGGTCACGCTGAAGCTGGTCGGGTACACCGAGGTGGTGCACGCGCTGCTGCCGAAGATGCACCCGGACAGCTCCATCGTCATCTTCGGCGGTCAGGCGATGCAGCGGCCGTACCCCGGGTCGACGACGGTGTCCACAGTGAACGGCGGCGTGGTGGGCCTGGTGCACACGCTGGCCTGCGAGCTCGCCCCGATCCGGGTCAACGGCATCCACCCCGGCATCGTCGGCGACAGCCCGTACTGGGCCGACAAGCCGCTCGACGCGGTCGTCGCCCGTACCCCGATCGGCCGGCTCGCCACCATGGACGAGATCCGCGACGCGGTGGTCTTCCTGCTGCGCAACGGCGCGGTCAACGGCGTCAACCTGGCCGTCGACGGGGTTGGACGCTGAAATGAGGGTCGCGGTCGTCGGTGCGGGGCGGATGGGCGCCGCCATGGCCATCCGGCTGCGCGAGTCGGGCGCCGAGGTGGTGGTCTACAACCGCACCCGGGACAAGGCGGTGGCCACCGGCGCGGCCATCGCCGGCACCGCCCGCGAGGCGGCCGCCTCCGCCGACACCGTGCTCGTCTCGCTGGCCGACGACGCGGCGGTGCTCGGCGCGTACAGCGGCCCGGACGGCGTCGTGGCCGGGCTCCGCGCGGGCACCGTCGTCGTCGAGACCAGCACGATCGACCCCGACACGGTACGGCGTGCCGCCGAGCTGGTCGGCGAGCGCGGCGCGGTGCTCCTCGACGCGCCCGTCTCCGGCAGCGTGCCGCTGGTCCAGCAGGGACAGTTGACGTTCATGGTGGGCGGGCCGGCCGCCGATCTCGACCGGGTCCGGCCGGCCCTGGACCTACTGGCCAAGCAGGTGTTCCACGTCGGGCAGGTCGGCTCGGGCGCGGTGGTGAAGCTGGCCGTGAACACCGTCGTGCACGCGCTCAACCAGGCGCTGTCGGAGGCGCTGGTGCTCGCCGAGCGGGCCGGTGTGCCGCGCACGACGACGTACGAGGTGCTGGCCAACAGCGCGGTCGCCGCGCCGTTCGTGGCGTACAAGCGGGCGGCCTTCGAGCGGCCCGAACAGGCGCCGGTCGCGTTCAGCCTCGACCTGGTCGCCAAGGACCTGGGCCTGATCCGGCAGCTGGCCGAACGCGTCGGCGCCGAGATGCCCCAATCGGCGGTCACCCGCGAGACGGTGGTGGCGGCGGTAGCGGCGGGCCTCGGTGCCGCCGACATGGCCGCGCTGTCGACGTACCTGGCTTCCTGATCAGGGGAGCTGGAGCCACTGGCGGGTGCGCTTGCCTGGCAGGTAGGCCGAGTCCAGGCGCTTGGCGACCAGGCCCAACCCTTGCTCTCGGGCGGTCTCGCGAGCGAACTTGCCGCCGCCCGGGAAGTGCGGCGGGGTCTGCCAGCCCGGGCCGGCCAGGTGCAGGCCCTCCAGCAGGGCGCGCCGGTCGGTGTAGGGCAGGTCTACTGTGGACTTTCCATCCAGCCAGAGCAGGTCGAACACCAGGTACTGCACGGGCACGCGGGCGGCCAGCCGGCGGGCCTGGGCGGTGTCGGTGACCCGGGTGCGCGGGCGCAACGCCTCCGCGCTCACCCGCCCGGCCGCGTCGAAGGCCACCACCACGCCGTCCAGCAGGCACTCGGTCGGGGCGAGCGCCTCGGCCATGTCGCGTACCTCTGGATAGGACGCCGTCAGGTCGCGACCGTCCGCGTCGAGGAGGCGGGGCCGCCCGCCCCACACGTACGCCGCGGCCCGTACGCCGTCCCACGCCAGCTCGTACGCCCAGGCGTCGTCGTCGGCCGGCAACCGGGCGGCCCGTGCCGGCAGCATCGGCGGGACCAGTTCTGGCATCGGCGTCCAGCCCGGCTCGGGCGGGTCCATCCGGTGAATCATCCAGTTCTTGCCGTCCGTGCGAAACAGCACATAGCGGCCGGAGACCCGCTCGCCGTGCAGGACGACGATCACCTCGCCGTCGCGCCACTTCTCCGTCGTGTAGGTGCCACGGTCGAATATGGTCATCCGGCCGGCGCCGTACTCCCCGGCCGGGATGTCGCCGTGGAAGTCGGCGTACTCCATGGGATGGTCGTCGGTAGAGATAATGCCGACAAAATTAGGCGGCCCCCGGCGGTGTTGCGAGCACCAGCCGAGAGCCTTGATCAGGAAGTGAGTCCTGACCCATGACCATTGTCGCAACCGTTCCCGCCCGCCTTCCGGAGCTGCCCGGCTGCGGCCGGGCAGCCACGGCCAACTTCGAGCTCTACCGCGACCCGACGTACTCCGTCCTGGACGGCCACCTGTACGTGTGCGAGAACCACGCCGACGCGTACGCCCTGCGTCAGGTGTCCGGGCTGACCCCGTACCGGGTCGGCCGGCGTCCGGTCGATGGGACCCGTTGCGGCGCCGGCTGGGACTACTTGACCATGCAGGCCCTGCGGGCGCCTGAGGTCGGGCAGCGGGTCGAGCTGGACGCGGCTGGGCAGCGCCAGCACGCCGCACACGCCCTCGCCGTTGCCGAGCTGCTCGACGACGACGGCCGGGCCTCGCATCCGGTGTGGTGCCGGCGCCGCCACGGCGTCCGCCAGGCGCACGCGTCCGCCCCGGCCGTGCTGCCCGGTGCGCCCGGGGCCGCGAGCCTGCCGGGTGAGGCACAGCCGCTGCACGTCTATCTGCACCAGGGCGACCGGGGCGTCACGCTCGTCATGGTCGAGGCGTACGACCCCGCGGTGGCCGGCACGCAGCCGGCCGCGGTGCTGTCCCTACCGGTCACGCTGGCCGTCGAGCTGGCGGGCACCGTGCACCGGCTCGTCGAGCGCGCGCAGCGGGAAGGCGGCACCCGATGAGCCGAATCTCCGGGCGCGGCTGGGCGTACGCGGGTGCGCTCCTGGGCGGCGCGGTCAGCGTGGCCGCGAACGTCGCCCATTCCTACGTACCCCCGGCCGCCGCAGTGGCAGCCTGGTCCCCGCAGCCAGGCTCGGTCGTCGGCGCCATGTTCTGGCCGGTGGCCCTGTTCGTGGCGGTCGAGATCCTCGCCCGGGTGCCGTGGCCTGCCGGCGCTCGATGGGTGGCGCTTCGCTTCGCGGGTCTGCTCCCGGTGGCCCTGGTCGCCGCGGTGGTCTCCTACCGGCACCTCTCCGGCCTGCTCGCCTTCTACGGCGAGGACGCGATCACTGCGGCCGTGGGACCTCTGGCCGTGGATGGGCTGATGGTGATGGCGACCGGTGCGCTCCTCGCGACGTCCGGCCGCCGTAGGCCGGCGCCGGCCGTTGTTGTCGAGCCGGTCGAGGTGCCGGCCCCGGTGCCGGTGGTGGAGCCGGCCGTAGCGGAGCCGCCCGCCGTCGAGCTAGTCGATGTCGCCCCGCCCGTCGAGCCGGGAGCGCCGGAGCGGCCAGCGCGGAAGCCGTCCCGGCGCCAGTCCGCGGCCGAGCGGGTCGCCCGCGCGGTACGCCGTACCCCACACGCCTCCCCGGCCGCCGTCGCCGCCCGGTTGAAGCTGTCGGAGCGGACGGTGCAGCGACACTGGCCGGCATCCACTGTCGACATGGTGACGACAGCCGGAGGTGTCTGATGACGGTGATCCTGGAGCGCGGCGGCAGGCCCACGGTCATCTTGTGGCGCGGCCAGCCATTCACCGATGAGACCTGGCACCTCACCCCGGCGTGGGACCGGTGCTGTTAGTACGCCCGGTGGGCGTCGCCGGCGCCGACCGTGCCCGCCGTCACCGCCACGCGGCGGCGTGCGGCGGCGCACGGCGGCGTGCGCCGCATCGGGAGGTCATGCCGTGCCGGCGTGAGCATCGTCGCCGGCGTAAGACGAACGCGCCCGGTTGTGGGAGACGGGAGGTGCGTTCGCCCGCTGCCGGGCTGGCAAACGCACGCGCCCAGGCGCGCGCCGCGCTGCTGCCGGCGGCGACCTGACGCAGCACGTATCCGCGGCCGAGGCAATGACCGAGATTTTGGGGTGTAGCCATGAAACTGCGAGAGCGGCTAGACGCGATGGCCGCCGGCCGCCGCGCCGGGCTCGCCGGCCGCCCCGTCACCGATTGTCCGTACACACAGGACACCCCGAACGGGCGAGCGCTCACGCTCGCGTTCGTCCGCGCGTACCTGAAGGTAAACCCTGAGGCCGCGTCTGCGGTCTCGTTCGAGGGCTAGCCACCCAACACCCCCAGCACCACCCGAACGCCCGCCACGGCCTTACGTGGCGGGCGCTTCGCCGCGCGGTAGGCAACCGGCACTTTCACCTGAGCCTCGCTCGGAGAGGGCGCACTCTGTACCCCGTGCCGCAGCCCTCTCTCCGCCGTTGACGTCCCCATCCTTCTCCGCCACCATGGAGCGGGAACGCTTCAGCAAGTTTCTCGCAAGGAGGCCAGATGCGCGCCCGGTTCCTGGGGAAGGACCCCAATCTCAGATCGACAACTCGCCCACCCTGTTCGCCACCGACCGCACCGACCGCGTGACCTACATTGCGCAGGGCTGGAAGGTGACTGACCCCGAAGCGCTCGCGGACATCGGCGCGGTACCCGACCACGAAACTCTGATTGAGATCCCGGAAGACGTGCTCAGGTTCTACGCGCACCGCTACCTTGAGCAGGAGGGCGAGCACTGACCGCCTTTATCCCGCCCGGCCCGGAGATCCGACAGCTCTTCCACTCCTTCGAGCACACGGCCTACCGGCTGGAGGCCCGTGACCACTACGACGCCAGTTACGAGAATGAGTCGCTGCGGAAGTTCCTCGCAGGTGAGCCCGATGACCTGCCCTGGATGCAGAGCTGGCTGGACATGCTGCGCGAGGCCAGGGCCCAGGGGCGCCGGTTCGCCCGTGTACGCGTGGTGACGCTGCCGCTGAACGACTACAGCCGCTTCGGTGTGTGGTGCTCGCAGTTCACCAACGGCGCGGGTGAGGATATCCGCTACCTGGAGCGGGGCAAGGCCGCGGCCCTGGCCCTGCCAGATCACGACTACTGGCTATTCGACTCGCGGAAGCTGGTTCGGATGCACTTCGACGACCGCGACGCCTTCCTGGGTGGCGAGGTCATCGAGGATGCTGCCGAGATCGTCAAGCACAACTACTGGCGTGACGCTGCCTGGCATCACGCCATCAGACGGGACGACCTTGCCACCGAACAACACCTCGGACGCGTCTAGCGTTCACGAGGCGCGCAACGCCCTCGGCAAACGGCTCCGCGAGCTACGCCAAGCCGCCGGCTTCAGCGGTAGGCAGCTCGCGGAGTCTTTGTCGTGGCCGCCTTCCAAGGTGTCCAAGCTGGAGAACGGCCGCCAGACACCCACTGACGACGACATCCGCGGATGGACGAACGCAACCAGCGCAGAAGCCGAGGCGGAAGCATTGCTCGCCTCGCTGCACACCCTCGAAATCCAGCACGCCGAGTGGCAGCGCATCCTGCGTACCGGCCTGAGACCTCGCCAGCAAGAACACATCGAGTGGGATCAGAAGACGCGGCTCTTCCGGGCGTTTGAGGTGACCGTGATCCCCGGCCTTCTTCAGACTGCGGAGTACGCCCGTGCCCGCTTCGCTGAGGGTATCCGTCGGCTCAAGTTGCCGAACGACATCAACGAGGCTGTAGCTGCTCGTATGCGGCGCCAAGAGATCCTGTACCAACCTGATAAGCGGTTCCACTTCGTGCTGACCGAGGCAGCCCTCAGGTTCCGCCTGTGCCCGCCGGCGGTCATGCTCGGCCAACTCGACCGTCTAGTCTCCTTCTCTGCCCTGCCCAACGTGCGGCTCGGGATCATCGGCTTTGAGACGCAGTACGCCACCTCGCCGTGGCACGGCTTCTGGATGTACGACAACGAGCGGGTATTGGTCGAGACCTTCAGCGCTGCCCTCGATCTGCGCCAACCAAGCGAGATCGAACTGTATGGCGATGCGTTTGAACAGCTCGCTGCGGTCGCCAGCTACGGGCGCAGCGCGCGGACGATCATCAACCGCGTCATAGACGATCTCGCTCCGGAAGCCCCTGAAGGTGGCGAGTGATTTCTAGGATGGCCATCACTGCGTGTTCGTTCTAGAAATGCCGAGAAACTTTCTTCCCCGCCAGCACCCTCCGCCTCTACCCTCCCGATAGGACAGCGAACCGTCTGTCACCCCAAGGGGATCTGGGGGTTAGCCAGGTGGCCACCCGTGTTGCCCTGCTAAGCAGGGATCAAATCGACCGACTTCCCGAGCGTGCTCGCGAAGTCGTGGAGTACCGCAAGAGCGGCCTGAGCCTCAATCACATCCAGGGTTGCCCGCTGGATTGCGCCTACTGCATCCGCCACACCTACGGCCTCTGGGATCAGCGGGTGCCGCGTGCCCTCATGACCGACGCCGAAGCGGTGGATGAGCTGGTCAATCATCGCTACTTCCAGCCGCACATCACGCCGGTTCAGGTGTTCAACCGAGCAACCGACCCGTTCTTGCCGAACGTCAGGCCGCACACCTTCGCTGTGCTGGAAGACCTCGACGGCCGTGCACTGCGCAACCATGTCTTGGTCATCACCCGGCACAGCATGAAGCCCGAGGACATCGACCGACTCGGCCAGCTTCGCCACGTCAAGGTGACGCTGCTGTTCACGTACTCTGGCATCGACAACAGGACCATCGAGCCTTACCCGTCCAGCGTGGCCGCGGAGTCGCTGAAGCTCATGAGCGCGCCCGAGCGGCGGCGGTACCGCACGATCCTCTACTGGCGTCCGTTGGTACCTGGGCTTAACGACACAGATGAGCACCTTGACGAGGCGTACAAGCTCGCCCAGCACGCCGACGCCACGGTGTTTACCGGACTCTTCTACCGCGACCAGATCGCGGAGTACTACCGCGCTAACGGTCTGCCTGAGCCATACGAGGACACGGCGCGTCGGAAGATCGTGCCCGAAACCTTGGAGCGGCGGGTCTTGGTCGCCTTCGACAGCGGGACGCCGTTGTTCCGCAAGACCTCGTGCGCCGTCGCGTACGCGCATGGTCTTCCCGACTACAACGGCCACTACGGCATCCGTGAATTGTGCGACATCTGCCCGCTGAGCCAGCTTGAGCTGTGTGCCAGCGCTCACCGCGCGCCATCACCCGACCAGATACGGCAGGTCGCCCGCGCTCTGCCCGAGGCTCGTGATCTGGTGGTCGTGGACATTACAGAGCGGGCGGCCGTGGTATCCGGCTTGGAGACCGAGCAACCCCGCTATTACCTGCAACACGCGCTCGGTTTCCAGGTTCACGACGTGCGTCATCCGCACGTCCAGCGACGGCATGGCCGAGCCGACATCGGATGGAAGGACGGCAAGCAGGATGCCTGACTGGCACACGCTCACGTACGTTGTCGTTGACGTGGAGGGCAACGGGCAACGGCCTCCCGACCTGGTGGAGTTGGCCGCCGTGCCGATCGTCGGCGGAGTCATCGGCGAACCCGTGAGCTGGCTGGTCAAGCCGGATACGCCGATCAAGCACTTCGCCACCCGGATTCACGGCCTCACAAACAAGGACGTTGCCGACTGCCCACCGTTCGCGGACGTCACTGATCACGTGCTGGCTGCATTGGACGCTGACGCCCTGGTCGCCCACAACGCACACGTCGACGTTGACGTCCTGCGTCGCAAGCTCGGTGACTGGAAGGTGCCCGAGCTCTTCGACACGCTAAAGCTGGCACGTCGCTTGCTGCCGGACGTAGGCAGCTACAAGCTCGGGAGCCTGGTCGAGGCGTTCAGGCTGGCCGATGAGATCCCAGAAGGGCTCACACCACACCGCGCGGCGTATGACGCGTTGGTTGCGGCACGGCTGTTCGTCCACCTCGCCGCCAAGGCACGGAGCGTGGAAGAACTGCGCGGCACCTCGGGAGGAGAGGGCGACGATGCCCCGGCCCTTTTCTGACCATGCGCGGGGAGTGTTCGTCAGCGTTGATGGACCGAGCGGCGCCGGGAAATCGACCATCGTTCACCACCTGGCGCAACTCCTCGTCGCTGATGGCGAAGACGTCCACGTCACCGCCGAGCCTTCAGGCGGCCCCATCGGCATGCTCTGCCGCGAGTTGACCGAAACCATCACCGGTCACGCGCTGGCCTGCCTGTACGCCGCCGACCGCTACCACCACCTTGAGGTGGAAGTCCGGCCAAGCATCCAAGCCGGCCGGGTGGTGATCTCCGACCGCTACATCCCGTCCGCCCTGGTAATGCAGCGCTTCGACGGCATCGACCCCGCCTTCCTCTGGCACCTGAACGCCGAGGCCGACCGGCCCGACCTAGCCGTCATCCTCGAAGCCGACCCCGAGGTCATCTCGGAACGCCTACGAGAACGTGGCCCTCACAACCGCTTCCAGCTCACGCCCGGGAGCAGTCACGCGGAAGTCGACTTCTACCGACAAGCCACCGAACTGTTGATCCACGCCGGCTTCGACGTGCTGCGAGTGGACTGCAATCAACGACCACCAGAGCAATCCGCGGCCCTCATCCGCGACCGGTTGATGACCTCCTTACCGGCCGAGAGGAGGGAGGAGATCCATGACCCTCGCGGTGGTGCCGGACCGGCGACCCTCACGACCGCTGGGCACCAAGGGTGACGTTCTACGGGATGAGCTACGGCAGCTCGGCCCCAACAATCCGAAATGGCACGCGCTGTACGACCGCCTGGCCCAGGCCGGCGAGCTGATGGGAGATCCAGCATGGTGGGCGGCCGAGGTCGCGACGTACAGGATCCCGCCGTGACGGGCCTGCCGGTCGCTCTTGGCGACGTGATCGAGTTGGCCTCCCGCGATTACCGGTATGGCGAGGGCTCGCTGACTTTGCGGGTCACGAAGGTCGCGGGGGACAGCATGTCGCTCGGTGGCGAACCCTGGCTGGAGATTCGCGGCAGGGTGATCTTCCTCAATGGGTGCGAGGGGGACGAGCGAGTGATCTCCGTGCGGGTGTCCGCCCTGCCTCACGCGAAGCAAATGGGCGCTCTCCGCGTCAGGCAGCTCGCGGGGTAAGCGTGACCACCGTCTACTTCGGACGTGCCGCGTGGGATCGGATTGCCTGGACGACGCAGGAACGGGACCGGCACGAGGCCAGCACCCGGAACGATTGGTGCCACACCTGCAACAGGCCCGCGCCGTGCGGCCCGTACCGGGCGTTAGCGCCGCGCTGAGGCGGTACGGCCGGGCCACTCAAAGACGGGCCGGGAGCCAAGGAGGGACACAGTGACGACGTACAGCGCCGCCGAACAGCTTGAGCACGCGCAAACGGTGATTGACCTACACGTCACGGCCACGGACGGGCGCTGTCGGGCGTGCGGTGCGTGGGGGCCGTGTTACCGGCGCGAGACTGCCGTCAAGCTGTTTTCCCGCTTCCTGCGGCTGCCGCGACGCGTCCCGGGGGCGAGCCGCCCCGAGCTGGTCGGCGCGAAGCGGATCGTGTAGGCCATGGGTGTACGTGACCCGCTCCACGCTCCCGGGCGTCCGGGCTGGACGTGCCTCGCCTGTGGCGACGGGTGGCCTTGCGTGCAGCGCAAGGAACAGATCCGCGAGCTGACGGCCGGCGATCAGGTACTGATGTCGATCTACATGCGGACCTACCTCGGGGACGCCTGTGTCGATCTTTCGCACCTCGCGGTCGAGCAGGTCAAGGAGCGCCTTATGGGATGGGTGACGCCGTGTCCGTTGTAGAGCCGGGCACCGTCGTCATGCTCAAGCCGGGGCAGTGGCGCGAGCACTGTTGCGGACCGCTGGCGTTCCGGCTGTGGTTGCGTGTCGAGCGGTGCGAGGTGGAAAGCGAGACTGAGACGAAGGTCCAGGGCGTTAGCCTCGATCCGGACAAGCGATTCAGCGGTGCCCATCGCATGGTCGTGACCGTCCCGACGCAGGTTCTCCCGCAAGCGGTGAGGAGTCTCCCGGCATCGGGCTGATTCGGCGGGGCGAGACGCGCTCGCCATCGTTGATCATGCGTACGTCGAAGCGTCCCACCGCGCAGGAGTCGACTGGCCCTGATGACCGCCTCACGCCCAGGTCTGACCGATCGGCAGGCCGCGATTCTCGCCCTCGTCGCCGCCGGCGTCACCGCGCCCGCTGTCGCCACGCAGCTCGGCATCAAGCCAGAGACCGTGCGCAAGCAGCTCGCCGCCGCCCGGCGCAGGACCGGCACCACCTCGACGCGCGAGGCGCTGCTCATTGCCCGCGAACGTGGCTGGATGTCGCCCAGATGAGTGACGTCAGGAACCGCGCAACCGCCGACCGGGTCGAGCCTAGTCGAACCCGTGGATTTGGTATCTGCTGCCTGTCGCGTTTGCACAGGTCACAGGGTGTGTGTTCACGCCGTTGTCACGGTCGCCGGTCGCCCAGTGTGGGCGTCTGTGGTCGCGTGCATTGTCCGCGGTACGGCCAGACGGCACAGCGCCCGCCCGAGTCGCCTCGGGCGGGCGCTGTCCGTCGCGACCTGGTCAGGCAACGAGGGTGGGCCTGCCGTGGTCGGCGTGCCACTCGGCGCGCTGGCGGGCCGCCTTCGCGCGGTACGCCGATGGCACCTCTGACGAGGGCACGAGCCGGACGGCGAGCCCCTGGGCGCGGTACCGGTCGCCAAGCGTGTGGTCGACGTAAGCGACACCATCGACGAAGAATGCCCACGGGCGGGCGTCGCCGCCGTCCGGGCCCTGCTTGCCGGGCCAGTCGACGCGGAACGTCATGCCGGTGCCCCGTCCGGCTGCCAGGGTTCCACCGTCTTGGGCGCGATCACGTGCGGCCCGTGCGGGTTGGCCTTGCCTGCGTTGACCGGCACGCCGTAGTCGCCGGGGCGCGGGTCGACGGCGGCGTCGCGCGTCGGGGCGCCGAGGCGGAAGCTGCCCAGTGCGCGCAGCTCGGCTAGCGCCGCCGCGTAGTCGGCGGGCACCTGGTCGACGCGCTCGACGTCGTACCCACCGCTGCACCGGACGTACGCGAGAAACGGGTGTCCATTGTCGACGTAGGCGACGCCCTCCACGAACCACACCGCGTCATCGCTGTGGTTTGTCGGCCCGTTTAGCGCGCGACGGTTTCCCTCGTTCTGAACCGTGATCCTCTGCATGGCTGTCTCTCCTTTGTGGTCAGATCGCGGCCGGCTCGGGCGTCGGCTCGGTCGAGCTGGTGAGCATCGACTCGATGCGGGCGGCCTGCCGCTCGGCGTACTGCGTGGCGATGGCGGCGCCGAGCCCGTCCGTGCGGCCGGTCACCCGGGCGTCCGCTGCGTCGAGCGCCGCGAGCGCCAGCGGGTGCCGGGCGGCCACGTGCAGGCGTAGGCGAGCCGACCGGCCGCGGCCTTCGCGGTCGCCGAGCACGCGCACCGCGGCCACCTGGAGCCGTTCCGTCACCGCGGCCGGGTCGTCCTCTCCTTGGTCATCGACGGCGGTGTCAAGGCTTGCCGGCGTGCGGGTGCGCAGGTACGCGGGCAGCTCGTCGAGCAGCGCATCGACGCCGGGACGGTCGCCGCGCCGCTCAATCTCGGCCACGATGGACGGCCACGACCGGCCGGAGTCGAGCAGGGGGCGCAGCCGGGCCCACGCCCGGCCGGCGCGGGTCTCGGCGAGCAACTGCGCGGTGTCGCTGCCCGTGGGGCGGTCCCCCTCGGTGGCGGCGGTCATCAGCGTCTCTGCGGCCTGGTCGACATCGCGGCGCATCGGGGCCAGGCTCTCGGCGCCGTGCTGGCGCCACTTCGCGATTGCCTCGCGCTTGTAGGCCGGCGCCCACTGGTCGCCCTGGTCGATGGTGGCGATCTGCTCGGCGATCTGGTCGGCGAGCTGGCGCGCGCTCTCCGGCGCCTTGACCAGCGTGGACCAGGCGGACTGGATCTGTTCGATGGTGACGGGCATTCATGCCTCCTCGGTTGGGTCAGCCGCCCCTGTGGCGGTCTGACGTGGTGATGTGGTGGAACGTCCGCCGGCGGCTGCGTGCAGCTTGTCGACGGTGGCTAGTAGGCGCGCCTCGCGGGCCTTGCGACGGCGCAGTGTGGGCGAGGCGGCCTCGGCGCGGTCGGCCAGCTCGGCGAGCAACGCGGCGGCGGCCTCGGCGAGCTGGGCGCCGAACAGCCGAGCGGCCGGGTCAGCCTCGCGGGCGAGCACGGCCAGGGCGCGACGTAGCCGGTTGTCCGTCGCGTTCAGGTCGGCCTGGCCCGCGTAGCCGGACCGCGGGCCCCGGCGGACGGTGGGCGGCTCGACGCCGGTCACATCGACACCTCGCATGCGTGAGCACGCGCGCGTTTGGGAAGTGTCCGGACACTACGCGCGCAGTCAAGGGAGCACGGGAGCGCACCGGGCAAGGGAGCACGCGGGCGCTCTCTTGCACTCTTGCAGCTCAGTCGCGGTGTCGAGCTGCGCAAGGGAGCAAGGGAGCAGAGCCGGGCGCCTCGCTCCCTTGCTCCCTTGGGATGTCCGATCACGGTTCGATCACCCATAGCCATCCGTCGTCGACCTTCCGCGAGACCACGCCCGCTTGCCGCTTGGCGCGCTTGAGTGCGTCGGGGCTTAGCCCGACCTTCCGGCCGGTGCCGATAACGTCGTTGGGCTTCGCCTCGCCGCCGTTGTCGACTAGGTGCCCGCGCAACCAGGCGGCGGCGTCGATGCGGTCGGCGCGGTCCTCGGGTGACTCCTGCGAGGCGTGGAGTAGGTCAGCGGCGGAGTAGCTGACCGGGCCGTCGTGCCACTCCACGCGGGCGCACCCGTGGTCGGGGCTGTCGACGAGCTGATAGGCCAGGCTCGGCGGCATGGCGGTGATGTTGGCCTTGGTGCAGGCGACGATCACGCGCGCCTCGTCGTCGGGGTCGCGGGCGACGGTGAATCCGAGGCGGGCGGCGCCGATGATGCCGATGGAGCCGCCGCCGCGATAGACCGCGTTGCTGCCCCGCCCTTGGATAGGTGGCGCACGAGGATGACGGCGGCGCCGATCTGCTCGGCCATCTTCGCCAGCGGGGCGAGGGCGCGCCGCACGTCCTGGTCGCGGTGCGAGTTGACGTCGCCGCCAAGGTAGGCCATCAGCGGGTCGACGATGACGACGGCGGCGCCGACCTGGTCGACGGCCTCGCGCACGCGCGGAATGTCCCCGGGTAGGGCGGGCATCCGGTCTACTAGCTGGCCGCTCTGCTCGTCCCGGTACGGAATCGCGGTCAGTGCCACGACCTGGGCGACGTCGGCGCCGGCAGCGTCGAGCCGGGGGCGGATGGTGTCGCCGAGCCCGTCCTCAGCGGAGAGCAGCACCACCCCGGCGGGCGTGCATCCGGGTTGTGCGTCGGGCCAGGGCTTGCCGTTTGTGACCCGGGCGGCCACGTCGAGGGTCATGGTGCTCTTGCCGAGCCCGGGATCACCGTCGATCACGTGCAGCTTGCCGCGGGCGAGGTAGCCGGGCCACAGCCAGTCGATCCGCTCCGGGGTGACGTCGGCGAGGTTCACCAGGCGCACGCCGGGTTCCGAGCCGTCCAGCTCGGCGAGGGTCGGGGCGTCGCTCATCCGCGGGTCTTCTGTCGGGCGACCGCGGATCGGATGGTGCGTGCTGCCTCGGTGGCGGTGAGGCCGGCGCCGACTGCGGCGGCCTGGAGCTGGTGCAGGACTGCGGCGCTGGCGCCGGTCTCGATGGCGCGGCGGGCGGCGAAGTACAGGGCGTTATTGCGGTTGCCGGCGGTCTGTCCGGCCATCCACTGCACGAGCCCCCGATGGTCGCCGTTGCGGCCATAGGTCGGCTGAGGTGCGAGTCGGGGCGGGTCGAGGTGGCGCCGGATCGCGTCGAAGTCGACGAGGGCGTCGCTCGACCGCCACTCGGCGATCCGGTAGGGCTGTCCGTCGATTGTGGATGGTGGTGCCAGCACGTACCCGCCGATGCCGCGGAAGTCCACGCCGTGCCGTGGCATTGCTCCGTTGCGCTGATGCGAGCCTGCGAAGTACAGGTGATAGCCGCCGGAGGGCGTGACCACGACTGCGTGTGCGCCGCGGAGCAGGCCGGCGGCGGCGAGCTGGGCGAGGCTGCGGGCACCGCGTCGGCCGTCTTTGGTGTCGATGTCGACGACGTCCGGGCCGGGCGCTCCGGTGGCAACGGCGATGTTCGCGGCCGGGTAGCGCGACCACCAGGCCGTGATGGTCGTCGGGTTGGTGGTGGCGTCCTTGACGCCGTGTGGCGTCGCGGCGCCTAGTGGCGCCTTCTCTCCCGGCCGGCACGGGAACACCGGCCAGCGCGCGGCGGCGTAGCGCAGTGCCCTCGCCAGGGTTGCGTCAGTCATCGCGCACCGCTCGGCGGTTCGCTACCCCGTGGCCTGCCGGTAGCTGTGATGTCGGAGCGGCCTTCTCGCCGGGGGTCGCTTCGTCGTGTCTGGGACATCTACGCGGCCTGCCTGGGCGGCTGGCGGGTGATGCCGACCGGGAGGTCTGGTCGGAGTAGGACGGCCAGTTGTAGGCGTTGCTCGGGGGTGAGCGGTGGCCAGTCGGCGGCAACGCGGCGCGCGTGCTCGCGCATTTGCTCCCGGGTCATGCCGCTGCCACGGCATTTCGGAGTTGGTCGAGCAGCGTCGCGTACGCGACGCGCTGCTGACCGGTGGGCCGGCGCTTGCCGGCTTCCCATCGGGCGACGGTTACCCGGTGCACACCCAATTCGGCGCCAAGCCGGGTCTGGGTCACTCCGGCGTCTTGGCGGATGGAGCGCGCCACCTCTGGCGAGGGAAGGCGTAGTTGCGCCCGGACCTCGTCCAGTAGATCCATGATTGACCTCCGCGGGACTCTCTCATCGGGTGTTGCATCGAGAGAACCATGGAGCAACCGCTTCCGTAACCATCAGGCTCTGTCGTCTCCGCGCGGCTCGGTGAGAGAGTCCCGCGCGACTGCTGCATGACTGGCTATGGGCCGGCTACAGTCATCGCGTGGGCCAGCCGTCGCGATTCGAGTTCGACATGGACTGGCTTGTCGATGACGACCTATTGACGCTGCACAAGTGGCACCGCGTCACCGGGGGCGGGCTACCTTTCCCAGTCCTGATAAGGATTGGTAAGGCCAGGGATGAGCGGCCGTTCGTCAGCGGCCTGATAGTCGGTGACGGCGAACCGGTCGAGGTAACGCCGGACACCCTACGTACCATCCGCATCGGTGCGATCCTGGCGCAGCTTTTCGAGGGCTTCGACCCGACGCGCCCGCCCAGGTGGGAAGCGGACCTTGCCGACCAGGTCGCGTGGGGCTTGATGTATGAGCAGGTCTGGCGGCCGGCGCCGGTCGTCGACGCGGGCGCCGGCCGCGGCCCCACGGATGGTGATCTCCAGCGGTTCGCACAGGTCTACCAGCGGGAGCGCGTACGTAATCCTCGTCGGGCCATGGCGGCGACCGCGGAGGCGTTGAATATCAGCGTGGCGACGGCGCACCGGAGGGCAACGCTGTGCCGTGAGCGGCGTTACCTACCGCCGAAGTGACCCCCGTGTGCGCCCCCGGAATCGTGCCCCGGGGGCGCGCCCTTTCAGACCGGATCAACGTGGATGAACTTCTCCGGGTCCCACGCCGCGCGGCCCCGGATCGGCGGCCCCAGGGTGATAGTCATCAGTTTGCGGATCACCGCCTGGCGCCGGTGCAGGTCGTTCATCGCGCGCCACGTCGCCACCGGGTCATCCCCCAGGATCTCGGTCAGCGGGTCCACCTGGCCGGCGGCCACGATCGCCTCCTCGATCTCCTCCAGGCGCTGCTGTCCGGCGGCCAGCCCCTCGCTGAGCGCGGCTTTCACCGCACCCCGGGCCAGCGCGTAGTCCTTGGCCAGTTCGGCCATGTTGAGCCGGATCGCGGCGGCCTCGGTCTCCAGCGCGGCCAGGTCCACGCCGGCTTGGCGCCGGGGGAGCAGACGGGCGCGAGAGTCCACTTCGGCCAGGACCGACTCCACCAGGCCGTTCTCCCCAGCGATCCAGTCATCGATGGGCTCCGCGCGCCAAGACCGGTGACACGTCGGGCAGGCGTACGCCCGGTCTCCCCGCCGGTTGTAGTGGCTCTTGACCGTCTTGGGGACGCACCGCTCGCACGTGAACAGCCCCACGCCGAGCCACTTGCGCGCCGTGCTCTGGCTGACCTGTCGGTCCGGCGCCTCCAGCACCACCCGGAGCGCGCGCCAGGTGGCCGGCTTGATGATCTCGGGAGACCAGCTCGGGTACTCCGCCCCGTTGTGGATGCGCAGCCCCGCGACGCGGGGGGCCAGCAGGATCTTCCGGATGACTTCCCCACGCCACGCGGTACCCCGCACCGTGGCGATACCCTCCCCGTTTAGCTCGGTGGCGATCGAGCGCAGCGAGCCACCGGCCAGGATGTGCGTTGCCCAGGCCCGGATGCGCTCGGCCTCGTCCTCCCGGATGGTCTTGCCGTCCGACTCCAGGCCGTACCCCCGGGGGCCGCCGTGGAAGTCCCCACGCTCGGCCCGGTCGCCCACCGCTCGGGCCACCCGCTCCTGTGTGCGCTCAGCCTCGGCCGCATCGGCGGCGGCCAGCATCCGGGCCACCTGCCGACCGTCAGCGGTGTTCAGGTCGAACGAGGGGGAGCGCACGAAGAGGAACCGGATGCCGTGCTGTTGCGCCAGCTCGATCAGATCCTCGTGTTCCCGGGGCCGGCGGGTCAGGCGCGACGCCGAGTAGGCGATGATCACGCTGAACCGGCCTTCGCGCGCGTCGGCAAGCAGTCGCTGGTACGCGGGCCGCTCCTTTTTGGACTTGGTGCTCGCGCTCAGGTCGTTGTCTGCGTACGGCGTACCGCCCACGATGGTCAGTCCCTCGCGCTTGCCCACCGCGCCGTTGTCCTTGCGCTGGCGCTCTACGCCCAGCTCCCGCCCCTCCCGGTCATCGCTGATCCGCTCGTACGTAGCGGCCAGATCCCGGGTTGCTCGCGTCCTCATAAGTCCGTACTATACTCACCAATGAGTGGTCCTCGGTCTGCACGGCGAGGTTGTTACGCGCCGGATCGCGGGGCACGCCACGCGGCACCGCCCAGGAGACCAGCACGCCGTCGCGTTCGAGGCGCAGGTCCCAATGCAGGCTGCGGGCGTGGTGCTGCTGGATGACGAACGTGTCATCCCCTTGCGCCGCCGGGCGCGCCGCCGGCACCGGCTCGGGGGTACGGCGGGCATCGCGCTTGCGCCGGTACTCGTCCAGCCGGTCGCCCATGGTGCAATTCTCCGCGAGCCGCACCGTGATTGCATGCGCACCGGGTGGGTACCGTTGGAGGACCTACCAGGCCGCCCCGGGGGTGAGGACGTTGTCCTTCTTCACCGTCGTCCGTCTCGGCGAGGCCGCGTTGGTCTGGGCCGACGGCCCGCTCGACGCCGCCGTCGCCGCCAGCCTGCACGAGGCCCTGTACACCGTGATCGAGCAGCGCGCCGCGCCCGTCGTCATCGACCTCGTGCGGGTGCCGAGCGTCAGCGACAACGTCATCACCGCGCTCGCCGCCGCCGCCTCCCAGGCCGCGCAGCAGGGTAGGGGGTTGGAGCTTCGGTTGTCCGGCGGGCAGGGGTTCACCGTGACCGGCTCAGCCCAGCTGCGACAGGTGATGGCACGCGCCTACCCCACCGCCGCCTAACCGCCTCCCGCACCACGCGTTAGGAAGGGCCCCCTGCTATGCAAAAAGCGATAACAGGGGGCCCTTCCTTGCAGCGTTAGGTGGTGCAGGCTGCGCCGTTCAGCGTGAAGGAAGCCGGGTTTTGGTTGGTGCCGCTGTGGGTGCCCTGGAAGCCGAAGTTGGTGCTGGCGCCCGGGGCGAGGGTGCCGTTGTAGCTCACGTTCCGGGCGGTCACCGACGATCCGCTCTGGGTTACCGTGGCGTTCCAGCTGTTGGTGATCTGCTGGCCGCTCGGGAACGTGAACGCCAGCGTCCAGCCGTTGATCGTGCCGGAGCCGGTGTTGGTGACGGACACGCTGCCGGTGAAGCCGTTGTTCCACGAGTTGGCCGTGTACGCGACGCGGCACGCGCCACCGCCGGTCGGGGGAGCCGTCGTGGGCGGCGCCGTCGTGGGCGGGGCGGTTGTCGGCGGGGCGCTGGTGGGCGGGGTGCCCTGGTTGACGCTGGCCGAGAACGAGTTGACCGCCAGCCCGGCGCCGCCGATCCACGGCTCGAAGCCGGCCTGGATGCTGGTCAGGTACCAGGAGTTGGTGATCAGGCCGCGGCTGCGGGTGTCGGCGATGAAGTCCAGCACGCTGAAGCTCCAACTGCTGATCGCGGACGGCGCGAGGTACGAGATGACGTTGTTCGAGCCGTTGCTGCCGCGCCAGACCTGCCAGGTGCGGCCGCCGATGGTGGCGTTGCCGACGACCGAGCCGATCGGCTGGATCGAGCCCTGCCGGTTGAACCAGATCATGATCTCCTGCTGGTTGACGCCGTCACGGCGGGGCGTCGGGTCCAGCCAGATGTCGTACGAGGCGTTGAACGTGCCGCCCGCGAACGTGTAGTTGATGCTGCTCGTCGCGCTGCCGATCTGGCCGACCTGCAGCGGCAGGTTGGTGCCGGGCGAGCAGTTGGTGTAGTGGCAGCCGAAGAAGACCGACGGGTACGACACCGGCGCGCCGCTGGTGTTTCCGACGCCCTGCTGGCTGACGATGGAGAAGCCGTTGTCGGTCACGTTGATGCACTGCTCGGCGCTGGTGCCCCAGCGGTTGTTCTGTACGACGTACCGGCCCTGGATGGTGGTCGAGCCGTATTGCTCGCAGATGCGCACGTCGGCCTGTGCCGGGCCGGCGGCCACGACGACGGCGACCGAGCCCGCGATGGCCAGGCCGGCCGCGACGATCGCGCGGAGTGGGCGTCTCATGAGTGCTCCTTAGGACGTGGTGGGCGACGGGAGCGCTCCCATGAGGCTAAGACATATTCACGCTTATGAAAACATGCTGCGCGCGGCCCGCAGCTGGTCCATCGAGCGGGCGAGCGCGGATGTGATCCGCTCCGGGCTCTCCGGGCCGATCCGGGCCACCGGAACGGAGATGCTGATCGCGTCGGTCGGCGGGGCCGCCAGGGGTACGACGATCGCGAAGCACACGATGCCGTCGGTGTTCTCCTCCCGGTCGACGGCGTACCCGCGTACCCGAGTCTGAGCAAGCTCGGCGAGGAGCGCGTCCCGGTCGGTGATGGTGTTGGTCGTCAGCCTGGGGAGCGGCCAACGGAGCTGGCCGGCGGGGTCCTCGCAGAGAGCGAGGAGGGCCTTGCCGAGGGCGGTGGCGTGCGCCGGCAGGCGCCGCCCGATGGCGCTGTAGAGCCGCAGCCGGTGTACGGACTCGCGCTTGGCCAGGTAGACGACGTCCGGGCCGTCGAGGCGGCCGAGGTGGACGGCCTCGCCGAACTGCCGGGACAGGTCGTCGAGCACGCCGGACACGAGGCCGACCGCGTCGTCGGCGTTGAGGTACGCCGCGCCGACCTCCAGCGCGCGCACGCCGAGGCCGAAGCGGGTGCCGGTGACGTCGGTCTCCACCCAGCCGCGCCGGGCCATCGTGCGCAGGATGCCGTGCAGGCTGCTCTTGGGGATGTCGAGGGTGCGGGCCAGGTCGACCAGTGATCGGCGCGAGGGGGACGCGGCCAGCGCTTCGAGGACTTCGAGCGTGCGGTCCGCGGACTTGACTGGTTGGCCTGGCGTCATGCTTTCCATTATGGTCGAGGATGTGACCAGCGTTCATCATCCTGAACAGTTCATCGCACGGGCCCGGCTGCTGCCCGTGGTCGTGCTCCAGGACGCGGCCGACGCGGAGCCGCTCGCCGCCGCGTTGACCGAGGGCGGCCTGCGCAGTGTCGAGGTGACCTTCCGTACGGACGCGGCCGCCGAGGCCATCCGGATCATGGCGGAAAACCCCGACCTGCTGGTGGGCGCCGGCACGGTGGTGACCCCGGCCCAGGTGGACGCGGCGGTCGCGGCGGGCGCGAGGTTCGTGGTCAGCCCCGGCTTCAGCCCTCGCGTCGTCGGCTACTGCCAGGAGCTGGGCCTGCCGGTGTACCCGGGCGCGGCCACCGCCACCGAGATCCAGATGGCCCTCGACGCGGGCCTGGAGATCGTCAAGTTCTTCCCCGCCGAGCAGCTGGGCGGGGCCAAGATGATCAAGGCGTTGGCGGCGCCGTTCCGGTCGGTCCGGTTCATCCCGACCGGCGGGGTCAACACCGTCAACCTGCCCGACTACCTCGCGCTGCCGTCGGTGTTCGCGGTCGGCGGCACCTGGATGGTCGCCCCCGACCTGATCGCGGCCGGCAAGTGGGACGAGGTCACCCGGCTCACCGCGCTAGCAGTGGAAACCACTGGGAGGCAATGAGATGTTGCAGGTGAGGGCCGCCGAGGACTGCCGCTACGACCTGGTCTCGCTCGGCGAGATCATGCTCCGGCTCGACCCGGGTGAGGGGCGGGTGCGCACCGCGCGCAGCTTCCGCGCCTGGGAGGGCGGCGGGGAGTACAACGTGGCCCGGGGCCTGCGTCGCTGCTTCGGCATGCGTACGGCCGTGGTGACCGCGTTCGCCGACAACGAGGTGGGCCGGCTGCTGGAGGACCTGGTCCTGCAGGGCGGGGTGGACACGTCGTACATCAAGTGGCTGCCGTACGACGGGATCGGGCGGTCTGTCCGCAACGGGCTGAACTTCACCGAGCGCGGCTTCGGCGTACGCGGCGCGGTCGGCACCTCGGACCGGGGGCACACCGCGGCGAGCCAACTGCGCCCCGACGACGTGGACTGGGACCACCTGTTCGGCACGCTCGGCGCGCGCTGGCTGCACACCGGCGGCATCTACGCCGCGCTGTCCGAGACCACCCCGGACGTGATCGAGGCGGCCATGTCCGCCGCGCGCAGGCACGGCACGGTCATCTCGTACGACCTGAACTACCGGCCCAGCCTCTGGAAGGCGGTCGGTGGCAAGGATCGGGCGCAGGAGGTCAACCGCCGGCTCGCCCGGTACGTCGACGTGATGATCGGCAACGAGGAGGACTTCACGGCGTCGCTCGGGTTCGCCGTACCGGACACCGACGAGTCACTGTCCGAACTAGAGGTCGCCAACTTCCGGCGGATGATCGAAGAGGTCACCAAGGAGTACGCGAACTTCGCCGTGGTCGCCACGACACTGCGCACCGTCCGTAGCGCCACGGTGAACGACTGGGGCGCGATCGCGTGGGCGGACGGCGTGTTCGCCGAAGCGACACATCGGTCCAATCTGGAGATTCTGGATCGAGTGGGTGGCGGCGACAGCTTCGCCTCCGGCCTTATTTATGGCCTTCTGACGTCTGGCGACCTCGCTACGGCCGTCGAGTACGGCGCGGCGCACGGCGCGTTGGCGATGACGACACCTGGGGATACGTCGATGGCCAGCCTCAAGGAGGTCGAGGCGCTCGTGCGTGGCGGGGGCGCTCGCGTGCAACGGTGACTGAGCCAGCTAGTGAAACTTGCTTCACGCATTTGCGTACGCGTGGCGTTACTCTTAGACGCGATCGGGGCCTATCCCTGGCCGGTTGCTCCGAGTAGTCTCTTGGCTTCAACGCGTATCGCCCCTCGGCGAGGATCTCAACAACACGGAGGCTTTGCCACCATGCTCCGTTCCACCCTGCGGGTCCTCGTCGTCGGCGCGGGCATCGCTGGTCTGGCGGCGGCTCGGGCCCTGCGGCTCGCCGGGTTTCGTCCCGAGGTGGTCGACAAGCTGCCCGCGTCCACTGTGGCCGGAGCGGGCATCTACCTGCCCGGCAACGCCGCCCGAGCGCTGCGCGAGCTGGACCTGGACGCACCGGTCCGGCCGTACGGCGAGGTGGTGGGGCGCCAGCACTTCCTCGACACCCGGGGCCGGGCGCTGTGCGACGTCGACCTCGAAGGGCTGTGGGGTGACGTCGGCGAGTGCCGCGCCCTGCCCCGCGCCGACCTGCACCGGGTCATGCTCAGCGGGGCCGGCGGCGCGGTCCGGCACGAAACCGCGCTGACCCGGCTGGAGGTCCTCGACGGCACCGCCAAGGTCGAGTTCGGTGACGGCTCCACCGCCGAATACGACCTGGTGGTGGGTGCCGACGGTCGTCGCTCCTCGGTCCGTGCGCTGTCCGGCCTGGGCGGCGCCGCGGTCCCGGTGGGGCAGGTCGTCTACCGCAGCGTGGTCACCGGCGGCCCCAGGCTCGCCGACTGGACGGCCGTCCTGGGCAGGCGGGCCGCGTTCGTGGTGATGCCGATGGGCTCGGGGCGCCTGTTCTGCTACGCCGACGAGGCGGGCACCACCGCGCCGGAGGACGCGCTCGCCCGGGTACACGAGATCTTCGGCGGGTTCGGCGGGCCGGTGCCCGATGTGCTGGAGGCCATCGAGAAGGTACAGGTGGCGGTCACCGACGAGGTCGAGATCGGGGCCTGGTCGCGGGGGCCGGTCGTGCTGGTCGGCGACGCCGCCCACGCCACCTCGCCGACGCTCGCCCAGGGTGCCGCGATGGCCCTGGAGGACGCCGTCGTGCTCGGGGCCGCGCTGCGCAAGGCCGGGACCGTGGCCGAGGCCCTCACCGAGTACGAGAGCCGCCGCCGGCCGCGTACCCGATGGGTGCTGGACCGGACCCGCGACCGCGACAAGCTGCGGGATGTGGCGCCCGCGCTGCGCGATCCACTCCTGCGCCGGCGCGGCCGGCGGATCTTCGCGGACCACTACCGGGCCCTGGTAGAGCCTTACTAACCCCCGTAGTACCCCGGTCCCTGGGGAGGACTATTCTGCTTCGGTGGTACGCCAGATCAAGCGCGAGCACACCGGAGGCCCTGCGTGACCACCGTTGCACCGAAGCCGATCGTGACCCGGCCGTGGCCGGTCCGAGAGCCGGTCAGGGGCTCCGCGATCGCACGCATCCTTCGGACCACGGACGCGAAGCAGATCGGGATCATGTATATGGTCACGTCCTTCGTGTTCTTCATGATCGGTGGCCTGATGGCCCTGCTCATGCGTGCCGAGCTGGCCCGGCCGGGGCTCCAGTTCCTCTCCCCGGAGCAGTACAACCAGCTCTTCACCATGCACGGCACGATCATGCTGCTGTTCTTCGCGACGCCGATCGTGTTCGCGTTCGCGAACTTCGTGGTGCCGCTGCAGATCGGCGCGCCGGACGTCTCCTTCCCCGGCTGAACTCCTTCGCCTACTGGCTGTACGCCTTCGGCGGCACGCTGGCCCTGGCCGGCTTCATCACCCCGGGTGGGGCGGCCGACTTCGGCTGGTTCGCGTACGCACCGCTTAACGACGCGGTCAACTCGCCCGGCGTGGGCGCCAACATGTGGATCGTGGGCCTGGCCATCTCCGGTCTGGGCACGATCCTCGGCGGCGTCAACATGATCACGACGATCCTGACGCTGCGCGCGCCCGGCATGACCATGTTCCGGATGCCGATCTTCACGTGGTCGATCCTGGTCACCGCCCTGCTGGCGATCCTGGTCTTCCCGCTGCTGGCCGCCGCGCTCTTCGCCCTCGCGGCCGACCGGATCCTCGGCGCCCACGTGTACGACCCGGCGACCGGCGGTCCGCTGCTCTGGCAGCACCTCTTCTGGTTCTTCGGCCACCCCGAGGTGTACATCGTCGCGCTGCCGTTCTTCGGCATCATCAGCGAGGTCATCCCGGTCTTCAGCCGCAAGCCGCTGTTCGGCTACAAGGGCATGGTCGGCGCCATGCTCGCCATCGCGGCCCTGTCGATGAGCGTGTGGGCGCACCACATGTTCGCCACCGGCCAGGTGCTGCTGCCGTTCTTCAGCTTCCTGAGCTTCCTGATCGCGGTCCCGACCGGCATGAAGTTCTTCAACTGGATCGGCACCATGTGGCGCGGCCAGATCACCTTCGAGACACCGATGCTCTTCGCGCTCGGCTTCCTGGTGACGTTCCTCTTCGGCGGCCTGTCCGGCGTGCTGCTGGCCAGCCCGCCCGTCGACTTCCACGTCTCCGACTCGTACTTCGTGGTGGCCCACTTCCACTACGTGCTCTTCGGCACGATCGTCTTCGCGGTGTACGCCGGCGTGTACTTCTGGTTCCCGAAGATGTTCGGCCGGATGCTCGACGAGCGCCTGGGCAAGATCCACTTCTGGCTCACGTTCATCGGCTTCCACACCACGTTCCTGGTGCAACACTGGCTGGGCAACGAGGGCATGCCGCGCCGGTACGCCGACTACGCGCCGGAGGACGGCTTCACGTTCCTCAACACGTTCTCCACGGTCGGCTCGTTCGTGCTGGGCGCCTCCACGCTGCCGTTCCTCTACAACGTGTGGAAGTCGTACAAGGCCGGCCAGGTCGTCGAGGTGGACGACCCGTGGGGCCACGGCAACTCGCTGGAGTGGGCCACGTCCTCGCCGCCGCCCCTGCGCAACTTCGACCGGATGCCCCGGATCCGCTCCGAGCGGCCGGCGTTCGACGCGAAGTTCCCGCACCTGGCGACCGGGACGCTCGCCGGGCCGCCCGAGGGTGGCGCTAAGCCGCTGACGTCCGCGTCGCGCGGTGGCGCGTCGTACACCGAGGACACCGCGGGCGAACTGGACCGCTGACGCCCGGCTTTTCGTTGTCGATCTTGAAGTTGTCAGGTTCCAAATCGGGCATCCCGACCTGACAACTCCAAGATCGACGGTTAGTGGAGGGTGACGCCTGCGGCGCGGAGTTCCTCCAGGGCGGCGTCGCGGGTTGTGGGGGTTACGCCTGCGGTTAGGTCTAGCAGGACGGTGGTCGTGAAGCCCTCGCGAGCGGCGTCCAGGGCGGTCGCGCGTACGCAGTAGTCGGTGGCGATGCCGACCACGTCGACCTCCGAGACGCCGCGGGCGCGCAGCCAGTCGCCGAGTCCGGCGCCGTCGTGCTCCAGCCCTTCGAAGCCGGAGTACGCGGCCGCGTGGTGGCCCTTGTGAAACACCGCCTCGATCCGGTCGGTCGCCAGCGCGGGGTGGAACTCGGTGCCGGCCGTACCGACGACGCAGTGCGCCGGCCAGGAGTCCACGAAGTCCGGCGGGTCGCCGAAGTGGGCGCCCGGGTCGATGTGGAAGTCCTTGGTCGCCACCACATGGTCCCAGCCGCCCTTGGCGAGCGCGTCGGAGATGCCGGCGGCTACGGCGGCGCCGCCCGTGACGGCGAGCGAACCGCCCTCGCAGAAGTCGTTCTGCACGTCCACAATGATCAGCGCCCGGCTCATGTGGCGGCTCCCCTGCGTTCGTCGATCAAGGACTTCTGCGTCGATCAAGGGCAAACGGTCGTGGATCAGAGATCAAAGTACAGCCGTTTGCCCTTGATCGGCGAGGCAGCCCTTGATCGGCGAGGCGAGCCCTGGCGGGCCCTTGATCGGCGAGGCGAGCGAGGCGAGGGTCAGGTGGCGGGGACTACCGTGACGGGGATGGCGGGGTCGCCGGCGGAGAGCTTGAGGCCCTCCCAGGGGATGGAGATCAGGCACTGGCGCAGGTGGGCGCGGGACTCCACCAGGGTCGGGAGCGGGGCGGGCTCGCCGGCGACGAGGTACGAGCGCTGGAGCAGCCGGTCGCCCAGCCGGTGATCGGGGACGCCCTGCGACACCACGATCTCCTCGGTGGCCGTACCCGTGGGCTTGTGGCGGCGGATGGCGGTCTTGCGGCCGCCGACCGTGGCCTTGTTTTCCGAGCGCTTCACGACCGGCCGCCCGTCGACCTCGACCAGCTTGTAGACCAGCCCGGCGGTCGGTGCGCCGGAGCCGACCACCACGGCGGTGCCGGCGCCGTACATGTCCACGGGCTCGGCGGCGAGCGCGGCGATGGCGTACTCGTCGAGGTCGCCGGAGACGATGATCTTCGTTTCGGTGGCGCCGAGCGAGTTGAGCAGGTCGCGGGACTGCTGGGCGAGCACGGACAGGTCGCCGGAGTCGAGGCGGATCGCGCGCAGCTCGGGGCCGGCCACCGCGATCGCGTTCCGGATGCCCTGGGTGATGTCGTACGTGTCGACGAGCAGGGTGGTCTCCTTGCCCAGGGCCGCCACCTGGGAGGCGAACGCCGCCGGCTCGTCGTCGTGCAGCAGCGTGAACGCGTGCGCGGCCGTCCCGGCGGTCGGGATGCCGTACCGGTGGCCGGCCGCCAGGTTCGAGGTGTACTCGAAGCCGGCCAGGTAGGCCGCCCGGGCCGCGGCCACGGCGGCCTCTTCGTGGGTACGCCGGGAGCCCATCTCGATGACCGCGCGGCCCCGTGCCGCGGTCACCATCCGGGCGGCGGCCGCCGCGATGGCCGCGTCGTGGTTGAGCACCGAGAGGATCAGCGTCTCCAGCAGCACGCACTCCGCGAACGTGCCGGAGACCGTCAGGATCGGCGAGCCGGGAAAGTACAGCTCGCCTTCGGCGTACCCGTCGATGTCGCCGGTGAAGCGGTAGTCGCCCAGCCAGGTGGCGGTCTCCTCGTCGACCACGCCGCTCTCGTACAGGTGACCCACCTCGGGCCCGGTGAACCGGAAGTCCTGCACCAGGTCGACCAGGCGGCCGGTGCCGGCGACGACGCCGTAGCGGCGGCCGGTGGGCAGCCGGCGGGCGAACACCTCGAACACGCAGCCGCGGCCCGCGGTGCCGTCCTTGAGCGCGGCGCTGAGCATGGTCAGTTCGTACTGATCGGTCAACAAGGCGGTCACGGAGGTAAGCCTAAGGTTCAGGCAAGGCCCGCAGGGCGTGAGCAAGCTCGCTCCGGCTGGTGACCCCGAGCTTGCTGTAGACCCGCTGCAGGTGGTTTTCCACCGTCCGCGTGGAGAGGAAGAGCTGGTCGGCGATCTGCTTGCTGGCCACGCCGGCCGCGGCGAGGCGCGCGATCTGGCGTTCCCGCTCGCTGAGCATCGGGCGGGCCGCGCGCAGCGCCGGGGTGCGGAGCGCGTCACACCGGGCCAGGAGGTCGCCGAGGCGGGCGCTGGCCTCGGAGCGCTCGCCGCCGGCGTTCGCGGCCCGCAGCCGTACCACCGCCATCGCGGTCGCCTCGGCGGCGAAGAGCAGCAGCCCGCGCTCGGTGAACGCGTCCGCGACGGTCAGCAGGGCGACACCGTCGCCGGCCGCCCGCGCGTGCCGGACCATCAGCTCGGCGACCGGGCCGTCGACCACGCCGACCAGCTCGTCGAGGCGCTCGGTGACGGTCTGCGCCTCGACGGCGCCGTCCGGCCAGTTGATCGGCAGCGTGGCGCAGCCGAGCCGGACCAGGTCGTACAGCGCGAGCACCTCGTGGCCGGCGAAGTCGTCGGCGCGCAGCCGCTCGACCAGGGCGACGAGCATCGTGATCGCGCCTTCCACGTCGCCGGCGCACGCCGCCACCCAGGCACGCGCCTGCTCGCGCCAGGGGTAGACGACCGCCATGCCCGGCGTCTGCGTCCGGTCGGAGTCGGCCATCGCGATGGCGGCCTCGTCCGCGTCGCCCAGCAGGGCCGCCGCGTAGGCCCGTTCGGCGTGTGCGAGGCCGGCGAAGACCCGGCTGGTGGCCAGCACCGCACACGCCTGCAGGCTGCCGCGCAGCGCTTCGCCGGCCTGCCCGCGCAGGCGAGCCGCCTGTGCGCGTACGACGGAAAGGTAGCCGGAGCCGAGCCGGAAGTCGCCCGCGTCGGCCAGGTCGGCGAACTCGTCCGCGGCCACCGCGTCGATCCCGGCCAGATCGCCGGCGATCGCGAGCCGGGTGCCCCGGGCCAGTTCCAGGGCCAGTTGCAGGTACGGCATGTCGGCCCGCCACAGCGGCGCGTCGTCCTGGACGCCGGTGGTGGTACGGGCGCTGGCGTCCAGTTCGCCGCGGACCGCCTGGACGTGGGCGATCACGCACTGGGCCAGCGCCCGGGCGGCCACCGGCGCGGCCGGCCGGTCGACGATGGCGCGGGACAGCCGGAGCGCCTCCGCGGACTCCAGCCGGTGCATCCGCATGATCGCCTCGAACGAGTGCACCCGCGCCCGGTAGCCCGGGTCCGCCACCGTGTCGGCGTCGCGGGCGATCTCGTGCACGGCGGACTCGCGGCCCAACCCCCAGTACGACACGAGCCCGCGGACCACCAGCCACCGGCTGCGTCGCTGATCGGAGTCGATCTTGTCGCGCACCGATTCGAGCACCGGCAGCGCCTCTTCGGACTGGTCGCTGAACATGAGGATGGTGGCGAGCAGGTCGGCCGCGTCGAACCCGCCGCCGTTGTCGAGGGCGGCCCGCGCCAGCCGTGCCGCCAGGTGCACGTTGTACCGGCTGAACGCCTGCGCGCCCGCGTGCAGGAGCACGATCGGGTCGCGGGCGGTGCCGGAGTCGAGGCGCCACACGGCCATCCGGAGCAGGTCGTCGCGGCGCCGGGCGCCGGTCTCCTCGACCAGCGCGGCGAGCCGGGCCTTCAGCCGCATCGTGCGGGTCACCGGGCAGCGCTGGCGCACCACCTCGCCGTACAGCGGGTGGGCCAGGCGTACGTGCCGGCGCCGGTCGCTGGCGACCACCCGGATCAGCCCGCGCTCCTCGGCGCTCTCCACGGCCTCCTCGTCGGTCGCCTTGATCAGCATGGACAGGCCGATCGGCTCGCCGAACGCGACCAGCTCGACCACGCCGCGCACGTCGTCGCTGAGGTCGCCGATGCGGGCGTCGATCAGGTCGGTGAGCCGGGGCTCCAGATCGAACTGGCCGGTCCACCGCCACACCCCGTACGCCCGGGTGAGCTCGCGGCTGCCGGAGGCGGCGATGACCAGCTCGCGCAGCAGGAGCGGGTTGCCGGCGGACATGCGCCACAGCCGTTCGGCGGACGCCGAGTCGATCGGCCCTTCGAGCATCTCGACCAGCAGCGCCTTGCTGTCGTTGGCCGGCAGCGGAGCCAGCTCGGCGTGGCCGACCAGGTCGTCGGTCCACAGTGCCCGGATCGGCAGCGGCACCTGCTCGCCGCTGCGCAGCGTGCCCAGGACGGTGGCGTGCTCGTCGCGGGCGATCAGGTAGACCAGCGCCGCCGACGACGGGTCGAGCAGGTGGGCGTCGTCGATCGCGAGCACGATCGGGCGCCCGCCGGCCTGCCGGTGCAGCGCCTCGACGGCCCAGCGCAGCAGCCCGGCCGGGGACACCCCGATCGGCTGGTCACCGGGCAGCACCTGGGCCAGCCCGCCGAACGGCAGGCCGGCGCTCGCGATGTTGGCGGTCGCGGTCCAGACGGCGTACCGGTCGGTAGGCAGCATGGCGACCGCCTCCCGCAGGAGACGGGTCTTGCCGATGCCGGCGGTGCCGCTGAGAATGATGCCGCGGCGGTCCTCACTCGTCGCCGATTCGACGATGCGGCGCAGCTCATCAGCCCGGCCGACGAAGTGCCACGGGCCCACCCGCGGAGCATATAGAGCCGGCTAGCGCCGTGCGGACTACCCGACTGTGCCAAGTTGAGTAGCGGTCTGGTCAGCGCTGAGTAGCGGTCCTCCTGCCGAATCGACCCTTGGCTCCCATACCGTTCCGATGCGCGCTCCAACGCGCTCTCGGGAGGCGTGTGTCATGAGTTCCGCGACCATCGGTGCGGTGCATATGGGGGAATCCGAGTTAGGGCGGCGTCCGATCCGTCTGCGGGCTGAGCAGGTCGAGCCCGTGCCGGACGAGCCAACGGCGGTGGTGATCGCCGGTACGGGACGCGGCCAACTGCTCGACGCCCTGCTGGGGGCCGCCGGTCCGGCACCCGTGGTGCCCGCCGGCACGTACCTCGTGGTCCAGCCGGGCAGCCGGGAGGGAGCCTGGGCGTACACGCCGGGGGCGCGGCTGCCGCAGCGGTACGACCCGGCTGCGCTCGCCCGGCCGCCCCGGCGCGTCGAGCTGTCGCTGCCGGATCCGCTGTTACGCCATTTCTCGATGGTGTGCGCGCCCGATTTATCCACGTTGGACGCGGCCGGTACGCGGCTGCTGCTCGACGTCGTCCGGCGTGGCGGCGCGCTGCTGCACGTGCGCGATGGCGACCTCCCGCTGACCGCGGCCGAGCGGGACCTGTGCGCCCGGGTCGCGGACACCGACGCCACCCTCTTCCTGGCCGCTCCCGATCATGCCCCGGAGGACCCGGCCGGGTTCGCCATCGGCCCGGATTTGTCTGACATCGCCCACCTGCGCCGCGCCCTGGTGGAGTGGGCCGGGATCGAGGCGCTGCGCCGGGCCAGCGACAACCCGCCGATCGTGCCGGGCGCCCACGGCACGGTCCGGGTGGCGGCCAAGGCGCACGAGCTGGACTGGTCGGAGCGGCTGGAGCGGCTCTGCGGTTCCGCCTCGCACGCCGTACGGCAGCGGCTGGGCATCGAACTGGCCAACGTGCACCTGCGCTGCGTGCAGGGGATCGTCGGCGCCCACCATCCGGGCTCCGCGCGGCAAGGCGGTGCCGGGCTGCCCGACGCGCTGGACCGGGAGATGCACGCGCTGTCGCTGCGGGCGGCGGCCGAGTGCGACGGGGCGGCCGACCGCATCCTCGACGAGATGCTGACCGAGGTGCTGGGTGAGATCCCGGCCGAGGGCGTGCGCCGACGGGTGGCGGCGGCCATCCGGCGCGACTTCGCCGAGCAGGAACTGGCCCGGGTGCTCTTGATCACGAGCACCGGTGGCGTCGCGTCGGTGGCCGGTGCGGCCGCGGTGGCGTCGCTGGCGGCGTACCACAGCGACGCCGTACGGGCGGTGCTGCCCCCGCTCGGCGTGGGGCTGTCCGGCGCCTGCTACCAGTACTGGTCGGCGCCGGACCGGTCCGACGTGAGCCACGCGCGCGGCTGGCTGCAGCGTGCCCTGCGCGGAGTGGAGCTGGAGCTGCTCGCGGAGGTGTCCCGCCGCTTCGACGCGGTGCAGCGGTCACTCGGCGCGTTGCTCACCGAGGCGGTCGACCACGGGATCCTCCTGGCTTAAACCGGTTATTTACCGCAAAGAGGGATGTTGGCGTTCCTCGGTTGCCCGGACACGGTGGCACGATGGGGGCATGGCGGCTCCACAGGTTGCGCCGGTCGAGACTCCGGACATTGAAGAGGTGCCGGTCGCGGACCGGGCATGGGTGACGATCGTGTGGGACGACCCGGTCAACCTGATGTCGTACGTAACGTGGGTCTTCCAGAAGCTTTTCGGCTACAGCAAGGACAAGGCCGAGAAGTTGATGCTGGACGTGCACCACAAGGGCAAGGCCGTGGTCACCAGCGGCGCCCGGGAGCGGATGGAGCATGACGCTTCACAGCTTCACCAGTACGGTTTGTGGGCCACGGTCGACCGAGCCTGAAGGGCCTTCGAGTTCGTGAGTATGTTCCGCCGGCACGGAGAACACTGCGTGGCGACCTTCGCCCCGGACGAGGTCCGGGTGTTGCGTAAGGTCGCCTCTGAGGTCGTTGGCCTGCTCAGCGAGGGTTTCGACCACGAAGACCCGGTGGTGGAGCGGCTCTTTCCGGACATCTATCCCGAGGACCCGCACAACTCGGCCGAGTTCCGGCGGTACACCGAGGGCGACCTGAAGACCAGCAAGATCGATCAGGCCGGGGCGATCCTGGCCGTACTGCCCGCGGACGGGGGCGGGGAGGTCCGGCTGGACTGGGAGACCTCCGAGGCGTGGCTGCGGGCGCTCAACGACGCCCGGCTCGCGATGGGCGTACGGCTGGAGATCAAGGGCGACACCGACCTCGGCGAAGAGCTGGACGACGCGGTGCTGCACGACCCCACGTCCACCCGCGTCTTCCAGCTCTCCGTGTACGCCTACCTCGGCTATCTCCAGGAATCCCTGCTCACCGCCCTGGTCCGCTGACCTCGTTCAGTCGAGGAGCGCGAGCTCCTCGGCGGTGAGGTGGAGGTCGACCGCCGCTACCGAGTCGCGGATGCTCTCCGGGCGGCTGGCGCCGGGGATGGGGAGCACGACCGGCGACTTGGCCAGCATCCAGGCCAGGCACACCCGCTGCGGGCTCACCCCGTGCGCCTCGGCGACCCGGCCGAACGGCGCGAACCGGCTGCCCAGCTCGCCGGCCTGCGCGATGCCGCCGAGCGGCGACCAGGGCAGGAACGCGATGCCCAGCTTGTCGCAGAGCGCCAGCTCGGGCTCGGAGCTGCGGAACGCCGGGGAGAACTGGTTCTGGACGGACACCAGCCGCCCGCCGAGGATCTCCTGCGCCTGCTGGATCTGATCCGGGTCCGCGTTGGAGATGCCGGCCATGCGGATCTTGCCGGCGTCGAGCAGGTCGCGGATCGCGCCGATCGAGTCGGCGTACGGGACCCTCGGGTCGGGGCGGTGGTGCTGGTAGAGGCCGATCGCCTCGACGCCCAGCCGCTTGAGCGACGCCTCGCACGCCGCCTTCAGGTACTCGGGCGAGCTGTCCTGCGTCCAGCTCCCGTCGCCGGGGCGCAGGTGGCCACCCTTCGTGGCGACCAGTACGCCGGACGTGTCGCCGCCGTAGCTCGCCAGCGCCCGTGCGATCAGGGACTCGTTGTGGCCCACCTCGTCGGCGTACAGGTGATAGGCGTCGGCGGTGTCGATCAGGGTGACGCCGGCGTCGAGCGCGGCGTGGATGGTGCGTACGGACCGGTCCTCGTCGGGGCGCCCCTCGATCGACATCGGCATGCCGCCGAGCCCGATCGCGCTGACCTCGATATCTCCGATGCGGCGGAATTCCATGGGCCCAACCCTCGCGCGCGGCGCACACCGGATCCAACAGAAGAAACTGCTGGGATTCAGCGCTTAGACTGCTCAATCGTGGAGCTGCGGCATCTGGAGTACTTCGTCGCGGTCGCCGAGGAGCAGCACTTCACCCGGGCGGCCGAGCGGATGCGGGTGGCCCAGTCCGGGCTGTCCGCGTCGGTGCGGTCGCTCGAACGCGAGTTGGGCGCCCCGCTCTTCGTCCGGTCCACCCGGCGGGTGGAGTTGACCGAGGCGGGCCGGGCGCTGCTGGCCGAGGCCCGGCGCACGCTCGCCAGCGCCGAGGCGGCCCGGCAGGCCGTCGCCGCGGTGCAGGGCCTGCTGCGGGGCACCCTCGCGGTCGGGGCCGAGCAGTGCCTCGGCGTGGTCAACGTGGCCCAGCTGCTGGCCGGCTTCCGCGACCGGCACCCCGACGTGGAGATCATGCTGCGCCAGGGCGCCACCGCGGACCTGTGCGCCGAGCTGCGGGCCGGGCGCCTCGACATGGCGTTCATCGCCACCGACGGCAAGCCGCCCGAGCAGCTCGACCTGATCCCGCTCGCGGCCGAGCCGATGATGGTGGTCTGCCACCCGGCGCACCGGTTCGCCGACGCCGCCGCTGTCGACTGGGACGACCTGGAGAAGGAGATCTTCGTCGACTTCCACCGGGGGTTCGGCGCCCGCGAGGTGACCGAGGTCGAGTGCGCCGCCCGGCGGCTGTCCCGGCGGATCTCGGTGGAGGTCAACGACGTGCACAGCCTGCTGGACTTCGTGGGCGCCGGGCTGGGCGTGGCCGTCGTACCGCGTCCGATCGCGCGCAAGCGGCCCAACCAGGTGCGCGCGGTGCCGCTGACCGGGCCTTCGTCGTACACCTGGCGGGTATGGATGGCCCTGGCCGCCGGCCGCCCGGCCAGCCCGCCCGCGGCGGAGCTGTTGCGCCAAGCACAGCTCACCGGCTGAGCGCTGGGGCGCGAGGTAGGCTGTGCGTCGTGCTGACCATCGACCGGGCGATCGTTGACGCGATCTTCGCCCACGCCCGCCGGGACCACCCGGACGAGGCGTGCGGTCTTGTCGCGGGCCCGGTGGGCAGCGACACCCCGGTCCGGCACATCCCCATGCAGAACGCCGAGCGGTCGATGACCTTCTTCTCGCTCGACTCGATGGAGCAGTTGCGCGTGTGGCGCGAGATGGACGACCGCGACGAGGAGCCGGTGGTCATCTACCACTCGCACACCGCGACCGAGGCGTATCCGTCGCGGAGCGACATCGGGATCGCGTCGGATCTTGGCGAGCCGAACGCCCACTACCTGCTGGTCTCCACCCGGGAGCCGGCGACCGAGGAGATCCGGTCGTTCCGCATCGTGGACGGGGCCGTAACCGAAGAGCCGGTCCGGATCGTTGATGCGACCGTGGACCCGCACGCCGTTCAGACGTACATGTTCGGGCAGAGCCCGACGACGGTCGACTACGAGTGTTCCCGCTGAGCGCTCAGGCCCACCGTTGTCGAGATCTTTTCCGAGGAGTTTTCTGTCATGGCCATTGAGGTTCGCATCCCCACCATCCTGCGCAACTACACCGGCGGCGCCAAGGTCGTCGAGGGCGCCGGCGACACGCTGAGTGACCTGCTCGCCGACCTGGACGGCAAGCACGCCGGCCTGCGCGGCCGGCTGGTCACCGACGAGGGCGCGCTGCACCGGTTCGTCAACGTCTACGTCAACGACGAGGACGTGCGCTTCCTGGGCGCGCTGGACGCCAAGCTGAACGACGGCGACACCGTCACGATCCTGCCGGCCGTCGCGGGCGGCGCCTTCGGCTTCGCCGCCGCCGCGGCGATGCTCGGCAACCGCCTCTAGGGCGGACCGCCATGGCGCGGTACGACAGCCTGCTGGACGCCTGCGGGGGTACGCCGCTCGTCGGCCTCCCGCGGCTGTCACCGGTGGTGCCCGAAGGGGCGCCACCGGTGCGCCTGTGGGCCAAGCTGGAGGACCGAAACCCCACCGGCTCGGTCAAGGACCGGGCGGCCCTGTTCATGGTGCGCGCCGCCGAGGCCGTGGGCACGCTCCGCCCCGGCGACACCATCCTGGAGCCGACCAGCGGCAACACCGGCATCTCCCTGGCCATGGTGGCCAAGCTGCGCGGCTACCGCCTGGTCTGCGTGATGCCGGAAAACGTGTCCACCGAGCGGATCCAGCTCCTGCGCATGTACGGCGCCGAGATCATCTTCTCGCCGGCGGCGGGCGGCTCCAACCAGGCCGTCGCCACCGCCAAGCAGATCGCGGTGGAGCACCCCGACTGGGTCATGCTTTTCCAGTACGGCAACGAGGCGAACGCCCGCGCCCACTACGAGACGACCGGGCCGGAGCTGCTGCGCGACCTGCCTTCGGTCACCCACTTCGTGGCCGGGCTGGGCACCACCGGCACGCTCATGGGCACCGGCCGCTACCTGCGGGAAAAGGTCGAGGGCATCGAGATCGTGGCCGCCGAGCCGCGGTACGGCGAGCTGGTCTACGGCCTGCGCAACATCGACGAGGGCTACGTCCCGGAGCTGTACGACGCGACGGTGCTGACCCGCCGCTTCTCGGTGGGCACCCGGGACGCGGTCCTGCGTACCCGGCAGCTCGTCGATGTGGAGGGGCTCTTCGTGGGCTTCTCCACCGGGGCCGTGCTGCACGCCGCGCTTGCCGTGGCGCACGAGGCGGTCAAGGCGGGGCGCCGGGCGGACGTGGCCTTCGTGGTCGCGGACGGTGGGTGGAAGTACCTGTCGACCGGCGCGTACGGCGGCACGCTCGCCGATGCCGAGGAGGCGCTCGAAGGGCAGCTCTGGGCCTAGGTCGCCGCCTAGGTCGCCTGGATGGTGAGCGCTACCGAGCCCGCCAGGGGCACGATGGCGAGAGCCAGCAGGACCCAGGGCAGGCGGCGGTGGTGGATCGACATGAAGGCGCCCACCGTGAGCCCGATCCCGGCCAGCCCGACGGCCACGAACGACGGCTCGTACCAGCCGGGCACCAGGCCGCCCATGATGGCCATCAGCCCGCGCGTCGCCACGCCCAGCCCGGCGACGCCCAGCGCGGTGGCCCAGGCGCACATGACGATCAGCCGGGTGGCCGGCGGTGCCGGGTCGTGCGAGCGGGGCAGCCGGAAGATCCGCGCTACGCCGTGCGGCGCCGGCCCGGGTTCGGGCCGCTCGTCCCGTTGTATGCGCAGGCCAAGTCCTTCGACGAAGGACCGTTCCGGAGACGATTCATCTGCCTCGGTGCTCACGTGGGTCACCGTCCTGGGTGAAGCGGATACGTTCACCCAGTGCAACGCTTTCGTGTCACTGCGCGTAACGGGAGTGGGCTAGAGCCACAGGAAACCCGCATTTCCCAAAGGCAATGTCACCTTGACGACATGTTGTATCAGATCTTTCTGTCGCGCCCTGGTCACGGCGTAGGCTGCGCACCGTGACAGACTCGCCGGTACGGATCTTCGGGCCAGGCGCCGAGGGCCTGTCGACAGCGAAGCGTGAGGCAAGGGCTACGGGATGCGACTGACGGTGCTGGGCTGCGCTGGCAGTTTTCCCGGTCCCGAGTCAGCCTGCTCGGCGTATCTCGTTGAGGAGGACGGTTTCCGGCTGCTGGTCGACTTCGGGTCGGGTTCGCTCTCCGCGCTACAGCGGTACGCCGGCCTGCACGCCATCGACGCGATCCTGCTCACCCACCTGCACTGCGACCACATGCTCGACGCGTGCACGTACGTGGTGGTCCGGCGGTACGACCCGGCCGGCCCGCTGCCGCCCATCCCGGTGTACGCCCCGGCCGGCGCCCCGGACCGCATCGCGGCGGCGTACAGCCCGGAGGAAGGGCTGGTGGACGACGTCTACACGTTCTACGGCCTGCAGCCCGGCACGTTTCCCATCGGCCCGTTCACGGTCACGGTCGACCGGGTCAACCACCCCGTGGAGACGTACGGCGTGCGCCTGGAGAGCAAGGGGCGGGTGCTGACGTACTCCTCGGACACCGCGCCCTGCGACGCGCTGCTGCGCCTCGCGCTCGGCGCCGACCTCTTCCTCTGCGAGGCCAGCTACCTCGACGGCGTGGACAACCCGCCGGATCTGCACCTGACCGGTCGGGAGGCCGGCGAGGTGGCGACCAAGGCCGGCGTGAACCAGCTTCTGCTCACCCATCTCGTCACCGCGTGGGGCAGCGAGGCGGACACGTTCGACGCTGCTACGGCGGCCTTTGGTGGCCCGGTAGAGATTGTCAGACCTGGATCCCGGTACGAGATCTGAAGTTTGCGCCACTGTTCGCCGATGCGTTAGTTGGGCGTAGCCTGCCGCACCGGCGCAAACCTCACGGTGAGCGCATGCGTATCGCGATCATCACGGAGTCGTTCCCCCGGACGTCAACGGCGTCGCGCACTCCGTCGTCCGCATCGCCGAGCACCTGGTCAGGTGCGGCCACGCACCGATGGTCATCGCGCCCGCGCCGTCGTCGTCGACCCGCGGGCTGACCGGCTCACACCCGTACCCGGTGGTCCGCGTGCCGAGCGTGCCGATGCCGCGCTACCGCGGCCTGCGGCTCGGGCTGCCGAGCCCCAAGCTTTCCGACGCGCTGGTCGCGCACGCGCCCGACGTCGTCCACCTGGCCAGCCCGTTCCTGCTCGGCGCGCGCGGCGTCGCGCTCGCCGGCCAGCAGCGGCTGCCCTGCCTCGCGGTCTACCAGACCGACGTCGCCGCCTACGCGCGCACGTACGTCGGCTGGGGCGAGGCCACCGCATGGCGGTGGCTCCGCACGATCCACAACGGCGCCGACCGCACGCTCGCGCCGTCCACCAGCGCGGCCGCCGACCTGGTCGCCCACGGCGTCCAGCGGGTCTGGCTCTGGCGCCGCGGCGTCGACACCGTGCGGTTCGACCCGGCCAAGCGCCATGAGCTGGTACGGAAGGCGCTGGCCCCGAACGGCGAGCTGATCGTCGGGTACGTCGGCCGGCTCGCCCCGGAGAAGCGGGTGGACCTGCTGGCCCCGACCTGCAAGCTGCCCGGCGTGCGGGTGGTGATCGTCGGCGACGGTCCCGCCCGCCGCGACCTGCAGAAGGCGCTGCCCGAGGCGCTCTTCCTCGGCGCCCGGCACGGTGTCCAGCTGGCCCGCCTCTTCGCCAGCCTCGACGTGTTCGCGCACACCGGCCCGCACGAGACGTTCGGGCAGACCGTGCAGGAGGCGCTCGCCAGCGGGCTGCCGGTGATCGCGCCCGCCACCGGTGGCCCGGTCGACCTGGTCATCCCCGGCGAGAACGGCACGCTGGTGCCGCCCGAGGACGGCACCGCGATCGCGGCAGCCGTGGCCGAGCTGGTCGCGGACCCCGCGCTCCGCCAGCGGTACGGCGCCGCCGCGCGCGCCGGCGTGGAGGGGCGCACCTGGGCCGCCGTCGGCGACGAGCTGATCGACCACTACCGCGCGGTCCTGGCCGGCCCCGGTGTCCCGACCCGGGTCCCGGTGGCCGCGTGAAAATAGTGCGGCTGGCGAACTTTGTGATGCCTCGCTCGGGCGGCCTGCGTACCGCGCTGCGCTGCCTGGGCGAGGGCTACCTGGCGGCGGGGCACGAGCCGGTGCTGATCGTGCCCGGCGCCCAGATGTCCGACGAGCTGACCCCGCACGGCCGGGTGATCACGCTGCCCGGTCCGGAGGTGCCGGGCAGCGGCGGGTACCGGCTGTTGATCACCGGGCGGCGCCGGCTGACCAAGCTGCTCGACCGGCTGGAGCCGGACCACATCGAGGTCTCCGACCGCTCCACGCTGCGCTGGACCGGCCGGTGGGCCCGGGACCGAGGGGTTCCCTCGGTGATGGTGTCGCACGAGAGCCTCGCCGGGCTGCTCACCGTGTGGGGGGTGCCGGAGTCGCTGCGGGTGGGCTTCGCGGACCTGGCCAACCGCCGCACCGCGCGGGCGTACGACAAGATCGTCTGCACCACGGCGTGGGCGGCCGCCGAGTTCCGCCGGCTGGGCGTGGACAACCTGGTCGAGGTGCCCCTGGGCGTGGACCTGGAGACGTTCCACCCGAGCCGGCGCGACCCCGAGGTCCGCGCCCGGTACGCCGCCGGCGACGAGGTGCTGGTCGTGCACTGCAGCCGGCTGTCCGGGGAAAAGCACCCGGAGGTGGCCGTCGACACGGTCCGGGCGCTGCGTACGGCGGGCGTACCGGCCGTGCTGGTCGTGGTCGGGGACGGGCCCCGGCGGGAGGCGCTGGGCGAGCGTGCCGCCGGGCTGCCGGTGCGGTTCCTCGGGTTCGTGGCCGACCGGTACGCCGTGGCCGACCTGCTGGCCTGCGCCGACGTGGTGGTGGCGCCGGGGCCGGTGGAGACGTTCGGGCTGGCGGCGCTGGAGGCCCTCGCGTGCGGCACGCCGGTCGTCGTCAACGCCGCGAGCGCCCTGCCCGAGGTGGTCGGCACCGCTGGCCTGGCGGCAGCCGGCACCGGAGTCGCCTTCGCCGACGGCGTACTCGAGCTGCTGGAACGCCCGGAGGCCCGGCGGCGGGCCGCGGCGCGGGCGCGGGCCGAGCAGTTTTCCTGGCCCGCGGCGGTGGACGGCTTCCTGCGGGCGCACGGCGTACCGGTGGGGAGCTCGGTGTGTTGACCTTCGTCGCGCTGGGCGACTCGACGACGGCCGGCTTCGGCGACCCGATGCCGGACGGGAGCTGGCGCGGGTGGGCGGCGCTGCTGGCCGACGGGCTGGCCCCGCCCGGCCAGGTCGCTCTGCACAACCTGGCCAGCAGCGGGGCGCTCGCCGCCGATGTGGTCCGGGACCAGCTGCCGGTGGCGCTGGCGCACGAACCGGACATCGCGGCCGTGCTCGTGGGCGTGAACGACACGCTCCGGCGGGGCTTCGACGTGACCGCGATCGGCAATTCGCTGGACCACACGATCGGGTCGCTGCACCGGGCGGGCGCGCTGGTGCTCACCGCGTGCCTCCCCGACCCGGGGCGGGTCTTCGGGCTGCCGGTCGCGCTGGCCCGGCCGCTGGCCCGGCGGATCGCCGCGGTCAACGCGGTCACCCACGCCGTCGCGGCCCGGGTGCCGGGCGTGCACATGGACCTCGGCCTGCTGCCCCAGGTGTACGACCCTCGCATGTGGAGCGTCGACCGGCTGCATCCGGGCGAGCGCGGGCACCGGCTGCTGGCGGCATCGTTCTTCGACCTGGTCGCGGCCAGCGGTGGCCCGACCCATCGGCGCCCGGATCTGGAACCGGGCAACCCGCCGCCGACCCGCGCCGCCCGCGTCTGGTGGATGGCGACGCAGGGGAGCGCGTGGCTGTACCGCCGGTCGAGGGACCTGGTGCCCTCGCTGGCCCGGATGGCCCTCGCCGAGTGGTGGTACGACCTGCGCGGCATCGCCAACGACCTCGACGAGGCGGTCCAGCGCGAGATCTCCGCCGCACTGGTTACCTTCGCCGACGGGTATCAGGCCGGCGCCTCCACCGGCAAGCCCACCTGACCAGCGGCTGCGGCCAGCCGCTTGTCGTACGTGACGAAAGCGCTGACGGCCTTTCCGGAGGCCACGAGCAACTCGGCTGTCGCGAGATGGATCGCATCGAGCGACCGAAGGCCCGGGTCGGGATATGCACCCGCGGTCGCACGCACTGCGGCGTTGATCTCTACGCGATTGACCCGCGCGAGGACCCCCGCCACAGCCCCTAGAACTCCTGGCTGGGCCCGTCGAAGGGCGCGAGGAACCTCGACCTCGACGAGCGCCGAAGCGATGAGCGGTTCTTCAGGGCGGTCGTTGAGCCATGTCACCAAGGCGGCGGACTCGGATTCCGTACGGACAAGTTTCACCAACGCCGCGCTGTCGAGGTAGATCACCAGCGTTCCTCTTCGCGCAACTCCGACAGAAGAGCGCCGGCCTCCGACCCCGGTTCGGCAGGCGTTGTCGGCATGGGTATCGGGCCGCTGATCGTCGCCGGCGCAACCGTGCCCGCCGCGACCAGATCGGACAGCGCGTCGGTGGTGATCGGCACGATGCGAGCTATTGGCCGGCCGCGATTCGTCACCTCGACGGTCTCGCCATGCTCGACGCGAGCCAACACCTCGGCCGTGTTCTGGTTCAGCGCACGGATCGGGATCTGGTCCACAGAGTGATGGTACTACGTTATGTACTACGTATGGGCCGGCAAGAGCCTCGGTATGCCCGGCACATAGGGTGGGCCCATGGGACGACCGGACGGGCGTACGCCCGACGAACTGCGGCCGGTGACGCTGACTCGACAGTGGAGCATGCATCCCGAGGGCTCGGTGCTGGTGGAGTTCGGCGCCACCCGGGTGCTGTGCACCGCCAGCGTGACCGAGGGTGTGCCGCGCTGGCGCAAGGGCTCCGGCCTCGGCTGGGTCACCTCCGAGTACTCGATGCTGCCCCGCGCCACCACCACCCGCTCCGACCGGGAGAGCATCAAGGGCCGGGTCGGCGGCCGTACCCATGAGATCTCCCGGCTGATCGGGCGGAGCCTGCGGGCCTGCATCGACCTGAAGGCGCTCGGCGAAAACTCGGTCGTGCTGGACTGCGACGTGCTCCAGGCCGACGGCGGCACGCGCACGGCGGCGATCACCGGGGCGTACGTGGCGCTGCACGACGCGGTGACCTGGATGGCCAAGCGCGGGCTGCTGGCCGGCAAGCCGGCGGACGCCGTGCACCGGTCCGTCGCCGCGGTCAGCGTCGGCGTCATCAAGGGCGAGGTCCGGCTCGACCTCTGCTACGACGAGGACGTCACCGCCGAGGTCGACATGAACATCGTGTGTACGGGCGCCGGTGACTTCGTCGAGGTGCAGGGCACCGGCGAGTCCGGGGTGTTCGACCGCGCCCAGCTCGACGCGCTGCTCGACCTGGGCGTGGCCGGGTGCCGGCAGCTCGCGGCCCTGCAGGAAGCGGCGTTGGCATGACCAAGCTCCTGCTCGCCACCCGCAACGCCAAGAAGCTCGACGAGCTGCAGCGCATCCTGGACAAGGCGCTCGGCGCGCACGCGGTCGAACTGGTCGGGCTCGCCGACGTGCCGGACTATCCGGAGGCGCCCGAGACCGGCCTCACGTTCGGCGAGAACGCCCTGCTCAAGGCCCGCGAGGGGGTCAAGTACACCGGACTGCCCACGGTCGCCGACGACTCCGGGCTGGCGGTGGACGCGCTGAGCGGGATGCCCGGCGTGTTCAGCGCCCGGTGGTCCGGCCGGCACGGCGACGACCGGGCCAACCTGGACCTGGTGCTCGCCCAGATCGGCGACGTGCCCGACCAGCACCGGGGTGCGGCGTTCGTGTGCGCGGCCGCGCTGGTGCTGCCTGGTGGCAAGGAGCACCTGGTAGAAGGGCGCCAGCCCGGCCGCTTGCTGCGCGGCCCCCGGGGCACCGGCGGCTTCGGCTACGACCCGATCTTCCTGGGCCAGGAGCAGACCCGCACCAACGCCGAGCTGACCGCGGAGGAGAAGGACGCCATCAGCCACCGCGGCAAGGCGTTCCGCGCCCTGGCCAAGGTGGTCGCCAAGGCGCTGCCCGCCTAACCCCTGCTCACGCGAGCGGCCCCACCGCGGCTTCGACCTCGGAGCGGAGCCCCGGGCCGGCGACCGTGGACCGGGCGTGCTCCAGCACCGGGGCCAGGAAGACGTCCGGGCCTGGGTCGCCGGCGAATTCGCGTACCGCTGCCACGGCCGCCCGGCCGGCGGGGACGGGCGGAGCGGGGCGCGGAGTTGCAGGCCGCGTACGGCGGCGAGCAGTTCCACGGCGAGCAGGCTGGTGAGGTTGTCCAGGACCCGGCGCAGCTTGACCGTGGCGGCCCAGCCCATCGAGACGTGGTCCTCCTGCATGCCGGACGTGGGCACCGAGTCGACCGAGGCGGGCGAGGCGAGCCGGCGGTTCTCGGCGACGATCCCGGCGGCCGTGTACTGCGCGATCATCAGCCCGGAGTTGACCCCGGCGTCCGGTGACAGGAACGCGGGCAGGTCGCGCGAGCGGCACACGTCGAGCAGCCGGTCCACCCGCCGTTCGGCGATCGCGCCGACCTCGGCCGCGGCGATGGCCATGAAGTCGGCGGCGAACCCCAGCGGCGCCCCGTGGAAGTTGCCGGTCGACTCGACCCGCCCGTCCGGCAGGACCACCGGGTTGTCGACGACGCTGAGCAGCTCGCGGTCGGCCACCGCGGAGGCGAACGCGAGCGTGTCGCGGGCCGCGCCGGCCACCTGGGGAGCGCACCGCATCGAGTACGCGTCCTGCACCGCGTGCACCATGTCGTTGCGGTGCGAATCCATGATCCCGGAGTCCTGCAGCAGCCGGTGGATGTTGGCCGCGGAGATGGCCTGCCCGGGGTGCGGCCGGATCGCGTGCAACTCCGGCAGGAACGGCCGGTCGGTGCCCAGCATGGCCTCGATGGCGAGGGCGGCGGTGACGTCGGCCATCGTGAAGAGGTGAGCCGCGTCCGCGATGGCCATCAGCAGCATGCCGAGCATGCCGTCGGTGCCGTTGATGAGCGCGAGGCCCTCCTTGGCGGACAGCTCGATGGGGCGCAGGCCGGCCCGATGCAGGGCCTCCGCGCCGTCGATCCGGGCGCCCGACTTGTCGAGCACCCAGCCCTCGCCGAGCAGCACGAGCGCGCAGTGGGCGAGCGGCGCCAGGTCGCCGGACGCGCCGAGCGAGCCGTGCTCGGGCACCCACGGGGTCACGTCGTGGTTGAGCAGGTCGACGAGGCCCTGCGCGATCAGGGGGCGGACGCCGGAGCGGCCCAGCGCGAGCGAACGCACCCGCAGCAGCATCATCGCCCGTACCACCTCGCGCGGCATGGGGGCGCCGACGCCCGCGGCGTGCGAGCGGATGAGCGCGTGCTGTAGTTCGGCCCGGCGGGACGGCTCGACGAACGTGTTGGCGAGCGCGCCGAAGCCGGTGGAAATGCCGTAGACGGGCCGGCCGTCACGCTCGATACCATCCACGATGGCGCGGCTGCGCTCCATCGCGTCGACTGTGGACGGTGCGATGTCGACACGTGCTCCAGAGCGGGCGACGGCGAGCACGTCGGCCGGGGAGACGCCGGTGGGTTGGACGGTGACGGTCATCGGGAAAGCACCCCATTGTGCACGGTGTGACGGACGAGAGGAACGCCCGGCCGGTAGGCCAGGTGCAGGTGGGACGGCGCGTCGAGTACCATCAGGTCGGCGCGCGCACCGGGCCGCAGGACGCCGATGTCCGTACGGCGCAAGGCTCGCGCGCCGCCCGCGGTGGCGGCCCAGACCGCCTCCGCCGGGGTCATGCCCATCTCGCGGACGGCGAGCGCCACGCAGAAGGGCATAGACGAGGTGTACGACGAGCCGGGGTTGCAGTCGGTGGCGAGGGCTACGGTCACCCGGGCGTCGAGGAGGCGCCGGGCGTCGGGATAGGGGGACCGGGTGGAGAATTCGGCCCCGGGCAACAGGGTCGCCACGGTGTCCGACCCGGCGAGGTGGTCCACATCGGACTTGTCCAGGTGCGTGCAGTGGTCCGCGCTCGCGGCGCCCAGCTCGACGGCCAGCCGTACGCCCGGCCCGGGGCCGAGCTGGTTGGCGTGCACCCGCAAGCCGAGGCCGGCCGCCTGCCCGACGGTGAGGATCGCCCGGGAGTGGTCGGCGTCGAAGGCGCCCTTCTCGCAGAAGACGTCGATCCAGCGGGCGTACGGCGCGGCGGCGCGCAGCATCGGACCGCAGACGAGGCCCACGTAGTCGTCCGGGCGGGCGGCGTACTCGGGCGGGACCACGTGCGCGCCGAGAAACGTGGACTCCTGCGTGAACTCCTGTGCTATTCGCAAGGATCGGGCCTCGTCGGGGACGCTCAAGCCGTACCCACTCTTGATCTCGATCGTCGTGGTGCCCTGCCGGAGCGCCTCGCGGTGCAGGCGCGCGACGGTGGCGCGCAGCTCGTCGTCGCTGGCCGCGCGGGTGGCCGCGACGGTGGTGCGGATCCCGCCGCCGTCGTATGGGCGACCCGCCATCCGGGCGGCGAACTCGGCCGCGCGGTCGCCCGCGAACACGAGGTGGGCATGACTGTCCACAAAGCCCGGCAGCACGGCGCTGCTCTCGGCGTTGAGCCGCCGGTCAGCCGGCTGGGCGTGCGTGGTGCGGCCGACCCACACCACGGTGCCGTCCTCGATGAGGACGGCGGCCCGCTCGATGATGCCCAGCGGGCCGCGGCCGAGGGCGGGGTCGTTGGTGACCAACTCGCCGATGTTGTCAATCAGGAGGTTCATGTCACCGCCTCGATGGCGTCGCGGAGCGCGGCCGGTACGTCGATGCTCGCGTGCCGGCCGTCCCGGACGATCACCCGACCGTCCACAATGACCTGTACGACGTCGGCCGCGGTCGCGGCGAAGAAGGCCCCCTCCGGCCCCGTCCCGGCCGTGCGCGGGCTGTCCAGCCGCACGGTCACCAGGTCGGCGCGGCGGCCCGGGGCGATGGCACCGGCATCGGTCCAACCGAGCGCGGCGTGACCGGTGGCGGTGGCCGCCTGGATCAGCTCCGCCGTGGCGAAGTGGCCGCGCCGCTCGGTGCGCAGCCGCTCGTCCAGTTCGACGGCGCGCGCCTCCTCGAAGAGGTCGATGACGGCGTGGCTGTCGCTGCCGAGGCTGAGCGGGCTGCCGGCGTCGGCGAGCGCCCGCGCCGGGCCGATGCCGTCGGCGAGGTCGCGCTCGGTGGTCGGGCACAGGCATACGCCGGTGTCGGTGTCGCCCAACTCGGTGCGGTCGCCGTCGGTGAGGTGGGTGGCGTGGACGGCGGTCGTGCGCGGGCCGAGCGCACCCGCGTCGGCCAGCAGCTCGGTGGGCGTACGCCGGTGGTACGCCAGGCAGGCGGCGTTTTCGGCGCGCTGCTCGGAAAGGTGGACGTGCAGGGGGCCTCCCCATGACGCGACCGTGGGAATCTGGTCGGCGGGCACCGCGCGTACCGAGTGGATGGCCGCACCGACCTGGGCGTGGGGCGGCGGCTTGAAGGCGTCGACGCGGCTGGCCCAGCGGCCGGCGTCGCCGTCGCTGAACCGCTGCTGCACTCCGCTGGGCGGCTGGCCGTCCACGGTGGACGTGAGGTAGCAGGCGTCCAGGACGGTGATCCTGATGCCGGCCTCGGCGGCCGCCTCGACCAGGGCGGCGGACATCTCGTTCGGGTCGGCGTACGGCGTGCCGCCCACGTCGTGGTGCAGGTAGTGGAACTCGCCCACGCAGGTGATCCCCGCCAGCGCCATCTCCGCGTACGTCGCCCGAGCAAGGGCGCGGTAGGTGTCCGGAGTCAGCCGGCCGGCGACCTCGTACATGCGCTCGCGCCAACTCCAAAACGTCCCCCGCACGTTGGTGCGCCCCCGCAACGCGCGGTGGAAGGCGTGCGAGTGCGCGTTGGCCAGCCCCGGCAACGTAAGCCCGCCAAGCCGCTCCGCGCCCCCTGCCTCCGCTCCGGGAGTGACCGCGGTGACTCGCCCATCGCGCACCTCAATGAGCACGTTGGGGACGACGTCGTCGCCCAGCCAGGCCCACTCGGCGTGGTAGCGCATCACGCCAGCTCCACGAGCACCGCGGCAAGGGCGGCGATGCCGGCCTCGCAGTCGGCGTCCTTCGCGTGCTCAGCGGGGGAGTGGGAGATGCCGGTGGGGTTGCGGACGAAGAGCATGACGGTGGGCACGTACGCGGACAGCACGCCCGCGTCGTGGCCGGCACCGGTCGGCAGCACGGGCGCGTCGAGCAGCGCCGCGCACCGGCGTTCCAGCGTGGCGTCGAATGTGACCAGCGGGCTGACCGACTCCTCAGTCAGGGTCACCTCGGTGCGGTCCCGGGCGGCCCGTTCGACCGCCCGCTTGTGCACCGCCTCGACGAGCGCGTCGAGAGTGTCCGCGTCGGCGGCGCGGGCGTCCAGCCAGCCGCGTACGACCGACGGGACGGCGTTGGTCGCGTTGGGCTCGACCGAGACTCGGCCGACGGTGGCGTGCGCGCCACGCAACCGGGCCTCCTTGTTGGCGGCGAGCACCGTGTACGCGTACGTCAGCATCGGGTCGCGCCGGTCGGCCATCCGGGTGGTGCCGGCGTGGTTGCCCTCGCCGGTGAAGTCCAGCCGCCAGCGCCCGTGCGGCCAGATCGCGCTCCCGACGCCAACCGGCACGTCCAGCGCGCGCCCCTGCTCGACGTGCAGCTCGATGAAGCACGCGACCCGGTCCACCAGGTCCGTCCGCCCGGCCGGCCGTGCACCCATGGCCGCCTCCAGCGTGACGCCTGACCGGTCGGTCAGGGCGGCGGCTCGCGAGGGGTCCAGTACGCCGGTCGCCAGCCGGGAGCCGAGGCACGGCACCCCGAAGCGTGCGCCCTCCTCCTCCGCGAAGGCGACGACGCCGATGGGTCGCTGCGGCCGCTCCCGGAGGGCGTCCAGGGCCAGAAACGCGCTCACGATCCCCAGTGGACCGTCGTACGCCCCACCGTGCGGGACGGAGTCGAAGTGGCTGCCGGTGAGCACGGCTCCGCCGCCCGCGGGATCGCCCAGCCACGCGATGAGGTTGCCGTTGCCGTCCTCCTCGACCGGCATGTGCCGGGCGTCCGCCTGCGCCCGGAACCACTCCCGGCAGGCCAGCTCGGCGGGCGTCCACGCGTACCGCAGGTAGCCGCCGGTGTCGGGGTCGCGGCCGATCGGGGTGAGTTGGTCCCACAGTTCCCGGAAGGTGTTCATGACTCGTCCATCGGGATCCGTACGCCAGTGGTTGTGGCGACCTCGGCCGCGGCTTGGTAGCCGGCGTCGACGTGCCGGATCACGCCCATGCCGGGGTCGTTGGTCAGCACGCGTTCGATCTTCTGCCCGGCCAGCGCGGTGCCGTCCGCGACGCATACCTGCCCGGCGTGGATCGAGCGTCCGATGCCGACCCCACCGCCGTGGTGGATGGACACCCAGGACGCCCCAGAAGCGGTGTTGACCAGGGCGTTGAGCAGCGGCCAGTCGGCGATCGCGTCGGAGCCGTCGGCCATCGCCTCGGTCTCCCGGTACGGCGAGGCCACCGACCCGCAGTCGAGGTGGTCCCGGCCGATCACGACCGGCGCGGACAACTCGCCGGAGGCGACCATCTCGTTGAACCGGACGCCTGCCCGGTCCCGCTCGCCGTAGCCGAGCCAGCAGATCCGGGCCGGCAATCCCTGGAACGCCACCCGCTCGCCAGCGAGCCGGATCCACCGCGCGAGCGACTCGTTCTCCGGGAACAGCTCCAGCACCGCCCGGTCGGTGGCGGCGATGTCCGCCGGGTCACCGGACAGGGCGGCCCACCGGAACGGGCCCTTGCCCTCGCAGAACAGCGGCCGGATGTACGCCGGCACGAAGCCCGGGAACGCGAACGCCCGTCCGTAGCCGCCGAGCTGCGCCTCGCCGCGGATGGAGTTGCCGTAGTCGAAGACCTCCGCGCCCGCGTCGAGGAAGCCCACCATCGCCTCCACGTGCGCCGCCATCGACGCCCGCGCCCGGTCGGTGAACTCCTCCGGCTTGGCGGTCGCGTACGCGGTCGCGTCGGCCAGCTCCACGCCTACCGGGATATAGGACAGCGGGTCGTGCGCGCTGGTCTGGTCGGTGACGATGTCGATGCCGGCGCCCCGGCGCAGCAACTCGGGAAAGACCTCGGCCGCGTTGCCGACGACCCCGACGGAGAGTGGTCTGCGGTCCTCTTTGGCTTGCTCGGCGAGGCGCAGTCCCTCGTCGAGGGATCCAGCCACCACGTCCAGATAGCGGGTCTGGACCCGGCGCTCCAACCGGGTGGGGTCGATGTCGACGATCAGGCAGACTCCGCCGTTCATGGTGACCGCGAGGGGCTGCGCGCCGCCCATCCCACCACAGCCTGCCGTCAACGTGAGCGTGCCGGCCAGCGACCCACCGAACCGCTTGGCGGCCACCGCGGCGAACGTCTCATACGTGCCCTGCAAGATGCCCTGCGTGCCGATGTAGATCCACGACCCGGCGGTCATCTGCCCGTACATGGTCAGGCCGAGCCGCTCCAACCGGCGAAACTCCGGCCAGGTGGCCCAGTCACCCACCAGGTTCGAGTTGGCGATCAACACCCGCGGCGCCCACTCATGCGTACGGAATACGCCCACCGGACGCCCCGACTGCACCAGCATCGTCTCGTCGTCGGCCAGCGTGCCGAGCGTCCGAATCAGCGCGTGGTACGACGGCCAGTCCCGGGCCGCCTTCCCGGTACCCCCGTACACCACGAGGTCATCGGGGCGCTCGGCCACATCCGGGTCGAGATTGTTCATCAGCATCCGCAGCGCCGCCTCCTGCGGCCAGCCGCGAGCGGTGCGCTCGGTGCCCCGCGGGGCCTGGATCGTCGGCATGCGCTCCCCTAACTCACAAAGACCTGGCGGCGGTTGACTGACTGCTCAAACTCCTCCAGCCGGCGCTGGGCGTCGTCCGGCGCGGCGTCGCAGATCGCCTGGAGGACCACCATGGACAGTGCCATGGGTGCGGTGTGCAGATCGAAGACCAGCTGCGCGCCGACCGCCGCGGTCAGCGCGATGTCGGCGTACTCGGCGGCCGGGCTGACCGGCGAGTCGGTGATGGCCACGATGGACAGTCCGGCGGATCGGGCCGCACGCATGGCGTCCAGCGACTCGCGCGGGTAGCGGGGCAGGACCACCGCCAGCATGGCCGTCGCGCCGGCGGCACGGGCCTGCTCCAGCCGGTCGTCGAGCAGGCTGCCGCCGGAGTCGAGCACCCGCACGTCGGGCAGCACCTTGGCGGCGAAGTAGGCGAAGTACGCCGCGAGCGGTGCGGCGGCGCGCAGCCCGAGCACCGGCAGGGGCCGGCTCCCGGCGAGCAGCGCGCCCGCGGCGGCCAGCCGGTCGCGGTCGGCGAGCTGGTCGGCCAGGCGGTCGAGGTGGGCCATCTCGGCGCGTACCGCCTGCTGCATCTCGTTGCCCCCGGGCGGCGGGACGGTCTTGCTGGTGACCTCGCGGAGCCGGCGGCGCAGCGCCGGATAGCCCTCGTAGCCGAGCGCCATCGCGAACCGGGTGACCGAGGGCTGGCTCACCCGGGCCAGCTCGGCCACCTCGGCGGCGGACAGGAAGGCCGCCGCCGAAGCGTGCTGGACCAGGCTGTGCGCGATCCGCCGCTGGGTCGGCGTGAGCCGTACGCCCTGGAACAGCCCCACGACGCCGTCGTCATTCACAGACCGAGCTTATGCATAATTCCATTCACAGGCAACCTTGTGGTAAAACTCACCGGATGTCGAGCAGTTTCCGACGGACGATCGCCCGTACGCCGCTGGCGCCGGTGGCCGCCTTTCCCAAGCGACTCGTGCGGGTGGCCCGCCACGACGCGCGCGTCCTCGGCACCTCGGCCAAGTGGCTCTTCACCTCGCGCGAGCATCACAACTACACGTACGACCTGACCAAGCTCAGCCGCGAGCACCTCGCCTGGTTCGTGAGCGTCGTGTGCGCCACCCCGGTCAAGCAGGTCAGGGCGTACCTGAAGGAGATCGAGACGGACGACGCGCTGCGGCGGCACATCGAGCTGGCCACGGCGGCGTCCGCGCGGCGCGGCCTCGCGGACCGCAAGGTGCGCTACGCACGCCGCATCGGTTGGTACGCCATCGTGCGCGCCCGCAAGCCCGGTCACGTGGTCGAGACCGGCGTGGACAAGGGACTGGGCTCGTGCGTGCTGGCCGCCGCCCTGCTCCGCAACGCCGAGGAGGGCTCGCCCGGACGCGTCACCTCGCTCGACATCAACCCGGAAGCCGGCTACCTGGCCAAGGCCGAGCCCTGGGCCGGCGTCGTCGACCTGGTGATCGGTGACTCGATCGCCTCGATCGGGGCGCTCGACCGCCCGGTCGACCTCTTCCTGCACGACAGCGACCACAGCGTGGCCCACGAGCGGCGCGAGTTCGAGGCGGTCGAGCCGAAGCTGGCCCCGAACGCGCTGCTGCTGACCGACAACGCGACCGTCACCAACGTGCTCGCCGAGCACGCCGAACGCAGCGGCCGCAGCTTCCTGGCGTACCGGGAGACCCCGGCGCGGCACTGGTTCCCCGGCGACGGCATCGGCGTGGCCTGGCTTCCTTAGTTCTCTATTAGAGGCATTGCCTGGTCGCCGCGCGGTCGGGCAGCATCTGGCGGTGTTCACAGACCGGCGCTGGCTCCTTGGCGGAGCCGCCGCGCTCCTCGCTGCCGTGGTCGGAGTCGCGCTCGTGGTGCGGTCCGGCGACCCGGCCTGCGCCGCGGCGGCCCAGGCTTCGGGCAAGGCCACCTTCTACGACTCCCAGGGCGGCGGCGGAAACTGCTCCTTCGTCAGCGCGCCGGCCAACCGGCTCTACGTCGCGCTCGGCCCTTCCGAGTATGCCAAGGCGGCCAACTGCGGCGGCTACCTCGACGTGACCGGGCCCAAGGGCAAGGTGCGCGTCCTGATCATGGACCAGTGTCCCGAGTGCGCGCCCGGCCACATCGACCTCAGCAAAGAGGCGTTCGCCAAGATCGGCAACCCGGTCGACGGGATCATCCCGGTGACGTACAAGCAGGTCGTCAACCCGGCGCTACCCGGCCCGCTCACCTTCCGCATCAAGGAGGGCGCGTCGCAGTACTGGTTCGCGGTGCTGGTCGGCAACCACGGCAACCCGCTGAAGTCGGTCGAGGTCAAGCAGGGCTCCGCGTGGCGCAAGACGGCGCGCGCCGACTTCAACTACTGGATCTTTGAGAGCGGGCTCGGCCCCGGCCCGTACACGATCCGGGTCACCGACGTGCACGGCCAGAGCGCCACGGCGTCCGGCATCAAGATGGCCCCGACACAGACCCAGAAGACCGCCGTGACCATGTACGGCAAGGCCGCCCCACCCCCGGCGGCAGCCCAGCCGGCGACCTCCCCGACCCGCCGCGCCGCGCCGTCACCTTCGGGCACCTCGGCGGCCCCTCCGCCGGCCACCTCCGCCCCCGCGCCGTCCCCACCCGAGTCCTCCCCGTCGGCCCCCGGAGCCCCCGACCTGGAGGCCGCCGCCGTCGCCTCCCACTGCTAACCCCGCCGCTCCTTGCTCCGCCGCGCCGCGCGCCGTCGCGCCGCGCCGCGCCGATCAAGGCTTTCCCCGTCGATCAAGGGCATATGGTCGTGGATTGGAGATCAAAGCACGACCATATGCCCTTGATCGACGCGAAAGTCCTTGATCGACGAGCGGTAGGCGGTGCAGAGGCTCAGCGGAGGGGGAGCCACATGAGGGTCTCGTCGCGGTCGTCGCCGGCGCCGACCCGCAGTGCGCCTGGCAGCCGCCCGACCTCCTTGTACCCGAGTGCGGCGTAGAAGCGTTCCAGGCCGAGTCCGCCACGCACCGTGACGTGCAGGGCCTCCCAGCCGATCTCGCGGGCGAGCCGTTCGGCCTGGCGCATGAGGGCGGCGCCGTACCCGCGTCCCTGGCAGTCAGGGTGGACCATGACGCGCTTGAGGGTGCACCAGTGGTCCTTGAGCGCGAAGCGGTTGTCCACAAAGATCAGCATCGCGACGAGCCGTTCGCCCTCGTAGCCGACCAGCAGGCGGTCGGGGCCGTCCGTGACCGCGGCGAACGCGTCCCGTGCCATCGGCTCGACCTCGGCGCGGGTGACCGGATCGACGAAGCCCACCGCGCCGCCCGCGTTCGTGACGTCGACCCATAGGGACACGATCTCTTCGCGCAGATCGGGGGTGAGATCGGGGTCGAGTTCGAAGCGGATCGCCATGCACCCATCCTGTCAACCGGATGGGCCGGTCGCTCGTCCTGGTTGTATGCCGAACGCCACCGCGCGCATCCTGCCCGCCGTCGTCGCCATGAGCTTCGCGGCCGGCATGAGCGCATGCCAGTCCAGCCCTGAGCCAGCGACCCCGGTCGCCCCGGCCACGTCCGCGGGCACGACCGGGACCCCGGTGACCGAAACGCCGGCCGGCGTCGCACCCAAGGTCCAGGCGACGGTCCAGGAGCCCAAGCCCACGTTCACCTGCCCCGATCGCGGCGGCACCGAGCCGGTCGACCTACCGGAGCATGCCACCGCCGAGCTGTACCTGGTGACCGTGGCCCGCCGGGTCTGCGACGACCGGGTGGTGTTTCGCGTCAACGGCGAGGTGAAGGTCGGCGGCCACGCCCAGTACGTGCCGCGCGTGCGGGACCTGTCCGGTGCGCTGGTCGCGGTGCGCGGCGACGCGGTCATCGAGGTCGTCGTGTACGCGCCGGACTTCGGCCAGGCGAACAGCGGTCACCAGCCGGGGCGTACGCCGTGGCGGATCGGGCAGGAGGTGGCCCGGGTGCCCGACGGGTGGCCGGCGCTGCGCGAGGTCGCGTACGCGGGGCCGAACGACGGCAGCGAGACCGTCTTCGCGGTGGGGGTGAGTGAGCGGCTGCCGTTCACCCTGTCGTGGCGAGCGGGCGACGGCTACAGCGAGCTGACGCTGGAGATCGCGCACTGACGTGTGCGGGAGAGGGGACTCGAACCCCTACGTCCTTTCGGACACCAGGACCTAAACCTGACGCGGCTGCCAATTACGCCACTCCCGCTAGACCCGATGAGTGTAGAGCCTCAGTCGAGTCCAAGGTCCTTGCGGAGCTTGGCGACGTGGCCGGTGGCCTTCACGTTGTACAGCGCGCGCTCGATCCGGCCGTCCTCGTCGATCACGAACGTCGAGCGGATCACGCCGGTCACGGTCTTGCCGTAGAGCTGCTTCTCCCCGTACGCGCCGTACGCGGTCAGGACCGCCTTGTCCTGGTCGGACACCAGCGGGAACGTCAGCGCGTCGCGCTCGCGGAACTGGGCCAGCTTGGCCGGCTTGTCCGGGGAGATGCCGACCACCTCGTACCCGGCCGCCTGCAGGGACGCCAGCGAGTCGCGGAAGTCGCACGCCTGCTTGGTGCAGCCGGGCGTCATCGCGGCCGGGTACGCGTACAGGACCACCTTGCGTCCGTGCAGCTCCTTCAGCGTGAGCGTCTCTCCGGTGTCGGTCGGGAGGGCGAACTCGGGCGCCGTGTCTCCGGGAGCGAGGCGAGGTGTCTCGGTCATGTCTCGAACCCTACCCGTGAACCGCTCCGGTCCCACGTACGTGGAGTCGGACGTGGGGTAAAGGGGGACCGGTCGCGGTCGATGGACTATCCGTCGACCGTGACCGGGCCACCGGCAGCGCTCGCCTGGGCCGCGGCCCGCAGGCGGAGCCCGCCCGCCACGGCCACGCCGGCGCCCACCGCGATCACGCCGAACACCGCCACCCGGGCCCAGGTGGGCGGCCACGACACCGGCACGACGCCGCGGCCGAACACGGCGGCGTTGGCGGCTCCGGCGAAGATGGCCACGCAGGTGCCGACCAGCGCCAACCCGAAGTCCGCGGCGGAGCGGCGGAGCAGGGCGTACGCCCCGACGGCCAGCGCGGCCAGCCCGGTGAGCACCGGCCAGAGCTGCCCGAGGAGGAGGCCCTGCAGGACGCCGCCGAGCCCGGTCGCCCCGGCGTCCAGTTCGCGCGCTACCGCGTACGCGATCGACGTGCCGCCGGCCGCCGCGAGCAGGCCGCCGAGGACCAGCCGTGCCGCCGGGACGAGCCCCAGCGCGCCCACGCCCACGGCCACGAGCAGGCACATCGCCCACCACACGCCCGGGCTCGGCGGGGGCACCCAGTCCAGCGTCCCGCGTACCTCCATCGTGGACACGCCGGTGCGCAGCGGGACGACCCAGTCCCGTACCCGCTGCGCGCGGCCGGGATCGGCGCGGACGGCGGGCGGCGGGTCGGCGCTCATCCAGTGCGTGCGGTGGTCGTGCCAGCGGGCGACCGGTTCGTCCGACTCCTTGCGCCACGACGGCGGCAGGGTCGGGTCGGCCGACGCGGGCGCTTCGGCGTCGCCGGCGAGGGTCTCGTTGAGGTACGTCGCGGGGGAGTGCACGTTCTCGTAGACGCCGTCGGGGCGTACCTCGAGGTAGGGCTCGCCGTCGTAGCCCAGCACCTCGATGGTCTCGCCGGTGCGGTTGTCCAGCTCCAGGCGGGCGCCGGCCTCGACCGCGCGCGCCGACAGGCCGTCCAGCGCGGGTGCCGACGTCACCAGGGTGCGGTAGTTGGTGCCGTCGGGGGCGTCGCCGCCGTGCGCCCATGCCGGGGCGGCCGCCGCCAGCGCCGCGAGGACGCCGGCGGCAGCCGCGAGGATTAGCCGACGGCCGCGAGGATGGCCTGGCTGGTCGGCTGTACGTCCTTGCCGGCCACCCGCACGGTGGGCGTGCCGGTGACGCCGTCGCCGCTCGCCTCGTCGGTCACGTGTGCCGTCCACGCTTTGTACTTCCCGTCCCGTACGGCCTGGGCGAAGGCGTCGCCGAGCCCGACCGACCTGCCGATCTCGATGAGCTCATTGTCGGTCAGCCCGGCGCTGCCCTCCGCGGGCTGCTTCGCGAAGAGCGCCTTGGCGAACTCCCGGAACTTACCGCCTTCGGCCGCCGCGCCCGAAGCGGCCGACGCCCGGGTGGAGTAGTTCGTCGAGGACATCCGGTCCAGGAACGCGAGCGGGTGGTAGACCACGGTCGCCTTCCCGTCCGCGACGAGCTGGTCCAGCGTCGCGCCGGACTGCGTCTCGAACTGGCCGCACGCCGGGCAGATGAAGTCCTCGTACACGTCGATCTTGACGGGCCCGTCGCCCATCGCGATGCCGGTGCCGTTCTCCACGGCGCCGGGCGGCGCGGTGTAGCTGCCCGAGTCCTGGTTGGCCAGGACGCCCCAGCCCACCAGCCCGGCGATCACCAGCGCGGCCACCGCGATGACCGACGTCCACAGTGTCCTCGAACGCCGCTTTTCGCGCGCGATCTGGTCGCGCACCACCCGGGCGGCCTGCTTCTGTCCAACCCTGGAACTCATCTCTTCTCCAGCCATTGATCAATGGACAAACGGGTGAGGGGCCAGATCAGGAGGAACCCGGCAAGCGCCAGGAACCCGAGGTCGCGCAGGATTTCCGGGCCGTACGTGGGGCTCTGGCCGGCGCCGAGCTGGCCGCCGCTGCCGAAGCAGCCGCAGTCGATCTGCAGCCCACGCGACCATGCCTGCGCGATGCCGCTGATGAACACCACCAGCAGGGCCGCGGAGATGCCGGCGGCCAGTCGCGTGGCCAATCCCACCAGCAGGAGTACGCCGAGCGCGATCTCCACGAGCGGCAGCGCGGCGCCGATCACCTTCGCCAGGTCGTACGGCATGACGTCGTACGCGTTGACGGCCCGACCCGACGCGGCGAGGTCGCCCACCTTGGCGCCTCCGGCGACGAGCCAGACCGCGGCCAGGCCGAGCCGCACCAGCGTGCCCAACCAAGGTCGCCATTTAGCAACAAATACGCGCGAATCGGGCGTGCTCGCGACGGTCACATCCATTAGTCGTCCTACGGAGTCGGGAGGTTCCTTAGCTGGCGAGGGCTTCGCCGAGCGCCTCGACGAGTTCGGCGCGGGCCCGGGCGACCCGGGAGCGGATCGTGCCCACCGGCACGCCTTCGACCTCGGCGGCCTCGACGTACGACAGGCCGAGCACCTGGGTCAGCGCGAACGCGCCGCGCCGGTCGTCGGGCAGCCGGCGGAGCAGGTCGGCCGCGCCGAGCTGCTGGGCCGGATCGGGGTACGGGCCGCCGGTGTGGGCCTCCGCGGCCAGCTTTTCGTCGAGACGGCGGCGCCGGACCACCGTACGCAGATGGTCGGCGCACGCTCGGCGGGCGATGCCGAGCAGCCACGTGCGGGCGCTGGACCGGCCCTCGAAGGCCGGCAGGGCGCGGAAGGCCCGCAGGTAGGTCTCCTGGGTGAGATCGTCCGCGGTGCCCGCGTCGACGAGCGCGGCGACGAAGCGCCACACCTCGGTCTGGGTCGCGCGCACGAACGCCGCCTGAGCCGCCGGGTCGCCGTCGCGGGCAGCAAGCACCCACTCGTCGGCGGCGCGGGCATCGCGCTGGGCGGGAATCACGGCACCCGAGGGTACGCGGCGATGCTGGGAAAAGGATGAGTGCCCCGCCGGGAACTTTTCCGCCTCCGGCGCCGACTACCAACGTATGACCGGTCCTGAGCCCCGGGTCGCCTTCGCGTGCTCGGTTGCAGAATCATGGCCGGCATGACCCGCCGAATCCTGCTCGCGTTGATCGCTGGCGTGATCGCCGTTCTCGCCACGCCGCCCGCCCCGGCCAGCGCGCACGCCGTGCTGGCGAGTAGCAACCCGATCGCCAACGCGGTGCTGCCGAGCGCGCCGGTCGAGGTCGTGTTGACCTTCACCGAGTCGGTCCGGGAGGTGCCCGACCGGATCCGGGTGATCGGCCCGAACGGCGAGCGGGTGGACAAGAGCGGCGCGACGTTCGCCGGTGCGGTGGTCACCATCCCCGTCGACCAGGGCGGCGGAAACGGGACGTACCTGGTCAGCTACCGGGTGATCTCGGCGGACAGCCACCCGGTCTCGGGCGGCTACACGTACTCGGTGGGCGCGCCGTCGGCGGCGCCCAGCCTGAATGAGAGCAACGACGACAACCCCGTCGTCGACAACGCCATCAAGATCGTGCGCTATTTCGGGTACGCCGGCCTCGTACTCCTGATCGGCCCAGTGCTGGTGCTGAGCCTGCTGTGGCCGGCGCGGCTGTCCCGGAGCGGCCCGGCCGCGGTGATCTGGACGGGGATGGGCCTGGTCGGGTTCGCGACGCTGGCCGCCCTGTGGCTCCAGGCGCCGTACACGGCGGGCGCCGGCCTGTTCGACGGCAGCGGGCTCCGCGATGTGTTGTCGAGCACCTTCGGCACCGCGCTGCTGATCCGGCTCGGCCTGCTCGTCGCGATCGCCCTGCTCCTGCGCCCCCTCCTGCGCGGGCAGACCGGCCGTGGCGACCAGATCCTGCTCGTGGTGCTGGGCGCCGGCGCGCTCCTGACCTGGCCGGTCGCCGGTCACCCGGCTGCCTCGCCGGTCGCGGCCGTCTCGGTCGTGGTCGACGCCGTGCACCTGGCCAGCATGGCGGTCTGGCTCGGCGGCCTGCTGATGCTCGTGGTCTTCCTGTTGCGCCGGGCCAACGAAAAGGAACTGGGCGCGATCCTGCCGATCTGGTCGCGGTGGGCGGCCCTGGCGGTGAGCGCGCTCGTGCTCGCCGGCACCGTGCAGGCGCTGATCGAGGTCGGCACCCCCAAGGCGCTGGTGTCCACCAGCTACGGCCAACTGATCATCGCCAAGGTGGGACTCTTCGCTGCCGTGATCGCCGTGGCGGCGTACTCGCGGAACCTGGTCCGGAAGCGGATAGCCGGCGGCCAGCCGCGGCTGCTGCGCCGCACGGTCGGGGTCGAACTGGGCATCACCGCGGTGGTGCTCGCGCTGTCCGCGGTGCTCGTGCAGACCACCCCGGCCCGCACCGCCGAGGCGAATGACGACCTGACCGACGCCGGCTACTACTCGCAGATGCTGACCAGCAGCCTCTTCAACCTGCAGGTGGACGTCGACCCGGCGCAGACCGGCAACAACTCGATCCACCTGTACGCCTACGACAAGGCCAACAAGCCGCTGCCGGTGGTCGAGTGGAAGGGCACCGCCGCGCTGCCGGCCAACGACGTGGCCCCGATCGACATCCCGCTGCTGCCGCTGACCGACAACCACGCCACCGGCGAGATCAACTTCCCGCTCGCCGGGGATTGGCAGCTCAAGTTCACCGTACGGATATCCGACATCGACCAGGCCACGGTGACCGCCACCGTGCCCGCCAAGTAGAAGGGCCCTTCATGAAACGCGTCGCTCTCGTCTTCGGGGCCGTCCTGGCCGGCGTGTTCGCGTTCGCCGCGCCGGCGGCCGCGCACGTCACGGTCACCCCGGAGGAGGCCGAGCAGGGCGGGTACGGCCGCATCGCCTTCCGGGTGCCGAACGAGAGCGACACCACGTCCACCACCAAGCTCGAGGTCGTCCTGCCGGAAGGCGCGCCGGTCGCGTCGGTCTCCACCATGCCGCTGGCCGGCTGGACCGTGAAGGTCGAGCGGCGCACCGTCAGCCCGCCGATCGACGTGCACGGCAGCCAGGTCACCGAAGTCGTGTCGAAGATCACCTGGACCGCGGCGGCCGGCGGCGGGGTCAAGCCGGGCGAGTTCCTCGAGTTCCCGGTGTCGATGGGACCGCTGCCGGACACCGACCAGATGGTGTTCAAGGTGCTGCAGACGTACTCGGACGGCGAGATCTCGCGCTGGATCGAGGAGCCGACCGGATCCGCGGAAGAGCCGGAGAACCCGGCGCCTGTCCTCAAGCTGACACCGGCGTCCGCGTCGCCGTCCCCGGCATCCGTCGCTTACTCCTCCACTATCGATTCCTCCGACGACGGGTTGGCGCTGGTCCTCGGCGTGATCGGTCTTGTCGCCGGTCTCGGCGGGCTGGTGCTCGGCGGCCTCGCCTTCTTGCGTACCCGCAAGGCGACCTGACGGCGGCAGCGTCGTTTCTCCTTGTAAGGGGTTATGAGGGGAACGCGATGCGGATTGCGCGCACGGCCGTGGGAATGCTGCTGCTGACCATCGGCCTGCCGGTGCTCCTGGTCGGCGGCGCGCTGTGGACAGCCATGCAGCATCGCGACGCGGGCGGCGCGTTCAGCGGCAGGGTCGAGCGCATCACCACCCCGGGGCACGCGGTCGTCGTACCGGACCTGGACGGGCTGCTGCGCCGCGACGCGCCGTTCACCCGCGCCGGCGACACCCGGCTCCGGGTCACCGCCCGCACCGAGGCCGGCCCGGCACTCGTCGGCCTCGTACCGGCCGCCGACGCCGCGCGCTACCTGGCCGGCGTCCCGTACGCCCAGGTCGACCGGGTCAGCCTCACCCGCGGCACGCTGCCGGTCCGGGTCACCCCCGTGCCCGGCACCACGGCCCCCGCCGCCCAGCCGGCGTGGGAAAAGCAGGGCGCCGGCGCCGTCGACTGGGCCTCTTCGGAGGTACGCGGGCAGCGGCTCGCCCTCGTCGTCATCCACCCGGACACGCGGGCCGGCATGACCGTGGACCTCCGGGTCGAGGTGCGGCCCGGCTGGCTGGGCTCGGCCACGTGGGGACTGCTGGTGCTGGGCGTCGCCTTGGTCGCGCTCGGCATGGCCACCCTCGCCTGGCCCACCCGCCCCGCGTACCCGTCCCGCCCCGCGACCCTGGCCGACGTCCCGCCCGCGCGCCCTCCGGCCCCGGACCTTGCGCCTCCGCTGGTATCCGTTCCCGCCCCGGCCCGACCCGCGTGGAACGTGGGAACCCCACCACCCGTCCAACCCATCCTGGCCTGGCCCCCGCACCCGCGCTGCACAGTCACCCCCGACCCGGTCCCTGCCACCGCGTTGCCCGGCTCCGCCGACCTCCCGGCGCCCCCGCCCCCACCCGCCTCGTCGATCTAGGAAGGATCGTGGGTATCGAGTCCGATTTATACCCACGATCCTTCCTAGATCGACGAGAGGCCGAGTGCTGAGCGCATGGTGGAGAGGATGTAAGCGGGGCGGTGGTAGAGGTCTTGGTCGGTGTAGTAGCGCATGTTCCAGCCGTGCGCTGCTAGCCAGTTGTGGCGCGCGCGGTCGGCGCGCATTCGCTCCCGGGTCACGTGAGATCGACCGTCGTACTCCCCGCCAACCTGCTGCTCCCGATAACCGGTGTCCAGTCGGAAGGTCGGCTCGTCCCGTTCGTCGTACACCCAGAGTTGGGGCTCGGGTGCCGGGAGACCCCCGTCGATCATGACGAAGCGGAGCTGGCTCTCCTGGCGGCACTCAGGGCGTGGATCGGCGTACGGCAGCGCGGCCCGGGCTTGGCGGATGCCCCGCAATCCATCGTGGCGGGCCGCCTCGGCCCTCAGATCGTCTGCCGTACACCGGCGGGACCGGAGCGCGGCGTCAAAGACCGCCAGCGTGTCCAGCCGTTTTACCGCCCGCGCCAGGTCAACAGCGCAACGCTCGGGCGGGAGACACGGCAGCCCATGCACCTCGACCGGATCACCGAACGGCAGGACCGCCTGATGGGAGGCCACGCTCTTGAGATCGCTGGGCGGTGTGCCGGCCGGGGTGACGACGTGGACCTTCCCGCTAGGGATGACGCCGAATCCGTATAGGTGGGCGGCGGTGTGGAAGCCGAAGACCGCCTCATCGGGCAGGGCCGACCGGAGTACTCGCAAGTGCTCGACGAGCGGCGGCTGGACGCCTTCGAGGTAGAGCCCGCTCGCGACTCGGTGCAGGGTGCCCACCCGGACGGCATCGCGGACCTGGTTGGGGCTCATGCCATCGGCCAGCAGTTCCCGGTACGTCCACGTGTTCATGCGGCAGAGTGTGTGGCCGCCGCGGCGGGGTGGCTATCCGTGAGTGGCCCGCCTGTGGACAGCGGGACCCCCTGTGGATATCCGGACGATCAAGGTGGCCGTGTGCTAAGACGGGACGGTATGGCGAGTGGCCCTCCGCATGCCGTTTGCGGAGGGCCACTCTCACCGGGGGAAACGGTGTAACACGGGGGAGCTTGTCCGTTAAGGACAGATTAGCCGACTGGGGCGTGACTAGGTAGATCTGTCCATTTCGGTCCACGTCTGCGATAATCGAGCACCCCGGACCGCACCGGCAGCGTGGCGATCAGCACCAGCGTCAGCAGCACGTACGCGTTGCGCCGGACGAACTCCTGCACCGAGTCGGTCGGTTCCGCCGCGATGCCCCAGTCGTCGAAGGAGACCACGCCGCGTAGCAGCACGGCGTACCCGATGATGGCGAGCGCGATCAGGGTGAGCCGCCGGCGCGGGCCCTCGCCGCGGAGCCCCGCGTCCACCAGCACCACGAACGCGGGGACGAACCAGTACACGTGGTGGGTCCACGTGATCGGGCTGGCCAGGGCGCCGACCAGGCCGGTCAGCGCCAGACCGGCCACCTCGTCGCCGGCGCGTGCGGCGCGGGCGGCGCGCCACAGGCCGTACCCGCAGACGAGCGCGACCAGCGCGATCCACAGCAACCGGCTGGGGTCGTCCGGGGCGGTGAGCCGGCCGAGCAGGCCGAGCAGCGACTGGTTGCCCGTGTAGTCGGTGCGGCCGACCCGGTCGGTCGACCACAGTTCGTGGGTCCAGAACTGCCACGACGCGTGTGGCGCGATCGCGGCCGCGGCGAGCGTGGCGCCGGCCGCCGCGGCGCTCGCGGTGATCGCGGCCCGCCAGCGCCGCGCGGCGAGCAGGTAGACGATGAAGATGCCGGGATACAGCTTGAGCGCCGTCGCCAGCCCGATGCCGACGCCGGCCCAGCGCGAGTTTCGGGGTACGAGCAGGAGCAGGTCGCCGAGGATCAGCACGACCAGCAGCATGTTGATCTGGCCGAACGTGATTGTCTCGCGGGTCGGCTCGATGGCGAAGATGAGCGGGATGGCGAGGCCGGCGACGAACCAGCGCGGCTGGCCGTGGCGGTCGGCGACGGGGGAGACCAGCCACCACGTGGTGACCGCGATCGCGAGCGCGGTGCCGACCGTGAAGATCGCGATGGTGGCGTTGACGTCGATCGAGGCGAACGGCCGGAGCAGCAGCGCGGTGAACGGCGGGTACGTGAAGTAGAGCTCGCCCTGCACCCGGTCCGGCTGGGCATAGTCGTAGAGCGGGTTGCCGTCGGCCCACCAGCGCATCGCGCTCATGTAGATGCGCAGGTCGAAGAAGTCGTGCCGGTTGCCGTACCAGTTGAGGAAGGCCGCGACTGCGGCGGCGAGCGCGGTGACCCCGGCGATCCGGACGGTTGTCTTCGGCACGCCGGCCAGGGTATCTGGGAGCGTGCAGCGCGTAGGCTGTGGCCGTGGCTGATCTTCTGGTCTGGATCGACTGTGAGATGACCGGGCTCGATCTCGGCAAGGACGCACTGATCGAGGTGGCTGCGCTGGTCACCGATCCGGATCTGCGCGTGCTCGGCGAGGGTGTCGACGTGGTGATTCACGCCGACGAGTCGGCGCTGGCCGGCATGCCCGAGGTGGTACGGGAGATGCATGAGAAGTCCGGGCTCACGGACGAGGTCCGCCGTTCGGCGGTCACTGTCCCGGAGGCCGAGGACTTGATCATGGAGTACGTCACGTCGTGGGTGCCGGACCCCCGCAGCGCCCCGCTGTGCGGCAACTCGATCGCGACGGACCGCGGCTTCGTGGCGCGTGACATGCCGCGGCTGGACGCCCACCTGCACTACCGGATGATCGATGTCTCGTCGATCAAGGAGTTGTGCCGGCGCTGGTATCCGCGGGTGTACTTCGGCCAGCCCGCCAAGGGGCTGGCCCACCGGGCGCTGGCCGACATCCGGGAGAGCGTCCGGGAGTTGGAGTACTACCGCCGGACGGTCTTCGTGCCGCTGCCCGGCCCGGACGTCGAGGCCGCGAAGGCGATCGCCGCCACGCTCTGAGTAACCCTGTCGACGGCACCGGCCAGCTTATGGCTATCATTGGTCGGCGCACCGCACCGGCGATGCCGGGCGCGGATGTCGTGGTGGCTGTAGCTCAGTTGGCAGAGCACCGGGTTGTGGTCCCGGGTGTCGGGGGTTCAAATCCCCTCAGTCACCCCACGAGATGATCTCCACAGATGCAGGTCAGGCCCCGTCTTCGGACGGGGCCTGAGTCGCGTTAGGGGACATTTAGGGGACGTCCAGGCCGCCGAGGACCCGTCGCATGGCGCGCTCCGTCGCCGCCTCGACCTGCTCCGCCGGCAGCTCGTCCAGCTCCTCGCGCAGCGCGGCGACGAGCTGGTCGATCAGCACGGTACGCAGGGTGGCGTCGCGCAGCACCTCGGCGGCCGCCGCCTCTACGAGGTTCGTCGTGCCGGTGTGGACCGCGTTGAGCACGTTCAGGGTGGACAGGCCGACCGGGATGCCACCGCCGACGTACTGCCACGGCAGGCGGCGCATTCTGACCTGCACCTGCGGGTCGTCCAGGATCTTGACGAACTCGGCCGGTGTCATGGTGTCCTCCAAAAGTCCCCAGGCCCGCTGGTCCTGCTCGGCGGCAGCGTTCTGCCTGATCGAAAAGTGCACATGCAGGGTGTGCGCGTTGTCGCCGTTGTACGGCTCCGGCCGCCAGCCGGTGTCCTTGTCGGCGATCTGGCGATTCCAGATCCAGTAGTTCGCGCTGGGATGCCGCTCGAACGCGCGGATCACCTCGTCGACGTCGACGCCGTCCTTGTCCATGTCCCACGCGTCCACCGACTCCCGGGCGTTCGGGTTGTGATCGCTGGGCCGCTGCTGGTGCGCCGGGTCACCGATCGTGCCGTCGCTCGTCTTGTCCCGCTGGGGCCACCGGGTGTTGACCTCCGAGCGCAGCACGGCCAGCGACGGCGCCAAGTACCAGGCCATCGGCCCCTCCTTCAGGCGAGCGGGATTGCCCGCAGACAGGAGTACTGAGGCCGCCGAGTAGGCCGCTGATACTGCTTCGGAGTGCCGCGTCAGTTCTGGGGGAGTGCGCTCCCCTTGACGTACTCGTCCCAGCTCATGTTCCAGTCGGTCCAGCCGTTGCCGTTCTTGAGCTTGTCTTCCGTGCCCTTGACGGTGATCGGGTCGCCGATGTGGGTCTGGTCGAAGAGCCAGCGGCCCATGGCCATCGACACGTTCACGCAGCCGTGTGACACGTTGGTCCGGCCCTGCACGCCCTCGGACCAGGGCGCGGCGTGGATGAACTGCCCGCTCCAGGTCAGCCGCTGCGCGTACTCGATGTCGGTGCGGTAGCGGTTGGCCGGGTTGGGGTCGTCCATGGTGTCGAAGACCGTCTTGCGCTGCTTTTCGATCACCACCATCGTGCCGCTGGACGAGGGCGTGCTCTTCTTGCCCAGGCTCACCGGGATGGTCTTGATGACCTTGCCGTCCTTGGTGACGGTCATCTTCTTGGTCTTGTTGTCGACCGTCATGATCAGGGACGGGCCGATCTTGACGTCGACCGTCACGTCGGCGCGGCCGAAGTAGCCGTCGCCCATGGGCAGGCCGCCGGTCTGCATCTTGTAGTAGATCTTGGTCCCGGTCTGCCAGAACTGCTTGGGCCGGTAGTGCACCTCGGTGGGGCTGGTCCAGTGCCAGATCCCCTCCTGCACGGGCGTGGTCTGCACGATCAGCCGGCGTTGCACGTCGTCGCGGTAGTCCTCGGGGATCGCGCGGCTGAACCGCACGATAAGCGGCATGCCCACGCCCACCACCTGGCCGTCGCCGAGGAAGCTGGTCACGCGCACCTGCTTGCTGGGCTTGGCCATCGTGGTGAAGATGCTGGTCGCCGTCGCCTTCTTGCCGTCCGCGTCGGTCGCGGTCACGGTCGCCGTGTACGTCGCGCCGTAGTCCAGCACGCCGTCGGGAAGCCAGGTGCCATCCGCCTGCAGGGCGCCCTTGACGGCCTCGCCGGACGCGTCCTTGAGCTCGACGGTGGGGTCACCGCTCGCGTTTTCGGTCGTGAATGAGATCGCCGTCGAGGCGGGCACGTCCTTGGCGTCCGCGGTCGGCCCGGTGATCGTCGCCACGCTCTTGGCGCCGTCTTCCTTTTGCTGCTGTTGCTGCTTCGGATCGTTCCACGCGGTGGGCGGGTCGTCGCCGCAGGCGGCCGTCGTGAGTGCGAGGGCCGCAGCCAGCGCCGCGGCGGCTAGCGCCCGCCACGCCGGCTTCGAGCTCGGCGTACGTCGGTGCATGATGTCCTCGCAGTCACTCGGGTGTCTTGCTAATCCATCCTCCGCTAAAGACGCTTCCCGCCAAATCCTGGTTTCATGCCAGGAGTTTTACGCTGTTTGCCCGGTTTTACTCGGTTACGGGTAGGGCGCTGCCCTTGATGAACTCTTTCCAGCTCATGTTCCACGCGGTCCAGCCGTCGCCCGGCGACAGCTTGTCCTCGGTGCCCGTCACGGTGACCGGGTCGCCGACCTTGGTCTGGTTGAACAGCCACTGAGCGTTGCCAGGACCGACGTTAACGCAGCCGTGTGACACATTTCGCCGACCCTGGTCCCCGACCGACCACGGTGCGGAGTGGATGTACTGCCCGCTCCAGGTCAGCCGCTGGGCGAACTCGATGTCGACGCGGTAGCTGTCGGACGCGGTCGGGTCGTCCGTGGTGTCGAAGACGGTCTGCTCCTTCTTCTCCATCACCACCATCGTGCCGCTGACCGAGGGGGTGCTCTTCTTACCCAGGCTCACCGGCATGGTCTTGATCACGTTGCCGTTCTTCAAGACCGTCATCTTCTTGGTCTTGTTGTCGACCTTCATCTCGAACCGCTCGCCGATCTTGGCGGTGGCCTTCCGGTCGACGTCCCCGTACCGGCCGTTGCCCGTCGGATGCCCGCCCACGGCGATCCGGACCGTGATCTTCGTCCCGGATTTCCAGTACTCCGGCGCCCGGTAGTACGCCTGCGAGCCGTTGGACACCCAGTGCCAGGCGCCCGGCTGCGGCGGGTCGGTGCTGACGAACATGCGCTTCTGCACGTTCGCCCGGTCCTTCTTCGCGATCCCCGGGTGGAACTCGACGACCACCGGCATGGCCACGCCGTACGTCTTGCCGTCGAACATGTAGAGCCCGGTGCCTGTCTCCTTGCCCGGTTTCGCCATCGTGGTGAACGTCGTGGTCTGCGTCGCCGCGCCACCCGCGCCCGTCGCCGTCACCGCGGCGGTGTACGTCTTGCCCCACTTGAGCGGGCTGCTCGGCACCCACGCGGAGCCGTCCGCGCGCATCGTCCCGGCGACCTTGGCGCCACCGGTCTCGGTCACCGTGACCGAGCTGACCTCGCCGCCGGTGAGCTTGACGCCGATCTCGGTGCTGACCGGCAGGTTCTTGCCGTTGGCCGCCGGCGTGATCGACAGCGCGAACGCCTCCGCCGGTGCCTGGCTGGCCGAGGCGCTGGCGGACGGTGCCGCGGTCGTGCCGCTGACGAACTGGGGCTTCTCGTCGGCACCGCCACCGCACCCCGCGAGCGCTAGCGGCGCGAGCACCGCCAGGACGGCAGCCTGTATCAACCCCCGTGTGCCCCTGCTCATGTCAACCCCGTTCGCCTCAACGCTCCTGCGCACATGGTGCACCATGCGCGAAAGCGCCGGTGGCCAGTCGAGCAGCCTGCCAGATCGGGACGTGCGCCGCTTCGGCCACTCGGTCCGGCGTGGCTGGTCGAACTGGTTGGAAGGTGTTCGAGGGGCCGTGCTAAGGTTTCACCCGTTGTCAGCGAGCGCCGCTAGCTCAACTGGCAGAGCAGCGGACTCTTAATCCGCGGGTTCGGGGTTCGAGTCCCTGGCGGCGCACATTTGATCAAGGCTCTGACCTGGCGTTATGCCCCAGATCAGAGCCTTTCTCATGTCCATGGTGGACGATTGAGCGCACTTCAGTCGCACGGCTCAGGCGACGCGCACGGTCAGCGGGCTCGGTCCGATCGCGCGCGCGACATGTGCCGCCTCCTTCTCGAGCTCCTTCCGCGGTAGGCGCCCGCTGCCGGGGAACGCAGACACGACCAGTTCGCCGTCGACCTTGTTCCACACTCCGGCGACCCGGCCGTTCACCACGACGATCGGGGATATCCACCCGGAGGTCCGGCTCACCGCGGAGCGGTGCTCTTTCGGGACCAGGGCCTCGTCGTTGGTCCCCGGACCGAGAACGTATTGGTCGAAACCACCGAGCAGTCGGACACCTTTGTATACGTCGATGTCGGCGAGTTCCTCGACGTGTTCGGTCAGCATCAACGCCTTGCGTCCCTCGACGTCGACCTCGGTCAGCGTGTCGCCCAGGTCCGCGAACCACTGGCGCAGTCTCGGCCGGCTCGTGCTGTTGAGCGACAGCCAGCGGTCGAACACCTCGGGGGTGGCGGGACCGTACGCGCCGAGGTACGCCGCGATGACCGTGGGTGCGGCCTCCTCGGGCTCCGGTATCTTCCCCCAGTTCGGGTACTGACTCGCCGGACGCGTGAACGTGATCTTGTTGCCCTGGTTCGGGCCGTGGCACAGGACGCCACGCCACGCCAACGGCTTGAGCACCTGGCCCCATCCCGACCGCAGCCGGTCCTCCATGCCGGCGAATCGTTTGTCCGCCGCGATCCGCGTGACCAGCTGGTCGCGGGTCAGCACCGCGCCGTCCAGGACGACCGCCACCTTCTCGGTCAGCTCGTCGATCTGTTGCGGGGTGACGCCGGAGACCCGCTGCCACGAGGGCTTGCGCCAGAATCCCGTGGTCTCCATGAGTGACAGGTAGGCGCCCGCCTCACCCGGTCTCAGCAGATGCAGGGTCCCGCGCATCACCCAGGTCTTCATCAACGAGAGAGCGGCGAAGTCCCGGTCGACGCTGTCGCTGTCGGGTGTCGTTTGCCGCACGGCGACGGCCGTCTCGGCGGCGCTCCAGACCTGCGCCTGCACACCGCACAGCCGGCTGACGATCTCGGCCGCGGTGCGCGTGGTGCGCGGGTCCAGGTACTGCCGTCGCATCCGCCACGCGAAGACCTGCCCCCAGCTGACCTTCACGCGTCCTCCTCTTCTCGCACGGGGTCGGTGCCGCGTCGGGCGCGCAGGGCCCGGAGCTTGTGACGGTTGCCGCAGCGTTCCATGGAGCACCAGCGTCGGGCGCCGGGGCGGGACGAGTCGACGAACACCAGCGGGCAGTTATCGCTGGCGCATTCGCGGATGCGTCCGGACAGCGGCCCGGACAGCAGGTCGATCATCTCCCGGGCCAGGGTCGACAGCACCTGGGCCGCCCAGACCGGTGGTGCCCATCCCGCGGAGGTGCCGTCGGTGGCGAGCTCGGGGACCAGGGGCGGCGCGGTCGCGGTCGCGTTGATGGTCGCGACCGCCCCGGCGGGGAGGTCGCGGTCGGCTGCCCTGGCGTGTGCGGTTTCCCAGATGGCCTGGCGCAGTGCCTTCGCCGCGGTCAGGTCACCGACTGTCATGGGGACGGTCATGACCGCGGCCAGTGGTGGCTGGGCCAGCCACTCGGCGAGGTCGGCCGGCTCGTGGAGGGTCTCGAACACCGAGTACTGCCCTTCACCTCCGGTGTGCGCGAAGTCCAGGCAGACGGCGCCGGCGTCGTACCAGAACGACCCTCCCTTGGGGTCGTGGAGCCGCCGGCCGGTTGCGTGCGCGCGCATGAACCCACTATAACTGGTGTCGAGGTCCCGTACCGGTTTAACTGGTGTCAACTTCCGAGGGGGCAACACATGGGTATCCGGCACATCAACCCCGACGGGCTGCACCGCAGCCCCGCCTTCAGCCAGGCCGTCGTGGTCGAGCAACCCGCGAAGACGATCTACATCGGCGGCCAGAACGGCGTCGACGCCGACGGCAAGGTCGTCGGCCCCACGCTCCGGGAGCAGGCCGTGCAGGCGTTCCGCAACCTCGCGACCATCCTGGAGAGCGAGGGGGCGAGCCTGTCGAACATCGTCCACTGGACCATCGCGGTGGTGGAGGGCCAGTCGGTCGGCGAGGGCGTGGCCGCCTTCCAGCAGGTGTGGAACCCGGCCGACCCGCCGCCGGCCATCACCGTGCACATCGTCGCCGCCCTGGGTCCCGGCGTCCTCGTCGAGATCGACGCCGTCGCCGCCGTGTGACGCACCCGCACCCGGCCCCGCGCCAGCAACGCCGGAGGCGACAGCCGCCGCCCCGGCGTCGCCGTGCCTACATGACCATGAGCATGAGCATCATGCCCTCGTCCTCATGGATGGCGTTGTGGCAGTGCAGCATGTAGCCGTACGTGTCGTCGGCGTAGTCGGTGAACTTCATGGCGATCTGCCGGGTGGACTGGGCCGGGATCTCGATGGTGTCCCGCCAGGTGCCGCTCAGCGTGCCGGTCGGCGCGGAGCCGTTGACGGCGAGCACCTGGAATGGGACGTCGTGCAGGTGGAACGAGTGCAGCAGGTTGGTCGCGTTCGTGATCGTCCAAACCTCCACCGCGTCGAGCGTCGTCATGATCATGTTCTCTTCCATCACCTCCATCGTTGTACCGGAGATCCCGTTGATGAACATGGTGTTGCCGGTGTTGGACAGCGCCATCGTGCGGGTCGTCGCGCCGGTGGTGTCGAGGGCGGCGATGGTGTTGAGCGTGCTCGGCAGGGCGTCGCGGGTCGTCGTGTCGGCGGTCGTGATGGTGAGGATCGACGAGGTGCCGCTGCCGCCGCGGGCACCGCCGGCCGTGACCGTGGCCTGGAGGGTGACGGTCCCGCTGAGGTCGAGCACGATCTCGGCGCGTTCACCGGCGACGAGACGGACGCTCGTCACCGACGTGGGCGACGGAAGCAGCGCGGCGTCCGTGGCCACCTGGGTCATCGTGCCGCCATCGGAACGCGAGACGGTGATGATGTCGGTGATCGAGCCGTTGAGGACGTGGAAGCGGACCCTGTTCTCGTCCACGTTGAGGGTGGGCGTCGCGCTGGCCACGTTGGCGCCGTTGACGATCAGCGGGAACGTCGTGGCCGTGGACTGGAGGCCGGCGGTCGTGCTCTGGATGACGCCGCTGGAGTTGACCGGGACCGACTGCACGATCAGCGGGAACTGGTTTACCCCGTAGTCGTTCGGCAGGGCGGCCGCCCCGTCGGAGTCGTCGTCGACCAGGATCATTCCGGCCAACCCGAGGGCGACCTGCGCGGCGGTGGTGGTCAGCCCGTGCGGGTGGAACCAGAGGGTGCACGCCTCCTGGTTGATGTCGAACTCGGGGCTCCAGGTCGTACCCGCGGCGATGATGTTCTGCGGGCCACCGTCCACTGAGGGCGGTATGTGCGCGCCGTGCCAGTGGACGGTGGTTTCCGCGCCGATGTTGTTGGTGACCTCCATCCGTACCCGGTCGCCGTTGTCGACCTTGATGACCGGCCCGAGGTACGACCCGTTGAAGCCCGCGGTGCTGCTGGTCAGGCCGGTACGCAGCTGCGCCGTGCCGGTCTGCATGGTCAGCGAGTAGACGTCGACGCCGTCGTCGTCCGTTGGGGTGAGCAGCGTAGGGATGTTCAGGGTGCCGGTAGCGGCGGCCGACGCGTTCGGGGCGTAGCGCAACGCGGAGCCGGCCAGCGCGCCGCCGACGGCCAGCCCGCCGAGTCCGATGAGGACCCCGCGCCGGGACAGCCTCGGCGCCTTCTCGTGAGCGGGAAACCACTCCCGCTTTCCATGAGTCATGGCGCGGGACGCTATGGACGGGTCCTCGAAGCCGCGTTACGGAAGCTCACAGGTTTCCTCAAGCCTGGCTTCAGGATCGATCAATATGTCGTCACCGTCACACCACTCCGTGTAGATCACGGCCGATGCCTCCCGCCCTCACCGAGAGGGCGGGAGGCACCGCGGATGACCGGACTACAGGACCCCGAAGGAGTACGAGGTCGAGTCGGTCCAGACACCGTCGCCCGTACGTCCGCGCACCGTCATGGTCTTCCAACCGTTGGTCGTCGGGGTGTACACGGCGGTGGCCACCCCGCCGCTCGCCGCGACGAGCACCGGTTCGCCGTCGTCGACCCGGTACTCGAACTCCACCACCCCGGCGGTGCCCTGGGTGAAGGTGAAGGTGCCCGGCACGTCGACCCCACTGGACCACTCGGCGATCGGGTAGGTCTCCGACGCCACCAGTGAGGCCGTGCCGACCAGGAACGGGTAGTCGGTCTGCGGCGTGTACTGCCCCGCCGTGGTCCGGCCGCGCACCGACAGCACGTTTTCGCCGTTGCGCTCCATGGTCAGGGTGACGTCGGTGACGAGGGCATCGGTCGCCCTGGGCACGCTCTGCCAGGCGCCGCCGTTGAGCCGGTACTCGTACGTCGTCGCCTCCCTCAGCTCGGTGTAGAACCCGAACCGACCCTTCGTGCCGATCCCGCCGAGCGGTGTGTACTCGTTGAAGCCCGAGCTCACCCACACCGACGGGTCTTGGACGACGAAGTAGTAGGAACGCTCCGCGGTGGCCGTGCCGTCAGCGGTCGTGCTGGTCACGATCAGCAGGGTGTACCCGGGATGGGTCGGCGTGATCTCCACGGTCGCCCGGCCGTCGGCGCCCGCCGCGACGGTGTGCTGCTCGCCGGTCTCCAGCGTGTAGCGGTACTCGACGATTCCGTCGCGTCCGGGGTTGAAGGTGAACTGCCCCGGCTGGCCGGGCTGGCCCGCGCCGGTGTTCTCGGGGTAGTCGGTGGAGACCACCACCGGGGCGTCGCTCACCTCGAAGACGTACTCGCGCGGCGGCGAGAAGGTGCCGTCGAGGTATCGGGTGCGCACGGTGAGCGCGTTTCTGCCGGAGCGCTCGGGCGTCAGCGTCACCGTGATCCAGCCGTACTCCGGGTCGGCGATCTGCTCCGGCCCGCCGTTGAGCCGGTAGACGAAGACGTCCACATTGGGCATCGCGGTGGTGAAGCCGAACTCGCCGGGAATGCCCACCCCGCCCCACGCGCCGAACTCGTAGTAGGTGCTGGAGTACACCGTCGGCTTGTTGTCGATGACGCTGAACTGGTAGTCGGCCCACTGCGACTCGGTGCCGTCGGCGCCGATGCTGCGCACGCGCAGCGAGTAGAAGCTCGGCCGGGTCGGCGTCCAGTGCAGCACCGCCGTGCCGTCCGGCGCGGCGTCCAGGCGCTGCCGCTCGTCGTTCTGGAAGAAGTACTCGTACGCGACGACGTCCGGCCGGCGCGGGCGGAAGGTGAAGCTGCCCGGGCGGTCGACCACGCCGTCGGGCTCGGGCCAGGCGAAGTCGGCCGACTCCACCGTCGGGCTGTCCTCGACGCGTACGTCATACGTCGTGCCCCCGATCAGCTCGCTGCCGGCGAAGCTGCGTACGACGATCCTCTTCGAGCCGGTCTCGGTGAACACGATCGGCACCTCGGCCGTGCCGCCGGCGCCCGCCGGCACCCGCACCTCGGCGCCGTCGTCGACGCGGTAGCCGAACTCGGTGACCCCCTCCTCGTCGGTAGACATCCGCAACAGGCTCGGCAGGCCAACGCCGCCCATGGTGACCCGCACACCGGGCGCGGTGGTACGGACGTAGAAGTCGTACCGGGTGAGCTCCGAACTGAGGCCGGCGGCATCGACGCTGCGGACGCTCAGGTATTCGAAGAACGACTGGGGAGTGAACTCCACCGTGGCGTCGGCGCCCGGCGAGGGTGCCGGCACGTAGTTGTACGCGTCGCCGAAGCGCCCCAGTAGTAGCCGACGACGTCCGGCGACCCGTTCGCCTTGAACACGAAGGTGCCCGGAACCCCTTGGCCACCGTGCGGCTGACCGTCGTTCGGATACTTCGTGGAGGTCACCACGGGCGCCGCCGGTGGCTCCGCGTCGACCTTCACGTAGCAGGGCTTCGTCCACTGTGAATAGTCGTACCCGTCGTAGGCCCGCACCTGCCACGCCACCACGGTGCCGTGCGGGTACTGCCCCATGTCCCATTCGGTCTTGGACAGGCCGCTGCCGTACTGCGCGCCGAACCGTTCGGACCGCTGCTCGGGATGGCCGACCGGCCAGGCGGCGAACTGTCCGCGAATGTTGTAGTCGAACTGGTCCGCGTCGGAGATTTGCGCCATCAGCACCCGGGACCTCGCCGCCACCGGCTGCGGGGCGCGCTTGGTGCCGCAGGCCCACGACGGATACTCCATGCCGGCCCTGGCCACGGTCGGGGCGTGGTTGGTCTGCGTCTGGATCGACGGGTGTGGCAGGAGCACGCGCCCGTGGGAAAGGTCGCCCTCCTGGCCGTGCGGCACCCGGATCATGACGGTGACGACCGACTCGCCGCGGTTGGCCAGCTTTTGCAGCGCGGGCTTGATGTCCCAGGACAACCAGCCGGGGCAGGTGCTGTCGCCGCCGGCGAGGGTCGTACCGAGCAGCTCGCGCTTGCGGGGCGGCGCGGCCCAACTCGTGGTCGGGGTGATCGGATCGGTGCGCCACAACTCGACCGGCTGGGCCTCGGCGCAGTTGGCCGCCGACCGCTCGCGGATGACCAGGGTCGCGCCGTGCACGACGGTCCCGGCGAAGCGGGCGACGTCGAAGCTGAAGTAGGCGCGGGACTTGTGCTTTTTGCCGTCGGACCCGGTGCGGGCGCCGATGGGCGCGTCGCCGGCGGGGTTGATGAATGACTGGTCCGGCAGGCGCGAATCCGTGTACGCCCAACCGGTCTTGTAGACGTCGCGCTGCTCCCACGCCTGCGCCGGGGTGGCACTGGCGAGGGAGACGGCGGCGGTGATCAGAACAGCTCCGAACGCGCCCAGCAATCTTCGTGCGAACACGCTGGATACACCTCCCCGTGAGACGATGACGTCAGTCGCCATCGACAGCTGACACGGTATCGGGGCGGTGCGACATCGAGCGCCGGCACTGTCCTAATCGGACTCTCCGGATTTGTCGGCATAGGGGGCCGCTCAGGAACGCGACGCTAATCACAGTCGGCGCCGATGCGCGGCTGATCCCGCCGGCCGGGCGGCCGAAAGGACGGCGCGTGACGTCGTTTAAGCAGGTCAGGGCCGCTCTGAGGGGATCTTCCGCGGATCCTACCCGCCGGCGTCGTGGGGTGCACCCGAATTACATGCACGATGAACTAGTGCATGTACATCTGATGCATGTGCATCTAATCTTGGGCCCGTGACTATCACCGAAGCCTCAGCCACCCCGACGGTCGCCGTGACCGTCCCGTCGACCGCGCCAGACATACAGCGCTGGACGCCGCGACTCTGGGGCGTGCTCGCGGTCCTGTGCACCGTGCTGTTCCTCGATGGTCTCGACGTCTCGATGGTGGGCGTGGCGCTGCCGTCCATCGGCGCGGATCTGGGCATGTCGACCACTTCGCTGCAATGGATCATCAACGGCTACGTGCTCGGCTACGGCGGCCTTTTGCTGCTCGGCGGCCGCACCGCGGACCTGCTCGGCCGGCGGCGGATCTTCCTGGTCGCGCTCGCCGTCTTCGCGGTGGCCTCCCTCATCGGTGGCCTGGTCGACGACGGGACGCTGCTCATCATCACGCGCTTCGTGAAGGGCCTCGCGGCCGCGTTCACGGCGCCGACCGCGATGTCCATCCTGACCACGACCTTCCACGAGGGCCCGGCGCGGAACCGGGCACTGTCGATCTTCACGGTGTTCGGCGCCAGCGGCTACTCCTCCGGCCTCATCCTGGGCGGCCTGCTCACCAGCCTCGGTTGGCGGTGGACGTTCCTCGTCCCCGTACCGCTGGCGCTGGCGGCCCTGGCGGCGGGCATCGCGCTGATCCCGCGCGACCGCCCGGCGGCCAGCGGCGGCCATGACCTGATCGGCGCGACAACGCTGACCAGCGGCATGCTGCTGGCGGTGTACACCGTGGTCTCCGCGCCGGACCGCGGCTGGCTCGACCCGGTCACCCTCGGATCCGCCGCGCTCGCGGCGGCGCTGCTGGTCGCCTTCGTGGTCACCGAGAACCGGATCGCCCACCCGCTGATCCGGCTCGGCATCCTCCGGGTGGGCTCGATCGTCCGGGCCAACCTGAGCGTGATCGCGCTCTTCGGCTCGTACCTGAGCTACCAGTTCATGATGACGCTGTACCTGCAGGACACGCAGGGATGGTCGCCGCTGCGGGTGGCGCTCGCCCTGCTGCCCGCCGGGCTGCTCGTCGCGTTCACCTCGCCGTTCGTCGGCGGGCTCATCAACCGGTACGGCACGCAGCGGCTGATCAACAGCGCGATGCTCTCGCTGACCCTGGGCTACGGGTGGTTCCTGCTGACCGCCGGCAACGTGCCGCACTACCTCGTCACCGTCCTGCCGACGATGCTGCTGCTCGGCGGCGGGTTCGCGTTCGGCTTCAGCTCGATCATGGCGCAGGCGACCGAGGGCATCGACGACTCCGAGCAAGGGCTGGCCGCCGGACTGGTGCAGACCTCCGGCCAGGTCGGCGCGGCGCTCGTCCTCGCCGTGGTCACCGCGCTGGTCGCGGCCAGCGGGCCGGCCGACTCCGCCGCCGACTTCAGCCAGTACCACCCGGGGATCAACCTCGTCGCCGGCGTCGCGCTGGCCGGATTGCTGCTCAACCTCGTACCGCTGATCAACCGCAACCGGTCACGGCGCCACGCCTGACCCCGTCATCGGCGGGCCGCCGGAGTCACCCGACTCCGGCGGCCCGCCGTACGCGTGCGCTAGCCAGTGACGACCTCGACGCGGGGGCGGCCCTCGCCCGTGTCGAACAGGCCCAGCAGCCGCTCGCCCTCGGCCACCAGCGCGTCGCGGTCCGGACCGGCCACCGGGACCAGGAGCGTGATCCGCAGCGTCGGACCACCATCCACTGTGGTCATCCAGGTGCCGGCGACGCGCCCGTCGACGAGCACGAAGCGGGCGCCTGCCACGCTCAGCCCGCGGTGCGCCGCGTCGATGATCCGGCTGCGGTCGTCGTACGCCAGCACGGCGTTGTCGAACGCCGGCAGGAACCGCGGCGGTGCCGGGGTCTCGGGCTCGGGGAGTGGCCCGTCGGGCACGTCGAGCAGCTCCCGGCCGCGCTCGTCGCGGAACGTCCGCAGCTCGGGCCGCAGCCGCTGCACGGACTCGCGGAGCCCGCTCAGGCCGGACCACGCGCGGATGTCGGCACTGGCGGCCGGCCCGTACGCGGCCAGGTAGCGCAGGACCAGCGCGTCGACGGCGGCCGGCGACTCGGCGCCCGGCGGGCTGCCGAGCCAGCTCTCGATCGTGGTGTGGCGGGCCTGCCCGCGCTGGCCCCACAGCCCGCGCGGCGGCACCTGCACCAGCGGCACCAGCGAGCTGAGCGCGTCGCCCAGGTCGCGCGCGGTCGTGCCGGGCCAGCGGTCGGCCAGCGCGCGGCCGACCTCGGAGAGCAGGCGCGGCTCCGGCTCGAAGAGGGGCCGGCCCGCCTCGGCCAGCTCGTCGAGATCGACGCCGGGCAGCCGGCGGCGCAGCGTGGACCACATCCGCCCGACCAGCACCGGCTGGTGCACCGGCCGCAGCGCCAGGCAGTCGCGGGCGGTGACCAGGTGCAGCGTGCGGCGCATCAGCAGGGTACGCACCGCGCGCCGGCTCTCCAGCAGCTCGACCAGCTCCTTCGGGTCGAACGCGGCCAGCCGGCTCCACAGCCCGACGTACGGCTCCTGCGGCTCCTGCGCCTGGAGGCCGACCAGGTGCTCGATCGCCTCGACGGCGGTCATCTCGTGGCGGCGCAGCAGGAGCTGGCGCGCGAGGAGAGCGCGGTTGAGCGCACGGGCATCGAGCACAGACATACCGACACGCTACGGCTTGGGTACGACATCCAGCGGTTCGTCGACGAGCCAGGCGGCCGGGCGTTGCCGGATCTGGTCGATGGACGTCAGGGCGGCCCCGATGACGGCGGCGTCCGGGCCGAGCAGGGCGGGCCGGACGGTGATGGGTGCCCACGCGGCGGTGTGGACGCGCCGGTCGATCTGCGTCCGCACGTTCGCGGTGAGCCAGGACGACAGGAGCGCGAAGCTGCCGCCGAGCAGGACGGTGTCGATGTCGAGGATGTTGAGCATGCCGGACAGGGCGATGCCCAGCGCGGTGCCGGCCGTGTCGAGGGCGGCCAGCGTCGCGGGGTCGCCCGCGTCGGCGCGGGCCGTCGCGGTGGCGTCCGGCGTCGTGCCGGCGGGCACGGGATCGCCGCCGAGGATGGCTTCGAGGCTGGCGTACGTCTGCAGGCAGCCCCGCGAGCCGCACGGGCAGGGTGTGCCGTCCGGATGCACGGTGACGTGCCCCAGCTCACCGCTCCAGCCGCGGGTGCCCGCATCAGCTGCCCGTCCAGGACGATGCCGGCGCCGATGGCGAGCCCGCCGGAGACGTACACGAAGCTATTTAAGGTGTTGTGGCTGGCGTAGAGCTCGCCGAGCGCGGCGAGGTTGGCCTCGTTGTCGACGGCGACCGGCAGTTCCAGGTGCTGGATGGCGCTGTGCAGCAGCGCGCCCGCGTCGACGTTGCGCCAGCCCAGCGACGGCGCGGACCGGACCAGGCCGCCGTCCACCGGCCCGGGTACGGCGAGCGTGGCGGTGACGACCGTGAGGTCCTCGGTGCCGATGGTGTCGATGGCGGCGTCGGCCATGCGGGCGAGGTCGAAAAGGACGGCGCCGGCGTCCCGGTCGGCGTACGTCGACGGCGCGAAGGCCAGGTGCCGGACGGTGCCGGTCAGGTCGACGACGCACGCGGCGAGCCCGTCGGCCCGGATGTCCAGGCCGAGCCCGGCGGGCCCCTTGCCGGAGAGGGTCAGCCCCACGCGCGGCCGGCCGGCGCGCCCGTCGTGGGTCAGCCCGGCCTCGGTGATGAGCCGGCCGGCGAGGAGCTCCTCCACGATCCGGGTGATGGTGGGACGGGTCAGGCCGGTGGCGGCCGCCAGCTCGGTACGGGAGATGGGGTTCGCCGCGGCGAGGATGTGCCGGAAGACCAGTTCGAGGTTGATCGTGCGCAGGCTCTCCTGCCGCACGGGCTCTTCGGGTTTGCGGGGGCTGCTCGGGCGGATCGGCGTGATCATGTCGCCTGCCGCGCGGTGTCGGCGAGGGCTGCCGCCGCGGCGAACGGCAGGTCGCCATCGACGACGACGGCGATCATGCGCCGGGTGATCGTCTCATCGGGGTCGAGGACGAGCGGCTGATCCCAGGTCAGCGACGAGCCGACGCCGAGGTAGTCGCGCGCCCGCACGAACCACCTGTCCCGCGCGGTGGTCTCGTCGCCGGGTACGAAGAGCATGGTCCAGTCGTCGCCCGCGACAGCCACCCAGGCGGCGGTGGCCCCGTGGACCGCGCGCACGTCCGCCCCGGCGGCGCTGAATACCCGCGTGCTGCCCTTGACGGCGGGGCCGCGCCAGAAGAACCCGCCGTACCCGGCGCCGACCCGGCCGTGCGCGGCCGGGCTGCGGATCGGCAGCGGCCGGCCGGTGGCGTTGGTGACCTCGGTGTGGATGCTCAGCGACCAGGCCGTCCCGTCGACCGGCCGGCAGGTGATCGACCGGCGCTCGCGCAGCAGCGCGGTGTGGTGCGCGTCCAACCACTGCAGCGTGTGGGCCAGCTCGTCGCTGGTGTGGCGCAGCCACCGCTGGTGTTGCTGGACGCCGTGGTTGTCCAGCCAGGCCGGCCCGTGCCCGGCGACGAAGGTGCGCCCGCCCCAGAAGTTGCGTCCGTCCACATCGGGCGAGGCGATGCTGATGCCGAACTGGTGCGGGTGCGAGTCCGGGGCGGCGTCGGTGACGGTGGTGCCGGCGAGGGTGCGCACCGGGTGCAGGTACGGCCGCGGTGACATGGCCAGCGGCAGGTCGGGCTTCCACACGTACCGGGCGACGTCCCGGCCGCGTACCCGCAGGACGGCGGTGCCGTGCGGCTGGTCGGTGAGCACCACTCCGGGATCCACCATCGTCACCTCGCCACCCCTCATACGGCAGCTACCGCATCCGCGATTTCGGCGACCTCCCCGGAGCGTAACCTGCCGTCCGCCACCGCGGTGATGATACGGCGGCGCACCCGGGAGCCCGGCGCGACGATGTACGGCTTGGCCCACGCCAGCGAGGCGCCGACGCCGGCGTAGTCGCGGCTGCGCACGAACCACGGGTCGGCGTCCGGCGCCCGGTCACCGCGGACGAAGACCAGGGTCCACGGATCCGTGTTGACGCCGGTGAGCGCCAACCACGCGGTGCGCTGGCCGTGCAGGCGCCGCTCGCCGGTGCGGTCCGGGCCGAGGACGTGGACGCGCCGGTCGCCGCGGCGGGCCCGCCAGAAGAAGCCGCCGTACCCGGCACCCGGGCGGCCGTTGGTGGCCGGGCTGGCGAACGTCAGCGGCCCGCCGGTCACGTTGGTCAGCTCGAAGCCGAAGTCCAGCGCCCACACGCCGGCGCGCAGTGGCAGCGCGGCGATCCGGCGGCGTTCGCGCAGCAGCTCGGTGCCGGCCGGGCCGATCCAGCGCAGCTCGTGGCGGACATTCGTGGCGGTGCGGGTGGTCCATTCGTGGTGCCGCTGGATGCCGTGGTTGGGCAGGTGCACCGGCCCGCGTCCGGGCACGAACGTGCGCCCGCCCCAGAAGTTCGCGCCACCCACGTCGGCCACGGCGACGCTGACCCCGAGGTGGTGCAGGTGATCCGCGGGCATCAGCTCGGTGACCTCGGTGCCCGACAGGGTGCGCACCGGATGCAGGAACGGCCGCGGCGACACTGCGGCCGGCAGCGACGGCTGCCAGACGTACTCGGCGACCGCGCGGCCGGCCAGGCTCAAGGTGTGCGTCATGTCCCAGCTTCCGGGGTGAGGTGCGGGGCGGTGAAGTCGGCGGCCCCGGCGGTGCCGGTCGCGAAGAGCCCAAGAGTGGCGCCGACCCAGCGCCCGGCCGTCGCCGCGAACGGCGGGCCGATCGGCCGTACCGGCTCGGGGTGGACCGCGGCGAGGAACTGGCAGCGGCCGTCCGGCGTGACGTCGACGCCGATGGTGACGGGCCCCCGGACGGGGGTCGGGGGCGCGGCGTCCTGTTCGGACGCTCCGGGCGCCGCCACGCGGTGCACCAGGAAGGCGCCCTCCAGCCCGACCCATGCGTAGCTGTCCCCGAGGATGGTGAGGCCGGCCCGCCCGGCGCCGGTCAGGCGCAGGGTGGTCGTGGCGCGGAACCGGTCCGCGGGCAGCCGCTGGCCGAGCACGTTGGGCAGCTGCCGAAGGTCGCCGCCGCCCGGCACGCAGGCCAGCCGCAGCCCGCTGCGCCAGCCGGCCGCCGGGTTCGCCGCCCAAGTCCACTGTGGACCAGGCTCGGGAGCTGGTGCGGTCCGCGGCCTGGTCGCCGCCAGCACCGGTTTGGCATGACCGGGTACGGGCGTGCCGTTCGCGCCGATGGTCGGCCAGCCGTCCGCCTCCCACCGCATCGGTTGCAGGTGCACGACGCGCCCGAACGCGCCCTTGTCCTGGAAGTGCAGGAACCAGTCCCGGCCGTCCGGGGCGGTCACCCAGGCGCCCTGATGCGGTCCGTTGACGGCGGTGTCGCCCTGGGCCAGCACGACGCGGTCCTCGTACGGGCCGAAGGCGTGGCGGGAGCGAAACACCGACTGCCACCCGGTGGCGACCCCGCCGGCCGGCGCGAAGATCCAGTACCAGCCGTCCCGGCGGTAGAACTTCGGCCCCTCCAGGGTGCGGTAGCCGGGCAGCGCGTCGCCGTCGATGACGTGCGTGCCCTCGTCCAGCAGGGCGGTCCCGTCGGGGCGCATCCGGTGGCAGGTGAGCTTGTTATTGAAGCCGGCGCGGCTCTTGGCCCAGGCGTGCACCAGGTACGCGGACCCGTCCTCGTCCCACAGTGGACACGGGTCGATCAGGCCGCGGCCGGTCTTGAGCGGATGCGGCCGGCTCCACGGGCCGGCGGGGTCGGCGGCGGTGACGACGAAGATGCCACGGTCCGGATCCGGGTAGAAGATCCAGAACCGGCCGTCGTGGTGCCGGATGGCGGGCGCCCACACGCCGCAGCCGTGCTGGGGCGTGCGGAACGCCTCCGCCGGCTCCAGGCGCGGCAGCGCGTGGCCGAGGATCGCCCAGTTGACCAGGTCGCGGCTGTGCAGGATGGGCAGGCCGGGCACCCGGTGAAAGCTGGACGCGACGAGGTAGAAGTCGTCGCCCACCCGGATCACGTCGGGGTCTGACCAGTCGGCGTGCAGGACCGGGTTGCGGTACGTGCCGTCGCCGTTGTCCGCGATCCACGGCTCAGTCATGAGGTGCCCATCAACGGCAGCGCCAGTTCGTCCAGGTACACCGCTTTGCCGGTGCGCAGCGACTCGTTGCCGGCGACGCCGACGGCCACGCTGGCGGCCCCGTCGGCGTACCCGGCGGTCCGGCGCAGCGGGTCGCCGTTCGGGCCGTGGAACACGTCGTCGAGCAGCATCGCGTCGCCGCCGCCGTGGCCACCCCGGCCGGCCGGGATGGGCACCAGTTGGGCCGGCTCCCAGTGGCGTTGCAGCAGCAGCCGCGTACCCCGGGGGCGTGCCTTCGAGGTGGTTTCGGCGTCGGCGCGTTCGATGGCGGTGGGATCCACCACCGCGGCGGTGGCGGCGCCGATCGTGGCGGCCGGCGCGGCCGGCGCGACATGGCCGCGCTCGACGACGTCCAGCTCGATCCGCCCGGCGGTGCCGTTGATGGCGACCCGGTACCCCTCCCACGGGCTGTGCGCGTGCAGCGTGTACGACATCGCCGCGCCGCCGCGGTAACCCACCACGACGTTGAGGTTGTCCTCGATGGTGATTCCGTCGGAAAACACGTCCCGGTCGCGGATGTAGCCGTCGAGGTGCTCCCCGTCGTAGTAGAGGCGGCGCAGCCGGTCGTCCGCGGTGATGTCCAGCGCGAACGGGTCGTCCGCCTCCGCCGCGTTCCGGCTGCGGTCCGGGCGCGGCGCCAGCCCTCGGCGGCGGGCGTTGGCGGCGCCGTAGAACCGCAGCCCGCCACGGGCGAACACCACGGACGGCAGGTCGGCCATCCACCAGTTCACCAGGTCGAAGTGGTGGCTGGCCTTGTGCACCAGCAGGCCGCCGGACGCGGCCTTGTCGCGGTGCCAGCGCCGGAAGTAGTCAGCGCCGTGCACCGTGTCCAGGCACCACTCGAACGCCACCGAGGTGACCTCGCCGATCGCGCCCTCCGCGATGAGCCGGCGCACCGCGGCGTTGCGGGGCGAGTAGCGGTAGTTGAAGGTGACGGTCAGCTGGCCGGCGCCGGCCGCGAGCGCGTCGTGGATCTGGCGCAGCCCCGTGACGTCGGTCGTCATGGGCTTTTCCACGACCACGTCGGCGCCCTCGCGCAGCGCCCGGCTGACATACCCGGCGTGGGTGGCATCCGGCGACGTCACGACGACCACGTCGGGGCGCGCGTGGGCCAGCAGCGCGTCGAAGTCGCCGGCCGCGAAGTGCGGCACCCGCAGGCCCGGCCGGGCCTCCTCGACGACCCGGTCGTAGAACGACATCCGCACCTCGTTGGTGTCGCAGAACGCCACCGGGTGCCCGGCGTCCGCGTGCGTGCGCAGCAGCGCGGCCAGGTACATCTGGGCCCGCGAGCCGGTGCCGACGAACGCGTACCGCCTCATTTGAGACCCGTCGTACCTCATTTGAGACCCGTCGTGGCGATGCCCTTGACCAGGTACTTCTGGCCGGCGATGAAGAATCCGACGACCGGGGCCAGGGACAGGAACGACATGGCGAACATCTGCCCCCACTGGGACTGCCCTTCGGAGTCGATGAACTGCCGCAGCGCCAGCGGCACCGTGTACAGCTCCGAGTCGGTCAGGTAGATGAGCGGGCCGAAGAACTCGTTCCACACTGAGATGAACGTGAAGATGGCCGTGGTGGCGAACGCCGGCAGGCACAGCGGCATGATGACGCTCCAGAACGTCCGGAACGGTCCGCAGCCGTCGATGCGGGCGGCGTCGTCCAGCTCCTGCGGCAGCGACCGCATGAACTGCACCATCAGGAAGATGTAGAACGCGTTGGTGGCCAGGAAGTTCGGCACCAGCAGCGGGTAGTACGTGTTGATCCAGTCGAGCTTGGCGAAGACGATGTACTGCGGCACCAGCAGCACGTGGCCGGGCAGCATCATGGTGCCGAGCATCAGCACGAAGAAGAGCTTGCGGCCGGTGAAGTTCAACCGGGCGAAGCCGTACGCGGCGAGCGAGCAGGACACCAGGTTGCCGATGATGCTGAGCACCACGATGACCAGCGAGTTGACCATGTAGACGGTGAACGGCTGCTCCAGCGCCGTCCAGCCGTCCGGGTAGTTGCTGAAGTCCCAGTTGGCGGGCCACAGCGAGAGGTCGGTGAAGATGTCCCGGCTGGGCTTGAGCGAGCTGGACACCAGCCACAGCAGCGGGTACATCATGACCGCCCCGACGAGGCAGAGCGCCACGTGCCGGGCGAACCGCTTCCTAGTTGTCATAGAACACCCAATACTTGGCGGCCAGGAAGTTGAGGGCGGTGAACGCCGCGATGATGACCAGCAGCATCCAGGCCATGGCCGACGCGTATCCCATGTGGAACTGGGAGAACCCCTGCTGGTACAGGTACAGGTTGTAGAACATCGTGGAGTCGGCCGGCCCGCCGGTGCCGCCGCTCATGATGAAGCCCTGGGTGAACGTCTGGAACGACGAGATCAGGGACTGGATGAGGTTGAAGAAGATGATCGGGCTGAGCAGCGGCAGGGTGATCGAGCGGAACTGCCGCCAGCGCGAGGCGCCGTCCACCGAGGCGGCCTCGTAGTACATGCCCGGGATCTGGCGCAGGCCGGCCAGGAAAATCACCATCGGCGAGCCGAACGTCCAGATGTGCAGGATGATCAGAGTGGTGAGCGCGTAGTCCGGGTCGGATGTCCACCCTGGACCGTCGATGCCGAACCAGCCCAGGAAGGCGTTGACGATGCCGTTCAGCCCGAAGATGTACTTCCACAGCAGGACCACCGCGACGCTGGCGCCGAGCAGGGACGGCAGGTAGAACACCGCCCGGTAGATGGGCAGGCCCTTGATGCCCTGGTTGAGCAGCATCGCCACGCCGAGCGCCACGACCAGCGAGAGCGGCACCGACACGAACGTGTAGATGAACGTGACCTTCAGCGACTGGCGCAGCAGCGGATCCTGGAGCATCTCCCGGAAGTTTTCCAGGCCGATCCACTGTGGAGCGTTGAGCAGGTTGTAGTCGGTGAACGCCAGGTACAGGGACGCGAAGAACGGGATGACCGTGAAGAGCATCCCGATGAACCAGGGCAGCAGGAAGAGGTACCCGGCCCGGTCCCTGCGCGGCCTGGCCGCTTGCGTCACTTGCCGAGCGCCTTCCGGCCCGCGTCGAGGAACGCCTTCGCGGCCTGCTGCGGGGTCTGCCGCTTGAACTCGACCTCGGCGGAGAGCGACTCCAGGCTGGAGGCGATCTTGCTGGAGCCCGGCGGGTACGTGAAGGAGCGCGGCAACTGCTCCTTCTGCAGGCCCGCCAGGTACTCGGTGGCCAGCTGGTCCTCCGGCGCGAGCGTGGGCTTGATCTGCTCGGCGATGGTGGTGCTGGCGGGCACGCCCCGGGTGGTGCCGGTGGCCTTCGACGCCTCGACGTCGTTCACCAGGAAGTTCAGCAGTTTCAGCGCCTCGTCGCGGTGCTTGGACGCGGCGGATATCGACCACAGGTGTGGGCAGTCGACGGATTGCCCGCGTCGCTTGCCCTGGGTCTCCCCGGGGATGCGCAGCAGCGCCAGGTTTCCGCCGGCCGCGTCGTTGTACGCCAGGAAGTTGTTGGTCGGGATGATCTGCGCGGCGATCGAGCCCTTGGCCAGGTACGACTGTGCCGCGGAGGAGCCCACGTCCTCGATGAACCCGGCCGGCGGGAAGGCGCCGTCGGCCCGCATCTTGTTCCCCAGGTCGAACCAGGCAGCGATGGTGGCCTCGGACGCGCCAAGCGCGCCGTCGGCGGTGTAGAAGTCCTCGCCCTGCTGGCGGGTGAAGACGATGATGTTGGCCAGCGTCGCGTGGTCGAAGTGGGTGCCGTACACCTTCTTGCCGCTGGCCTTGGTGACGTCCCGCGCGAACGCGTCCAGGTCGTCCCAGCTCCAGGTGTTGCCGTCCGGGATCGGCACACCGTACTTCTCGGTGAGGGTCTTGTTGACCACGAAGCCGATCGCGTTCAGGCCGGCCGGGACCCCGTACGTCTTGTCGCCGACCGCGGCCAGCGTCCGGGCGCCGTCGCTCAGGCCCGACAGATCCACCGCGCCGGTGTGCTGGCCCAGGTCCAGCAGCGCGCCGCGGTCGGCGTACTCCCGGACGCTGTCCATCCGCATCGCCATCACGTCCGGCGGGTCACCGGCTGCGAACCGGGTGGCCAGCTTGTCCTTGTACGGCCCGCTGTCCTGGTACTCGGTCTTGACCGTGATGCCGGCGTGCTTGTTCTGGAAGATGTCCAACGCGGCCTGGGTCTTCTCGGCCCGCTTGGCGTCACCCCACCAGACCATGTTGAGCTGGACGGCGCCGCCCGCGGGCTCGTCGTCGCCGCCACCGAAGCCGCGTCCGCACGCGGCCAGGCTCAGGCCGAGGCCGGCGAGTCCGGCCATCCGGATGGCGTCCCTGCGGTTGACGGGTTTTACCGATCTGTCGGTCATGGGCCGTGGGTCCCTTCACGCGGGGACAGCGCTGGGAAACCGCTTCCCAGCAGGTTGGGGGTCAGGTTAAAACCGCATTTCGGTTACGTCAACCCATGAAACTAATTGGCCATGAATTACCGAAAATCATTGACTGTAGTCAGTGGCTGTGCTTGCCCACGATCAAGGCGCCGCCGAGCGGTGTGCGAGGCTGGCAGCCGTGTCGGAGGTGCTGCACCGCGCGGCCCGGATCGAGGACGCCGTGCACGAGGTGGTCGAGGGCTGGCTTCGCAAGCGGGGCTGGTCGGCCACCGTCGTGCCCTACACCGGGTACGGGGCGCCGGGCTGGGTACGGGTCATGGGGCGGATCATGGTGCGCCGCCCGGGGAAGGTGCCGAGCAGCCTCGGCAAGGTCCGCGGCTGGCGCCGCTTCGCCACCGTGTCGGCGAAGGACGCGCCGTTCGTCGTGGAGGTCGACGGGCACCGCCACGAGGCGCGCGCCGACCGGGGCGGGGTCATCGACACCGTGGTCAAGGCGGATCTGGCCCCCGGGTGGGCGTCGGTCCGGATCAGCGCCGAAGGCGGCGAGCCGGTCGAGGCGCCGGTGCGGATCGTCGACCCGTCGGTCCGGTTCGGGATCGTCTCCGACATCGACGACACGGTCATGGTCACCCACCTGCCCCGACCGTTGCTCGCCGGGTGGAACACGTTCGTCCTCGACGAGCACGCCCGAGCGGCCGTGCCCGGCATGGCGGTGCTCTACGAGCGCCTGGTGAACGCCAACCCCGGCACCCCCGTCTTCTACCTGTCCACCGGCGCCTGGAACGTGGCGCCCGCGCTGACCCGCTTCCTGTCGCGGCATCTCTACCCGGCCGGCCCGCTGCTGCTCACCGACTGGGGTCCGCAGAAGGACCGGATCTTCCGCAGCGGCCGGCAGCACAAGCTCGCCGCGCTCGACCGCCTCGTCACCGAGCTGCCCGGCGTCCGCTGGCTGCTCGTCGGCGACGACGGCCAGCACGACCCGGAGATCTACGCGCAGTTCGCCGCGAAGCACCCGGACCGCGTGGCCGCGGTCGCCATCCGCCACCTGTCGCCCACCCAGACGGTGCTGGCCGGCGGGCTGCCCCTGCCCGGCGGCCGCGAGCCCGTGGCGTCCGACCAGTCGGGCCAGCGCTGGCTCTCCGCTCCCGACGGCGCCGGCCTGTGGCAGCTCCTCGCCGGCGCCGACCTGACTCAGACCGGCGGCGGGCTGGTGTAGACGGTCGGGTCGCCCTGGACGATCCACACGTCCGGGCTGTCGATCGGCAGGAACGACCGGTCACCGCCCGGCTCCCGGGTCGCCGGGACCGAGTCGCCGGACGGCAGGTGCATGATGAAGTTCACCGGCTGGGCGTCCGTGGCGAGCGGTATCTCGTACTCGGCCCAGCCGCCCTCGATCCGGGTCCACGGCCACGGGTTGTCCCAGGCGATCTGGCCGAGCACGGCCGGGTCGACCGCGTCGCCCCACATGTGCAGACCCCAGCCGCCGTCCTGGTCGCCGTAGTCGCCGGCGGGCCGGAAGTAGTGCAGCGTCGCGTGCGTGGCCTGCGGCCCCGCCGCGCGGACGCGACGGACCGCGCTGGTCGCGGTGGTGCCGTCGGGTTCGGACAGGGTCGCGCGATACTCGACCGCCGTCTCCGCCGCCAGGTCCGCGGGCAGTTCGTCAAACACGGTGTACGCCGGAGACGTCGAATCGCTTCCGATGAATGACCAGGCGCCGCCCGCGATCCGCCGCTCGAACGAGACGGCATGGGTGGCCCGTTCGGGGTCGACGACCGCGCGCACCTCGACCGTGCCGCGCACCCGGCTGCCCTCGGCCGGCACCTCGATGGTGACCAGCGGCGCCGGGACGGTGGCCGGCCGGGGCGTGCTCGTCGCGGTGTGCCCGCGGTTGTCCAGCACCACCGCCCGGTAGCGCAGCGGCGTGCCGGCGGGTAGGCCGCTCACGTCGTGAAACACCTGGTACGGCGCGTTGTCGTCGGTGCCGACCGGGCGCCACCGGCCGCCCGCGACCTGGGCGTAGAACGCGACCTCGTAGAAGGAGGAGCCGGCCACGTTCGCCGTCACGTGCATCCGCCCGCGGGCCCCGTCGGCGGGCACCGGCGCGGACAGGCTGACCGCCGGCGCGGCCTTCGAGGCGGGGACGCGACCGGTCGCGGCGTACACGACCGCGGACAGCGGCGGGACGGTCAGCGTGAGCGCACCGTCCGCAGTGGACTTCGGGTGGGCCGGGCCGCTGCCGTAGAGGCGCTGGAAGCCCTGCTTGCGCCCGTACGTCGGGATGGCCGCGGTCTGTGGCTGCTCGCTGTTGTTCAGCGCCACGACGTACTCGCGCTGGTCGCGCCGATCCAGCCGGGAGAACGCGTAGATCCCCGGCCCGTCCGAGGCGTACCGGTGCTGCTGGGCGCCGTCGCGCAGCGCCGGATGCGCGCGGGTGAGCGCGGCGAGGCCGGTGATGCTCTGGTAGAGCGGGTGGCCCGGCACGAAGTTGTCCTGCGCGTGCGTGGCGTCGGTGCCGACCAGGTCATCGTCGAGGTAGTCGGGGACCTGGCTGGCGAACATCGTCTGCCGGGCGTTCTGGTCGCCGCCGGGGCCGGTGAAGCCCTGCTCGTCGCCGTAGTAGATGACCGGCAGGCCGCGCGAGAAGTACATCAGCTCGTGGGCGAGGCGGTCCCGGGCCAGCCACTCGGCGTCGCCGGCACCCGGGTTGTCCGCGCTGACGAAGTGCCCGATGCGCCCCATGTCGTGGTTTCCGAGGAACGTCGGCAACTGGTACGCGTTGGAGTCCGCGTCGGTGTACCAGTCGTCGCCCGCGAAGAACGTGGTGAGCTGGCCGGCCGGCTGGCCACGGGAGGCGAAGCCGCGGGCCGCGTCCTGGAACGGGAAGTCCAGGACGGCCTGCATCTTGTCGGCGGTGGTGAAGTGCGACGTGAACGCCTTGGTGGTGTCGAAGACCTCGCCGAACATGAAGAACTCGGACTTGCCCTGGCGGTGGGCGAAGTCGAGCACCTCGGGGCCGAACCGCTGCCAGAACTCGTCGTTGACGTGCTTCATCGTGTCGATGCGGAAGCCGTCGACGCCGAAGTCGCGGATCCACGCCTTGTAGATCTCGATCATCCCGGCGACCACCCGCGGGTGCTCGGTGAAGAGGTCGTCGAGGCCGAAGAAGTCGCCGTAGTAGGAGTTCTCGCCGACGAACGTGGTGTCACCGCGGTTGTGGTACAGGTTCATGTCGTTGAGCCACGCCGGGACCTTGAGCTGCTGCTCGGCCGGGTCCAGCACCGGCGTGTACGGGAACGAGACGGTCGGGCTCAGCGGCGGGAAGGACGGCGTACCCGCGTAGTCCCGGTCGTCGAACGGCGCCCCGGCCGCGGTCCGGTACGGGACGGCGTCCTTGGACACGTACCCGCGGCGGGCGCCCTGGGCGTACCCGATCACGTCCGCGGTGTGGTTGGTGATGATGTCGAAGTAGACCTTCATGCCGCGCGTATGCGCGGCGTCGATCAGCGCCCGCAGGTCCTGGTTGCTGCCGAGGTGCGGGTCGATCTGCGTGAAGTCGGTGATCCAGTAGCCGTGGTAGCCGGCCGACGGGCCGTCCTCGAGCTGGACGGCCTTGTTCTTGAAGCTCGGCGTCAACCAGATCGACGTGGTGCCGAGGCCGCGGATGTAGTCGATCCGGGACAGCAGGCCCTTGAGGTCGCCGCCGTTGTAGAAGCCCTTCCGGGTCGGATCGAAGCCCGACACCAGCGGGTCCGAGCCGAGGCCGCCCTGGTCGTTGCCGGTGTCGCCGTTGGCGAACCGGTCGGCCATCACGAAGTAGAACGACTCGTCGGTCACCGGCGAGCGTAAGGAGTGCAGCCCCGGCAGGCCACCGCCGTCGGCGGCCGCGGGCGAGCCCGGGATGAGACCGGCGGCGAGGAGGACGATGACAAAGGCGGCGAAAGCGCGGCGGACAGACATGCTGGCACCCCATTCCGGCTGCGACTGTCAGCGACGTTACTGACTGTCGGAGGGGCGCGGTAGCGTCCGCCGCATGACCGGTCCTGGTGATGTCCCGCCCGAGATCCTCGACCGGCTCCGGCCGGTCTGCCTCGGCCTCCCGGAGGCGTACGAGGAGCTGGCCTGGGTCGGTGTCCGCTGGCGGATTCGCAAGCGGACGTTCGCCCACGTGCTCACCGCCGACCCCGACCATCAGGTGGCGTACGCGCGGGCCGCCGCGACCGACGAGCCGGTCTGCGTGCTGACGTTCAGGTCTCCCGGTGACGAGATCGACGGGCTGGTCACCGGCGGCTTCCCGTTCTTCAAGCCGGGCTGGGGCGCCGACGTGGTCGGCCTGGTGCTCGACGGCGACATCGACTGGGACGAGGTCGCCGAGCTGCTCACCGAGAGCTATTGCGTCCTCGCCCCGAAGCGGCTCGCCGCCCAGGTCGACCGCCCGCCGGGCTGAGCCGCTTGGCGAACCAGTGGTGGGCGTACGGCTCGTCGTTGAAGGCATCCACCTCCTCGTAGCCGGCCGCCCGGTAGAGGCCGATCGCCTCGCTGAGGGTGCGGTTGGTCTCCAGGTGGAGGGTGTGCGCGCCACGGGCCGCCGCGTGGGCCTCCAGTTCGGCGAGCAGCCGCCGGCCCAGCCCGAGCCCGCGCGCCCGGGGTGCCACCCACATTCGCTTGACCTCGGTCGGGTCGTCGCCGTGAAACTTGAGCGCGCCGCAGCCGACCGGCTCGTCGTGCAGCGTCGCCACCAGCAGCAGGCCGGCCGGCGGCGTGAGGTCGTCGTCCTCGGCCGGGATGCTCCGGGCCGGGTCGAAGCCGCTGTCGAAGCGGTCGGCCAGCTCGGCGAAGTACGCCGCCAGGCAGTGCCGGGCGAACGGGTGGCGCGGATCCGTGACCTCGACCCGGACGGTCGACGCGGTGAGCAGCCGCTCGACCTCGGCCATGGCCGCGACCAGGCGCTCGCGTTGCCGGTCGCTGAGCGGGTGCAGGATCGTGGCGGCCAGCTCGTCCGAGCGGCTGTCCAGCTCGGCGCGCTCGGCCAGCCCGGCCGGGGTAAGCCGCGCCGTGCGTACCCGCCCGTCCTCGGCGTCGGCGTCGACCACGACCAGCCCGTCGGCCTCCAGCGCGCGCAGGAGCCGGCTGACGTACCCCGAGTCCAGGTCGAGCCGGGCCCGCAGCACGCGTACCTGGCTGCCCTCGACGCCGATCTCCCACAACAGCCGGGCCTGCCCGATGGGCCGGGCCCGGGACAGGAACTTGTCGTCCAGGGCGCCGATCCGCTGCGCGACCGTCCGATTGAACCGCCGTACCTGCCCGATCAGGGACCTGTCCATTCTCTGACTATAGTCAGAGAATCCCGTGCCCCGCGCCGTCCCCACCCCGTGCCCCGCGCCGTCCCCGGCCCCCGCCGATCGGCCCGCGCACCGCGCCGATCAGGGCCTCCGCGCCGCGCCGCTCGCGGACCTTCCGCGCGCCGCTCGCGGACCTTCCGCGCGCCGCTCGCGGACCTTCCGCGCGTCGCTCGCGGACCTTCCGCGCGCCGATCAAGGACTTCCCCGTCGATCAAGGGCGAATGGTCGTGCTTTGATCTCCGATCCACGACCGTTTGCCCTTGATCGACGGGGAAGTCCTTGATCGGCGCGGGGCGGCGGGGCGGCGGGGCGGCGGGGCGCGGGGCGCGGGGCGCGGGGCGCGGGGCGCGGGGCGCGGGGCGCGGGCGCGGGGCGCGGGGCGCGGGGCGCGGGGCGCGGGGCGCGGGGCGCGGGGCGCGGGGCGCGGGGCGCGGGCGCGGGGCGCGGGGCGCGGGGCGCGGGGCGCGGGGCGCGGGGCGCGGGCGCGGGGCGGCGGGGCGCGGGGCGGCGGGGCGGCGGGGCGCGGGGCGCGGGGCGCGGGGCGCGGGGCGCGGGGCGCGGGGCGGCGGGGCGCGGGGCGGCGGGGCGGCGGGGCGCGGGGCGGCGGGGCGCGGCGGGGGCGTGGGGCGTGGCGGGGTGGGGCGGGGGGCTTAGCGGGGGCGGACGAGGCGGTAGGTGGCTACGGCGCCGAAGAGCAGGGCGACGAGGACGACCAGCCAGATCGCCGTCGGGCTGAAGCCGCTGCCCGCGGCGGTCCGGGCCAGCGCCGCTTCCTGGAGCGAGTCGATCTTCGGCTGGTCGCCCGGGAGTGCGGCCGGGGGCAGTTCGGCGTACCGGACCAGGCCGGTGCTCTCCAGCAGCGTCATGTGGTTCATCACGAAGCCGTTGGAGTCCTGGGCGAGCTTGCGCACGACCTCGTTGCGGGTGCCGGACCGGACCGCGCCGATGACCGGAAATATCTTGCCGTGCGCGGCCCGGAGGCGGTCCACGAAGATGCGGTCGAACTCGCGGTCGGACGACGCGCTCCGCATCTCGTTCAGCCACTTTTTCTGGTCGGCGTTGGGCTCGGTCGGGAGCTGGACGCCGAGCGTATTCGCCGCGTCCACAACGAGTTGGTCGAGCTCGGCGTGCTGGCTGGCGATCTCCGCGCCCACCTGCCGCACCCGCGCCAGACTGCCCCGCTCGGCGGCCATCTGACCCGCGGGCATCTCCCACAGGCCGGCCAGGCGTACGCCGTTGAGCAGCGCGAGGTCGGCCGCGCCTAGCTGCGCGGGGGCCGCCGGCTGGGCAAGCGCGGGGGCTGGCAACCCGAGGACCGCGATGACGAGGCCGGCGAGGGCGGCGCGCGCAACCATCGTGCTATCACCTCCGTAAATGCACTTTCCCATTGCTTTCTGGGGAAGCTACGGCCGGCCGGTGCGGAAAGTCAAGGAATAGAAAAGAGGGTAAAAATGCGTCTCTCGATTCAACCGAGGCCGTCATCCATTCGGACGATGTGCGATTTTGCATTTACCTCAATAAGTGTACGCCGAAATGCCGCTGCGGGAAATTCCCGTAGCGGCGACCGTGGTAGGGCGTCGATGCGTGCATGTGTGCACTGATTGCTTCCTGGCACACACTACGCCGGGCGCGCGCCGGTGGCTAGCCCGGCGGGCGCCCGCGGGTGTGCGACGATTGGCCGATGTCAGGCTCGATGGTGCGTGGTCGCAAGGCATCGACCGAGGCGGCCGCGGTCATCGACGGACTACTCGGGGTGAGTCGCGTGCTGGTCGGGTTGACCGCGCGGTCCCTGGGCGAGCTCGACGCCGACGTGACGCTGGTCCAGACGCGGGCGCTGGTCCTGCTGGCTTCCCGCGGTCCGCAGCGCACCGTTGACCTGGCTGTGGAGCTCAATGTGGCGCCGTCCACTGTGACCCGGATGTGCGACCGGCTGGTCCGCAAGGGCTGGTGGAGCGCTATCGGCGCGGCGACGACCGCCGCGCGACCTGGGTGGTCCTGTCCGAGGCCGGCCGCGACCTGGTCGGCGAGCTGATGCGGCAGCGCCGGCGGGCCATCGCGGATCTCGTCCGTTCGCTGCCGATCGAGGATCCGGCGGGCCTCGCCGCCGCGCTGGACTCGTTCGTGCAGGCGGCCGGGGAGATCCCGGAGGCACAGTGGACGCGGCGGTGGCGGGCGTCCGCGGTCCGTCCCGCGGACGCCATCCCGGCCTAGCTAGCGGTGCTGGGTCAGGCCACCTTCTTGATGCAGAGCACGAAGTCGTCGACGGTGCCCAAGGCGCCGTCCTGGTAGAGCGACTCGGTGGCGTCCGTATCGGTGCACGCGGTCTCGCTGGTGGTGCCATCCTTGCGCAGCAGCACCTGGTACGCGCCGGGGTCGCCGCACTTGGCTTCCTTGACGTCGTTGTCGGCGCTGATCGTCAGGCAGTCGCCCTTCTGGTACTTGTCCAGGTTGCCCTGTACTTCCGTGTCGCCGGTCGAGTTCGCCGTCGGGGTCGTCGAGGCGCCCGGGGTGTCCGAGTCGTCGGCGGTCAGGGCGACCAGTACGACGCCGCCGACGCAGAGCAGCAGGAATGCGCCGAAGACCACGCCGAGGATGAGCAGCACCTTGCTGCCACTCTTCTTGGGCGGCAGTGGCGGTGCCCCGTAGCCGGGCTGCGGGACGTACGCCGTCTGCGGCGCGCCCGAGGTCGGCGACTGGCCGTAGACCGGCGGCTGCCCGTACGGCGGCTGCTGAGCTGGTGACACCGGCGGCTGTCCCCAAGCCGGCTGCGGTGCGGGTGAGGCCGGCGGCTGCCCGTACCCGGGCTGCTGGCCGTAGGACGGGTCCTGCCCGTAGCCCGGTTGCTGTCCGTAGCCGGGCTGCTGTCCGTAGCCCGGTTGCTGGCCGTACGACGGGTCCTGCCCGTAGCCGGGCTGCTGGCCGTAAGACGGGTCTTGCCCGTAGCCGGGCTGCTGGCCGTACGACGGGTCCTGGCCGTACCCGGGTTGCTGCCCGTACCCGGGCTGCTGGCCGTACGGCGGCTGCGGTGGCTGTTGACCGGGCTGACCCTGGTTAGCCGAGCCGTAATAAGTACCGCCCTGCCCCTGTTGCCAAGGCTCTTGCGGGCCTTGGCCGCCGGACTGCGGATACATCGTTGATTCCCCTTGTGTCGAAAGCCGGGCATTCGGGCGAGTCCGCCCGAATGCCCGGTGTGTCCGTGCCCCCCGCCCACGAACCATCGGAGTGTGGGGGTCCCCGCCACATGAGCGCCACACGGACGGTACACACCTTCACGTCGTAGTACGGTTTCGGTGTCGCGAAGCGGACCCGCTGGGCGGGGAGGACACGGGTGAGGTTCGGCATCCTCGGACCGTTGCGGGTGTGCACCGACGCGGGTGCCGAAGTCATGCTGCGCAGCCGGCACGAGCGTGCGGTGCTCGGCATGCTGCTGGTGCACCCCGGCCAGGTGGTCACCTTGGACCGTCTCGTGGAGGCGCTGTGGCCGGACCGGCGGCCGGCGTCGTACGCGTCGAACCTCCAGACGTACGTGTCCCGGCTGCGGGAGCGGCTACCCGGCGTCACGATCGAGCATCACGGCGGGTACCGGATCCGCGTCGACGCCCAACAGTTGGACGTTCTTGTGTTCCGGCGGGAGGTAGCGGCCGGGCGGGCGGCGCTCGCGGCCGGTGACGCCACCTCGGCGGTGGCCCACTTCCGGCGCGGGCTGGGTCAGTGGCGCGGCCGGCCGTTCGCCGACCTCGTGGTGGCGGCCCTGGAGCCCCACGTCACGGAGTGGGAAGTGGAGCGGCTCGCCGCGGTCGAGGACTGTGTCGACGCTGAGCTGGCCACCGGGGAGCGGCTCACCGACGTACTCGCGGAACTGCATCGCCTGGTGGCCGAGCATCCGCTGCGAGAGCGCCTGCACGGGCAGCTGATGGTGGCCCTGAGCCTGGCCGGCCGGCGGGCCGACGCGCTGGCCGTGTACCAGAACGCGCGCGAACTGCTGGTGGCCGAGTTGGGCATCGAACCGGGGGCGCAGCTGCGCCAGCTGCACCAGTCGGTGCTGCGCGGCGAAGACCCGGCCGTGGCGCGGCCCCGGAGTGCGGCGCCGGCGTGGTCCGCGGTGTGCCAGCTGCCGCCGACCCAGCCGGGCTTCGTCGGCCGGGAGGAACTGCTCGACCGGCTCGCGGTGCTGCTGGCCCCGGGCGCGGCGGTGCCGGTGGTGGCGCTCTCCGGCCAGCCCGGGGTGGGCAAGAGCGCGCTGGCGGTGGTGCTCGGCCACCGGACCCGGGCGGCGTTCCCCGATGGACAGCTGTACGTCCACCTGGCCGGCGCGTCGGCGGCGCCCCGCGATCCCGGTGCGGTCCTGGCCGACCTGCTGCGCTCCCTCGGTACGCCGGAGTCGGCAATCCCGCAGGGGGTGCCCGCGCTGTCCGCGGCGTACCGGGCCCGGGTGGCCGACCGGCGGGTGCTCCTCGTCCTCGACGACGCCGGCGATCCGGCCCAGGTCCGGCCGCTGATCCCGGGCACGCCGGGCAGCGCCGTGCTGGTCACCAGCCGGCGGCGGCTCAGCGGGCTGATCGACGCGCGGCACGTGCCGGTGGCCCCGCTCACCGAGGCGGAGGCGGGCGCGCTGCTGGCGCACGTCGTCGGGGCCGACCGGGTCGCCGACGAGCGGGTCTCCGCCGGGCGGATCGCCACCGCGTGCGGCAACCTGCCGCTCGCGCTGCGCATCGCCGGCACCCGGCTGGCCAGCCGGCCGTGGCGGCTGCGCACGCTGGCCGACCGCCTCGACGACGAGCGCCAGCGCCTCACCGAGTTGGCGGCCGGCGACCAGCAGGTACGCGCCGCGCTCGCGCTCAGCGTGCGGGCCCTGTCGCCGGCCGCGCGGGACGCGTTCGGGCTGCTGGGGGTGCCGGGGCCGACCACCTTCGCGGCCTGGGCGGTGGCCGCCCTGGTCGGAAGGTCCGATGTGGACGCGATCCTCGACGAGCTGGTCGAGGCCAGCCTGCTGGAGCCGGTCTCGTCGGAGCTGGGCGAGCTGCGCTACCGGCTGCACGACCTGCTGCGCATCTACGCCGACGAGCTGGCTGCCGAGGCGGAGGCGGCCCGGCGGGCGGCCCGGCGCCGGCTGCTCGACGCGACCGTGGTCCGGGCCGGGCACGCCGCCGGGCATCTGCCCCGCACCCTGACCTGGTACCGCTCGTCGGGCACCGACCCGGCCGGCGGGGACTGGCTGGCCGCGGAGCTGGACTTCCTCACCGGCGCGGTCACGATGGCGCACGCGGCCGGCGCCGACCAGGAGGCCGTCGACGTCGCCGAGCGGCTCGCGCCGTTCCTGTGGACGCAGGGCCGGTGGAGCGAGCTGCGGGCCGTGCAGCGGGTGGTCCGGCGGGCCGCCGAGCGGATCGGCGACGAGCGGGCGACGGCGCGGGCCGAGTTCCTCGCGGGCGTACTGAGCCTGGTGTGCGGCGACATGGCCGACGCCGCCAAGAGCTTCGCGCACAGCCGGGCCGCGTTCGAGCGCCTCGGCGACCGGCACGGGCTGGCCTGCGTGCTGAGCGACCAGGCGGTGCTGTACGGCTACCAGAACCGCTTCGAGGAGTCCGCCGCGGCGGCGGGGCGCGCGGTGGAGCTCTTCCGGTCCGCGGCCGATCCGGTGGCCGCCGTACTCGCGTCGCCGGCGCTCTCCGCGGCGCTGCGCGGGCTGGGCCGGCTTGACGACGCGCTGGCCGTCGACCGTACCGCCGTGGCGGAGGCGCGCCGGCAGGTCGCCGCCGAGATCGTGGTCGCCCGCGCCCTGAACTCCCTCGCGGTCACCCGGCTGCTGCGCGGCGAGCCGCGGCTGGCGTACACGGCGGCCGCGGAGTCCGCCGACCGGCTGCGTGGCGTGGGCGACCGTTACGTGCTGCTGGCCGCGCTGCGGCACCTCGCCTCGGCCGCCGCGGGACTGGGCCGGCGGCGCGAGGCCGTACGGCTGCTGCAGGAGAGCCACGACCTCGCGGTGCAGCTCGGCGACCGGCTGTGGGCCACCGGGCTGGAGCGCGACCTGGCGGTGAGTTGGATCGGTGACGGTCGCGCCGAGGCCGCCGTGCCGGTGCTGCGGCGGTGCCTGCAGACGTACGACGACATGGACATCCGCTCGGCGAAGTCGGCGACGCTGGACATGCTCGCCCGGGCGTACGACGCGCTCGGTGACCGGGCCGCCGCCCGCGACGCCCGCCGGGGCGCCGACGTCCTCGCCGACGACCGGGATGCCCGCACGCCCGCGCTCTCCAAGATCATCCTGCGGCTGGCGGAAAGTGTCGGTGCTCGCGGGTAGCGTCGCCGCGTGAACCGTACTGATCGGCTCTACGCACTGGTGGAGGAGTTGCGGGCGGTGTCGCCGCGCCCGCGCAGCGCGCACTGGCTCGCCGCGCGGTTCGAGGTCGACGCGCGCACGATCCGGCGCGACATCGCCGCCCTCCAGGAGGCCGGCGTGCCCATCTACGCCGAGGCGGGCCGCACCGGCGGATACGTCGTGGACCGGGCGCACACCCTGCCCCCGGTCAACATCACCGCGCGCGAGGCGGTGGCCACCGCCATCGCGCTGGAGTCGCTCGCGGACACCCCGTTCCAGGACGCGGCGCGCTCGGCGCTCAACAAGCTCGTCGCGGCGATGGCGCAGCGCGACGTCCAGGCCGCGCGCGAGGTCGCCGAGCGGATCCACCTGGTCGCGCCGCAGCCGGCCGCGGATCCCGGCCCACCCCGCAGGTGCTGCGGGTGGCGGAGGACGCGGTGGTCAGCCGGTCGGTCCTCGACATCCAGTACGTCGACCGGAACGGCGCCGCCTCCCAGCGGCTGGTGGAGCCGGTGGCGCTGCTCGGCGGCGGCCGGCTGTGGTACCTGGTGGGCTGGTGCCGGCTGCGTGGCGATGAGCGGGAGTTTCGGCTGGACCGCATGCGGCACGCCGCGACGACGGCCGAGATCGCCCCGTCTCGGTCGATCGGTCCGGACCGGTTGCGCCTGCCCCACCTGCCGGTCGCGCCGCTCGACTTTCTGCGAAACGCGGACAGGATGCTGTCCGCGGTGCCCCTGACGATGGACGCATGACCATCAATCCCAACGGCAACTCCACGTACGCTCCGGCTGACTTCCGGCGCGCGCTCTGGAAGCGGTGGGTGGCACTGCGTAACGCGGACCTCGCACAGGCGGAGGAGATCGTCGTGCCCGCGCTCGTCCTGCACGTTCCGGCGATCGGGCAGGGGCTTGACCGGGCCGGCGGCCGGCGGGCGCTCCTGTCCTGGATCAGCGCCCTGCACGCCGCGTTTCCGGCCGGCCGGCTCGCGGTGGAGGTGGGCCCGATCATCAGCAAGGATCTGATCGCCGGCCGCTGGGTGTTCACCCGCCACGGCGACGAGGGTCGGGCCGCGGCCGACGACGTCAGCTTCACCGGCACCGACATCATCCGGGTCGAGGGCGGGCGCGTCGTCGAGTTCTGGGTCAACCACGACGTGCTCGGGCAGGCGGTGCCCCTCGGGCCGGTCGCGGTCTGAGCCGCCGCCAGAGATATTTTCGCCAGGGCTGTCGATTTCGGGGGGGCTCGCGTGTCGGTCGGGTGAGGGAGCCGCTCCGGCGGCTTCCGACCGAGCGAGAGACCGAGCGAGACGACCGAGCGAAAGAGGAGGCGACGGCACGATGACCCAGTACGCGGTGCTCATCTACGAGCGCGTGGCACCGGAGGACCTGCCCCCGGAGATCATGGCCGCGCACGAGCAGTTGCCACAGCGGATCAGCGAGTTGGGCGCGCGGGAGGTGGCCGGGCTGGCGCTGCTGCCGCCCGAGACGGCCACGTCGATCCGCGGTGACCTGGTGACGGACGGCCCGTTCATCGAGACCAAGGAGGTGCTGGCCGGCATCTTCGTGGTCGAGGCGCGCGACCTTGACCAGGCGCTCGCCATCGCCAAGATGACCCCGATCGTCAACGGGGGCGTGGAGGTGCGACCGCTGCTCGGATTCCAGGTCGCGGAGCAGAGCTGAGCACGGTCGAGGACGCGATCGCGGACGCGCACCGTCGCGAGTGGGCCTACGTGCTCGCCGCGACGGTGCGGGTCACGCGCGATCTCGACGCCGCCGAGGAGGCCGTGCAGGACGCGTACGTCCAGGCGCTGAAGACGTGGGACCGCGACGGGGTGCCCACCCGGCCCGGAGCGTGGCTGACCACGGTGGCGCGGCGCAACGCGCTCAACGCGATCCGCCACCGGCAGGTGCTTCAGGCCAAGCTTCCGCTGCTGCTGGGGCCGACCGAGACGGCGATGGCGGAGCCTGACGCGATCCCCGACGACCGACTCCGGCTGATCTTCACGTGCTGCCACCCGGCGTTGGCGCAGGAGGCGCGGATCGCGCTCACGCTCCGGCTCGTGTGCGGGGTGGCGACGCCGGACATCGCGCAGGCGTTCCTGGTCAGCGAGGCGACGATGGCGGCCCGGCTCACCCGGGCCAAGAAGAAGATCGCCGCCGCGCGCATCCCGTACGCGGTGCCCTCGGTCGAGGAGTTGCCCGAGCGCGTCGACACGGTGCTGACGGTCATCCACCTGCTCTTCGCGACCGGGCACACCGCGTACTCGGGGCAGGAGCTGGTGCGCGACGAGCTCACCACCCGCGCGCTCGACCTCGCGCGCATGCTGCGCCTGCTATTGCCCGCTGACCGTGAGGTCGCCGGGCTGCTGGCGCTGCTGCTGGCCCACCACGCCCGGCGGTCCACCCGCACCGACCCGGACGGCCGGCTGCTGCGCCTGGCGGAGCAGGACCGGACCGCGTGGGACCGGGAGATGATCGCCGAGGCCGACCGGCTCGTGGTGGCCGCTCTGGAGGCCGGCTCGCCAGGGCGGTTCACCTTGCAGGCGGCGATCGCCGCGCTGCACGCGCAGGCCCCGGCGTACGAGGAGACCGACTGGCCGCAGATCCGCACGCTGTACGACGAGCTGCTGCGGATCTGGCCGTCGCCGGTGGTGGCGCTCAACCGGGCCGTCGCCGTCTCGATGGTCGACGGCCCGGAGGCGGCGCTGGCCGAGGTGGAGGCGCTCGAACGCGACGGCCGGCTGGCCGGCTACCGCTACCTGCCGGCCACCAAGGCCGACCTCCTGCACCGGCTCGGGCGCGACGCCGAGGCGGCCGAGGCGTACCAGGCCGCGCTCGCGCTCAGCGACAACGCCACCGAGCAGGAGTTTCTCGCCGAGCGCGCCCGGTCAGCGGCCGCGCAGGGAGCGGTAGGTGGCGACGAGGGCGGCCGTTGACGCGTCCAGGCCGGGCACGTCGGCGCCCTCGGTGAGGGCCGGCTCGACCCGCTTGGCCAGCACCTTGCCCAGCTCCACGCCCCACTGGTCGAACGAGTCGATGTCCCAGATCGCCCCCTGGACGAACACCTTGTGCTCATAGAGGGCGACGAGCTGGCCGAGCACGGACGGGCTGAGCTCGGCGGCCAGGATCGTGGTGGTGGGGTGGTTGCCGGGGAACGTCCGGTGCGGCACCTGCTCCGCCGGTACGCCCTCGGCGCGTACCTCGTCGGCGGTCTTGCCGAACGCGAGCGCCTGGCCCTGCGCGAAGAGGTTGGCCATCAGCAGGTCGTGCTGCGCGGACAGCTCCGGGCCCAACTCCGCCACCGGCCGTACGAAGCCGAGCAGGTCGGCCGGGATCATCTTGGTGCCCTGGTGCAGGAGCTGGTAGTACGCGTGCTGGCCGTTGGTGCCCGGCGTGCCCCAGACCACCGGCCCGGTCTGCCACTGGACCGGCTGGCCCTGGCGGTCCACGTACTTACCGTTGGACTCCATGTCGAGCTGCTGCAGGTACGCGGTGAACTTCGACAGGTAGTGGCTGTACGGCAGCACCGCGTGCGACTGGGCGTCGAAGAACGCGCCGTACCAGACGCCCAGCAGGCCCAGCAGCAGCGGTGCGTTGGCCTCCGGTGGCGCCGTGCGGAAGTGCTCGTCAATCAGGTGGAAGCCGTCGAGCATCGCGCGGAAGTTGTCCGGGCCGATCGCGATCATCAGGGACAGCCCGATCGCGGAGTCGTACGAGTAACGGCCGCCCACCCAGTCCCAGAACTCGAACATGTTGACGGTGTCGATGCCGAACTTCGCGACCTCGGGGCGTTGGTGGACAGCGCCACGAAGTGCTTGGCCACCGCGCTCTCGTCGCCACCGAGGCCGGCGACCAGCCAGGACCGGGCCGACGTGGCGTTCGTGATGGTCTCGATCGTGGTGAACGTCTTGGATGCGACGATGAAGAGCGTCTCGGCCGGGTCCAGGTCGAGCACCGCCTCGTGCAGGTCGGCGCCGTCGACGTTGGACACGAACCGGAACGCCAGGTCACGTGCCGTGTACGCGCGCAGCGCCTCGTACGCCATCGCCGGCCCGAGGTCGGAGCCGCCGATGCCGATGTTGACCACGGTGCGGATCCGCTTGCCGGTGGCGCCGGTCCAGGCGCCGGTCCGTACGCCGTCGGCGAACGCGGCCATCTTGTCCAGCACGGCGTGCACGGCGGGCACGACGTTCTCGCCGTCGACCTCGATGACGGCGTCGCGGGGCGCGCGCAAGGCGGTGTGCAGCACGGCCCGGCGCTCGGTCACGTTGATCTTCTCGCCGCGGAACATCGCGTCGCGCAGGCCGGCGACGTCGCGGGCGGCGGCCAGGTCGCGCAGCAGGCCCAGCGTCTCGTCAGTCACCAGGTGCTTGGAGTAGTCCAGGTACAGATCACCAACCCGCGTCGTGAGCCGCTCCGCCCGCACCGGATCGGTGGCGAAGAGCTCGCGCAGGTGCGTGTCACCCAGCTCCGCACGGTGCTTGGCCAGCGCGGCCCACTCAGGCGACTGGTTGAGGCGCATTACTCACTCCCTTGTCGGCAACAGACCCGACATTAGCCCGCAGTGCCCCGCGTACGCGTCGTCGGGGTCGAGTCGGCGCAGTTCCTCGGCGATCAGCTCGGCGGTCGTGCGGACCTTCAGCGCCAGGACGCGGGTGGGCTGGCCGGGGATGGACAGCGTGGCCACCCCGCCCGCCGGCCGGTCGATGTGGATCTCGCCGGCGGCGGTGCGCAGGCGTACCGCGGTGACCACCGGGCCGCCGGTGACGACCCGCTCCACCGGCACCTTCAGCCGGGCGGCGAACCACCGCGCCAGCAGCTCCGCGCTGGGATTGTCCGGCTCGCTCTCCACCACCGCGGAGGTCACGTCGCTGCGGGCCTGCTGCAGCGCCGCCGCCAGTAGCGAGCGCCACGGCGTCAGCCGGGTCCAGGCCAGGTCGGTGTCCCCAGGGGTGTACGTCGCCGCGCGCGCGGCCAGGTCCTGCAGCGGCTCGGCGACCGCGTACGCGTCGGTGATCCGCCGCTGGGCCAGCGCGCCGAGTGGGTCCGCGGCCGGGTCCGCCGGGGCGTCCGCCGGCCACCACACGACCACCGGGGCGTCCGGCAGCAGCAGCGGCAGCACCACCGAGTCGGCCTGGTCGGCCAGGTCGCCGTGCAGCCGCAGGACGACCGTCTCGCCGGTGCCGACCTGCACGTCCGCGTCCAGCCGGGTCTCGCTGCGCCGCCGCCGCCGGACGACCGTGAGAATCCGGCACGGGTGCTCGTGCGAGGCGTCGGCGGCGGCCTTCACCGCGTCGTGGCAGTTCTCCTCGTCGGTGACGATCACGAGGGTCAGCACCATGCCGGTGGCCGGGCTGCCGGTTGCCCGCCGGCCATCCACCAGGGCTTGGTTGATCTTGCTGGATGTGGTGCCGGTCAGTTCGAGGTTCATGGCCGCCGCCAGCTCCTTCCGTCTCGCGCGAGCATCCGGTCGGCCGCCGCCGGACCCCAGGTGCCAGCGGGGTACGCCGCGGGCGTGCCGTGCGTGTCCCAGTACTTCTCGATCGGGTCGAGGATCCGCCAGGACTCCTCGACCTCCTGGTGGCGCGGGAAGAGGTTCGCGTCGCCGAGCAGCACGTCGAGGATCAGCCGCTCGTACGCCTCGGGGCTGCTCTCGGTGAAGGACTCGCCGTACGCGAAGTCCATCGTCACGTCGCGGATCTCCATCGAGGTGCCCGGCACCTTCGAGCCGAACCGCTGGGTCACCCCTTCGTCCGGCTGGACCCGGATGACCACGGCGTTCTGGCCGGGCTCGCCGGAGCCGAACGGGGAGTGCGGAGCCCGCTGGAACACCACCGCGATCTCCGTCACTCGGCGGCCCAGCCGCTTGCCCGTACGCAGATAGAACGGAACCCCCGACCACCGCTTGTTGTCGATCTCCAGCTTGACCGCGGCGTACGTGTCGGTCCTCGACCTCGGGTCGATGCCGGCCTCGTCGAGGTACCCGACCACCTTCTCGCCGCCCTGCCAGCCACCGGCGTACTGGCCGCGCACGGTGTGGCTGCCCAGATCCGCCGGCAGCCGGACGGCCCGCAGCACCTTGAGCTTCTCGGCGACGAGGGACTCGGCGGTGAAGTCGGCCGGCTCCTCCATGGCGGTCAGCGCGAGCAGCTGCAGCAGGTGGTTCTGGATGACGTCGCGCGCCGACCCGATCCCGTCGTAGTACCCGGCGCGGCCACCGATGCCGATGTCCTCCGCCATGGTGATCTGTACGTGGTCGACGTACCGGTGGTTCCAGATCGGCTCGTACATGCTGTTGGCGAACCGCAGCGCCAGGATGTTCTGGACGGTCTCCTTGCCCAGGTAGTGGTCGATGCGGAAGACCTCGTGCGGCGGAAAGACCTGGTGGATGATCCGGTTCAGCTCCTCGGCGCTGGCCAGGTCGTGCCCGAACGGCTTCTCGATGACCGCGCGCCGCCACGAGCCCGGCGGCGGGTCGGCGAGACCGTGCTTCTGGAGCTGCTGGACCACCTTGGGAAAGAACTTCGGCGGCACGGACAGATAGAACGCGAAGTTGCCATTGGTCCCGCGCTCGGCGTCGAGGTCATCGACCGCCTCGCGGAGCCGCTTGAAGGCCACCTCGTCGTCGAAGTCGCCGGGAATGAACCGGAACCCCTCGGCCAGCTGCTTCCACACGTCCTCGCGGAACGGCGTACGGGAGTGCTGCTTCACCGCCTCGTACACGATCTGGGCGAAGTCCTGGCTCTCCCAGTCGCGCCGGGCGAAGCCCACCAGGGAGAAACCCGGTGGGAGCAGGCCGCGATTGGCCAGATCGTAGACGGCGGGCATCAGCTTCTTACGGGAAAGGTCGCCCGTGACACCGAAGATGACGAGGCCGGACGGTCCCGCGACGTGCGGGAGCCGGCGGTCCGACGGATCGAGCAGCGGGTTGACCCAGTCGTTGGCAGGCACGCCAAGTCAAACCAAATGCGGGCGATCCGCATTTCAGGAAGTGAGCGACGAGACACCCCTGTGTATCTGGTGGGCCGGGTGGCTGCTCTGGCCGGTATGAACGCGGATCTGGTACTCGAAGGCGGCGGCGTCAAGGGGATCGCCCTCGCCGGTGCGGTGTCCGTGCTGGAGGAGCGCGGATACACGTTCCCCAAGGTGGCGGGCACGTCCGCCGGCTCGATCGTCGGGTCGCTGGTGGCCGCCGGGGTCCGGGCCAAGCGACTGCGCGAGATGATGGACGACCTGGACTACAAGAGATTCCGGGACCGGCCCTGGTACGCCCCGACGGGGCTCGGCTTCGCGTCCCAGGTGCTGCTGCGGCAGGGCTGGTGCAAGGGCGACTACCTGCGGTCCTGGCTGGACGAGAAGCTGGGTGAGGCCGAGGTCAAGACCTTCGAGCACCTCCCGCTCGTGGACGACCAGCCCGATCCGGCGCTCGCTCAGCGGCCGGGCCGCGGCTACCGCTTCGTCGCCATGGCGTCGGACCTCACCAACGGCATGCTGGCCCACCTGCCGTGGGACTACCCCGACCGGTTCGGCCGCGATCCGGACACGGTGCCGGTGGTCGAGGCGGTCCGGGCGTCGACGGCGATCCCGTACTACTTCCGGCCGGCGAAGTGCCCGGATCCGAGGAACGGCGGGGACGTGTGGATGGTCGACGGTGGCATGCTGTCGAACTTCCCGATCAACGTGTTCGACCGCGCCGACCGCGAGCCGCGGTGGCCCACGTTCGGGATCCGGTTGTCACGGTCCCGGGTCAACCGCATCCGCGGCGTCGTCAGCCTGTCCAAGGCCCATGCTGGACACGATGACCGGCTTCTACGACCGGATCCACTCCGGCCGGCCCGACGTGCTCGTCCGGACGATCTTCGTGGACAGCCTGGACACCCAGGCGACCGACTTCGGCCTGAGCAAGCAGAAGGCGGACGCGCTGTACGAATCCGGCCGCAACGCCGCCACCGCATTCCTGGCGGGGTGGGATTTCGAGGCGTACAAGGAGAGGTTCCGGGGCTCATCCAGGGCATGACGCTCTACGGCTTGCGGGAGTAGGGGCGCCCTACTCGCGGCGCCCCACTCACGGTCGCCCCCCATCGCGCACGGCAGGAGGGGCAGAAGGGGCAGGAGAGGCGGCAGAAGGGCGGGAGAAGGGGCGCCAGGAGGGGCGGTAGGAGGGGGAGAGTGCGGGCGGAAGGGGGTGGGAGAAGCGAGGGGCGGCGAAGGGGAGAGGTGGGCAACATTGCTGGTGCAAATTGCATCTCGCATATTGTCTATTCGCGACTGGGCTGACTATTGCTGTATTTGAGAATGGGTTGACTTAATCCTCTGTGGTATCGGACGGTAGAAGTCCCGAGGAGGCAGGCCATGGAGCTAAGACCATTCTCTGGCACGTACCTCACCAACCCGGCCGCTATTTGGCGAGATCTACTCGACGGTCCCGAGCGGGTTCATTACGCCGAGGACCTGGGCCTGTGGTTGATCACGCAGCATGCTGACGTGAGGAACGCGCTCGGTGACAGCGACACATTCCGCAACGCCCTGACCCTAGCGCCGATTTATGACGTGTGTCCGGAAGCGCTGTCAATCGTCATGGAGATTGACGCACCGCCGACCACGGCCGCGGCCGACGCACCCACCCATACGCGTACCCGCCGAGCGCTGCGTGCGACGTTCGCCAATACGGCCGTGCGCGTCAACGAGCAGTACGGCCCGATAGTCCGGCGCCGTGTGGACGAGTTGGTGGAGCGCCTCATCGCGCGCCGCGGCACCGTGGTCGACCTGGTGCCGGAATTCGCCGCCGAGTTGCCGCTTCTGGTCGTTGTCGACATTCTCGGCGTGCCGGCCGAAGATGTGGCGCTGATCAAGAAATGGTCGGACGGTCAGATCGCGCTGATCTGGGGCCAGCCCAGCCCGGACGAGCAGGTCCGGCTCGCCCAAGGGTTGCTCGACTTCTGGCGGTACTGCCAACGACTCGTCGCGTTCCGGCTCCAAGAGGGACATCCGGGCGACGACTTCGTGAGCAAGGCGCTGCGCTTCCGCGATGGCGACGACGAGGTGCTGACCACCGACGAGGTCGCCAGCCTGGCGTTCAACCTGCTGGTGGCGGGCCACGAGACGACGTCCGGCCTGCTGGCCCACAGCCTGGACAACGCGCTGTCCGAGCGCGGCCGGTGGGAGCGGCTGGTGGACAACCCGTCGGGCGTGCCGGCGCTGGTGGAGGAGACGCTGCGGTTCGGTCCGGCCATCGACGGCTGGCTGCGGGTCACCAGCGCACCGGTGACGCTCGGCGAGACGACGATCCCGGCCGGGGCGCGCTGCCTGCTGCTGATCGGCGCGGCCAACCGCGATTCGGCAGTTTTCGCGCATGCCGACGCGTTCGACCCGCACCGCAGGGACGGCAAGGACCACCTTTCCTTCGGTTACGGTCCGCATTTTTGCATCGGTGCCGCACTGGCTCGCCTGGAGGCGCAGATCGCGCTTACCCGCCTGGTCACGGAGGTGCCGGGGTTGCGGTTGGCGCCGGAGCACCTCAACTCGTTCAAGCCCAATGTTGCGTTCCGTGCGCACCGGGCGCTGCCGGTCATCGTCGAGACCTTCGCCCAGTACGACGACACGACGGCGGCCGCCGCGTAGCCCGGTCGGGCGCCGCGTCGATCAAGGACTTCCGCGTCGATCAAGGGCAAACGGTCGTGGATTAGAGATCAAACCACGACCGTTTGCCCTTGATCGACGGCGAAGTCCTTGATCGGCGTGCGAAAAAAAGGGGGCGAGGGGTGGGGCGCTACCACTTGGGGCCCTAAGAGGCAAGAGCGGATCGTCGCACATCTTGTGCGACCCCACGGGAATTGCTAGCTGCAACGTGCACATCGAATTGTGCCGTCCAGCCCGTGGGGGAGTGAATCTTGGCATCCGGTGGAAAAGCCCATGCCGCCCGTCCGGGCCAAGCGCGCCAGAGGGGCTGGAAGATCGCCTCTCGCATGCGCATCATCGTGGCCGCGCCGCTGGTGGCTGTGGTCGGCTTCGCCGGCCTGGCGCTCGCGGGGAGCGTCCAACAGGCCGAACGGGCCAGTGACCTTGGCGTGCTCACGCGCCTCGCCGCCGATGCCGGCAGCCTGGCGTACCAGTTGCAGCGCGAACGGGTCGCCGCAGCCGACCTCCTGTCGGCCAGCGGCGCACATCAGGAAGAGGCGTTCGGCCGGCAGACCGCCGACACGGACCAGGCCGTGGCGCGGTACCGCAAGCAGCGTGGGCTCGTGCCCTCGGTGCCCGCGGGTACCGAGGCCGTGCTGGACCGGATCGACGGCTCGCTGAGCGACCTCGGGCCGTTGCGGGCCCAGGTGCGTACGGCCGCGCACGCGTCCGTGTCGGCCATGACGTTCAGCTATCGGATCGTCATCGCGGACCTGCTCGCGTACCGGGAGGCGACCGCGCAGGGCGTGGAGTCGCCGGTGATCGCCGACGAGATCCGCGCCTCGGCCGCGCTGTCGAAGGCCGGCGAGTCCGTCGGCCAGCAGCAGGTCGCCGTCATGCGGGCGCTGACCGCCGGGCAGCTCACGCCGGCGCTTCAGCAGGACATCACCGCGTCGCGGACCAGCTTCACCGAGAACAGCCTGGCGTTCCTCGCCCTGGCCCGGCCGGAGTGGCGGGTGTGGTGGGAGCAGGCCGGCAGCGGCGAGGCCGTGGTCGGGCTGCAGCGCCTGCAGGACCAGGTGTCCCGGGCCGCCCCGGGCAGCCAGCTGAAGGTCGACACCGCTGCCTGGATCGAAGCGACCCAGGCGTGGGCGAAGCGCCTGTTCGAGGTGCAGCAGCGCGTCGACGCGTCCGTGTTCACCAAGATCGACGCGGACCGCGTCGACCAGCGGACCAACGCGATCCTGGAAGGCGCCGCGATGGCCGTGGCCCTGGCGCTGACCGTGCTGGTCACGTGGGCCGTCGCCCGGCAGATCACCCGCCGGCTGCGGCGCCTGCGCGACGCGGCGAACGCGGTGGCCTTCGACGCGCTCCCCGCCATGGTGGAGGAACTGCGCGGCGCGGATGCGACGGTGCATCCGGAGGCCCTTGCCATGCAGGCGGCGGCCCCCGTGGAGCGCGCCACCGGCAGCGTCGACGAGATCGGCGAGGTGGGCCAGGCGTTCAACGCGGTGCACCGGGCCGCTGTCCGCACCGCCGCCGAGCAGGCGGTCATGCGGGCCAACACCGCGAAGATCTTCATCCACCTCAGCCGCCGCGAGCAGCGCCTGGTCGACGCGGTACTCGCCCAGGTCGACCTCGTGGAACAGGACGAGACCGACCCGGACCGGCTGCAGCGGCTGTACACATTGGACAACCTGGCCACCCGGATGGCGCGGATCAACGCCAGCCTCCTGGTCCTGGGCGGCGTCGGCGTCGGCCGCATGCGGCACGACGACGTGCCGCTGCCGAAGGTCCTGCAGGCCGCGCTCTCCCAGATCGAGCACTACCAACGGGTACGCCTCGGCGTGGTCGACAGCGACGTCGCGGTCTCCCGGGACGCGGTCGACGAGGTCGTGCACCTGCTGGCCGAGCTCATGGACAACGCGACGACGTACGCCCCGCCGGAGAGCGAGACGTGGGTGACCGCGCGCGGGCTGGGCGACCGGGTGATCGTCCAGATCAGCGACGAGGGCGTCGGCCTACCCAAGGAGCGGCTGGGACAGCTCAACGAGGTGCTGGCCAGGCCGCCGGCGATCGACGTGCACGCCGTGCGGGCCATGGGTCTGGTCGTGGTGGGCCAGCTCGCCATCCGCCTGGGCGCCACGGTTGAGCTGCGCCCCGGACCCCGGCTGGGCACCATCGCCGAGGTGGCGCTGCCGGGCACGCTGATCCGGCCGGTGCCGCTGAACGAGGAACTGCCCACCGCGGGCCGGCCGGCCCTGGCCGGCGCGCTGGAGGCGGGGATCCACCTGGACGGCTCGATCCCGGTGAGCCCCGCTCCGGCCGGCATGAACATCCCGCGTCCCGCCCAGGTCATCAACCCGCCGACTTTCGGACCCAACGGAGGCCCTAACGGCGGCGCCAACGGAGGTCCGCCGATCCCGGGCTCGAACAGTGGCTTGCCGATCACGGGCGCGAGAAGTGGCTTGCCGATCCCCGGCGCCAACGGCGGTCTGCCGATCCCCGGAGCGAACGGCGGCCCGCCCGCCCAGCGCGCCTCCGGCCGGGCCCCGGTACGGGAGATCGACCAGACCCAGGAGCTGATCATCTTCGAGCAGGTCAACAGCTGGTTCCGCGCCGACCACGCCGGGGTGGGCGTCCAGGACTCGCGTGTGGCCGACGAGGCGCCCGCCCCCGCCCCCGCCCCGAACTGGAACACGCCCGGCGACGACGGTTGGCGAGCCGCGGCGGAGCTCGGTACGCCGGAGGTCACGGAGACGACCCGCGGCGGGTTGCCGATCCGCCAGGCGGGCCGGCACCTGGTACCCGGGGCCGTCCCGCCGGCGCCGGACCAGTCGAGCCGCTCGGAGCGGCGGGACCCGGCGCAGGTCGCCTCCGCCATGTCCGCGTACGCCCGCGGCGTCGCGGGTCGCCGCCCGCTGGCCAACGCCTCGCCCATCACTGATGCGACAGGAGAGCCTTCGTGACCAACCAACGAGACCTCGGCTGGATGCTGGACAGCTTCGCCGAGCGCGCGCCCGACGTCAGCCACGCCATCGCCATCTCGGCGGACGGGCTGATGGTGGCCGCGACGCGTGCCCTGCCGCCGGACCGGGCCGACCAGCTGGCGGCGACCGGGAGCGGCCTGGTCAGCCTGCTGCGCGGGGCAGCGGCCTTCTTCGACGCCGGCGCGGTCATCTCCAACGTCACCCAGCTCGAGGGCGGGTTCATGTTCTCGATGGCCTTCAACGACGGCGCCTCGCTGCTCGTACTGGCCACTCCGACCTGCGACGTCGGCAAGGTCTCGTACGAGATGACCGAGCTGGCCAACCGCATCGGCGACGCCCTGACGCCCGCGGCCCGCGCACTCAGTCACACCCGCTGACCCCCGTAAACCGTGTCCTGGGAGAAGGAAGACATGTCTATGCGCAAGATGGCGGCGGCGTTCATCGCCCTCGGTCTGGTGGGCGCCGCCACGGCCTGCTCCGGCGGCAGTGGTGGAGCGGCGGGCACCCTCAAGATCGGGCTGCTCGCCTCGCTGTCCGGCACGTACCAGGCGGTCGGCACCGACATCCGCGACGGGTTCCAGCTCTATCTGAGCACGCACGGCGGGAAGCTCGGCGGCCACCAGATCGAGCTGATCGTGGCGGACGAGGGCGACGGGGCACCGACCGCCGTACCGGCCGCCACCAAGCTGGTCAAGCAGGACAAGGTGGTCGCGCTGACCGGCGTCGTGGGCGGTGGCTCGGCCGCGGCCATCCAGCCCGTGGTCGCCCAGGGCAAGATCCCGTTCATCGGCGCGAACGGCCGGCCCGAGCTGAAGGACATCACCCGGGTCTGGCACACGTCGTACCTGTCGCAGGAGACCGGCGCGGCCATCGCCCAGTACGTGCGCGACAACGTCGACGGCAAGGTGTACGCGATCGGCCCGGACTACCAGGGCGGCTGGGACCAGCTCAAGGGGTTCACCGACGCGTTCACCAGGTCCGGCGGGAAGCTCGCCAACGAGAGCGGCAAGACCACGTTCACGCCGTTCCCGCAGACGAAGAACTTCACCCCGTACTTCGCGCAGATCAAGGCGTCCGGCGCCGATGCCGTCTACACCTTCTACGCCGGCGGCGCCGCCATCGAGTTCGTCAAGCAGTACGCGCAGTCGGAGGTCAAGGATCTGCCCCTGTACGCGGCGGGCTTCCTGACCGAGGGCGGCGTGCTGAACGCGCAGGGCGAGGCGGCCCGGGACGTCTTCTCCGTGCTCAACTACTCGCCCGACCTGGACAACGCGGAGAACAGGGCCTTCGTCGCCGCTTGGAAGGCGAACCACGACGGGCCGCCCACCACGTACGCGATGGCCTCCTACGACGCGGCGGCGGTGCTGGACAAGGCGATCGGCGCGGCCGGCGAGAACCCGACCCCGGAGAGCATCAACACCGCGATCGGCGGGCTCGGCCAGATCGACAGCCCGCGCGGGGCGTGGCAGTTCTCCAAGAAGACCCACTCGCCGGTCCAGAAGTGGTACCTGCGGCAGGTGCGCCAGGACGGCCGGGCGCTGTCCAACACGGTCGTCGGCGACCTGGCCACCGTGGGCGAATGAGCAATCTGGACCCGTACCTGATTCCGGCGCTCGACGGCGTCGCGTACGGCCTGCTGCTCTTCGTCGTGGCGGCCGGGCTGGTGTTGAGCTTCGGCGTTGCCGGCATCCTCAACCTGGCCCACGGCACCCTGTACGCGATCGGCGCCTACGTGGCGGCGTGGCTGGCCGACGGGGGCTGGGCCGCGCTGCCACTGGCGCTGGCCGCCGGGGTGGTCGCGTCCGCCGGCGCCGGCACGGTCCTCGCGGGCCTGCTGGCGCCGGTCGCCCGCCGCGACCACCTCACCCAGGCCCTGCTGACGTTCGGGGTCGCCCTCGCCGGCGGCAGCCTGCTGGTCGCCGCGTTCGGCCCGGACGATCTGCCGGTACGCGTACCGGCCGCGATCGACCGGCCGGTGGATCTGGCCGGGCACGCGTACGCGGCGTACCGGCTGCTCTTCATCGCCGTCGCGGTCGTGCTGGCGGTGCTGCTGTACCTGGCGGTGACCCGTACCCGGGCCGGCATGCTGATCCGGGCCGCGGTCGACGACCCGCAGATGGTGGCCAGCCTCGGCGTGAACCCGGCGCGGGTCCGGATCGGGGTGCTGACCGCGTCCGGCGCGCTCGCCGGCGTGGCCGGGGTGCTCGGCGCGCCGATCATCGGGCCGGGACCGAGCACGGCCGCCACCGTGCTGCTGCTCTCGCTTGTGGTGGTGGTGCTGGGCGGCCTGAGCTCCGTCGCGGGCACGCTGCTCGCGGCGCTCGCGGTCGGCGAGATCCAGACCTTGGGCGTCGCGCTGCTACCGACGGCCGCGCCGTTCCTGCTCTTCGCGGCCATGGCGCTGGTGCTCGCGGCCCGCGCGCGCGGCCTGCTCCGAGTCTGGGGTACGGCGTGAGCCGGCTCATCGCGCTGGCGACGGTCTCCGCCACTGGGGTCGCGGTGGCGGTGCCCTGGTTGGTCGACGACTACACCACGGCCACGCTCGCCCGGATCCTGGTGCTCGGCCTGGTGGCGGTGAGCGTGGCGCTGCTGACCGGCGTGGCGGGACTGCCCACGCTGGGTCAGACCGCGCCGTTCGCCGCCGGGGCGTACGCGGCGGCCAGCCTGGACCAGTCCGTCGGCGTCGTGCAACTCGGCGTGGCGGCCGCGGTGGGTGCGGCGTTCGCCCTGCTCACCGCGCCGCTGGTGGTGTACGCGCGGGGCGTGGTCGTTCTCATGATCACGCTGGCGATCGGCGAGTTGGCGATGACCGTCGCCAGCCGGTGGAAGTCGGTCACCGGTGGCACCGACGGACTGCTCGCGGTCACCGCCGTACGGCCGGTGTGGGGAGCGTCCACTCTCGACAGTGACCGGGCCCGCTACCTGTACGCCGTCGTGGCCGCCGGTGTGGTGGTGTGCCTGGTGCTGGTCGCGCTGCGCGGCCCGGCCGGCCTGCTGTTGCGCGGCAGCCGCGACGACGAGGGGCGGATGCGGGCCAGCGGTCACCCGGTGACGGCGTACCTGACCGGCGCCTACGTGGCGGCCGGCGCGATCGCCGGCACCGGCGGGGCGCTGCTGCTGACCACCCAGCAGTACGTCGCACCGGCCGACTTCGGCTTCGACACGGCCGCCCTGCTGCTGCTCGGCGTGGTGATCGGCGGTGCCGCCTCGCCGCTCGGCGCCCTCGCCGGTACGGCGCTCGTCTTCGCCGCCCGGGACTGGCTCTCCGGCCTGCTGCCCGGCCAGGCGCCCCTCGTGCTGGGCGCCCTCTTTGTGGCGACCGCCTACCTGCTGCCGCGCGGCGTGGCTGGCCTACGCCCGGCCAGGGGGTGCTCGGTGGATGACCTGCTGATTACCGAAGGGGTGTGCCGGAGGTACGGGGCGGTTACGGCCGTGGATCGGTTGGATCTACGGATTGTGGCGGGGGAGCGGCGGGGGGTGATTGGGCCTAATGGGGCGGGGAAGTCGACGTTGTTGGGGCTGGTCGCCGGGGCGATTCGGCCTTCTGGGGGGCGGATCCGGTTTGCCGGGCGGGACGTTACGGCGTTGGGGGCGGCGCGGCGGGCTGGGCTCGGCATCGGGCGGATCCATCAGCGGCCGGCGGTGTGGCCCACACTGACCACATTGGACAACGTCGCGGTGGCGGCGGCGCGCCGGTCCGGGGGCGTACGGCGGGGACGGTTGCCGGCCGCGGAGCTGCTCGACCGGCTCGGGCTCGGCCACTGCGCCGGCATCGAGGCGGAGCGGCTGTCCCACGGGCAGCGCCGCCAGCTCGAGATCGCCATGGCGCTCGCCGGGCGGCCCCGGCTGCTGCTGCTCGACGAGCCGGCCGCCGGCCTGTCCGCGGTGGAGTTCGAGCGGCTCGGCGCGGTGCTGCGGGACCTGCCCCGCGAGGTCACGCTGCTGCTGGTCGAGCACCGGCTGGACCTGGTCTTCGCGCTCGCCGACGTGGTGACCGTGCTGCGCGACGGCCAGTACGTGGCCACCGGCACGCCGCACGAGATCCGCACCTCGGCCGCGGTGCGGCAGGCGTACAGCGGGGTGATCGCATGACGCTGCGGGTCGGCGGGCTGTGCGCCGGCTACCACGGCGGGCGGGTGCTGCACGGCGTGGAGCTGACCGTCGAATCAGGCACCGTGCAGGCGATCGTGGGCCGCAACGGGGCCGGCAAGACCACGCTGGTGCACGCGATCGCGGGGCTGCTCAAGCCGTACTCGGGAATGGTCGTGGTGGACGGCGTGGAGTTGGCCGGCGCGCCCGCGCACGTGATCGCCCGAGCCGGGGTGGGCCTCGTCCCGCAGGGACGCCGGGTCTTCGCGAGCCTCACGGTGTCCGAGCACCTGCGGCTGGCCGTGGGCGGCCGAAGGAGTCCTCAGTGGACGGTCGCGCGGGTGCTGGAACTGCTGCCCCGGCTGGCCGAACGCCTCGGCAACCGCGGCGACCAGCTCTCCGGGGGCGAGCAGCAGATGCTCGCCATCGCGCGGGCGCTGCTGACCCAACCCCGGGTGCTGCTCCTGGACGAGCCGTCCGAGGGGCTGGCGGCCGGCGTGGCCGCCCGGGTGCGCGAGCTGATCTCCGGCCTGGCGGGGGCCGGCATGAGCGTGCTGCTCGTCGAGCAGCGGCTCGACCACGCGATCGAGGTGGCCGACCGGATCGCGGTCCTGGACTACGGGCACGTGGTGTTCGACGAGTCGACCACGCAGGTGCGCGCCGAACCGGTGTCCGTCCAATCGATGCTCAGCATCGACCAGCCGCTGAACCCCCAACCGCAAGGGAGCTGACCGCTCGTGAAGACCGGCTATTCGTTCGACAACCGCGCCCCCGAGGCCGACTCGCAGCTGCGCACGCTGGAGTCGTTCCTCGACCCGATCACGACCGCCCGGCTGGCGTACCCGGTGCTGCGGCGGGGCGCCGCGTGCTGGGAGGTCGGTGCCGGCGGTGGCTCCGTGGCCCGGGTGATGGCCGCCGCAGTCGGCCCCGAGGGCCACGTGGTCGCCAGCGACCTCGACCCGTCCCACATCGAACCGGACGACAACCTGAGCGTCGTCTGCCACGACGCGCGGACGGACGCGGCCCCCTCGGGTGCCCCCTTCGACGTGATCCACGCCCGGCTCCTGCTCCTGCACCTGCCCGAGCGCCGCAAGGTGCTGCGCGACCTGGTCGACGCCCTGGCCCCGGGCGGCTGGCTGGTCGTCGAGGAGTTCGACTGCACGGCGCCGTTGCGCGTGCTGACCGCGCCGACGGACGACGCGGCGAAGCTCTTCGGGCAGGTGATGGACGTGATCCTGGGTGCGTTGCAGGACCGCGGCGCCGACCTGGCGTGGGCCCAGGACGTGCACACCGAGATGGTCGCGGCCGGGCTGAGCGAGGTGGACACGGTGACCCACTCGGAGAGCTGGACCGGCGGCGAGCCCGGTGCCGCCCTGCACGACCTGAACTCGCGCACGCTCGAGCCCCGCCTGGTGGCGGCCGGGCTGTCCGTGGACCAGTTGACGGCGTTCCGCAAGCTGGCCCACGATCCGTCCTTCGCGTCGCTGTCGTACCAGTTTGTCTCCACCCGGGGCCGCAAGCCGCTCCGTTGATCAAGGGTGCGTCCGCGCGATCGGATATCGATTCACGCGGATCCGCCCCTGATCAACGGCCTACCGCTTGTGCGTGGGAGCCCTCCCATGCAAGACTCGCTTAACGCATTCGGGGAGCCGATGCGTGTAGGTTCTGCCAGGGCACGCGGGTCGGGGTCATCAGCCCGCACGGCGGGACAGGTTATGCCACCTTCCAGCTTGCCATCCGGGCCGGTGAGCTACCCCGTTAGGCGTGCCTGCGGTGAACTCCCCGCGGCGCGCCACACCAGAGTCCCACGCTCTGGTGCCGCGCGACGAAGTAGGAGAAACAGGAATGAGACTCGGCTCGAGTCCTACCCGGAAACAGCGCCTGGCGATAGCTGGTGTCGCTGTGCTTGGCTTGGGCGGCCTCTCGGTAATCCAGGCTTTGCCGGCCAGCGCCGCCCCGGGCTGTAGCGTGACATACACCATCGCGAATCAGTGGAACAACGGGTTCCAGGGCAACATCGTCATTCGTAACGTCGGGGACGCTTGGACCTCCTGGACGCTGCGGTTCTCGTTCGCCAACGGGCAGACCGTGAGCCAGGGCTGGACCGGCCGGTTCTCGCAGAGCGGCAGCGCCGTCACCGTCGCCAACGAGACGTGGAACGGCGCGGTCGCCACCGGCGGCTCGGTCAACCCCGGCTTCATCGGCACCCACACCGGCACCAACGCGGTGCCGACGTCGTTCTCGGTCAACAACACGGTCTGCACCGGCACGGTCACCCCGACCACGGGTACGCCGACGACGAACCCGACGACGGGTACGCCGACCACCAGCCCGACCACGGGCACGCCGACGACCGGTCCCACCGGCAACCCGGGCCCGAAGGCCGACAACCCGTACGCGGGTGGCACCGGCTACGTGAACCCGGAATGGCGGGCCAAGGCCAATAGCGTCTCCGGCGGCAGCCGCATCTCCAACAACCCGACCGCGGTGTGGATCGACCGGATCGCCGCGATCAACGGGACCCCGGACAGCAGCTCCAACGGCCCGATGGGCGTGCGCGCCCACCTGGACGCGGCGCTCGCGCAGGGTGCCAGCTACATCCAGTTCGTGATCTACAACCTGCCCGGCCGGGACTGCGCGGCGCTGGCCTCCAACGGTGAGCTCACCGCGACCGAGATTGGCCGCTACCGCACGGAGTACATCGACCCGATCAGGGCGATCCAGGCGGACGCCAAGTACGCCGGCCTGCGGATCATCAACATCATCGAGATCGACTCGCTGCCGAACCTGATCACCAACGTGTCCGGCCGCGCGGGCGCCACCGCCGCGTGCGACACGATGAAGGCCAACGGCAACTACCAGACCGGCATCGCGTACGCGTTGCAGCGGCTGGGCTCGATCGGCAACGTCTACAACTACGTGGACGCGGCGCACCACGGCTGGATCGGCTGGGACGACAACTTCACCCCGACCGCGCAACTGCTGGCCCAGGTCGCCGACCTGTCCGGCAGCAAGGCCAACGTGCACGGCTTCATCACCAACACGGCCAACTACTCGGCTCTGCAGGAGCCGTACATCACGGTGAACGACACGACCCGCCCGTCGGCATGGATCGACTGGAACCGGTACAACGACGAGCTCTCCTTCGCTCAGGCGTTCCGGACCGCGCTGGTGGGCCAGGGGTTCGCGTCGAGCCTCGGCATGCTGATCGACACCTCGCGTAACGGCTGGGGCGGCACCGCCAGGCCGACCGGCCCGGTCACCACCGGCACGATCAACGACCAGGTGAACGGCTCCCGGATCGACCGGCGTATCCACAAGGGCAACTGGTGCAACCAGAGCGGTGCTGGCCTCGGCGAGCGTCCGCGCTCGGCCCCGGCCGCTGGCATCGACGCCTACGTGTGGGTCAAGCCTCCGGGCGAGTCGGACGGCTCCAGCACCCTCATCCCGAACACCGAGGGCAAGGGCTTCGACCGGATGTGCGACCCCACGTACACCGGTAACGCCCGTAACGGCAACAGCATGAGCGGCGCGCTCTCCGGCGCTCCGATCTCCGGGGCCTGGTTCCCGGCGCAGGTTACGCAGCTCATGCAGAACGCGTACCCGGCTCTCTGAACCGGCACGCGATGACCAAGGGCCCGGTGCGTACGCGCACCGGGCCCTTCGGTTTTCTTCCCGACGCCGCAGAGATCGGCGTAGCCTCAGACGTGTCGGGTGATCTCGCACTAGGTGTCCTGTCGCCCTTCCTCGGCGGCTGGTACTACGGCGGCCTCCTTCGGGGGATCGCCCGGTCCGCCGCGCAGGAGGGTGCGACGGTGGTCGCGCTGCAAACGCTGGACGCGGGCACCGAGCAGGTCGAGATGCGCAACCCGCCCGACCCCGGCTACCCGATCGCCTGGGAGCACGTGGCCGGCTTCATCGTGATCATCAACGCGGTGAGCCCGCGCTACCTGGCCGCCGTCCAGGATGCCGGCAAGCCGATCGTCATCGTCAGCCACGAGATCCCCGGGCTGGACTGCCCCGTCGTGCTCCCGGACAACCGCACCGGGATCCGGGAGGCCGTCGCCCACCTCGTCGGGCACGGCCACCGGCGGATCGCGTTCGCCGGCTACCTCGGGGCCAAGGACGTGAAGCAGCGGTACGACGCGTACCGCGAGGCGCTCGTCGAGCACGGGCTGCCGGTGGACCCGGCGCTGCTCTTCCCGCTCGACGACAACCAGATGAGCAGCGGTGAGGCCGCGGCCCGCGCCATCGTCGGCGCCGGCATGCCGGCCACCGCCGTGATCGCCGGCACCGACGCGAACGCCATCGGCCTCCTGGAGACCCTCGCCGCCTCCGGCTACCGGGTGCCGGACGACCTCGCGGTCGTGGGCTTCGACGACGTACGGGGCGCGTCGTACACGCTGCCCCGGCTCACCACGGTCAACCACCCCGTGGACGGGATCGGCCGCAAGGCGGTGGCCACCCTGGTACAGCGGATCCGGGGCGAGGCCACCCCCACCGGCCGGATCTTCGTGCCGACCTCCCTCGTCGTGCGGGAGTCGTGCGGGTGCCCCGCCGCGACCCGCCCGAGCGGCGGATGGAGGCGGACGGCCGCGACCACTTCCGCGAGCGCGTGCACCTGCAGGAGACCCTCAGCAAGCAGTACGAGGTCAGCATGGAGCTGCTGCGCGGTCACGAGGAGGATCCGCGGCGGCTGCGGTGGCTGGCGCGTACGCCCGCGCGGGCCGGCTGCCTGGGGCTGTGGGGCGACCGGGACCAGCCCGACCCGATGCTGGACGTGGTCGGCGCGTACTTCCGGGACAAGCCGCCCATCGCGGGGCCGTCCCCGGTGCCGGTCAGCATGTTCCCGCCGGCCGATCTGATCGATGCGGCCCGGCAGAGCGCGGACGCGATGACGTTCGTGGTGCCGGTGAAGGTCGGCGGCAGCGACTGGGGCCTACTGGCCATTGTGGACACCGTGGAGACCCGGGTCGGCACCGGGCGCGAGCCGTTCAACCACTGGGCCGCGCTCCTGACCGTGGCGCTCGACTACCAGATCGTGCTGGCGACGCTGCGCGAGCAGGAGGAGCGGCTCCGGATCGCGGCCGTGTACGACCACCTCACCGGCCTGCCCAACCGCACGCTCTTCCTGGACCGGCTCCGCCACGCCATGCGCCAGCGCGGGCACGACTACGCCGTTCTGTTCGTCGACCTCGACGGTTTCAAGGTGGTTAACGACAGCCTCGGCCACACCGCTGGCGACCGGCTGCTCATCCAGGTCGGCAACCGGATCTCGAACAGCCTGCGGGAGGGCGACACGGCGGCCCGGTTCGGCGGCGACGAGTTCCTGATCCTCCTGGACGGCGTGACCGACCCGCACACGCCGACGCAGGTGGCCGAACGGCTGCACGCCGCGCTCGCCCCGGCGTTCCGGCTGCAGGGCCAGGAGGTCGTGGTCACCGCCAGCATCGGCATCACCCTCGCCGGCGCCCGGTACGCCGAGGCGGAAGACCTCGTCCGCGACGCCGACATCGCCATGTACTGGTCCAAGTCGCAGCGCAAGGGCTCGCACGCGCTCTTCGACGTCGCGATGCACACCAAGGCCGTGTCCCGCCTGCGGATCGAGACGGAGCTGCGGCACGCGATCGAGCGCGACGAGCTGGAGGTGCACTACCAGCCGATCGTGCAGCTGGTCAGCGGGCGGACCCGGGCGTTCGAGGCGTTGATCCGGTGGCGGCATCCCACCCGCGGGCTGTTGATGCCGGACGAGTTCCTGGCGGTCGCCGAGGAGACCGGGCTGGTCATCCCGATCGGCCGATGGATCCTCGACGAGTCGTGCCGGCAGCTCGCCGAGTGGCAGCGCACCCCCGGCCGGGACGACCTGCGGGTGAGCATCAACGTGTCGAACCGGCAGTTCTGGCAGGGCGGGCTGATCGACGACGTCGACGCGGCCCTGCGGAAGTCCGCCCTGCACCCGCGCAACCTGGCGTTCGAGATCACCGAGGGCGTGATCATGACCAACGTGACGCTCGCCCGCAAGATGCTGGAGGACCTGCACTATCTCGGATCCGAGCTGCACATCGACGACTTCGGTACCGGGTACTCCTCGCTGGAGGCCCTGCACCGGCTGCCGATCGACGCGCTGAAGATCGACCGGTCGTTCGTGCAGCGGCTGGGCGTCGACGCCAAGAGCAACGCGCTCGTGCACACGATCGTGCTCATGGGCGGCAACCTGGGGCTCCAGCTCATCGCCGAGAGCGTGGAGACCGAGGCGCAGCGCGACCACCTGTTGCGCCTCGGCTGCGCGTACGGCCAGGGCCACTACTTCTCCGAGCCCGTCCCCGCGGCTCTTGCTGAACGCCTCATCTCCTGAGGTGTTAGGAGGGGACCCTTCCTTGCGTCGTGGCGAGGATGATGTCCGCGACCAGCTCGGGGTTGTCGCTCATGGGGACGTGGCCGCAGCCGGGTAGGTCGACGTGGCGCGCGCCCGGGAGCGCCTGCCGGGCCCGGGCCGCCTGCCGGTACGGCAGCACCCGGTCGCGGGTGCCCCACGCGACCGTGACCGGCACCTCGGGGGCGCCCTGGAAGGCGTACCCGCGGCTGGCACGGGCCACGGCGTCGAATGCCGGGGCGTTGCGCAGCGCGAGCGCGTCGGCCAGCGCGACCTCGGGGGTGAGCCGGGTCGGGTGGGCGCAGATCATGCCGAAGGTCACCGCCCGCAGCGCCCCGGACCGGAGGATGGCACGGAGCACGGGCTGCGGCAGCCGGGTGCCGACCCGGTGCGCGGACAGCACGCCCACCGCCCAGCGCCGTTCCAGCGGCGTGAAGAAGCCGGCGGGGACAGCGCGGTCGCCGACGACACCAGGCCGGCGGCGGCCAGTTCGAGCGCGATCGCGCCGCCCAGGCTGTTGCCGGCCACGTGCGGGCGCCCGACGCCGAGGTCGGCGACGAACGCCGCGACCCCGTCCACCGCCCGCGCCATGCTGGTGGGCGCCCCGTCCGCCGGCAGCGGCGACGCGCCGAAGCCGGGCAGGTCGATGGCGATCACGTCGTGCTGGGCGGCCAGCCGGTCGAGCACCGGCGTCCAGGCCCGCCAGTGGTGGCCGATGCCGTGCAGGAGCACTAGCGGTTCGCCGGCGCCGCGGCGCTCGTACACGATCATCGTCCATCACCGTGCGCGCCGAACGCGCGCCCCAGCGCGCGGACCTCTTCTTCCATCCGGGGTACGCCGGTGCGTGCCCCGTGCCCGACGATGAGGTCGCTGAGCGGGCTGACCATCAGCGAGCGGATCGCCTGCACGCCGGCGATGCTGCGGGGCACGTAGACCTTGCGCTTGCGCCGCTCGATGCCGGCGACGAACGCCTTGGCGCACTTCTCCACCGGGATGAACTGGCCCAGCGGCCACGGCAGCTTGCGCACGGTCTCGCCGAACGTCGGCAGGTCCGCGCGCGCGTCCCGGGTCATGTCGGTGTCGATGAACGTCATGTGCGCGCTGCCCACCGCCACGCCGCGGTGCCGCAGCTCCAGGCGTACGGCGTTGCCGAACTGCTCGACGCCCGCCTTCGAGGCGCAGTACGCCGCCATGCCGGGCATCGCGGTGAACGCGGCCGCCGAGGACACCAGCAGGTAGTAGCCGCGGCTGGCGATGACGTGCGGGACCGTCGCGGCGACCGTGCGCATCACGCCGACGAGGTTGACGTCGACGGTACGGACGAACGCCTCGATGTCGCCGACCGCGATGGTGCCGCGGTTGGCGATGCCGGCGTTGGCGACCACCGCGTCGATCGCGCCGAACCGTTCCACCGTGCCGGCGGCGGCGCGGTCGAGGGCGGCCTGGTCGGTCACGTCGCACTCGAACCAGGCACCGCCCAACTCGTCGGCCAATGTGGACAGTAGCTCGGGCTCCAGGCCGGCGAGCGCGACCCGGGCGCCACGCGCCGCGGCCAGCCGGGCGGTGTGCGCGCCGATGCCCCGCGCCGCGCCGGTGATGAGGACGACCTTTCCGTCAAGCATGGGACACCACCTGGTACGCCGAAGGGTCGAACCGCCGGGTGCGTAGCCGGTACGTCCACGTGTAGCCCGGCCAGATCGCCGAGTTGCGCCCGGTCGAGTCCAGGTACCAGCTCTGGCAGCCGCCGCGCATCCACACCGTGCCGGCCATCTTACGGTCCACTGTGGAGTTGTACGCCCGCTGCGCCTCGGGCGTCGGCTCGATGGCGGCCACGCCGTTGCGGTCCAGGTGCTCCAGCGCGCTCAGCAGGTATGCCAGCTGGCACTCCATCATGAAGACGACCGACGTGTGACCGACGCCCGTGTTGGGCCCGAGCAGGAGGAAGAGGTTGGGGAAGCCGGCGACCGTGGTGCCGAGGTACGCCCGCATGCTGCCCTGCCACGCCTCCGCCAGGGTGCGCCCGTCGCGACCACGGACCAACTGGGCGACCGGCGGATCGGTGACGTGGAACCCCGTACCAAAGATGATGGTGTCGACGGTGCGGGCGGTGCCGTCGGCGGTGACCACCGCGTCGGCCCGCACCTCGGCGATGGCGTCGGTGACCACCTCGACGTTGGGCCGGGTGAGCGCGGGGTAGTAGTTGTTGGAGAGCAGGACCCGCTTGCAGCCCAAGGTGTAGCTCGGAGTGAGCTTGGCCCGCATCGCCGGGTCGGGCACCTGCTTGCGCAGGTGGCGACGGGCCGTGAGCATGCCGAGCCGCATGACGGCCGGGTGGAGGAAGCCGGAGCCCTGCGCCTCCCGCGCCCAGTAGATGCCGCTGCGGGCGAGCCGCTGCGCGGCCGGGACGGCCCGGAAGAGCCCGCGCTCGGCGCGCGTGAGGGGCCGGTCCGCCTTCGGCATCACCCACGGCGGGGTGCGCTGGAAGAGGTGCAGCTGCCGCACGTCCGGCGCGATCGCGGGGACGAACTGGATCGCGGACGCCCCGGTGCCGACCACCGCGACGCGCCGGCCGGCCAGGTCGTGCTCGTGGTTCCAGCGCGCGGAGTGGAAGACCTCGCCCTCGAACGCCTCCAGGCCGGGCAGCTTGGGCAGCGACGGCTCGCACAGCGGGCCGGCGGCGACCACGAGCACGTCCGCGCTGTAGGCACCGCGCGAGGTGTCGATGACCCAGCGGCCGCCCTCCCACGCCGCCCCGGTGACCTCGTGCTCCATGCGCAGGTGCCGGTCGAGGCCGTACTCGGCCACGCACCGGCGCAGGTAGTCCCAAATCTCGGCCTGCGGGGAGAAGCTGCGGCTCCAGTTCGGGTTCAGCCCGAAGGAGTACGAGTAGAGGTGCGACGGCACGTCGCAGGAGCAGCCGGGGTACGTGTTGTCGCGCCACGTACCGCCGACGTCGGTGCCCCGGTCGAGCACCACGAAGTCGTCATAACCGCGCTGCTTGAGCCGGATCGCGGTGCCGAGGCCGCCGAAGCCCGCCCCGACCACCACGATCCGGAAATGCTGTGGCCCCGCCATTCCCGGAAGTTACCACCGGGTAGACATTGAGGGAATGCCCTACGCGTTTTCCCAGAGACCCACGACGTTGCCCTCGGGGTCGGCGAAGTACCCGACGAACCCCATGTCGCCGACCGCCTGCCGGCCGGCGACGACGCGGCCGCCGTACTTCTCCACCGCCGCCAGCGCCTCGTCCACGCTGTCCACGCCGATGGTCAGGGTGGGCGAAGTGACCGAGCCCTGCCGCGGGGTGAGCCCGCCGTTGATGCCGCCCGGCTCGGTGGGCATGCCCTGCTCGTCGGTCGGGGTGGTGACGGCCATCGCGTACGACATTTCCGGCATCGGGGTGATCTGCCAGCCGAACGCGTCGTGGTAGAAGGACTGGGCCCGCTCCATGTCATCGGCGGGCAGCTCGAAGTGCACGACTTTTCCGCTCATGATGTGACCTCCTATCAGGGGCCATGCTATGCCGGTTGGAGCATTACGCCTGCATAAACCCACTAATGGGGAGAGCCCGGTCGACGATCCGAAGGTCCCCGATCCAGCCGTAGAAGCCCTGCTCGACGATCCGGTCGTGGTGGTACGCACCGACGTACCAGGGCTCGTTCGAGGAGGCGAGGCCGACCGCTGGCGTGGCGAGCGGTGGAGGGGTTAGAGGACGCCGGCCGCGGCGCGGACCGCTACGCCGGCGCCTACCAGCATCACCAGGGTGGCGGTGCTGGCGGGGGCGAACCTCTTCAGGCGCGCCGCGAACCTGGGGAGGGTGGGGATGCGGCCCAGGCGGCGTTGGGCGGCTACCAGGGCCAGGCCGACCGCGGTGAGGGTGGCGGCCATGCCGACGCCGTACGCGATGACCAGGACGACACCGAACGCTGTACGGCCCAGGCCGATCGCGGCCAGCAGCACCACGATCGCGGAAGGGCTGGGCACGAGCCCGCCGGCGATCCCGATGCCGGCGAGCCCGAGCCGCCCCTGGCCGTGGTGATGGTGGTGGTGATGGCCAGGTCCGTGGTGGTGGTGCCCATGCCCGTGGTCATGGTCGTGCGAGTGGGAGTGGGAGTGGTCGTGACCATCCGCGTGCGCCTTTGCGTGCCGGCGGCGCTGGATGATCATGCTGGCGCCGACCGCGATGACCACGGCGCCGCTGACGATGCCGAGGTAGCCGAGGATCCGGTCGCCGGCCAGCGTGCTGGAGGTGGCGAGCAGCAGGCCCACCACCAGCACGCCCCCGGTGTGGGTGAGCGTCACGGTCGCGCCCACCGCCACCGCGTCCCGGATCCGCCGCCGCTGGGCCGCCGCGTACGCCGCCAGCACCGTCTTGCCGTGTCCGGGCAGCGCGGCGTGGCCGGCGCCGAGCACCAGGGCGAGCAGCACGGCGAGCAGCCCCACGGTCGGGGTCAGCCGCGGGCCGCCGGCGAGGTCCTGGAAGCGCTTCTCCACGGACGCGGTGACGGAGGCGAGGAAACCGTCGTTCGCCCGCTGCAGCGAAGCGCCGGCCGTGCCCGTGCCGGGCGCCACGCGCAGGGTCGCCGTCCGCACGTCCGGCGCCGAGGACAGCGGATCCGCCGGGTACGTCCGCAGTTCGTCGCTGATGCTCGTCGCCGGCAGGGACGAGTCGACGTGTACGCCGTCGCCCTTGGCGGTCATCTCGCGCCACCCGACCCGGTCGGCGGCGTAGCCGTTGTCCACGGCGACCGTCGCGGTGTCCAGTGAAACCGAGGCGGTCAGGCCACACGTGAGCCGGCTGGTCTGCAGGCCGCCGCTGCCGTCCACATAGGCGAAGTCGCTTCGCCCGACCGTCCACGGTAGACGCTTGCCGTCCACGGTGAGCGCGATGGCGTCGGCGAGCGCGGTGCAGGTCGGCGGCGCCTCGGACTTCTGCTGCAGGGTGGGGATCTCGGCGAAGTCGACCACGGCGGTCGCCTCGACGCCGTCCGGGCGCAGGGTCAGCCCGACGTACTGGTTGACCGAGAAGTTGCCCAGCGGGTGGGCGCTCGCCGGGTTGGCCGGCATCAGCACGAACGCGATCGGTACGGCGGCGAGGGCGAGCAACCAGCGGCGCTTCATCGGGTGACCTCCGGTCCGGCGAGCAGCTTTCGCGCCAGCGGCGCGTCGATGGGGAGAAGTACGGGTTGACGCGGACCGCCTCGGCCACGTGACCCCGGCCGGCGCCGGTCTGGCCGAGCGCCAGCTCGATCACGCCCAGGTGGTAGGCGTACGTGGCGGAGCGGGCGCCGCTGGCGACGGCCCGGCGGGCGTACGGCAGCGCCTCGGCGTCCCGCCCGGCGTGGTGCAGTGCCCAGGCGAGGTTGTCAGCGACATCGGCGTGCGTACGGCGGGACCACTCGGCGCGCGCCTCCTTCAGCGCGGTGGCCGGGTCGCCAGCCGCGAGGGCGAGCGCGGTGCCGGTCAGGCCGTCCACCCCGCCCGCGCCGGTGAAGAGGCGGTGCGCGGTGCTGGCCAGGTCGAGTTGGGCCTGCGCCTGAGTGGTACGCCCGGCCGCGCGCAGGAACTCGGCGTACTCCAGGACGTAGGAAGGGGTGGGCGCGCGGCGGGTGAGGTCGGCGTACCCGGCCAGCGCCGCGTCGATCCGGCCGTTGGCCCAGTCCACGCGGGCCCGGCCGCGCTGCAGCGCGATCGAGCCGGGGTCGGCGGCGAGGCCGAGCTCGTACTCGCGGGCGGCGCCGGCCAGGTCGCCGGCGTACCAGGCGAGGTCGCCGAGCTGGACCCGGCAGAAGCCGATGTCGGCCGTGCTGACCGCGGCGGCGAGTGCCTGGTTCATCAGGTCGGTCGCCGCGCTCACCATGCCGCGCTGCTCCAGGTCGTAGGAGCCCCGGGCGTACGCGGACAGGCCCGGCCGCAGGTCGAGCAGGCGCTGCACGGCCGCGGTCGCCGCCTTGACGTTCCCGAGTTGGGTTTCGGCGTCGGCGAGCACGGCGTACGCGTCCGCGTCGTACCCGTTGATTTTGGTGGCCGCCAGCGCGAGCTTGCGGGCGGCGGCGAAGTCGTGGCGGGCGTTCGCGAGGGCGCCCTGCGCGACGAGCGCGTCGCCGTTGTCCTTGGGCTTGACGGCGAGCGAGCGGCGGGCGGCCTCTTCGGCGCGGGGGTAGTTGGTGGGGTCGGCGGTGACCCGACCGCGCTCGACGTATGCGACGGCGAGGGCCGCCCACGTGCGCCAGTCGCCCGGCACCAACCGGAGCCGCTCCTGCGCGCGGGCGATGGGGTCCGCGGGCTGCGCCATCGCGGCGGGAGCCGGGGTCGGCGCCGACGCCGTCGGGCCGAGCACGGCGGCAACAGCCGTAACGCCGATCGCGGCGGCGATCGCGATCCCGACCACTGCTGCTGTCCGTCGCATTTCAGGTCCTCCTCGGACGAAGCGGGAGAAGGGGCGCGCCGCACCACGGGGGACGGATGCGGCGCGCCCGGAAAGGGGGTCAGTACCGCTGGGTGGGCTGGTCCGCCATGCGGACCCGGCGCCGCCACAGCCAGGCGAGGATCAGCAGGGCCAGCCCTGCGCTCGCCGCGACCCCACAGCCGCCGCCGCGATGGTGGCGGGCATGCCGTCGCCGTCCCGGCTGGCGAACCCGGCAGGGGTCAGCTCGGGGCCCTTCGACGAGTCGTCGGCCGCGGCCGGTGCGACGCCGTCGCCACCGGTGTTGACGCCGACGCCGTTGGGCAGGGCGAGGTAGGGGAACTTGCCGCTGAACGCCTGGTCGTTGGCGTCCACCTTGTCGCCGGCCGCGAGCGCGTCGACGATCTTGCCGGTCTGTGCCGCGCCCTCAAGCGCCTGCACCTCGATGTCGACCACGTCGTCGGTCAGCCGCCGGCCGTTCGGGAAGCCCTGCAGGTCGCCGGCCAGCACCCCGAGCCGGTTGGGCTCGGCGGTGACGGGCACCGTCAGGTTCAGCCGCAGCATCTCGGACGGGACGAACCGCTTCGGGTTGACATCCTTGTTGTTGAGCTGGGAGTTGAGGTCGGCCTTGATTGGACCACCGGCCTTGGTGGTGATGCCGGTCAGGAAGATCTCGACCAGGTCGTTGCGCGGTGCCTTGGGTGCCGGGATGCCGTAGATCTGTTCGATCAGCTGCGGCACCTCGGGGTTGGTGACCCGCTTGACGATGGTCGGGTTCTTGCCGTCCTGGTCCGGACGGGAGGCGTTGAACGCGTCCTTCAGCGCCGCAGGCACGACGACCTCGTTGACCAGCGGGTTGCCCAGCCGGGAGACCTGCACGCGGTCACCCGTCGAGCCGCCACCGGCGAGCCGCACGCGCGGGCGGTCGGTGGTGGTCCAGACGCCGATGTTGGGGTTGCGCTTCGCGTCGCCGTTCAGCGCCACGTCCTTGAACGGCACCTGCAGGACGATCGTGTTGACGTTGTAGCCGGCGAGCGTGTCCTGACCGGTCTCGCTCAGGTCGCCGCCGTACAGCAGGTCGAAGACCCGCAGGTCCAGGAAGAACGGGTCGTCGGCCTGGCCCGCGAAGATCTTCCAGCCGCCGGGCAGCTGGATCGCGGCCTGGTCGCGCAGCTTGGCGTAGTCCGGCATCGAGGCCGGGCCGACGCGGGACGGCGCCACCGGTCCGTCCGTCACTCGGGTCTTGAACGGCTTGCCGTTGAACGAGGACTCCAGCGTGTACGTCTGGCGCACCAGCAGGTTCTCGTCGTTGAGCGAGGTCACCGGGCCGTTGTTGTAGAGGAACGTCTTGGTGCCGCGCTTGTCGGTCGTCTTGAACTTCCACCGGAAGACCGCGTCCGCCTTGGCGTCGCCGTCGCTGTCGACGTTGATGTTGTACGTCGCGTCGGTGGCGAACGGGTAGAAGTTCGGCCCGCCGTTCGGCTCCTCGAACGGGATCCAGTTCGCCACGAAGGTGACGTAGTCCGGCCGGTCGGGGCTGACGAAGGCGTACAGGTCGGTGTTGTCGACGGCCGGGTCGGCCGCGATCAGGGGAGCCTCGCGGTGGCTGGAGGCTACGGCGCCGCTCGGGCCGAGGCCGTACAGCCCCGCGCCGCCGAGCACGGCCATCGCCGCGAGTGCGGCGGCGCCGCGGCGCGTGGAGAGTCGGGTACGTATGGACATCGGGGTTCCTTCCGCCCTTGCTGAGGTGTCTGCAAGGCGTTCGCACCCCAGCAGCCCTCGGACGGCCCCCTGTCAGATACCTATCAATGACCCATCCACCCCGCCCGCAGCTCCGAACCCCCATGATCAGGGCGTCCCTCAAGTCGCTCCAGCAACGTGAGGGACGCCCTGATCACTAGAGGCCCAGGAGGCGGTCCAGGAAGTCGCGGTAGCTGCGGATGGCCACGCGCAGGTGCTCGGTCTCTTCGCCTTCCCACTTGCCCAGGGCGTCCTTCTCCCTGACCAGGGACTCGGTCAGGGAGGTGACGGCCTCGTCCACCAGGGTGCGGGCGTCGGCCGCGGCGGCCGGTGGGTCGTCGATGAACCGCAGCTGCACGTCGCGCCAGCGATCCCGCAGGGCCTGCGCGGTGTCCTCGCCCCACAGCCCGGTCACCGGCTCGGCCGGCACGTCGCCGGGCAGGACCGCGGACTCCGTGATCGGCTCGTCCGCCATCGGCTCCTCGTCGGCCATGGGCTCGTCTTGCCGCGGCGTCACGGCGGTCAGGTCGTCCGGGTCGGTGCGCTCGTCGGACAGCACCGGGTCCTCGAACGTGCCCTCGTCTTCGAGCGCTTCCTCGGGTACCCGGTCGGTGACGTCCTCGACGTCGGCCTCTGTGTCAGGGTCCGGCGCCGCGGGTACGGGCACCGGGGTGGAGGTGACCTTCGCCGGCGTCCCGGCGGACGGCGGATCGGTCGGGGGATACGAGTACGTTTGCTGGTTGCTCATGGCGGTGGCTCCTCACCCGTTGGTACGGCTCGATACCGGTTCGCGCCCGAGCAGGTCAGTGATCAGCGCCCGGTAGTGCACGAGCGCCTCGCGGAGCTGCTCGGTGCTGGCCTCGTCGCGTTCGTTCCGCTCGTGGACCTCGTGGGCCTCGCGGTAGTGGCCCAGGGCCCGGGCATGCTCGACGGACAGGTAGGCGAGCTGCTCCTCGTAGTCTCCCGCGGGGTAGCCGAGCTCGGCGGTCAGACGGCCGACGAACTCGTCCGCGGCGGTCACCGCGGCCACGGGGTCGTCGACGAAGCGGATCTGGATCTCTTCCCACTCCGCGGCGAACCGGTCGCGGGCTTCGGGGGAGAGCGCCTTGTGGTCCAGTCCGGCGTGCCGGCGCTCGCGTTCGCGCAGTTCACGCTCCGCGGCGGCGCGGCCTTCCCGCTGGGCGACGAGGCGGTCGTACTCGGGGCCGAATCGGTGCCGCAGCGACCAGCGGCGCGCCAGCATCCAGGCGGCCGCGGCAGCGGCCAAGATCACAAGTGCCACGATGACGGTGATGACTATCTGCGTAGCTGACATGCCCGTTCTAGTTCCCGCCCAACCATGATCGGCAATCCTCGTCAGGCTAACTGGACTCATTCAAGAAAGTGGGCGCCATCGCGTTCAAACATTTGTTGCGCCGGCATGTATCCTGCCGAAGGCGCCGTACCGTATCTCGACGGGCGAGGTCTTTGTATGAATACAGGCAACTGGTCCATCCGCGCGAAGATTATCGCTCTGGTGACCGTGCCGCTCGCCGCCCTTTTGGCGCTTTGGATCTTCACCACGACACTGACCATCGGGCCAGCGTTGAACCTGCTCGCCACCCGTACGCTGCTCGACGAGGTGGGCAAGCCGGGCGAGTCCATGGTGGCCGAGTTGCAGCGCGAGCGCCGGCTCGCCCTCGTCTATCTGGCCGGTCGTGGCGACCTGCCGGCCCTGACGGAGCAGCGCAACCGCACCGACGCGGCCGTCGACACGTTCCGCCAGCGGGCCGCCAGCGACGACCTGCGCGACACCGCGGGCGGCCGGCTGCGTACCCATCTGGACCAGCTCTTCACCTCGCTCGACCTGCTGCCCACCGGCCGTGGCTTCATCGACCGGCGGGAGATGGACCAGTCCGGCGCGCTGGGCCTCTACAGTGGCGTGATCGACGGCGCGTTCCGGGTCTTCGACATCACGTCCGATCTGGAAGACGACGAGCTCACCCGGGAGGCGCGGGCGGTCACCGCGCTCGGCCGGGCCCGTGAGGTGCTCGGCCAGTCCGACGCGTTGCTGGCCGGTGCGTTCGCCGCCGGAAAGTTTGGTGGCGGCGAGCACGCCCAGCTCGTCCAGATCATCGGCGCGCACCGCTACCTCTACGCCGCCGCGCTGCCGGCACTGCCCGACGCGGAGCGGGTCGGCTACCAGCGGATGGTCGAGGGCGAGGCGTTCACCCAGCTGCGCGCGCTGGAAGACCGGGTCATCGCGCAGGGCCAGGACGGCCAGCCGGTGCCGGTGACCGCGACCGCCTGGCAGAGCGCGTACGAGCCCGCCGTGCGGCAGCTGCGCGACTTCGAGCTGTCCACATCGGACGCCCTGGCCGACCGGGCCACGCCGGTTGCCGTCGGCGTGCTGCTGCGACTCGCACTCGCCGGCCTGCTCGGGCTGGCCGCGATCGCGCTCTCGCTGCTGATCTCGCTGCGGGTCGGCCGGTCGCTGATCCGCCGGCTGACCGGCCTGCGGGAAAACGCCATGGACCTGGCCGATCGGCGGCTGCCCGCGGTCGTTGGCCGGCTGCGCCGCGGCGAGGAGGTCGACGTCGCGGCCGAGTCGCCACCCCTGGAGTACGGCAGCGACGAGATCGGCCAGGTCGGGCGGGCGTTCACCGAGGCGCAGCGCACCGCCGTACAGGCCGCGGTCGACGAGGCGACCCTGCGCCGCGGCTTCAACGACGTCTTCCTCAACATCGCCCGGCGCAGCCAGGCGCTGCTGCACCGCCAGCTCGCCCTGCTGGACAAGATGGAGCGGCGCAGCAACGACCCGGACGAGCTGGAAGACCTCTTCCGCGTCGACCACCTGGCCACCCGGATGCGCAGGCACGCCGAAGACCTCGTGATCCTCGCCGGGGCGGCACCGGGCCGCGGCTGGCGCAACCCGGTGAACGCCATCGACGTGATCCGTGGAGCGGTGTCCGAAGTGGAGGACTACGCCCGCGTGTCGGTGGTGAAGATGGAGCCCGCCGCCATCGCCGGCCGGGCCGTCGGCGACGTGATCCACCTGCTCGCGGAGCTGATCGAGAACGCGACGTCGTTCTCGCCGCCGGAGACGCGGGTGCTGATCACCGGGCTGAGTGTCCCCAATGGATACGCCATCGAGATCGAGGACCGCGGGCTCGGCATGCCCGCGGACGCCATCGGCGAGGCCAACCGGAAGCTGAGCCGCCCGCCCGACTTCGACCCGGCCAACAGCGCCCGCCTCGGCCTCTTCGTCGTCGCCCAGCTCGGCGCCCGGCACGGCATGCGGATCCAGTTGCGCGCCTCGCCGTACGGCGGCGTGACAGCCGTCGTACTCGTGCCGCCGGACCTGATCGCACCCGCGCCGGAGCCGGCCGCGCTGACCGCCGGCCCGGCGGACGGGTCGGGCTCGCCGCGGGTGCGGCGGGCGCGCACGCTGCCGTTGGGGGACAGCGCGCCGCGGCGTTCCCTGGAGGCCGCCCCGCGTCCGGTGCTCGTCCCGGCGCCGGCGGCGTCACCGGCTGAGCCCATCGAGCCGACCGAGGTGCGCCCGGCCGCCGGCTTCCGGAGCCGGAGCGAGCCAGCCAGCTCTGTCCCGGCGCTCGGCGCGGACGGGCTGCCGCGGCGCGTACGGCAGGCGAGCCTGGCGCCGCAGCTCCGGTCCGAGGCGCCCGGTCACACCACAGTGGAGGACATCGATCCGGTGCCGGCTCCACGTACGCCGGATCAGGCCCGTGCGACGATGGCCGCGCTTCAGTCCGGCACCGCGCGGGGCCGGCGGGAGGCCGACAGCGCGCCACCGGCCCGCGGTACGGCCGTACCCCCGCCGGGCAGCGTGGTCAGGCCGGGCACCACAGTGGACGCCGAGCCGAAGGGAGACGCGTAATGGTCTCGACAATCAGGCCGGCCGCGAGACTGAACTGGCTGCTCGACGATCTGATCGACCGGGTGCCGTCGGCGCAACAGGCCGTGGTGCTCTCCGCTGACGGGCTGCTGATGGGTTCGTCGCGCGGGCTGACCCGGGAGGACGCCGAGCACCTGTCCGCCATGGCCGCCGGCTTCCAGAGCCTGGCCAAGGGCGCGAGCCGCCATTTCGGCACCGGACCGGTCCGGCAGACCGTGGTCGAGATGGAGTCGGCGTACCTCTTCGTCACCGCCGCCGGCCAGGGCGCCTGCCTCGCGCTGCTGGCGAATATCGACTCCGACATCGGCCTGATCGCGTACGAGATGGCGATGCTGGTCGCCCGGGTGGGCCAGAACATGAGCTCCCCGACGCGCCAGCCGACGGTGCCGGCCGATGCGGGGTGACACGCCCGGGCAACACCACGACTGGCTGGACGACGACGCCGGGCCGGTGGTACGTCCGTACACGGTGACCGGTGGCCGCGTGCGGCCCGTGACGGGCGGTTTCGACCTGCTCGCGTTCGTGCTCGCGGCGCCCGGCGCCGCCACCTCGCCCGACGCCGCTCACTTCCAGCCGGAGCACCGCTCGATCCTGGCGATGGCCGTCGACCCCATCTCGGTGGCCGAGCTGGCCGCCGGTCTCGACCTGGTGCTTGGCGTCGTCCGGGTGCTGCTCGGCGACCTGTTGGCCGCCGGCCTCATCGCGATGTACGAGCCGTCCTCGGCCGCGCAGTTCCCCGACGACGACGTCCTTCAGGCGGTGGTGAATGGACTCCGGGCACTCTGACCGGCGCGCCGGACGGCGGATACCGCTGGCGCTGAAGATCCTGATCGCGGGCGGCTTCGGCGTCGGCAAGTCCACATTGGTCGGCGCGGTCAGCGAGATCCGGCCGCTGCACACCGAAGAGGTGCTGACCCGCGCCGGCATCGGCACCGACGACATCGTGGGCGTCGAGTCCAAGCGCACCACCACCGTGGCGATGGACTTCGGCCGGATCACCATCAACGACGACCTCCAGGTCTACCTGTTCGGTACGCCGGGACAGGACCGGTTCTGGTTCCTGTGGGACGAGTTGGCGTTCGGCGCGCTCGGCGCGGTCGTGCTGGCCGACACCCGCCGCCTGGCCGACTGCTTTCCCTCCATCGACTACTTCGAGAGCCGCGGCATCCCGTTCGTGGTGGGCGTCAACTGCTTCGACGGCGCCAAGCGGTACGACCCGGCGTCGGTGCGCAAGGCGCTCGACCTGGACGTCGCCGTGCCCGTCGTGATGTGCGACGTGCGCAACCGCCAGTCCGGCAAGCTCGTGCTGATCGCGCTGGTGGAGCACGTGGCCGAGCACCACGGCCACCCGGTGCCCGCCTAACGCACCCCTCGCCGGCGGTACGCCAGCTCGCCGGCGCACGTGACGCCGAGGACCAGCGCGGTGATCGCCACCGGTGCGTGTGCCGGGGCGTCGGCGTGCGCCGTGGCGATCAGCAGACCGGTCAGGCCGAGGCTCCCACTGTGGACACGCGGCGTCAGCGGGCTCGCCACGCGTCGCATCACGACGGCGGCCACCAGCGCGAACACCAGGCACAGCGCGTACGCCCCGCCGTGGGCCAGCAGCGGCAGTTCGGCGTAGTACGCGGTCAGCACGGTCCGGGTCAGGCCGGCGGAGGCGATGAAGAAGATTATCGAGTGCCAGCTCGGCCGGCGGGTGCCGCGCAGCCGATGGCGTATCTCGCCGGCGCACACGGCCAGCAGGAGCAGGCCCGCGGCGGGCAGCGGCGCCAGCGGGTGGGTCTCGCTGTGCAGCGTCGCGAACGTCAACCCGGCCATGCCCAGGCTCGCGCTGCACACCCGCGAGGTGAGCACGCTCCGGGCGCGTTCGACGAGCCGGGCGGCGAGGATCGCGAGGGCGGCACAGAGGGCGTACACGCTGACGTGGTGGTGCGGCTCCGGCTCGGGGTGGCCCCGACCGAGCACGGCGCGGGCCAGATTGGCGGCGCCAACGTAGAAGATGACTGAGTGCCAACTTGGACGCGGCATGTCTTGGAGTATCTGGAAGGCTGATAGCGGCGGCGCCTATTCGGCCGCACCCGCCGTTGTGGTTTGGCCAAGATCGGAAGAAGTTCTTGTTGGCCCCGGCAAGCTCCGGTTGCTTTGCCACGCCGCTATGGCGGAAATCACCCATAGATACCGTCGGTGGGCCGTAACTTTCCGCTGTGGGAAAGGTGAGAGATCGGGCGCCCGACGAGTGGGACTGCGTCGTCTTGATGGCGGTGGTGGAGGCCGGCACCAGGCAGCGCGCCGTACGGCTGCTCGCCGACCGGTACGACGAGCACATCACCGTGGAGGGCGTGCGGACGATCCTTCTCAAGATCAACCGATGGCTGGGCTGGCCGGCCCTGCGGGAGGGCGTGGGCCCCCGCGGAAAGGCCGAACTCACTGTTCGGGGCCGGCGTTTCCTGCGCTTCTGCGAACGAGTGCGCAGCCTTTATCAGGACGAGCGCGGCCGGCTCGCGGAATCGGACGTGACCCGGCTGGTGTGCCTTCCGCACCACGCCACAATCGTCAAGACGCTTTACGTGGAGACCCTCGCGCAATACCCGCCCGGCGAGGAGAAAATCGGCATCGAAGAACTGCAACAAAGCGATCGCGGCAACGAGTCGTTTTTCGACCAGGCGTTCTGGCCACTGACCACCGGCACGTACCACCTGGCGATCGGGCAGCCGCCGCCCGCCGAGTTCATGCAGGAGTTGCAGTCCGACCTGCTCTACGAGTCGCAACTGGAGGTGCTGGTGCCCGCCGAGCACCCCGGCGACACGATGACGCTCGCCGAGTTCGTGCGGCACCTGTCGCACGTGCCGCCCAAGGACTCCCGGGCCCGACTGCTCCTGGAGGCGCGCATCGCCGAGCACCGCGTCGAGGACCCCGGCGAGGAGCGCCGGGTCGCCAGCGAGACGTACGAGGTCGGCAGCGCCATCGAACGCGTCGCCCTGCTCCACGAGTGCGGCCTGCCCAGCCCACTCGTCGTCGCGCCCTCCGACATCGCGCTCATCTACAAGCCCGGCATGCGCTTCGGCGGCACCGGCGTGGAGCACTCCAAATGGATCCCGCTGCACCACGACGGCGTACGGCTCACCCTCGAAGTCCACGTGACCACGGCCAACCCGCGCCCCAACCACCTGCGCCCCATCGTGGCCCTGCTGCAAAAGATCTGCGCCAACCAGCCCCGCCTCCGCGGCGAACCCTCCGCCCCGCCGCCCGCCCCTCCGCTCGCGCCCTCCGCTCCGCTCGCGCCCTCCGCTCCGCTCGCGCCCTCCGCTCCGCTCGCGCCCTCCGCTCCGATCAAGGCTTTCGCCGTCGATCAAGGGCAAACGGCCGTGGATTGGAGATCAAAGCACGACCGTTTGCCCTTGATCGACGCGCAAAGCCCTTGATCGGCGCGTGGCGGAGGGGGGCGCGGCGGAGGGGCGAGCGGCGGAGCGGCGCGGGGAAAGGCCTGAGCGGGGGTTAGAGGACGACTATGACGTCTAGGCGGCGGGGGCCGTGGACGCCTTCGACGCGGTTCAGCTCGATGTCGCTGGTCGCGGACGGGCCCGAGACCAGCGTGAGCGGCCGCGTCGGATCGGCCAGCCGGCCCAGCGCCTCCGGCACGCCGGCCGCGATCTGTCCGCTGTGGACGACGCACACGTGGTGGTCGGGCACCAACGTGAGCGCGCGCCGGCCCTGATCCGGCCCCGCGTCCAGGATCAGCGTGCCGGTCTGGGCGATCGCCACCGCGCAGCCGGTCAGCACCGCCACCCCCGGCGCGTCCAGCTCGGCCACCGCGAGCGGCCGCGGCTCGCCGTCCCGCAAGATCTTTCCTTGGTACGCCGAGAGCCACGCCTGCGGCGCCCCAGCGGGTACGACCACGGCTGAGTCCCCACTCAGCAACTCGGCGACGGTGGCCCCCAGCTCGTCCGCCGCACACCGCCGCACGTTCGCCTTGTAATCCACCAGCCGATCGACCAGCACCTCCACCAGGTCCCCGTCCCCGCCGCCGGTCCGGTACCCCCTCGGCACCGTGACCTCCCCTGCGGGCCGCGCGCCCCGCACCCGCGCCAGGATCTCCGCCCGCGCCCCACCCCGGTGACCATGAAGTTATCCACGTGAATCACCCTCTTTGACGGGGACAAGTTCATGATCAACCGTGGGCACGGGTCCACCAGTCGCGGAAGGATTCGGGGGCGGGTAAGGGGGCGTCGCGGAACCGGGTCCAGGCTGACAGGGGCCAGGGGAGGTGGCGGATTCGGTCGCCGGCCAGCCAGCGGACGGGGGCGGCGCTGCGGCGGGCCAGGCGGAGGGCGGCGGCGTACCTGCGGCGGTCGCGCATGGTCCAGGAGAGGGCGCGCATCGCGGCGCGCTCGGCGGGCGGGTGCTTGCCGATCTGTCGCAGGTGGACCAGCACCTCGGGGATGTTGATGCGCACCGGGCACGCGTCGAAGCAGGCCCCGCACAGCGTCGAGGCGTACGGCAGGGTGCGGTTGGCGCCTCCCCCGCTCATCTGGGGCGACAGGATCGCGCCGATCGGTCCAGGGTAGACGGACCCGTACGCGTGGCCGCCCACCCGCTCGTACACCGGGCACACGTTGAGGCAGGCCGAGCAGCGGATGCAGCGCAGCGCCTGCCGGCCAACCTCGTCGGCGAGCGTGTCCGTCCGGCCGTTGTCGACCAGTACGATGTGGACGGTCTGCGGGCCGTCGCCGGGCGTCACGCCGGTCCACAGCGACGTGTACGGGTTCATCCGTTCGCCGGTCGACGACCGCGGCAGCAGCTGGAGAAACACCTCCAGGTCGCGGAAGGTCGGCACGATCTTCTCGATGCCCACCACGGAGATGAGCGTCTCCGGGAGCGTGAGGCACATCCGGCCGTTGCCCTCGGACTCGACCACCACCAGGGTGCCGGAGTCGGCGACGGCGAAGTTGGCACCGGAGATGCCCACCTTCGCGGAGAGGAACTTGGCGCGCAGGTGCCGGCGGGCGGCCTCGGCGAGCGCGGGCGGGTCGTCGGTGCGCGCACGGTCGGATAACAGTCCGTTGCGGTCGAAGATGTCGCGGATCTGGGTGCGGTTGTAGTGGATGGCGGGCACCAGGATGTGCGAGGGGGTGTCGCCGGCGAGCTGCACGATCAGCTCGGCCAGGTCGGTCTCCACGGCCTCGATGCCGGCCGCCTCCAGCGCCTCGTTGAGCCCGATCTCCTGGGTGGCCATCGACTTGACCTTGACCACCTCGGTGGCGCCCGAACGCCGTACCAGGTCGGTGACGACCGTGCACGCCTCGGCGGCGTCGCGGGCCCAGTGCACGGTCGCGCCGGCCGCGGTGGCCGCCGCCTCGAACCGCTCCAGCAGCTCCGGCAGCCGGGCCAGCACGTCGTCCTTGATGGCCGCGCCGGCCACCCGCAGCTCCTCCCAGTCGGGCACCTCGCCGACCACCCGCAGGCGCTTGTCGCGGATGGTGTGGGTGGCGCGCCGGAGGTTGGCCCGCAGCTGCGTGTCGGCCAGTTCCTTGCGGGCCGCCACCGGGAAGGGCAGCCGCGCGACGATGTTTCCGGTCCCGGTCATGAGGCGAGGATCTCCGCGTAGTGGATGGGCTTGGCCTTCACGCGAGTTCGGGACAGGCCGCCGCCGATGTGGGCCAGGCAGGAGTTGTCGACCGCGGCGACGTACTCGGCTCCGGTGTCCACGATGGACGCGCACTTGTCGGCGAGCATCGCCCCCGAGACGCCCGCGTTCTTCATCGCGAACGTCCCGCCGAAGCCGCAGCACTCCTCCGCGCCGGGCAGGTCGACCAGTTCCAGGCCGCGCACCGCGCGCAGGAGCCGGTAGGGCCGGTCGCCGAGGCGCAGCATCCGCAGCCCGTGGCAGGTCGGGTGGTAGGTGACCCGGTGCGGAAACGCGGCGCCCACGTCGGTCACCCCGAGCACGTCGACGAGCAGTTCGGACAGCTCGTAGGTGCGGGCGGCCACCGCGTCGGCGCCGGAGACGAGCTTGGGGTACCAGTCGCGGATCATCGCGACGCAGGAGCCCGACGGGCCGACGATCGCGTCGTACCCGTCGAAGGTCTTGACGTAGTTGGCGACCAGCGGCAGGGCCTCGTCCCGGTAGCCGCTGTTGGCGTGCATCTGCCCGCAGCAGCCCTGCTCGGCGGGGAACTCCACGGTGTGGCCGAGGCGTTCCAGCACCCGGACGACGGCCCGGCCGGTGCCGGGAAACACCAGGTCGTTCACGCAGGTGACGAACAGGGCGATCCTCACGACGGCTGCCCTTCCAGGTGAACCAGGTGGCGCTCGCGGGCGGCGCTGATGTGGGCGCGCATCGCGGCCTCCGCGCGGTCCGGGTCGCCGGCGGCGATCGCGTCGACGACGCGGTGGTGCTCCTGGGCGCTGATCCCGTAGTGGGTCGCGGGGAAGTTCAGCCGGAACAGGTGCAGGTGCGAGCGCAGCCGGACCACCGCCTCGTGGAGCATGCGGTTGCCGGACAGCTCGGCCAGCAGATGGTGGAAGCGCGCGTCCTGCGCGGTGAAGGCAGCGATCCTCGGCTGCTGGTCCGGCAGATCCGCCTCGGCGCGGAGCCGGTCCACATCGGCGCCGGCGGTGGCGACCCGGCGGGCGGCGGCCGGTTCGAGGATGAGGCGCATCTCGACGAGCTCTTCGAACTCGGCAAGGGTGAGCAGGGGAGCGGCGGTGTAGCCGGCCAGCGGGCGCTTGCGGACCAGCCCGTCGGCCTCCAGCCGGGCCAGTGCCTCCCGCACCGGGGTCGGCGAGACCTCCATCTGGCGGGCCAGGGCATCGATGTTGATCCGTTCGCCGGGCGCCACGGCATGGTCCATGATCAGGCCCTGTACCGAGACGTACACGTCCTCGGTGAGGGTCAGCCGGCGCGCCGGACGGATCGTCGTCACGATCATGGATCCTATATGATCAGAACGCTCTAGATCAACGGCTCGCGTTCTGGTTGGATCTGTAGCGTGACCGAACTCCTCTACGTCGGGTGCTACACGGCGGAGACGGGCGGCCAGGGCACCGGCATCACGGCGGTACGTCGGGACCGGGGCACCGGCGCGCTGGAGTCGCTCGGCGTGGTGGCGCAGGCGCCGTCACCGTCGTTCCTGGTGTGGCACCCCACGCTTCCGGTGCTGTATTCGGTCAACGAGCTCGAAGAGGGCGCGGTCAGCGGGTGGGCGGTGGCCGGCGCGACGTCGCTGCGGCCGCTCGGCACGGCCTCCACCGGCGGTATGCACCCCTGCCACCTGGCCGTGGCGCCCGGTGGCCGCTACCTGATCAGCGCCAACTACACGAGCGGCAGCGTCGCCGTACACCGGCTGGCTGACGACGGCGCGCTGGGTGAGCGGACCGACCTGCTGGTGCACGACGGCGCCGGCCCGGACCCGGAAAGGCAGGAGCGGGCGCACGCGCACATGATCTCGCCCAACCCGGGCGGCGGCGCGGTGCTGGTCGTCGACCTGGGCACGGACGCCGTGTACCGGTACGAGTTGGAGGCCGCGACGGGCCGCCTGGTGCCGCTCGCGCCGCGCGTGCACACGCACCCGGGCAAGGGACCCCGGCACCTCGCCCGGCACCCGGATGGCCGGCGCGCCTACCTGGTCGGCGAGCTGGACAGGTCGGTCACCGCGTACGAGCTCGACGGGGTCCCCGGGATCCTGCACGACCGGGGTCGGGTGCCCGCCAGCGAGCGGGCCGGCGCGTTCCCCTCGGAGATCGCGGTAAGCGCGGACGGGCGCTTCCTCTACGTGGCCAACCGCGGGCCGGACACGATCACCGCGTTCGCGGTCGACGAGCTGCTGCCGCGCCGGGTCGCCGAGGTGGCGACGGGCGGCCAGTGGCCGCGGCACTTCGCACTGATCGAGGAGCATCTGTATGTCGCCAACGAGCGGTCACACGCCGTCGTCGGCTTCCGGCTCGATCCGGACACGGGCGTGCCCCAGGAGCCGGGTACGGCATTGGAGCTGTCCAGCCCCACATGCGTTTTGCCCGCTAAGTCCTTATAGCTCGTTAATGACAATTACCGACATCAGTTGAACTGCGTAGGCATAAGACCTGATATGTGACGTATTCCGTCAACGGTGCGGCGCTATACAGCTACCCGTTGTGACGAAATATCCGCCACAAGGTTTCTCATCCGTAACTTTCGGCCGAACGTCCCTGGCGACATCTGGGCAGCGTAAGCAGGATGGGGACCGTGCCAGGCCGCCATCGCATGCGTAGTCGCTTCCGCGGAGCAGGCGCCATCGCTGTAGCGATGGCGCTTGTCGTCGTTGTGGGTGGATCGTGGTTCGGATATAGGCAACTCGCCGGCAACCGCTGCACCGGCGACGTGAAGCTTGCCGTCGCCGCCGCCCCCGAAATCGCACCCGCTGTGCGTTCCACGGTGGAGAGTTGGAAGGCCGGCGGCGGTTCGGCGGACGGCACCTGTGTCACCGTCGCCGTCACGGAGGTCAACTCGGTCGACATGGCGGCGGTGCTCGCCGCCGAGCACGGTGTGGGGCTGGCCGGCGTCGGCGGACCCAACGGCACCACCACCGTCCCCGACGTGTGGCTGCCCGACTCGACGAGCTGGCTGGTGCGGCTCAAGACGGCCGCGGCCGGCTTCACCCCGACCGACGGCGCCTCGATCGCGCGCAGCCCGGTGGTGGCCGCCATGCCCGAGCCGATCGCGGAGAGCCTCGGCTGGCCGGACAAGAAGGTCGGCTGGGCCGACCTGCTCGCGAAGATCACCACCGGCACCGGCCTGCGCACCGGGATCGTCGAGCCCACCCGCGACTCGGCCGGCCTGTCCGGGCTGCTGTCGCTGAGCGCGGCGGCCGGCAGCGTCAAGGACGCGGCGCAGGCCCAGACCGCGGCGCTGCGGTCACTGGCGATCGGCCGGTCGGCGCTGCGCGACGACCTGGTGGCCAAGTTCCCGCAGGCGGCGGACGCCGCGTCACTCGCCTCCGGGCTGAGCGTGGCGCCGCTGTCCGAGGAGGACGTGATCGCGTACAACGCGAAGAAGCCGCCGGTGCCGCTCGCGGCGCTGTACGTGGAGCCCACTCCGGCGCCGCTGGACTACCCGTTCGCCGTGATGCCCGGCATCGACGCGGCCAAGATCTCCGCCGCCGCGGCGGTGCACGACGCGCTCGACTCCGGCGAGTTCCGCGACCGGCTCGGTGCGCAGGGCCTGCGCGCGCCCGACGGCACGTGGGGCTCCGGCTTTACGGCCCCGACCGGCGCGCCCAGCCCCGCCGGCGGGCCACCTTCGGCCTCACCCAACAACGGGGGTACGGCGGCCGGCGGTATCGACCCCGCGTCGGTGGACCGGTCGCTGGCAACCTGGACCGCGGTCACCGCGCCGGGCCGGATGCTCGCCGTGATGGACGTGTCCGGCTCGATGCTGGAGACCGTCCCGGGGGCGAACAACGCCACCCGCATGCAGGTCACCCTGGCCGCGGCCGAGCGCGGGCTGAGCCTGTTCGACGACTCGTGGGCGCTGGGTCTGTGGATCTTCTCCACCGAGCTGGACGGCTCGCGGGACTGGCGCCAGCTCGTGCCGATCGGTCCGCTCAGCAGCAACCGCGGCAAGGCGCTCAGCGAGCTGAAGAAGGTCGAGCCGAAGTCCGACGGCGACACCGGGCTGTACGACACGATCCTGGCGGCGTACAAGACCGTGCAGGAGGACTGGGCGTCGGACCGGGTCAACTCCATCGTGCTCTTCACCGACGGCAAGAACGACGATCCCAATGGGGTCAGCGAGCAGGCGCTGCTCAACCAGCTCAAGTCCCTGTCGGACAACAAGCGGCCGGTCCAGGTGATCATTTTGGGCATCGGCGACGGGGTGGACGAGGCGGCGCTCAAGCGGATCACGAAGGTCACGGGTGGCGGGGTGTTCGTCACCAAGGACCCGACGAAGATCGGCGACATCTTCCTCAAGGCACTGGCGCTGCGCCCTGCCGCCCCGCGCTGACCTGCGGTTCTGTCCACATGTGCAATGTGTAGCCAAAAGGCCACTATCTGCACATGTACGTTCGGATGGTTGATCGCAATGAACTGACAGTTTTTTGTCCGAAGCACTTTCGGGGTGTCCCCGTGAGTGAAGATGTCCTGGTGCTCCGGCGCCGCCAGCCCTGATTGGAGGGTTGTGGGCGCCTCGGGGCGCGTCGACTAGACAAGCTGGGGGAGGGCTCGTGTCGTCGGCGACTCTCCTGACGCGTGCCACTGTGGGTCAGCCCACTTTGGACGCTTCGGGCGCGCTCTTGCGAGCGCGACTACGTGCCTACGAGAGAACGCTCGTGTTGGCGGACACCGCCATCATCGTTCTCGCGGTGGTGGCTGGCTATTTCGGGCGCTTCAACTACGTCGTGGGGCCGTTCGGTGGCGGCGCCCCGGTGGGTTCGGAGATCCCGTACTACGTGGTGTGCCCCGCCATCGTGCTGGGCTGGCTCGCCTCGCTCAAGCTGCTGCGCTGCTACGACGACCGGGTGCTCGGCTACGGCGCGGACGAGTACCGCCGGGTCACCTCGGGGAGCCTGCGGCTGGCCGGTGCGGTGGCCATCCTCGGTTACATCGCCAACGTGGGCGTGGCCCGCGGCTTCCTGGCTCTGACGTTTGCTATCGGCATCGTGGGCTTGGTCGGCGGGCGGTACGTGGCCCGCAAGTGGCTGCACCGGGCCCGCACCCGGGGCGCCGGCTGGTCCCGCCGGGTGCTCGTGGTCGGCGACGCCCCGCACGTGCTGGAGTTGGTGCACACGCTGCGCCGCGAGCCGTACGCCGGCTACCGGGTGGTCGGCGCCTGCATCCCGGACGCCCTCCTCGCCCCGGTGCCCCAGCGGCTCGGCGACGTCCCGGTGGTGGGCTCGTTCCGCAGCATCCTGGAGTCGGCCGCCGCCACCGGCGTGGACACCGTCGCGGTGACCGCCTCCGGCGAGCTGACCGCCGCCCGCCTGCGCCGGCTGGGTTGGCAGATGGAAGGCACCGGCATCGACCTGGTGCTGGCGCCGGCGCTGACCGACGTGGCCGGCCCGCGCATCCACACCCGACCGGTCGCCGGCCTGCCGCTGATCCACGTGGAGGCGCCGGAGTTCCGGGGGGCCCGCAAGATAGTCAAGGGCTTCGTCGACCGGTCCACCGCGCTGCTCGGCCTCACCCTCGCGTTCCCGCTCCTTCTCATGATCGCCATCGCGATCAAACTGGACAGTCGCGGGCCGGTCATCTTCCGGCAGATCCGGGTCGGGCAGGGCGGCAAGGAGTTCGGCGTCTTCAAGTTCCGCACGATGGTGGTCAACGCGGACGAGATGCTCGCCAAGCTGACCGCCAACAACGAGCACGACGGCCTGCTCTTCAAGATGCGCAAGGACCCCCGGGTCACCCGGGTCGGCCGGATCCTGCGCAAGTACTCCCTCGACGAGCTGCCGCAGCTGCTCAACGTGGTGATCGGGCACATGAGCCTGGTCGGGCCGCGCCCGCCGCTGCCGTCCGAGGTGGCCCGGTACGACGTCGACATCGCCCGGCGCCTGCTGGTCAAGCCGGGCATCACCGGCCTGTGGCAGGTCAGCGGCCGGTCGGATCTGTCCTGGGAGGACGGCCTCCGGCTCGACCTCTACTACGTCGAAAACTGGTCGCTCGCGGCGGACCTGGTCATCCTGTGGAAGACCGTGGGGGCGGTCATGGCTAGCCGTGGCGCGTACTAGCGGCCAGCCAGCGGGCCGGGTGATCGCGGATCGCCCGGACCACCGAGCCGGCCGCGCCGACCACGGCCGCGTCCCCGCCGAGCAGCGACGGGCGTACCGGCACCGGTGACCACGCGGCGGTCAGCACCCGCTGACCGATCTCGCCGGCCACGCCGGGGTGCAACCACCGGGCGAGCGGAGCGTACGCGCCGCCCAGCACGACCGCCTCGACGTCGAGCAGGTTGATCACGCCGGCGATGGTCACGCCGAGCGCCGTACCGGCCGCCGCGAGGGCCTCGCCGGCCGCCGGGTCGCCCGCCTCGGCCCGGCTCCGCAGGTCGTCGAGCGAGGCGGCCCCGGCGGCGCGCAGGATCGCCTCCTGTCCCGCGTACTGCTCCAGGCACCCGTGTGCCCCGCACCGGCAGGTGGGCCCGTCCGGGTGCACGGCCACGTGGCCCAGCTCGCCGCTCCAGCCGCGGGCGCCGCGAAACAGCGCCCCGTTCAGCACGATGCCCGCGCCGATGCCGATCTCGCCGGAGACGTACAGGAAGCTGTGCTGGCTGGCGCTGGCGCTGGCGTGCAGTTCGCTCAGCGCGGCGAGGTTGGCCTCGTTGTCGACGGTGACCGCGACCCCGGCCAGCGACGAGGGCACGGCCACGTCGCGCCAGCCGAGGTTGGGCGCGAGCCGGACCAGGCCGTCCGCGGTCACCAGGCCGGGCACGGCGACCGCGGCGCCGGCCAGCAACAGCCCCTCCTGCTCGACGCGCGCCCGCGCGCTCGCGGCCAGCTCCGCCACCTCGGCCCACACCTGTGCAGGGTCGCGCGGGCGCTGATCCGCATGGCGTACCTCCTGATGCCGGACCGACCCCGCGAGGTCGACGACGCAGGCCGAGAGGTAGTCGACGTTGATCTCCAGCCCGAGCCCGGCGGGCCCGGCGGCGGACAGCACGAGCCCGGCGGCCGGGCGCCCCGCGCCGGCCCGCGGCGCGGGGTCGACCTCGGTCAGCAGCCCGCCCTCGATCAGGTCGTCCACCAGCGCGGACACGGTGGCGCGGGTGAGACTGGTGGCGGCGGCGATGTCGGCCCGGGACGGCGGGCGACCTGCGCTGGCGACCTGGCGTAACACCAGGCCCAGGTTGTGCTCGCGCAGGGAACCCTGGCGCACGGGCGCGTCCGTCATGCCTTGACAGTGACATAGCGGCGGCAAATAATTCAACCATTGAACAAATCGCGGATATTGCGTGGAGGTCACCATGACGGTCCAACCCACTCGCGCCGACAAGTTCTCGTTCGGTCTCTGGACCGTGGGTTGGCAGGCCCGCGATCCGTTCGGTGACGCGACCCGGGCGCCGCTCGACCCGGTCGAGGCCGTGCACAAGCTCTCCGAGCTGGGCGCCTACGGTCTGACGTTCCACGACGACGACCTCGTGCCGTTCGGCTCCGACAACGCGAGCCGCGACGACCACATCGGGCGCTTCCGCAAGGCGCTCGACGAGACCGGCATGGTCGTGCCGATGGTGACCACCAACCTGTTCACCCACCCGGTGTTCAAGGACGGCGGCTTCACCAGCAACGACCGGTCGATCCGGCGGTACGCGCTGCGCAAGGTGCTGCGCAACCTCGACCTCGCCGCCGAGCTGGGCGCGCAGACGTTCGTCATGTGGGGCGGCCGCGAGGGCGCGGAGTACGACCACGCCAAGGACGTCCGCGCCGCGCTGGACCGCTACCGGGAGGCCGTCGACCTGCTCGCGCAGTACGTGATCGACCGTGGCTACCCGCTGCGCTTCGCCATCGAGCCCAAGCCGAACGAGCCGCGCGGCGACATCCTGCTCCCGACCGTGGGGCACGCGCTCGCGTTCATCGCGCAGCTGGAGCACGGTGAACTGGTGGGCCTCAACCCGGAGGTCGGCCACGAGCAGATGGCCGGGCTGAACTTCGCGCACGGCATCGCCCAGGCGCTGTGGGCCGGCAAGCTCTTCCACATCGACCTGAACGGCCAGCGCGGCATCAAGTTCGACCAGGACCTGGTGTTCGGGCACGGCGACCTGCTCAACGCGTTCGCCCTGGTCGACCTGCTGGAGCACGGCGGCCCGGCGGGCGGCCAGGCGTACGAGGGTCCCCGGCACTTCGACTACAAGCCGTCCCGCACCGAGGACTACGACGGCGTCTGGGCGTCGGCGGCGGCCAACATGCGCATGTACCTCCTGCTCAGGGAGCGCGCGCGGGCGTTCCGCGCCGACCCCGAGGTCCAAGACGCCCTGGCCGCCGCGCGGGTAGCCGAGTTGGCGCAGCCAACGTTGGCGCCAGGCGAGTCCTACCAGGACCTGCTAGCCGACCGCTCGTCGTGGGAGGACTTCGACCCGGACGCGGTCGGCGCCCGCGGTTACGGCTTCGTCCGCCTCAACCAGCTGGCCGCCGAGCACGCGCTTGGCGCCCGCTGACGCTCGTCGCCTCGTTGATCAGGGACTGGCTCGGGCGTTTTGCGGCGCGTCGAGGGAGCCGGTCCCTGATCAACGCGATCTTGAGGGGAGGGAACCGTGCTTGTAGCGGGAGTCGACTCGTCCACCCAGTCGTGCAAGGTGGTGGTCCGGGACGCGGCCAGCGGGGAGCTGGTCAGGGAGGGGCGCGCGGCGCATCCGGACGGGACCGAGGTGCACCCGCACGCGTGGTGGGACGCGCTCACCGAGGCGATCGCCCAAGCCGGCGGGCTGGATGACGTGGCGGCGGCCTCGGTGGCGGGGCAGCAGCACGGGATGGTGTGCCTGGACGAGCGGGGTGAGGTGGTCCGGCCCGCCCTGCTGTGGAACGACACCCGCTCGGCGGGCGCCGCGGCCGAGCTGACCGCGGAGCTCGGCGGCGGGCAGGCGTGGGCCGACGCGGTCGGGCTGGTGCCGGTGGCCTCCTTCACCATCACCAAGCTGCGCTGGCTGGCGAGCGCCGAGCCGGCCAACGCCGAGCGCACGGCCGCGGTCTGCCTGCCGCACGACTGGCTGACATGGAAGCTGGCGGGCGCGGGCGGGCTCGCCGCGCTGCGTACCGACCGCAGCGACGCCAGCGGCACCGGCTACTGGTCGGCGGCCACCGGGGAGTACCGCCTCGACCTGCTGCGGCACGCCTTCGGGCGGGAGCCGGTGGTGCCGGAGGTCCTCGGCCCGACCGGTACGGCCGGCAACCTGGCAAGTGGCGCCCCGCTCGGCCCGGGCGCCGGCGACAACGCGGCCGCCGCCCTCGGCGCCGGCGCGCTCCCCGGCGACGTGCTCGTCTCGATCGGCACCTCCGGTACGGCGTTCAGCGTCGCCGAGACCCCGGCGGCCGACCCGAGCGGCACGGTGGCCGGCTTCGCCGACACCACCGGGCGCTTCCTGCCGCTGGTCGCCACGCTCAACGCGGCCCGGGTGCTCGACGCCGTCGCCGCCCTGCTGCGGGTGGACCACACCGAGCTGTCCCGGCTCGCGCTGAGCGCCCCGGCCGGCGCGGATGGGCTGGTGCTCGTGCCGTACCTGGAGGGCGAGCGCACCCCCAACCGTCCACTCTCGACCGGGGCGGTGCACGGGCTCACCCTGGCCACGTCCACCCCGGCCCACCTCGCGCGGGCGGCCGTCGAGGGCATGCTGTGCGCGCTCGCCGACGGCCTCGACGCGCTGGTCGGGCAGGGCGCGGTGGTCAACCGGGTGATCCTGGTCGGCGGCGGCGCCCGCTCCGAGGCGGTACGCCGGATCGCGCCGGAGGTGTTCGGCGCCCCGGTCGTCGTGCCGCCGCCGGGGGAGTACGTCGCCGACGGGGCGGCCCGCCAGGCGGCCTGGGTGGCGCTGGGCGGAGCGTCGCCGCCCACCTGGTCCGGCGGAGACGTCCAGTCATTTGACGGCAAGGCCGTGCCCCGCATCCGCGAGCAGTACGCGGCGGCACGCGAACATACGATCGACAGAACTGCTTGATCAACGGGCAGACGGTGCACTGACGGGTTACCGTCGATGCTGATGACCGCAGCGCAGGAGGACATCGAGCCCACCGGCGGCGACGACGCGCCGCCGGTGGTTCACGCGCGGGCCGTCGCCCTCACCGAGTACCTGCTCGCCGTCCGCGCCCTGCTGGAGAAGCCGGTCCGCGCCGTGCCGGCGGCCGACGCGTACTGGCAGGACGAACTGCCGGCCCACGTCGAGTGCGGGCTCGGGCCGTACCAGCCGGGCGGGAGCTGGCTGCGGGTGAGCCGGCCGGAGCCGCCCACCCCGCCGTCGATCCCCACCCCGCTGCTGCGCCACCTGGTGTGGGACCTGTCCGCCATCACCCCGCCGACGATCGGCGACGTGCCGCAGCGGGTGCACGCCGAGTTCACCAGCTGGGTCGAAACGCAGTGGCTGCCCTGGTCGCACCTGCACCAGGCGGCCGAGGCCACCCGACGCCTGCACGACCGCCTCTACGACCTGCGCTACCGGGTCGACATCGACGCCGCGCGGGTCGAGCTGGTCTGGGGCCACCTCGTCCTGCAGCACCGCGACATCCGGTACCCGCTGATCGCCACGCCGGTCGCGATCGAGTACGACCCGGAGTCCACCACCGTGGCGGTGGTGCCGCAGGGCCCGCCCCGCCTGCAGGCGGACGCGCTCGGCGACCTCGACGGCCGGCGCGTCGCCGACTTCCTGGAGCTGGGCGGCACCGGCGGCCAGGTCGACGTCGACCCGTGGGACGCGACCGAGCGGCAGGACTTCGCCCGCCGGGCCGTACGCCGGCTCGGGCTCGACGCGGACGCCGTCACCGACACCGGCGTGCTGTTCGTCCGGCCCCGCCAGCGGATGGTCCGCCGCTTCCTGGAGCAGCTGCGCGACCGGCTCGCCGCCAACCCGTCCGCCGGTGTGGGCGCGCTCGCCGGCGTGCTGGCCCACGAACCGAGCCGGCTGCACATGCCCGACGACGACCCGGACGCCTGGACCCGGACGCGCGAGCGGCTGCTCATGCCGATGGCCACCAACGACGCCCAGGAGTCGATCGCGCGCCGGCTCGCCGCGCACCGCAACGTCGCCGTACAGGGCCCGCCCGGCACCGGCAAGACGCACACCATCCGCAACCTGATCTGCCACCTCGTCGCGCACGGCAAGCGCGTGCTCGTCCTCGCGCAGAAGGAGGACCCGCTGCGCGTCCTGCGCGACGGCCTGCCGAGCGAGATCCAGCCGCTCTGCCTGGCCGTGCTCGGCCGCTCCGCCGACCAGCTCGTCCAGCTCCAGGTCGCGGCCCGCGAGCTGTCCGACCGGGCGGCCACGCTCGACCGGGACGCCGAGGGCGCGTGGGTGCGCCGGCTGGTGGCCGACATCGAGGCCGCCGAGGCCGGTTTCGCGGAGGCCCGCGCCGAGCTGCTCGCCACCGCCGAGCGGGAGGCGGCCAAGTACGAGGGCAGCACCGCCGGCGAGGTCGGCGACTGGCTGCGCCGGCACGAGGCGGACGCCCTCGTCGCCGACGCCGTCGAGCCGGGCACGCCACCGCCGCTGGAGGCCGTCGAGTTCGCCGCGCTCGCCGACCTGGCCCGGCGGATCTCCGCCGCCGACCGCGCGGCGGCGCTGAGCCCGCTGCCCGCCGAGGGCCAGCTGCCGACCGGCGAGGCGATCGCCGCGCAACGGGACGCGCTGCGCGACGCGCGCAAGGTGGTCGACGCGCTGCGCGACCGCGGGATCGCCATCGAGGGGGTACGCCGGCTCGGCGCGCCCGCGATCGACGAACTGGCCGCGTCTCTGCGCCAGGCGTCCGACGACCTGACCCGGCGCGAGGGCAGCTGGACCGACCGGCTCGGCCAGCTCATCCGCGACCCGAGCTGGCGCGCGGTGTGGGACGGGCACGTGGCCGCCGGCCAGCAGCTGCTCACCGAGCTGGGGCGCCGTACGGCGTTCGTGGCCGGCCGCCGGGTCACCATCCCGGAGCCGTACGCGGACCAGCCCCGCCGCCTGCTCGCCCAGCTCACCGAGGTGCGCGCCCGGTACGCCGCCGGCAAGCCGGTCCGCCGCCTGACCCACGCGGAGCTGGCCCGCGTCGTCGCCGAGATCCACGTCGACGGCGAGCCGTTGCGCACGGTCGACGACGTCGACCTGGTGGTGGCCACCGTGGAGCGCACCCAGCTGCGCCAGCAGCTCGCCGCCCGCTGGGACGAGTGGCGCACCCGCCTGGACGCCCCGGTGCCGGCTCTGGGACCCGCGCGAGCGGAGCGAGCGCCAGCTGGCCCAGCTGACGAGCCGGAGCTGTGGGCCGGCCGGCTGCTCAGCTCCGCCCAGGAGGCGCTCGACTGGGAGAGCCGCCGCTGGCCGGAGCTGCACGCCACGCTGACCACCGCCTTCCCGCGCTACTCCCGCGACGCGGACGCCCGGCAGATCGCCGAGCTGGCCGGGGCGGTCGAGGCCGCCGGCAACGTCTTCCTCGCCGACCGGCTGGCGGCCGAGCGCGAGGCGATGTCGGGCTGGCTTCGGGAAGCTGCCGCACATTCGCCGCTGCTCCAGTCGCTGGCCGCCGCCTGGGACCGGGACGACCTGGCCGGCTGGGACACCGCGCTCGCCGAGATCCGTCGACTGTGGACGCTGCGGGCGGACGCCACCCGGTACGCCGCGCTGCACGCCCGGCTCGCCGCCGTCGCGCCACAGTGGGCGGGCGCGATCGATGCCGGCGCCGCCGACTTCGACGGCGCGGCCGCGCTCCGGGCCTGGCAGTGGCGGCAGGCGCAGACCTGGTTCGACTCGGTGGTCGGCGACGTCGACGGCGCCGACCTGGGCCGCCGGCTGGAGCGGGCGCGGGACCAGATCCGCCGCCTCACCGCCAACCTGGTGGTGACGTCGGCCTGGCTGGAGGTCTCGCTCACCCTCGACGACCGGCGCAAGGCCGCGCTCGCCGACTGGACCGCCGCGCTCCGCAAGATCGGCAAGGGCACCGGCAAGAGCGCCGCGCACTGGCAGGCCGCCGCCCAGCGCGCCATGGCCGAGGCGGTCACCGCCGTGCCCGTCTGGATCATGTCGATCGACCGGGCGCTGGAGCAGTTCCCGGGCTCCCCGCCCATCTTCGACGTGGTGATCGTGGACGAGGCGTCCCAGGCGGACGTCTTCGCGCTGCCCGTGCTGACCCTGGCCCGGCGCGCGGTCGTGGTCGGCGACGACCAGCAGATCGGCCCGCAGTTGGTGGGCGTGCCGACCGACCGGGTCAACGCGCTGGCCGCCACCCACCTGCACGAGGCCGGCGTGCCGTCGGCGGAGCACTTCGACACCGAGAGCAGCCTGTACGACCACGCGGTCCGCCGCTCGCCCCAGCGGATCCTGCTCACCGAGCACTTCCGCAGCGTGCCCGGCATCATCGGCTTCTCCAGCGGCGTGTACTACGACGGCAAGATCCAGCCGTTGCGGGCCTCGCGCAGCGGCCTGGACAGCGCGGTGGTCGCGGTGCACGTGCCCACCGGCCGGCGCACGGTCCTGCCGGAGTACGGCGAGGTCAACGTCGCCGAGGCGGAAGCCCTGGTGGCCCGCGTCGCGGCGATCGTCGCCGACCCGTCGTACGAGGGGCGCTCGCTGGGCGTGGTGAGCCTGCTGTCCGGCAGCGGGCAGGCGGCGTACCTGCAGCACCGGTTGCGCGAGGAGATCGGGCCGGACGAGTTGGAGCGCCGCGAGCTGCGGGTTGGCGACCCGTACACGTTCCAGGGCGACGAGCGCGATGTGGTGCTCGCGTCGATGGTGGTGTCCAGCGCGGACGGCGCGATCGGCGCGTTCACCAAGCGCGACTTCCACCGCCGGATCAACGTCGCGGCCTCCCGCGCCCGCGACCAGATGTGGGTCTTCCACTCGGTGACGCTGGCCGATCTGCACGCCGACGACGCGCGCGCGGCGCTGCTGGCGTACGCCCAGCGGCCGCCGGCACCGGTGGCGGTGGGCGGCGAGCCGGTCACCGACTTCCAGCGGGCGGTGCTGCGCCGGTTCACCGACGCGGGGCTGCGACCGGTGCCGCAGTTCCGGATCGGCACGTTCACCGTCGACTTCATGGTCGCCGCGCCGGACGGGCGGCGGCTGGCCATCGAGTGCGACGGCGACAGCTATCACGGCGCCGAGGCGTTCGCGCAGGACCTGCGCCGACAGGCCATTTTGGAACGCGTCGGCAACTGCGTCTTCGTACGCCTGCGGGCCAGCGTCTTCCACCGCGACCCCGAGGCGGCCCTGCGCCCCGTGTGGGAGCGCGCCGACGAACTGGGCATCGTCACCAGTAAAGTGGCGGTGTGATCGATCAGTGGGAGGCGCAACTGATCGCGGCCCCCTGGGTCAACCAGGACAAATCGGTGGGACTGGTGCGGACCGCCGGCGTGCACGAGTTCGACCTCGGGTACGTGTTCTGGCGGGTGCTGCCGCCGGGTGAGTCCGAAGACGTCGGCTCCGGCCGCGCGGTCGTCGACCGGCGCAACGGCGAGCTGACGTACTGGCCGTCGGTGCCCGTCCCCGAGGTGGTCGAGCAGTACCGGGCGTACCGGGAGCAGGTGCCGGTGGCCACGCTGACCTGGGACCCGGTGGTGCGGGCGCGGCACCTGCGGGTGCGCGCCGCCTTCCCGGAGAACGCCACCCACCTGCGCCTGCCCGACGGGCGCGTACGGATCTCACACAGCATGCGCGGCGAGGGCACGCCGCGGCCGCACCGCCTGGTCGCGCAGTTCCTCGACGAGCTGCCGGTGGCGTACCGGGAGCGCGGCTACGAGCGCTGCTCCGAGGTCGCCGCCGTCTCCGACGCGCTGTACGCCGAGGAGGCCAAGCGGTCGGCCGACGTGTCGCTGGACTCCGCGCGCACCGAGGTCTTCCGCGGGGCGGACCTCGTGACGTACCGGATCCGGGAGCCCGGCGATCCGACCGCCGGCGAGCCGACGCCGCCGTGCGTCTCGTGCCAGGCCCTGCTGCGCCACTTCGGCTTCGCGCTGCAAGGCCCGGAGGGCGCGGCATGAGCGGGCGGTTCAGTCCGGAGGTCGACGCCGCGCTGCGGGAGGCGGGCTGGACGCCCGACCGGCGGCTGCCCGCCGAGGACATCGCGGCGATGCGCCGGGCGGTGGCCGACCGCATGGGTACGTTCGGCGGCCGGCTGGACGACTCGAACGCCGCGGACCCGGTGCTGGCCGAGTTCGGCGGGCTGGTCATCGACGGTGGCCGGGACGGCGTCGATCTCGCCCCGCGCCCGTTCGTGCTGGACCCGACGCTGGCCGCCGGCAGCGTGGAGACGCTCATCGACGTCGGTCGGGCCATGGGCACCCTGCTCTACCCCCTGGGCGTCGAAGGGCTCGACGAGGCGGTCCTGGCCATCACCAACAGCGGCAAGATCGTGTCGGTCGACCCGACCGGCGAGTGGCTCCTGGGCGACACCGTCGAGGAGGCGCTGGACGTGCTCGTCACCGGTCGCCGCCCCCGCCGGGTGGCGCCCGGCAACGGCCGGCAGCCGCTGTGGCAGCCGCCGCCCGCCACCGAACCGGACGACCTGCTCCCGCTGGGGCCATCAAGCGCCCGCTCGGAGCGGCCTTCTTCCTGCCGCGCACGCCGGCCAACCTGCACTACGTCTGGCTGCCGGACACGCTCACCCGGATCGGCCTGTTCGCCACCGCCGGCCCCAGCGACCCGCGCATCTTCGAGATCACCGACTGGGGCGGGCTGAGCTGCGAGGCCCGGGTGCTGGACCTCGACGAGTACACCGTCCTGGTGCTGGCCTTCGAGCAGTACGACCTCGTGGACCAGCAGGATCTGGACGAGCCTCCCGTCGTACGCGCGTTCCGGGAGGCATGCGCGGCGCTCACGCCGGACCTCGAGGTCGCCTTCATGCAGACCCGCCGCGTCCACGACCTGCTGCGCCACGTCGCCGACCGGGAGTTCGACGTCCTGACCGTCGACGGCGAAGCGCTGCTGCACCAGCGCTTCGGCCTGCTCTACCTGGCCGGCAAGCTGGACTACGGCGTGGAGCCCAGGCTGACCGTCGCACCCCGCGACGAGCTCCCGATCACCGGCGGGCGGCTCTTCTTCGGCGGCAGCGGACAGCACCGATGGCCGTAGCCGGCTACCCGGACGCCTGGGCCAAGGCCGGGCGCAAGCTGACCAAGGCGGTGTCCCGCTCCGACCGGGACCGGTTCGGCGGGCTCGTGCTCGACCTGATCGGGCGGGCGCGGTTCGGTCAGCCGGCGTGGTCGCCTCGCCACCAGCGCCTGCTCGACATCGGCGTGGGCACCGCGACCGCGCTGGCCAAGGAGGCACCCCCCGACCCGGAGCTGCTCGCCGCCGCGGTCGCCCTGCCCTGGTACGACGGGGCGCTGCTCAGCGCCCGAGCCGCCCTGATCGACCTGGCTCGCCCGATCGGCTGGGCCGAGGCCATGGTGCTGGCCATGGCGCCGGCCGGCGCGCGTTCGATGGCCCTGGCCCAGAGCGCCTACCTGCGCCAGCTCGCCGCGCTGCCGCCGTTGCTGCGGGCCGTGGTCATCCTGGAGCGTGACCAGGCCGCCGCCGGGCCGCCGATGGGCCCGTCGCAGCCGTTCGACGACAACGCGCTCGCCCTGCTCGCCCCGGCATCCCGCGCAAGCTGCTGCCCCGGGCGGCCGGCCACCCGGCCCCACCCTGGCGCCGCCGCCCCCACCGGTGGGCACGCCCATCGAGGCCGTCGACCTGGTACGCAAGCAGGTGAACGAGCCGTTTGGGTCGTACCAGATGACGGTCGACGGCGATCCCGGCTTCGCCGTCGACGCCCTGGAACTGGTCTACCGGGTCCGCTGGGACGTCCCGCCCGAGGAGATCCGCCCGGTCGGCCGGCCGACCGTCAACCCCGGCGACACCGAGGCCGTCCGGTACGACGCGCCGGGGTGGATCGTCGACCGGGTCACCCGCGACGTGTACCCCTTCGACCTGGCCGGGCCCACGGTGGAGTCGTTCGTCGGGGCCCGCCGGGTCTACCCGCTGCCCCGGGATGGCTGCTCGAAGGCCGGCGGCCGATCCCGGACGGCCTCGCCACGCTCGTGCCCGCTCCCGCGCAGGCGGCACTCGCGCCGGCCATCCAGGAGGCGACGGCCCGGTACGCGGCGTTGCTGGCCACCGAGACGTGGCCCGACTTCCTGATGGCCTGGCAGGTCGGCACCGAGACCGTACGCCTGCTGCTCGCCGGCGGCTTCACGGATCCCGAACTGCTGACGCGGGCCCTGTCCGCCCGCCCGGAGCCCGACGAGACGGACGGCTCGGGGCGGCCCGGCGAGCGAGCCGGCTGGCCGACGCACCCGCGCCGGAACGCGCACTGGCGGTCGCCAACGCCCAAGCCCGCGCCACCATCGAGACCCACCTCTTCGGCGTCCTCCCCAAGCCCGCCGCGACGAACTAGTAGCCCTAACCCCCCTGGCCCCCTAGCGCCCCCTCACCGCCCGCCCCTTCGCCGCGCCCCGCCGTGCCCCGCCCCCGCGGCTGCCCGCGCGCCGCCCGCGCGCCGTCGATCAAGGGCAAACGGTCGTGGTTTGATCTCCTTTCCACGACCATTCGCCCTTGATCGCCGTGAAAGTCCTTGATCGACGGGGTCGGACCGGGTGCCGGCATCCCACTCCAGCACCGCGGACCCATGTCTCGCTCAGGATCGCGGCCCAACTTCCCGACATCAGCGGCTGCGGGATTTGCGTGAAGGATTCGAGTCGCCCCAGCGACCCAAATCCTTCACGTTCATGGATGCCGCACTCTTCATGATCACCGCAGCAATCGGGCCGGCCTCGGGGCACCCTACTCACGGGCTCAGCGCCGCCGATCAAGGACTTTCGCCGCGATCAAGGGCGAATGGTCGTGGAAAGGAGATCAAAGCACGGCCGTTTGCCCTTGATCGACGGGCAAGCCCCTGATCGACGGGTAAGCCCAGAGGGCTAGCGCAGGACTGGGGCGGCCGGCGCGAGGCCGGCGACGGTGGCTGCCGCGGTCGCGCGTTCGGCCCAGTGGGCCAGGTCGGATGGGGCGATCGCCGCGTCGGGGGTGGCGTCGATGGCCACGCCCCAGGTGCCGTCCAGGCGTACGAGTCGGAGCACGGCACCGCCGTCCAGCCGGCGGGCGCCCAGCTCCCACGCCGACGGGTCGTCCAGGCGGCCGGCGGGCTCCAGGCCGAGCGCGGTCCGCAGCTCGTTCAGGCGGGACTCGTCGATCTGACCGCGCAGGAGCACGAAGAGCCGGCGTACCTCGCGGCGTGCGGCAGGGTCGGTGTCCCGCTCGACCACGGTCAGCCCGGCCTCGGTCGCGGCGGCCTCGGCCTGGGCGGCCCACCGTTCTACGTCCGGTGTGGACACGTCCACGCGCGGGTCCGCGTCGAGTGTGACGCCCCACCGGTCGTCGGCGTACCGCCAGAGGGTCACCACGACGTGCGGTTCGCCCTCGCCGTTCAGGTAGGCGTACCCGAACTCCATGTCCTCCTGGTCGGTCAGCCGCCCGCGCCGGGACAGGCCCAGCGCCTGGCGTACGGCCTCCAGGCTGGCCTGGTCCAGACCGCCCTGCATGATCACGGACAGTCGCCGCGTCAACGCCATCAGGATGCCTCCTCGCCCAGGTGCTGGTGCTTGCGCTGCCACTCGTCGTACCACTGGCGGAACCAGGGCTGGCCCTGCGCCAGCGGGACGATCCAGCGGACGGTCTCTTGGAAGTACCGGCGCCGCTTGGCCGGGGATGGATGCGAGTCGAGCCGCTGCACGTTGCTGAGCCGGTCGGCGAGCTTGAGGACGAGCGCGTCCGCAGGCGCGTCCTGGAGCCGGGCCAGGTACGCGCGGCGGGCCTCGTCGCGGTCCTGACCCGCCCCGGGCTCCGGTTTGGTCACCCAGTCGACCAGCGTGGCGACGCCCGGCCCGAAGCGTTCGCTGATCTCGGCCAGGGTGCACGGCGTGTCCTCGACGGTGTCGTGCAGGATCGCGGCGCGCAGTACGTCCGGGTCGTCGACGCCGACGCCCTCCACCAGGACGTCGAGCACCTCCAGCAGGTGTTCGACGTACGGCTCGCCGGCCGGGCGGGTCTGGTCGCCGTGGCAGCGCACCGCGAACTCCACCGCCGGGTCGAGCGCCGCGAGCGTCGGCTCGGGCAGGCGCGACGCGAGACCGTGGCGCAGCGCCGGCCAGCCCGCCGGGGCGGTGAACGTCCGCATACCGCTCATTCTGTCGGGGGCGTGGGTGCGAAGTCGGCCGCCCCCACCACCCTGGAGTCGCCGGTCAGCGTGAGCCGCTTCCGGCCGTGCCGCATGAGCGCGGTGATGGTGTGGCCCTTGGCCTGGGTGGTGAGCTGTACGTACGGGTCGCCGGCCGTCAGCTCGCCGACGTCCCAGCCCTGCGCCGCGAGTGCGGCCGCGGCCGCCCGTACCTCGGCGACGGCGTCGTCGCTGGATGTCGCGATGTCGATCGTGATCGTCGAGGCGTACCGCTCCTCGGACAGGTCGACCGAACCGGAGGTGACCCGCCGCGGGTCCATGTCGCGGCCGATCTCGGGCTCGCGGGCGGGCGACACGGCTCGGGCGGCGGCGAAGACCTGATCACGCAGCCAGGTGTGCTCGCTGGTCAGCCACTCCCACATGGCGTCGTACCCCGCGGGCACCTCCGGCCTGGCCGGCTGCGGGCGGACCGGGAGCGGCTCACCGCGTACGACGTACTTCTCCCGCCATTCCCGCCAGCTCGGCAGCGACGTCGGCGCGGCCGGAACAGTGGTCTCCCGCTCCGTGATGATGTGGCGCTCGCGGAGGAACTCCGACGCGGCCGCCAGGTGGGCCGCCAGCTCCGCCGGGTCCGCGTACTCGCGGCTGTCGATCGCGAAGGCGGGCCGCAGGTCGTCGTACGCCTCGCCGATGTGGAACGTGTACACCGCGTCAGTCACGGCCGGCCTCCAGTTGGTCGAGCGCTGCGGCTTCGCGGAGCGCCTCCCGCACCGCGTCCTGCTCCGCGGCCGAGGCCGACACGTAGGGCTTGTAGATCGAGTTGTGCTCCAGGTCGGCCGCCACCGACGCGCGCAGCGTCGTCAGTTGCAGCTCGAACGTGTACGGCCGGCCGCCCACCTCAATCGAGACCACCATCGGGATAACACGGTAGGCCGGATTCTTGGCCTTTGGCTCGGCGTACATGTTCTCGATCTCGATGATCCGCCCGCCGTCTCCGACGCCGAAGCGCGCGACGATCCGGTCGTACAGCCCTTCGAGGGCCTGCATGCTGTCGACCGTGATCCGGGCGCCCACGGCGTCGATGACGTTGCCGACCTCGTACCCGAGACGTCCCGGCGCGCCCTCGCGCCCCGCCGTCATCCGCTGGACCTTGTCGATGAGGCCGTCCCCGTCCTTCGCCCGGCTGTTCACCTCGACCTGCCCGCCCAACTCCCGCCGGAGGTCGTCGGCGATCCGGGACAGCTCCTCCCGCACCGCGGGCTCGACGTCGTGCTTGAGGCGCGCCGCGTACTCGTCCACCTGAGCGCGCTGCTCGGGCGTCGGCTCGCGGCCCACGCGCAGCGCCGGGTCCTGCTGCTTGGCGGCGTCCACGTAGTCGTGCAGCCGCGAGGACTCGGTGCCGTCCGGACGCGTGGTGTAGTTGGCGTCCCGCGGCGGCGGATCGAAGAGCGGCCCGCGGCCCTGGTGCTCCGCGAGGAACTCGGCCAGCGATCCGTCGTGCGGCCGGAGCGCGGCGCCCTCGCCGATCTCGGCCAGGATCCGCACCACCGCGTCCCGCGTCGCCGGGTCCTCCAGGTACTTGGTGAGGTTGAGCGGATGCGGGTCGTCGAGGAGCTTGTTGATCACGGAGGCCAGCTCCGGTGAGTGGGGCCCGACCTCGGCGTCGATGAGCGCCTTGATCGGGTCGGGGCCGCCCGGCTCCGCGAACGCCGTGCCCGGCGGATCGCCGCCCGGCGGCTCCGGCGGGTGCGCCCCGCCCGGCGCGTCGGCGGGCGGCGGCTCCGGGGCCGGGGTCGGCTGATCGGTCGGGTGCTCCGGCGGATGCTGGACCACCCAGTCGCTCTCCCGGAAGTGCACGTTGAAGCCGAGGTGCGACATGTCCGCCGGGCCCATGTGGTCGAACACGGCGTACGACATGTCCCGCCCGGTGCGCGCGGTCCACGCGTCGGCCCACTCGGCGAGGTGCGGGAACGCGTTCCGGACGAGCGCCTTGTTCAGGTAGCCGTGGTCCTTGGTCAGGGGACCGGCGTGCTCGCCGGGCACCCACTGCGCCGCCGCATGCTCGAACATGCTGCCCGAGGAGATGTTGATGTCGTAGTCGCTGGGCTCCTCCAAGCCGAGCCGGTGCATGGAGTCGAACGGCCGGCTGGTCGGGCGGCTCGGGTCATCGCCGATCCAGTCCCGCAGCCTTTGCGCCGCGTCCAGGTTTCCGGCCAGGTCACCGTGCGTCGGGAGCTGTTTGTGTACGCCGGAGAAGAAGTCGGCCGCCGAACCGCGCAGCCGGATGTCCACGTGCTCCGGCGATATCCCGTCCCGCTGCAGCGCGTCGAGCAGCGACGTGCGCCACTCCCGGTACAGCTCCGGCGTCATGCCCAGCGGCGCCTCGCGGGCCATCCACAGCTCCACGTCTTCCCGGGTGAGGCCCAGGAAGTCCAGGTCGCGATCGTGGATGACGTACCCGTTGACCGGGTCGGACGGCCACTCGTGCGGCATATTCGACGGCGGGTCGCCGTGCGCGCTACCCGGCGCGTCCGGCGGCGTACTGTCCGGCGGGGTCGAGTCCGGCGGAGGGCTGTCCGGAGTAGGGCTGTGCGGCGGGGGCCCGCCTGCGGTGCCGTCCACGACCGTGACCCGGTGTGGCAGGTCGAGCCCGGTGACCGGGTCGACGATCCGGATCGCCTCCAGCGCCCGGGCGACCTCGGGGTTCACTCCGCGAGAGAAGTGCCACTCCAGGCGCGGCGGCTGGCCGTCGACGTGGTGTGCGGTGTCGAACGCGAGGATGCGTAGCTGGCGGGTGACCTGCTCCTTCAGGTGGTCGAACGTGGTGCTGTCCTTGGGGAACCAGTTGTAGTTCTTGCTGTCCTTCCAGACCCGGCCGCCCTCGGCCACCACGTCCACGTCGGTCTTGTACGTCTTCCCGTCCGGCGTGGTCACCTTGACCTTGAGGCCGACCTCCGTCACGCCGTGGGAGCGCGCCGCCAGCTCCACCTCGCCCTCGATGCCGCGGACGTTGTTGCCGTGGTCCTGCGCCCGCTGGACGGACGGGTCGTGCAGGCCACGGGCCTCCTCGCGCAGGCTGTTGGCCTCCGAGTTGAGCGTCTTCAGCCACCGCTCGGTGCCCCGCACCTCGGGGTGCTCCCGGGCGTACGCCTCGATCCGTCCGCGCAGGTCGTCGAGGTGGTCGAGCTGGTTGTTGATCTCGCGCAGGATCTCCGGGCTCGGCGGCTGGATGGCCTGCTCAGCGGCCTGTTCCTGCTGGGTCTGCTCGTACTTGTCGACGAGCGCCTGCTCCAGGGTGCCGTCGTTGGCATGGGCCCGCCGCTCGATGCCGTCCAGCGCGCCGGTCAGATGCCGCTCGTTGCCGCCCATCCGCTCGTACATCTGCTCGAACTGCTCGCGGGCGCGCGGATCCTGTAGCGCCTCGTACCGGGCCCGCAGCCCGTCGGGCAGGTCCTCCGGCCGGAACGGTCGCGGCCCGCCCTCCGGCGCCGGCGTACCCGGATCCTGAAGGCGCTCGTGGCCGAGACTGCGGTGCCAGCTCTCGGCCGCGTCGTGGAAGGCGTCGCGCGTGGTCCGGTCCGCGGCGGCGGCGGCCCGCTCGGCCGCCGCGGCCTGCTCGGACGCGTGCGCGGCCTGGCGCTCGGCGGTGGCCCGCGCCTGGGCGGCGTCGCGGTCGCTGGCGTGCTGGTCGGCCGTGGCCCGGTGCTGGTCCGCCACCTTGGGGTCCACCTTGGACCACTGGTTGTGCGCGTTCTCGGCCGCGGCGCGGCGCTGCTCGGCGGCGTGCGCCGCCTGGTCGTGCGCGGCCGCCTGCTGGCGGTGCTGCGCGGCCTGCTGCGCGTGCTGGTCGGCCCGGTGGTCGTGCACCAGAGCGGACTGCTGCCGGTCGCGCGCGCCCCGGTACTGGTCGGCGGCGGTCCGGGCGCGGTCGGCCACCTCCTGGTGGTGCTGGGCGCGGCGCTCCTCCAACTGGCGGAGCGGGTCGTTCTGGGCGTGCTGCTGGGCCTGCTGCTTGTGCTGGTTGGCCTCGGCCTGCGCGCGGGCCGCCTCCTGGTCGTGGGTGTTCGCGGCCCGGTCGGCCCGCTGCTGGTAGCTCTGTTCGTGCTGATTGGCGCGCTGCTCGTGCGCGCGCGCCGCCTGGTCGTGCTGGTGGGCGGCGTTCTCGGCATATTGCCGGCGGGCCTCGGCCTGGCTGGTCCGGTCGGCGGCCTGGTGCTGTTGGACCTCCGCCTGCTGGCGCAGGCCCTCCTGCATGTGCGCCTGCTGGCGGTACTGGCTGCCCTCGTACCGGGCCTGCCGGGCCTGGGCCTGGTGCTGCTCCTCCAGGTGGCGTGCCTGTGCGGCCTGCTCCGGCCCCAGGTGCTGACGCTCGGCGTACCGCTGGGCGTATGCCTCATGGTGCTGCTGAGTCTGGTCGCGCCAGTTCGCCTCGGCCCAGGCCGCGTCGCGCTGATTCTGGTGCTGGGCCGCGCGGTTCGCGGCCTCCTGTGCCTGGGTACGCGCGTGCGCGGCATCGGCGGCGTGTTGCTGTGCCTGCTGGCGGGCCTGGTTCGCGCGGTTCGTCTCCGCGGTGGCCTGGTCGTGCTCGTGGCGGGCCGCCCCGTGGTCGACCCCGGCGTCGTGCGTGGCGCGTACGTCGGGGACTGGTGGGCCATGTACTCGGGGTGAGGGGCCGGTCGTTCCAGTGGCCGGCGGGCCGGTCGGCGAAGGGTACCGGCCGCGCGTTGCCGTCCACCACGAGCGCGTCCAGGGCCGTGATCTGGCCCTGGTCGTGGATCGGGTGCGGGACCGTCTTGCCGGTGTCGGCGTCGACGTAGTGCACGCCGCCCGGTCCGTCGACCGCCGTGACCACGCGACCGGCCTGCGGGTCGATGTAGTGCACGACGCCGTTGTGGTTGACCGCCGCCCACGCGTGCGAGCCGCCGCCACGCCACCCGGTGATGATCGAGCTGAACGAGCCGTGCCCGCCGGCGAGCAACTGCTGCCGGATCTGGTCGAACGCGTCGTGCACCTTGGGCATGGCCTGCGCGGGCGACTGCCGCGACACGTCGCCGAGCAGCGCCTGGTACCGGCCGCCGGTCAGGTCCTCCATGCGGCCGGGGCCACCCCGCTCGCCGGACCACGGCAGGTCCGGGTTGCCCCGCGAGTACCCGTCGAACGTGCGCGGCGCGGCGACGGTCGGGCGGCCGTGCACGAACGTGTCGAAGAGCGACGCGACGGTGTCGAGGCAGTTCTGGGTGCGGGTCGGGTCGGCGGGGATGCCGAACGAGTTCAGCAGCTTCAGCCACGGCCCCTTGGGGTCGGGCGCGCGCTGGTAGCCACCTTGGGGGTCGCGGAGCGCGTTCTCCAGCCGGGCCTGGTCGGCGTGCAGCACGTGCCGCAGGCCGCCCTCGGCGCCGTACGGCCGGTTCGCCCAGACCGGGGGCGGCACGTCGTGCCCGGTCACCGCGGAAATCCGCGGTCCCGGATGGTTGTTGTCGACCATCCGGTACTGGCCCTCGATGTCGACGTTCGCGTAGTGCCACTGCTGTACGTGGTCGGCCCGGATCTGCCGGGTCACCTTGTCGGCGGCCGCGTTGGCCTCGTTGTGCTGCCGGCGGGCGTCGACGGCCCGCTGGTCGGCCTTGCCGGCGTCGGCGTCCGCCCGTTGCCCGTCCGCGGCCCGCTGGTTGGCCCAGTGGTCGAGCTGGTCCGCGTACTGGCGCAGCGAGTCCCGGTACGGATCGTTCGGCGGCAGCTGGTCTGCCTGGTGACGGGCCTGCTGGGCCTGGTGGCGGCCGGAGTTCGCGTCGGCGCGCGCGGCGTCGGCCTCGGCCCGGCGGCCGGCCGCCTCGGCGCGGGCGTGCTGCTCGTTGAGGGCGTGCTGCTGGGCGTCCTGCCGGGCCTGCCGTACCCGGGGGTCCTGCTCGACGGTCTCGGCGAGCTGGCGCCGGGCCTCCCGCATGTTCGCTTCGTAGTGGTCGCGCTCGGCCTGGTCGCGCTGCGCCTGCGCCTCGTCGACCCGCTCCCGGCCGAAGAGGTCGTGCAGCCGGGCGCGGACGCGGTCCATCAGCTTGTTGCGTGGCGTATCGCCGGGTGGCGGCGGCTCGGGGGTCGTGCTCCGGCGGCCGTCCGGCTCGCGCACGCTCTCCCCGTCCCGGGGCGGCGTTTCGGGCGCGCGCGTGCGCTCCCCGTCGCGCGGCGGGTCTCCGTCGCGGGGCGGGTCCCCATCGCGCGGAGGGTCTCCGTCGCGGGGCGGGTCCCCATCGCGCGGAGGGTCTCCGTCGCGGGCGGTGTCTGCGTCCCGGGTCGGCTCAGGGGTGCGAGGTGTCTCTGCGTCCCGGGGCGGCTCCGGGGTGCGGGCGGTGTCCGGGGGCGTGGTTCGGTCGGGCGTGGTCACCGGGTCGCGTGGCGGAGCACCTTCGCGCGCCGGCTCGCGGACGCCTTCCGCGTCCCGGGTCGGCTCGGGCGTGTGCGCGGTCTCCGGTGCCCGTTCGGTGTCGCGTGGCGCCTGGGCCGGTGGTGCGTCCCCGCGCAGCTCCTTCAGCTTGGCGTCGATCGCGGCCGAGTCCAGCGGGCGGCGCGCGCCGGTGGCCTCGTCGACGTGGGTGAAGTGCTGCTCCAGGAAGTCGCGCAGCCGGTTGCCGTACGCGTTCAGCCGCTCCGGCGGGGTGTCCAGGGCGCGCTGCACCTGCTCCGGGGTGAGCCGGGTGCCGGGCGTACGGCCGCCGTCCGGCGCGGGGCCGAGGCGCTCGCCGACCGCCCGTCCGTAGTGCTGCTCCAGGCGTGCCTCGGTACGCGCCCGCCACTCCGCGTACCGCGACTCGCGGCGGGGCGCGTCACCCGCGGCGTCGGTACGCCCGGCGTCCGACCGTCCGCTGTGGGCAGAGTCGGCGCGCGGCTGCGTCGAGGAAGCGGACTCGCCGTGGGTCACGACCGGCGGGCCGCCGGGCGGGTCCCCGCCGCGCTCGCCGGCCGGGGCGTCCTGCCGAGCCGTGTCCGGCGGTGCGTCCGCGGGGTGGCCGGCCTGCCGGTCGCCGGAAACCCCGTCCCGCGCCTGCCCGCCGTCGGTCGCGTGTGGACCGTCCACCGTGGTGGAGCCGTCCGTGGGCGGGCGCCCGTCGGCGAGCGTGCCGACGTCCGGCGAGGAGCCGTCCGCCGTCGTACGGCTCTCCGGCGCCCGGCTGCCCTCGGCCGCGGGCGCGTCCGGGTGGCTGGTCGTCTCGGCGCGCGGGGCATCGGCCTGGTGCGGGACCTCCGCGCGGGGACCGTCCGCCTGGTGCGGCGTGTCCACCCGGCCGGGCTCGGCCGGCGTGCCGTCGGTGCGGACCGGGTCGGCATGCGTCGGCTCCACGTGCGTCGGCTCGGTCCGGGCCGTGTCCGGGGGCGGCGCGTCGGTACGCACCGGCTCGGGGGTGGCGGTCTCGGTGCGGGCCGGCTCGGGGCTGCTGGTCTCGGTGCGTACCGGCTCCGGGCTACTGGTCTCAGTGCGGGCAGTGTCGGGGGCGCGGTCTCCGTCCGGGCGGTGTCGGGAGGGGCGGTCTCGGTACGCGTGGAGTCGGGCGCCGTCGTTTCCGTGCGCGCGGTGTCGGGGGCGGTGGTCTCGGCGCGGCCCGTCTCGCCAGCCCGCGGGGCGTCCGGGGTCGCGGTGCTCGCGTCGCCGGTACGGCCGGTGCCGTCGGCGCCCCGCCCCTGGCCGCCGCCCGAGGTCGTGGTGCTGGTGCCGCCCTGGGTGCGGGTGCCGCCGCTGTTCTGGTTGGCGCCGCCCTGCTGGGGGCCGCCCTCGCCGAGGTGGGAGGGGGCCAGCGTCGGCGCGCCCGCCGCGCCGGGCAGGTCCACCCGAGCCCCGTCGCCCAGCGAGTTGGGCAGCCCCGCGGGCGCGGGCGCGTCGACCCGGCCGCCGAAGAGGTTGACGTCCCCGCGCCAGGCGGCGAGGTCCGCGCGCAGGCCGGCCCGGCCGTACCCGCCGAAGTCTGTGATCATCGCGCCGAAGAGGGCGGCGGGGTCAGCCCGTGCGCGACGTTTCCCCAGGTCATTCCGCTGTAAAGGCCGTTTCGCTGGGCCCACTCGCGGCCGCCGAAGGCGTCGATCAGGCTGTCCCGGCCGATCTGGAGCATGTTGCTGCCGGCCTGGCCGCCCATGAACGCGAGCCCGCCGGCGAGCCGGTTGTTGATGCCCATTTGCAGAGGGCCGCCGAGGGCGCCGGAGATGAAGCCGTCGACCATCTCCCGGGCGAACCGGCCGGCGAAGTCCTCGGTGAACGGGTCGTGCCCCTCCAGGGCCTGGATCAGCGTGATCGTGCCCTTGGAGACTCCCATGAAGCCGGCGTACATCAGGCCGCCGCGCAGCGCGGCGCGGCCGGCACCGCGCCAGCCGGCCTGGATCGTGCGCCGGATGGCGGCCTTGATGGTCTGCTGCCACATCCGCTGCAGCAGGAACTTCATCCCCTGAACGATGGCTATCCGGAAGCCGACGACCGCGCCGCCCCCGATGACGGCACCGATGCCGGTCCACGCCGTGAGCAGGAGCTGAACCAGGGCGATGCCCGCCATGATCAGGTTGATGATCGCCATGTAGACGGCTGCTTCGATCTCCAGCGCCTTGCCGTGGACGGACGTCTGCATGGCGCTGATGGCTTCGGTCATGCCGACCAGCTGCTCCTGGTACGCCTGGAGCTCGGCGTGCACCACCGCGGCCGCGCCGTCGCCCTGCCACACGGTCAGGTCCGTGATGTACGGCGACAGCTCGTCAAGGTGGTCGGCGTACAGCTCGACGGCGTCGGCGTACGCGTCGGAGAGGTCGAAGAGCCGCTCATGGTCCGCCTCGGGAAACATGAGGACCATCTCGACGAAGAACGTGCCGGCGCCCGGAATCCAGTCGTTCAAGCTCATGAAGAACTCGCGGAGTTGCTGCAGCGCGGTCTGCGTCTCGCCGCTCCCGCCTGGTGGCACGTCCCCTACCCCGCCTCCGGTCGCCCGCTCCCCGTGGCCATTGTAGGTAGCCGATTCCTCTAGGGCGCGTCTGGTGGATCTTTGTGGGGCTGCGGCGGGCCCAGACGGCGACCAGCGGCACCGGGCGAAAGGCCACATACAACACCGGTATGCGACCTTCCGCCCGGCACCACCGGACGCCGCCTGGACCTCGCCTCGCACCCACAAGATCCACCAGACGCGCCCTAGATCCGCCAGGGCTTAGGGTCCGGGCATGGGAAGCGGCGGTCGCGGGCACCGGATCTACAGCGTCGTGGTGTTCGTCATCCTGGCCTCGCTCGACAACGTGGCGATCGGGCTGGTCCCCCGCTGTACGGCAGCGTCAGCGACTCGCTGGACGTGCCGGAGAGCGCGATCGGCCTGGTCACCGCCGTGTCGTTCCTGGTCAGCGCGGTCGCGGCGGTCGGTTGGGCGTACACCGGCGACCGCACGAACCGCAAGCCGCTGCTGATGGTCGGCACGCTGCTCTGGGCGGCCGGCACGGCCGGCACCGGCCTGTCCGGCGGGTACGCGGCGTTCTTCGCCGCCCAGGTGCTGGCCGCGATCGGCCTGGGCGCGGTCGCCTCGGTGGGCTTCTCCGTGGTCAGCGACCTCATCTCGCCCCGCCGGCGCGGCCTGGTCATGAGCTTCTGGGGCCTGTCGCAGGGGATCGGCACGCTCGCCGGCGTGCTGGTCGGTGGCCTGCTCGGGCGTGCCGACTGGCGGCTGCCGTTCTTCGTGCTCACCGCGGTCGGGCTGGTCGCCACGCTGGCGTACGCCTTCACGTACGACGTCCGGCGCGGGCAGAGCGACGCGGAGCTGGCCGGTGCGCTCGCGGGCGGCGGCGAGTACGACTACCGGATCAGCCGCGCCGACCTGCCGGTGATCCTCGGCCGGCGGACCAACGTGTGGCTGGTGCTGCAAGGGCTGACCGCGCAGGTCGCGTTCGGCTCGCTGGTGTGGCTGCCGGTGCTCTTCCGGGAGCGGGCCGAGACCCAGGGGTACAGCGAGGACACCGCGATTGTGGTCGGCAGCATCTTCGCCACGCTCTTCCAGCTCGGCGGGGCGCTGTCGATCGTGGGTGGCCTGGTCGGCGACCGGCTGCAGCGGCGTACCCCGAGAGGCAGAGCCCTGGTCGCGGCGGTGGGCATCCTCGCGGCGGTGCCCCTGTACCTGGTGTTGTTCTCCGTCCCGATCCGCATCGACGTGCCCGACGGCGCCGGGACCGGCGCGGTGGTCCGGGGCGTGCTGGGCAGCGTGGTGACCGAGCCGACGGTGGGGCTGAGCCTGCTCATCGCGCTGGTGGCGCTCGCGCTGACCTCGGCGAACTCGCCGAACTGGTTCGCGCTGATCGCCGACGTCAACCCGCCCGAGCACCGGGGCACCGTCTACAGCCTGGGCAACCTGACCAACGGGGTCGGCCGGGCGGTGGGCAACGGCCTGGTCGGGGTGGTGTTCCGGGCGTTGCAGGGGCCGTTCCCGCCGCCGCTGAACTATGCGCTCGGGCTGGCCGCGTTCCAGCTCTTCTTCGTGCCGACCGGGATCATGTACTGGCTAGCCTCGCGCACCTCACCCCGCGACATCGCCGACGTACACCAACTCCTCGCGCAGCGCGCCGAAGATGCAAGGAAGGGCACCTTGTTATTCAAAAAGCGATAACAAGGTGCCCTTCCTTGCATCTCTCAGACCGCCCAGACGGTGGCGTCCTGGGGGACGCGGCCATCGCCGTCGAGGGGGGCGCTGGTCAGCAGCGGGGTCAGGCCGGCGGGCAGGTCGGCCGGGGTGGCACCGAAGTTGGTCAGCACGAACAGGTCGCCGTTGCGGAAGGCGAGCACGTCGTCTGGCGCCTCGGCCCAGGTCAGCGTCCCCAGGCCGAGGCCGCGCTCGGCGCGCAGCCGCAGCGCCGCCCGGTACAGCTCGTACGTCGAGCCGGGCACGCCGCGCTGGCGGTCCAGGGCCAGCTCGGCCCAGACCTCCGGTTGGGGCAGCCAGCTCGCGGCGGTCGGCCCGAAGCCGTACGACGGCGCGTCCGCCTCCCACGGGATCGGCACCCGGCAGCCGTCGCGGCCCTTCTCCTCCCCATCGGTACGGACGTACGTCGGGTCCTGCCGCACCTCGTCCGGAATCGTGGTGTGCTCCGGCAGGCCCAGCTCCTCGCCCTGGTAGAGGTAGGCGGAGCCGGGCAGGGCCAGCATCAGCAGGGTGGCGGCGCGGGCCCGGCGCAGGCCCACCACGTTGTCCGGCTGGGGGTCGTCGGCGCCGATGCCGCGCGGGCGCCGGGTGCCCACCGGCAGCCCGAGGCGGGACGCATGGCGGATCACGTCGTGGTTGGAGAGCACCCAGGTCGTCGGTGCGCCGACCGCGGCGTCGGCGGCCAGCGACCGGGTGATCACGGCGCGCTGGGCCGACTCGGTCCAGAACGCTTCCAGGTACTCGAAGTTGAACGCCTGGTGCATCTCGTCGGGCCGCACGTACGCGGCGAGCCGTTCCGCGGGCGACACCCACGCCTCGGCCACCAGGACCCGGTCCCCGGGGTACGCGTCGACCACCCGCCGCCAGCTGCGGTAGATCTCGTGCACGCCGTCCTGGTCCCACATCGGCGGCCGGATGCCCTCGGTGCCCGGGCCGGTGAGCGGCTCGACCGGGTAGTGCCAGTCGGCGAGGTCGGCCTGCTTGATCAGCCCGTGCGCCACGTCGACGCGGAAGCCGTCGACCCCGCGGTCGAGCCAGAAGCGCAGGATGTCGATGAACTCGGCGCGCACCTCGGGGTGGTCCCAGTTGAGGTCGGGCTGGCCGGGGTCGAACAGGTGCAGGTACCACTCGCCGTCCGGCACCTGGGTCCAGGCCGGGCCGCCGAACACGCTCTGCCAGTTGTTGGGCTTGTCGGGGCGGAACACGTAGCGGGCCCGCTCCGGGCTGCCCGGTCCGGCCTCGACCGCCGCGCGGAACCACGCGTGCTGGTCGGAGGTGTGGTTGGGCACCAGGTCGACGATCACCCGCAGGCCGCGCTCACGGGCCGCGGCGAGGAGCTTGTCCGCGTCCTCCAGGCTCCCGAAGATCGGGTCTACTCCCTGGTAGTCGGCCACGTCGTACCCGGCGTCGGCCTGCGGCGACGGGTAGAAGGGGGACAGCCACACCGCGTCCACGCCCAGCTCGACGAGGTGGTCCAGCCGGGCTGTGATGCCGGGCAGGTCGCCGATGCCGTCACCGTTCGAGTCGGCGAAGGAGCGGGGGTAAACCTGGTAGATCACCGCGTGGCGCCACCAGTCAGACGTCTGCTCAGACATGGGTCCTAGTGTGCCCGAGGCGGGCCGGTGGATTCGCGAACGATCAGGCGTGTAGGCAGGATCACGGTCTCGGTTACCGAGGGGTCGCCTTGGGTCAGTGGCCCGAGGAGCGTGGCCACCGCGAGCCGGCCTTGATCGGCGGCGGGCTGGGCGACCGTGGTGAGCCCCACCACACCGGCCAGGTCGTGGTCGTCGATGCCGATCACGCTCACGTCGTCCGGCACCCGCAGCCCGGCCTGGCGCAGCGCGGCCATGGCGCCCATGGCCATCTCGTCGCAGGCCGCGAAGACGGCGGTGGGGCGGGGCCGCGGCGTAGCAGCTCGGCGACCGCGCGCTCGCCGCCGGAGACGGTGAACTCGGCCTCCACGTCCAGCGCCGGGTCCGGCTCGATCCCCGCGATCCGCAGCGCTTCCCGGTAGCCGCGCCGGCGGTCGATGTGGGTGGTGAAGGCCAGCTCGTCGGACGGGTCGCCGGAGATGTGGGCGACGCGCCGGTGGCCCTGCTCGATCAGGTAGCTGGTGGCGGTGCAGGCGGCGGCGACGTCGTCGATGCGGATGCTGGGCCACCCCGGCACGCCGGTGCCGGAGCTGACCGTGACCCCGGGCAGGGCCAGGTTGGTGACCGCGGCGAAGTCCGGCCCCTGAAGCGGCGTGGCCACCAGCACGAGCGCGTCCACCCGCTTGTGCAGGGCGGCGGTGTGCAGCAACCGCTGCCGCTCGTGCTCGCTGCCGCCCAGGTTGTGCAGCAGCAGGTCGTACCCGGCCTGGTGCAGGGCGTCCTCGGCGGCCTCCACCACGGTGGCGAAGAACCACCGGGTGATCCGCGGTACGACGACCGCGACCGCGCCGGTCTTGCCCCCGGCCAGCCGGGAGGCGCTCGGGGAGGCGGTGTAACCGAGCTTGGCGGCCGCCGCCAGCACCCGGTCACGGGTCGACTCGGAGACGGTCGGCAGGCCGCGCAGCGCCCGGGAAACGGTGGCCGTCGATACGCCGGCCAGCCGCGCGACATCGTCGATTCTCGTCATGCGGCACCCTCCGTCGCTTCGCCGTTGTGGCGGGCGACCGTGGGTCACCCGCCACAAACGACGTGCCTCAGCCCTTCACGCTGCCCGTGAGGAGGCCGCGAACGAAGTACCGCTGCAGGGACAGGAAGACGATCAGCGGGACGACGATCGACACGAACGCGCCGGAGGTCAACCGTTGCCACTCGTTGCCTCTGGTGCCGGCCAGCTCCGCCAGCCGTACCGTCAATGGTGCCGTTTCATCCCCACCGCCCGCGAAGATCAGCGCGACCAGCAGGTCGTTCCACACCCAGAGGAACTGGAAGATGGTCAGCGAGGCGAGCGCCGGCGTGATGAGCGGCAGCACAATCGTGCGGAAGATCTTCGCGTGGCTGGCGCCGTCGACCCGGGCCGCCTCCATCAGCTCGCCGGGCAGCTGCGACACGAAGTTGTGCAGCAGGAACACGGCGAACGGCAGGGCGAAGCAGGTGTGCGCGAACCACACCTGGATGAACTTCTGCTCGTCCTCCAGTTGCCACGCCGGCATCAGCGTGATGCCGCCGAGCGAGACGCCGCGGGAGAAGAAGCTCAGCAGCGGCACGAGTGCCATCTGCAGCGGGACGATCTGCAGGGCGAAGATGCCGATGTAGACCCACTCCCGGCCGCGGAAGTTGATCCACGAGAGCGCGTACGCGGCCATCGCGGCGAACGCGACGGGGAAGAGCACCGACGGGATCGTGATGACGATCGAGTTGACGAAGTAGTTGGCGAGCTGGCCGGACGAGGCGGACTGGCCGAAGAGCACCTCGTTGTAGTTGTCCAGCGTCAGCTGCGGATCGCTGAAGAACGTCCACCAGCCGGTGGTCTTGATCGCGTCCTCGGGGCGCAGGGACGAGATGAACAGCCCGAACGTGGGCACCGTCCACAGCAGCGCGATGAGGATCGAGACGACGGTGGCCGCGCGGGTGTTGAGCCGGCGGCGCACCCGACCCGCGACGGTCTTGGGCATCGGCTCGGCGCTCGTGCCGGGCAGGACCGGAGTGGTGGTAGCCATGTCAGCCCTCCCGCTGCCGGCGCAGGTTGCGGATCTGGAAGATGACGATCGGGATCACGAGGATGAACAGGAACACGGCCAGCGCCGAGCCCTGCCCGACCTGCTGATACCGGAACGCCTGGTTGTACATCTCCAGCGCGATCACGTTGGTGTCGTAGTTGCCGTTCGTCATGGTCCGCACGATGTCGAAGATCTTCATCGTGGCGACCGTGATGGCGACCACCACGACGATCAGCGCCGGCCGGATGCTCGGCATCGTGACCCGCCAGAACATCTGCCAGGCGGTGACGCCGTCCAGCCGGGCCGCCTCGACGATGTCGGCCGGGATCGCCTTGATCGCCGCGGACAGGATCACCATGGCGAAGCCCGCCTGGATCCAGACCATCACGGCGATCAGCAACAGCGTGTTGAGCGGCGAGTCGAGCAGCCACTGCTGCGGCGTGCCGCCCAGCCACACCACGATCTGGTTGAGCAGACCGATCTGGTCCTGCTCCTCCGACCGGTACGCGTAGACGAACTTCCAGATGATGCTCGCGCCGACGAACGAGATCGCCACCGGCAGGAAGATCAGCGACTTGGCGACCGACTCGAAGCGGGCCTTGTCGACCAGGACGGCGTAGAGCAGCCCGACCGAGGTGGCCACCAGCGGCACCAGCACCACCCACAGCAGGCTGTTCCACAGCACGCCGAGGATGCCGTCGTCGGTGACCATCCAGCCGTAGTTCTCCAACCCGACCCAATCCGTGCTGCCACCGTTCTTGAACGACAGCAGGGTGGTCCGGACCAGCGGCACGACCAGCCCGATCGCGAGCAGCATCAGGACCGGCAGCAGGAAGATGAGCGCGAACCCCCACTCGCGCGACTTCCCGACGCGCCCGGAGGGCGGTGCGGGTATCTCGCCGGCCGCGATCGCGAGCAGTTGGCGCTCGCGCCGGCGGGCGAAGTACGTGGGTACGACGTCAAGCAGTAAAAGCAGCCCACCGACGACCACGACGAACGCGACGAGGCCGTACACAAGCACGGTGAGCTTGGGGAAATATCCGCGAAGTCCATCCGCCCTCCCGAGGGGATCGGCCGGCCCGACCTGGCAAGTCGGACCGGCCGCCTAACTTCTTACTTCCAGGAACTCTCGACGGTCGAGAGCGTGCTGGCGGTGTCCTTGCCGTTGATCCAGTCGACCATGCCCTTCCACAGGGTGCCCGCGCCGACCGCCGACGGCATCAGGTCCGAGCCGTCGAAGCGCAGGACCTTGGTCTTGTCCTGGAGGATCTGGACCGACAGCTTGTCGATCGGGTTAGCGAAATTGTTGAGGTCCGCGCCCCGGTTGCCGGAGACCCAGTTGCCGAGCTTGGCCCGGCTGTTGGCGTACTCGGGCGTGGCCAGGTAGTTCTGCACCGCCTGGACCTCGGGCCGGTCGGCGAAGGCGACCGTGAACTCGCCGGCCGCGAGCACGGGCTCACCCTTGCTCGGGTCGACCGCCGGGAAGTAGAACGCGAACACGTCGCCGTCCTCGGCCACCTTGGTGCCCTCTGGCCACTGGTTGGCGTAGAAGGACGCCTGGCGGTGCATGAAGCACTTGTTGTCCAGGATCGGCAGGCCGCCTTCCTGGAACGACGTCGTGGAGATGCTCTTCACGCCGCCGTAGCCGCCGTTGACGAACTTGTCGTTCTTGAGGATCTCACCGGCCTTGTTGAGTGCCTCGGCGACCTTCGGGTCGTTGAACGGAATCTGGTGAGTGACCCACTGGTCGTAGACCTCGGGCGTCTGCGTGCGCAGCATGAGGTCTTCCAGCCAGTCGGTGGCCGGCCAGCCGGTGGCGTCACCGGACTCGATGCCCGCGCACCACGGCTTCGTCCCGCTGTCGGCGATCTTGTTGCTCAGGGAGATCAGCTCGTCCCAGGTCTTCGGGACCTGGTAGCCCTTCTCCGAGAACGCCTTGGGGAGTACCACACGAAGGACTTCACGTTGGAGCCGAGCGGCGCCCCGTAGAAGGTGCCGTTGACGGTGCTGTACTTCAACCAGTCGGCCGGGTAGTTGGCCTCGGCCGAGGACTTCGTGTCGGCCGGAGCCGCCTTGAGCTTGCCGGCGTTCGCGAAGGTCGCGAGCAGGCCCGGCTGCGGGATGAAGGCGATGTCCGGCGCGTTGCCGCCGTCCACGCGCACCTGCAGCTGCGCCTCGAACTCGCCGCTGCCTTCGTAGTCAATCTCAATGCCGGTGCAGTCCACGAACGACTTCCAGGACTGCTCCAGCAGGTCGGCCTCGGCGTCGCGGATGGACGCGTAGATCGTGACCTTCTTGCCGTCGTTGCCGCTGTACTTGTCAAAGGCGGCGCACTCCGCCGAGCTTCCGGTGCCACTTCCATTGTCGTCGCCATCTCCGCACGCGGTGGCGCTGAGCGCCAGCCCGACCACGGTGGCGATCACGAAGGCTTGGCGTCGTCTGGGAAAGACCGCCATGCCGTCCTCCTTCCTCGCCGGCACGCCGATAGCCGCCTGGCCCTCGTGCCGGTCCCGACTTGGGGCGTCTACACATGTAAGCGCTTGCACGGATCTTTAGTCCAGGCTTTCCGGTAAGGAAGCCGTAACGATTAGGAAACGTTGGAAGCGCTCCCATGATCATCGAGGATAGTCGAAAACCGTTCCTCGGCAAGGTCCAATTGGCCAAGAATATGCGCTTTTGCCGCGCCGGATAGCGGCGTGTCCGCCCGCCGCATCAGCTCCCGGAACACCGGCACCAACGGCCGGTACTTGATCGCTGAGCTGCGCACCTTCGGCCCCGTGGTGTGGATGACGCCCACGCCGTTGTCGGTGAAGTCGGACACCTTGATCACCCGTGCCCAGGGGTCCCGGTCGAGGCTCTCCGCCACGTGTGCGCGGTACTGCTCGTGTTTGTCGCGCGCCGGGTCGTACTCCGGGTTGGTCACCGCCCGGACCAGGTCGGCCACCCGCGGGTTGAACCGCCGGGCCAGCTCGGCGAGCGCCGCCTCGGTCCCGCCGCCGAGCTCGTCGGGGTGGTCTTCGACGGCGTCGTGCAGCAGCGCCGCCACGACCACGTCGACGTCGTCGACGCCGTAGTGCGACATGATCCGGATGGCCACCCGGAGCAGGTGGTTGAGGTAGGGCTCGCGGACCCGGCGATCGTCGCGGTGCAGCTCCGCGGCCAGGTCCAGCGCCGCCGCCAGACGTTCTTGATCTGGTACGCCGAAGCGGGCGACTTCCAGGGCGAAGCGTTGCCGGAGGCCGGTCTCGCCGTACACCTCGGTGATCGCGTGCAACGGCATGGATCGCAGGAACGGCGGCGGCGACATGGCGCCTAGGTATACCGGATCGCGCTAATTTCCGCCGCCTCTCTTTCGCGTACTGAAGCTTTCTGTCAAACTCCGGCTCGGGGTGGAAGGATTCCGACATTGGAGGAACTGGATGACCCGACGGGTACTCAGCTTGCTCGCCGCAGCCGCCGCCGTGGCCGCCGCGGTGCTCGTGCAAGCCGGCTCAGCACAGGCCGCTCCCACGTTCAAGGTGCCGTTCCCCTGTGGACAGGCGTGGTCCGGCCAGACCCGTAGCGACCACAGTCCCGCGTACGCCATCGACTTCAACCGCACCGACGACGTGGGCGACCCGGTCGTGGCCAGCGCCCCGGCACCGTCGACCGGGTCACCGACCTGGGCGGCACGAGCTACGGCAAGTACGTCCGCATCAACCACGGCAGCGGCTACACCACGTACTACGCGCACCTGTCCGCGTTCAACGTCTCCGTTGGACAGACGGTCGGCTACGGCTCCGTCATCGGCTACGTCGGCACCACCGGCGGCTCCACCGGCCCGCACCTGCACTTCGAGCAGCGCCTGGACGGCAGCGACATCCAGATCCGCTTCAACGGCGCGCTCGCGCTGTACTGGGGCACCAAGACGTACACCAGCGACAATGCCTGCTCAGGCAGCAACACCGGCTCGGGCACGGTCAACACGGCTGGCTCGCCGCTGACCGTCCGATCTGGACCGGGCACGAGCTACACGGCGGTCGGCACGGTGGCCGACGGCGCGACCGTCACCATCTACTGCCAGACCACCGGCACCACGGTGACCGGCACGTACGGCACCAGCAACATCTGGGACCGCATCGGCACCGGCCGGTTCGTGTCCGACGCGTACGTCTACACCGGCTACGACGGCTTCATCCCCAGCGTCCCGCGCTGCTGACCACGTGCGCGTGGCGCTCGTGTGCGCCGCCGCGCTCGTGTAGGCCGCGCCTGCCCCAATAGGGCTCCCTCTTCCCGTCCACGCGGGAACAGGGGAGCGCTCTTGGGGATTGAGCGCCCAAACGGCTGCCCTTTTGGCGCGCGGGGAGGGGTAGTCGTCGGTGAACTCCTCCTCCGTCATCGCCTGCAGCGCGCTGAGCGCGACACCGACCAGGGCGGTCGCGGTGAGCAGCGTGATCGGGACGATCAGGAGCGAGGTGGTGATCCCTCGACCGGCGTCTCACCGGGCAGCGACAGGTACACCCGCATCGCCGCCATCCCGGTGTAGTGCATGCCGCAGACGGCGATGCCCATGATGACCGCGGCGGCGATGATCGCTCGCCAACCCTTGATGGTGACGGTGAACCACAGCGCCGTGGTCGCCGCCACCACCGCGATCACCGCGGACGCGGCGACCAGCCCCGGGTCGTACTCGATGCGGCCGGACACCCGGACGGCGGCCATGCCGGTGTAGTGCATGACGAGGACGCCGGCGCCGGTCAGGAGCCCGCCCCCGGCGATCCGGAGCGTGGTCCGCGGGCCGTGCCCGACGATGAAGAGCCCGACCCCGACGGTGGCGATCGCGATGACCAGGCTGAAGGCGGTGAGCCACGGGTTGTACCGGACCGGGCTGTCGGGCACGTCGAAGCCGAGCATCGCGGTGAAGTGCATGAGCCAGATGGCGGCACCGCCGATGGTGATGGCGGCGAGGACCAGCCAGCGGGCCCGCCGGCCAGGTGTAGGGGCCGCCCGCGCCCGGGTCGTGCAGACCAGGCCGAGCAGCGATCCGAGGAACGAGATTATGTACGCCACGACGGGGTTGACCGCGCCGTAGGTCAGGTGGTGTATCTCAGCCACGTACGAATTGCGCCACGAAAGCGGCTGACCAGGGCGGACAGGCTGTGCGAAACAGTTGATCAGGGAGCCGGGAAAACCCGACTCCCTGATCGATCGTTTGATTCGGGGGTTTTGGGGGTTTACGTGAAGATGCTGACGCCGCCCGGGCCGACGAGAAACCCGATGATGATGAGGACGATGCCCCACAGGACCTGCCGGCGGAAGAGCGCCAGGACGCCGGCGACCACCAGTACCACCGCGAGAATCCACAGAAGAAATTCCATGGATACCGGGTACCCGTGGCGTGGTGTGCGGAAACGTGCGCTAGGCGGCGTCCTCGCCGAGGTGCCCGCGGAGCTTGGCCAGTGCACGGGCCAGCAGTCGGGACACGTGCATCTGGGACACGCCGATCTGGTCGGCGATCTGGGACTGGGTCATGTTGCCGTAGAACCGCAGCATCAGGATCCGCTGCTCGCGGCGGTCGAGGGCGGCCAGCGCCGGGCCCAGCGCGACCCGCAGCTCGGCCAGCTCGAACTCGCCGTCCTCGCTGCCGAGCAGGTCGCCCAGCTCGGTGGAGCGGTCGCCGTCGCTGGTCGGCATGGACAGCGACACCGCGTTGTACGCGCGTGCGCCCTCCAGCCCCTCCAGCACCTCTTCCTCGCTGATCCCGATGTGCCCGGCGATGTCGGCGACGGTCGGGGAGCGGCCCAGCGTCTGGAGCAGCGTGCTGGTCGCCTCGGAGATGCTCAGCCGCAGCTCCTGCAGCCGGCGCGGCACCCGGATGTCCCAGGTGCGGTCCCGGAAGTGACGCTTGATCTCACCGATGATGGTGGGGATCGCGTACGCGGCGAACTCGACGCCGCGCTCCGGGTCGAACTTGTCGACCGCCTTGATCAAACCGACCGTCGCGGTCTGGACCAGGTCTTCGATGGGCTCGCCGCGCCCGGCGAACCGGTTGGCGAGGTGCTGCGCCAGCGGCAGCCACGCCTCGATGACCTCGTCCCGTACCCGGGGCCGGGACGGGTGGTGCGCCGGCAGTGAGCCGAGCACCACCAACATGTCGCTTGCGTGCACCTGTGTCGCGGTCACGGTGGGTCCTCCCTGGTTGGGTTCCGACCTGCCGTCCGGCGGTGTGCTAACCGATCAGCTAATTCACCTTAGACCAAACGGCCCGCGAAAATCTAGCCGAAAGTACGATGTTGCGCTAGCCCGGTACCGTTGGTAATCATGGTCACTTCCGGGCCCCACCCCGCTCACCGGCGGCCTCGCGTCATCGCGCTCGTCGGTGTGGACGGCTCCGGCAAGACCACCCAGGCCCACCGGCTCGCCGGCGCGCTGACCGAGCGCGGCCTGCCGGCGACCTACTGGCAGAACGCCGGCGGGCGGCGCTGGTTCGGCCGGCTGGCGGGGCGCCTGGGCCGCCCCGACGCGCAGCGCCTGCTGGGACGCGGCGGCCTGCTCCTGGTCGAGTCGATCCTGCGCTGGCTGGCCATCGCCCGCGCGCTGGTCCGCTCCCGCCTGCGCGGCCGGGTCGCCGTGATGGATCGGTACGCGGTCTGCCAGTACGCCAGCATCCGCGCGCACGATGGCAGCCGCGCGGCCGAGCGGCTGGCCCGCCTGGCGTACGGCCTGTTTCCTCGCCCGGACGTCACGTTCTTCCTCGCGGTCGACCCCGGCGCGGCGTACCGGCGGATCGAGCTGCGCGGCGAGGACCACGAGAGCGTCGACTTCCTCGCCACGGCGGACGCGGCGTACCGGTCTTTGCCGGAGTTCGGTGCGTTCGTCGTGGTGGACGCCAACGGCACCCTCGACGAGGTGACCGCGCGGATCCAGGAGCGGCTCTTACCGGCCGCGCTCTACGCGCGCCCGTAGACCGGGATCGTCGCGCCGGTCGTCGGCGCCGACTCGTCGCCGCACAGGAAGTGGATCACCTTCGCGATGTCCGCGGGGGCCACCCACCGCGAGTGGTCGGCGTCCGGCTGCGCCTCCCGGTTGGCCGGGGTGTCGATGACGCTCGGCAGCACGGTGTTGCACCGCACGCCGCGCTGCCGGTACTCGACCGCCACCGCGTTCGCGAACGCCACTACCGCGGCCTTGGCCGTCACGTACCCCGCCGCCCCGGCGAACGGCGCCACAGCCGCCCGCGACGACACGCACACCACGGCGCCGCCGGCCGCGAGCAGGTGCGGCAGCGCGGCGTGGGTGACCAGGTAGGTGGGGCGCAGGTTGAGCGAGAGCATCCGCTCGAAATCCTCGATCGGCGTCTCGTGCACCAGCCCGCTGGCCGCGTACCCGCCGACGAGGTTGACGACGGCCCGCAGCGGCGCCGCGGGCTCGCCCGCCGCGACCGCCACCGCCGCGTCGACCGACGCCGGATCCGTCAGGTCCGCGCTCACATAGACCGCGTCACCCTCCGCCGGAGTCGCCTTCGGATCCCGATTGGAGCCGGGGCCGCGCCCGACGGCGCCCGACCTGGATTCCGCTGAGGTTTTTTTGCGCACTGGTACGACGGTGCGCCAGCCCGCCTCGATGAAAGCGGCCGTCACGGCGCCGCCGAGCCCGCCCGTACCTCCGGTCACCAGCACGCTGCGATCAGCCATTCCAGTACCGTATCGCCGACCCGGATGAGCCGAACGTGCTGCCGGAATGGCACGCTCGGATGGGCCGAGTGTCGCCCGCCGGTGCCTGCTTGGGCGTACCGTCGCAGGTACCCGAGGCCACGGTTGACGGTCCGGCCTTTCTGAAAGTAAGTTTCATCCGTGGCGAAGACGACGAAGGTTTCTGCGACCCACGAGTCGAGCGGGCTGATCGTGCACATCAGCGGCCTGCTGCCCTCGTTGTCGCCCGCCGAGCAGCGCGTCGCCCGCCTCGTCGTGGCCGATCCCGCCGACGCCGCCCGGCGTACCATCACCGACCTCGCCACCGCCGCCGAGACGTCCGAGGCCACCGTCATCCGGTTTTGCCGGTCGGTCGGCATGGAGGGCTACCCGCAGCTGCGCATCCGGCTCGCCGCTGAGGCCGCCCGCCGGATCGAGCCGCCGGACGCCCGCGTGGTCGGCGGCGACATCCCGCCCGGTGCCGACCTGGCGCAGATCATCGCCACGATCGCGTTCAACGACGCCCGCGCGGTCGAGGAGACCGCCGAGCAGCTCGACCCCGCCGTCTGCGAACAGGTCGTCGAGGCCATCAACGGGGCCGGTCGGGTGGACATCTACGGCGCCGCCGCCAGTGGCTTCGTCGCCTCCGACTTCCAGCAGAAGCTGCACCGCATCGGCCGTACGGCGTTCTACTGGTCGGACGTGCACCAGGCGCTCACCTCGGCCGCGCTGCTCGGCAAGGGCGACGTGGCGGTCGGCATCTCGCACTCCGGCACCACCTCCGACGTGGTCGAGGTGCTGCAGCAGGCCCGGGCGCGCGGGGCGACAACGGTCGCGCTGACCAACTTCCCGAGATCGCCGATCACCGAGGTGGCCGACTTCGTCCTGACGACGGCCGCCCGCGAGACCACGTACCGTTCCGGCGCCATGGCCAGCCGCCTGGCCCAACTCACGGTCATCGACTGCCTCTTCGTCGGCGTTGCCGCGCGAAACCGCGCCAAGACGCGCCGGGCATTGGAAGTCACCGCCGAGGCCGTCCAGAGCCACCGCGTCACGTCCTCCCGCCGTTCCGCGCGTTGAGCCGGGAGTTGGCTGCGTGACCATCGACAAGGCTGTGGTCCGCGTCGCCGCGCCGACCGAGCGGCGCAATCCTCGCAGCGTCGACCTCGACCTGATGTCCACTCGGGACGTTCTCGGCGTGATCAACGAGGCCGACCGGACGGTGCCGGCCGCGGTGGCCGGGGTCCTCGACGAGATCACCGCCGCAGTCGAGTTGGCTGTCGCCGCGATCCGTGGCGGGCACCGGGTGCACTACTTCGGCGCGGGCACGTCCGGCCGGGTCGGTGTGATCGACGTCGCGGAGCTGCCGCCGACGTTCAACTCCCCGGACGACTGGTTCTGTGCCCACCTGGCCGGCGGCGACGAGGCGATGTTCCGGGCCGTCGAGGACGCCGAGGACGACGTGGACGCCGGTGCGCGCGAGGCGGCCGGCTGTGTCCGCCCCGGCGACCTGGTGGTCGGGCTGGCGGCGAGCGGGCGTACGCCGTACGTCCTGGGCGCGCTGCGCTCGGCGCGGACGATCGGCGCCCGCGGCGTGCTGGTGGCGGCCGACCCGGAGGCGGCGGCGGCCACCGAGGTCGACGTCTTCATCGGGATGGACACCGGGCCCGAGGTGGTCACCGGCTCCACCCGGATGAAGGCGGCCACCGCGCAGAAGCTCGTCCTGAACGCGTTCTCCACCGCGGTGATGGTCCGCCTCGGCCGGGTCTACTCCAACCTCATGATCGACATGGTGGCCACGAACGCGAAGCTGCGTGGCCGGATGATCTCGATCCTGATCGAGGCGACCGGGATGGACGAAGAGCTCTGCCGCCGCGCCCTCGCCGACGCGAACGGCGACCTGAAGACCGCTCTCGTGGCGCTCGTTTCCGGGGCGGGTGTCGCCGATTCCCGAGCCGCGTTGGCGCGCTCGGCCGGACAGGTCCGAGGCGCGCTGTCGCTTTTGAGTTAGCGCGCCCATCGCCCGGGTAATCCTTGATCTGACAGTGAACCGCCTACGGCGTACGTGCGTACTGTGAAGTGACGAGGATCGCAGACAGGTAGTGACCCGGATCGCTGTGGAGGCTGGAGCCCGGATGTTCTCATTATTCGGGCGAAGTATGCGCAGCGTCCGCGCAATCCGCCCCTAGGTCGGACTCCGAAGCCCTGATGAGGGACAGTGCACAGCAACTATGCACCGCACTCTCAGCTAGTACACAGGCATTCGTGACACTTTCGACTCAGGAGACGGAATCCCTTACGCGTCTCATCTGTTGTGTAGGTGTCAGCACCGCGGGGCAGAGCGGAAGTTACGGGGGAGGGCTGATGAACGTGGGGACCGCAAGGAACAGGGCAACTGGGGCGAGCGAGGGGATCGTGAGCAACGTGGAAAGCAATGTGGTGATGCGCACGGACGAGGTCGCCGAGGAGCGCGACCTGGTCGGCGTCTACCTGCACGAGATCTCCCGCACGCCACTGCTCGACGCCGCCACCGAGGTCGACCTCTCTAAGGCCATCGAGGCCGGGCTGTACGCCGAGCACCTGCTCGACGAGGGCCAGATCCCGAAGGGCGTGGGCCGCGAGGAGCTGGAGCGCCTCGTCATCGAGGGCGAGCGCGCCAAGGACCTCTTCATCCGGGCCAACCTCCGGCTGGTCGTCTCGATCGCCCGCCGGTACGTCCGGTCCGGCATGCCGATGCTCGACCTGATCCAGGAGGGCAACACCGGCCTGGTGCGCGCCGTCGAAAAGTTCGACTACGAGCGCGGGTTCAAGTTCTCGACGTACGCGACGTGGTGGATCCGCCAGGCCATCAGCCGGGCGATCGCCCAGCAGGAGCGCACCGTCCGGCTGCCCGTGCACCTGGTCGAAGACGTCAACCGGATGCGCAACGTCGCCCGGCAGCTCACCCGCGAGCTCGGCTCCGACCCGGAGCCGGAGCAGATCGCGGTGGCGCTCGGCGTGCCGGTCGAGCGGGTCCACGAGCTGGTCCGCTGGTCGCAGGACACGGTGTCGCTCGACACCCCGGTCGGCGACGACGGCGACACCAACCTCGGCGACCTGGTGGCCGACAGTGACGCCCCGTCTCCGGAAGAGGTCGTGCTGACCGCACTGGAGCGGCAGCGCATCGAGGGCCTGCTCAACCACCTCGACGACCGGTCCGCCGGCATCATGCGCGCCCGGTACGGCCTGGAGGACGGGCGGGAGCACTCGCTGACCGAGGTCGCGTCGCGCTTCTCCCTCTCCCGGGAGCGGATCCGGCAGCTCGAGATCCAGGCGCTGGGCCGGCTCCGCGAGCTGGCTCGGGCCGAGGGCCTGCAGGCCGCGTAACTCTCCCCACTCGTACCGCGAACGGCCGGCGTCCCCCAGGGCGCCGGCCGTTTTGTGACAGTCAGGAGAGCCCGCGCTCTTCCAACTCGGCGAGCGTGGCCTGACTGGTAACGACGTAGGTGTTCGCGTCGGCCTTCAGCTCGTGCATCGTGATCAAGGCGTTCTTCTTGTCACCCTCGATGGGCTCCGCGAGCCAGTAGCCAGGGATGCCCCTCTCGGCGTACCACTGGGTGTCGCGGTCCTTGCCGTCGGAGCCTGGCGACCACACCTCGACGACGAGCGCGATCGCGGCGGCGAGATGCCAGGTGACGTCCCAGTCCTCCGGCTCCGCGTTGAACACTGCCACGTCGGGCACGCGCGTATCGCGCACGGTGTTGAGGACACCGACCTGCTGCGACGCGATACGGTTCGCAGCGCGGAGAAGGTTACAAATCCTTCTCTCGATCTCCTGGTGCCAGAACCTGGCCGGCGACATGATCAACAAACTCCCGTCGTGCAGCTCGTAGCGCAGCTCGGGCGGCAGATCCTTGATGGCGTCGACCGTCCAAACCTCGACGGCCGGCAGGTGCAGTGTGACCACGTCGCCCTCCTCCGGGATTACCCAACAGCGTAGGGCGGCGTGGTGCGAGACGACCACAGACGTGGTGTTATGCGGCCACGGGGAGCGGCTCGGCGACCCAGGACGACGCGGTGCGAGCGTAGTAGGCCCACCAGCCGACCCAGCGGCCGTAGTGCGCGCGCAACTCGGCGGGACCGGGCGGGGTCTCGCCGTACACCGCGCGGGCGGCTGCCTCGAACTGCGCCATGCCCAGCGGTGCGTCGTCGGGGCGGCCGAGGACCCGCAGCAGCAGTGCCTGGGCGGTGAACTCGCCGATCCCCGGCACGGCGAGGAGTGCCTTGCGCACCTCGTCGTACGCCCCGGTGTGCAGCCACTCCTCGTCGAGCGCGGCCACCCCGGCCACCACGGTGCGGAGCCGGTCGGCGCGTTGCCGGTTGCCGGCGTACCCGATCAGCTCCGCGTCGCCGAGCGCGCCGATGGTGGCCAGCGACGGGAAGGCGACGTGGTCGACGCCGTCCACCGTGAGCCGTGGGCCGAGCTCGGCGGCGATGCGGCGCTTGCGGGCGGTCGCGTACCACTGGGTGCTGCGTTGGGTCAGGGTGAAGTAGACGGTGCCCTCGGCGAGCGAGGCGAAGCGCACCTGGTGCAGGCCGTGGGCGGCCCGGACGACGTGCGCCATCGGGCCGTCCCGCTCGGCGCTGGCGAGGAAGCCCGACATGTCGTCGTCGAGGCTCAGCCACCGCGAGACGGCGCGCTCGATCTCCGCCCGCTCCTCGCGCGCGAGCGCCCGACCGGAGTGGACGCCAAGCGAGAGGTCGGGCCCGAGCTCGGCGACGACCGCCTCCGCGCCGAGGCGGAACGCCTTGCGCACCCGCCCCCCAACGACCTGGTGACCACCGGCGGAAGGCGCAAACCCAGCAAGCGCCCGCAGCGACATCTCGAACGAGTACGGCTCAGCAACACGGATACTCATGCGCTGAGCCTGAACCCGAGGTGTGACACTCCCCGCCTCCCGACGGCGATCTTGGAGTTATCAGGTTCAGATGTCCGGTATGGAACCTGACAACTCCAAGATCAACGGGGATTGCCTTAGCGGACGCGCCCGTAGCCGTACGGGGTCATCATGTCGACCGTCGAGAGCTTGACACTCTCGCCGGGCTGGGGGCGTGGATGACCTTGCCGCTGCCCACGTAGATGGCCACGTGTCCCAGGTCGCTGTAGAAGACCAGGTCGCCGGGTTGCAGGGAGCCGCGGCCGATGTGCGCCACCACGTCCCACTGCATGGCGGCGTTGTGCGGCAGCGTCTTGCCGGCCGCCTTCCAGGCCGCGAGCGTCAGCCCCGAGCAGTCGTACCCGTCCGGACCGTCGGCCGCCCAGACGTACGGCGTACCGATGGCGTTGTAGGCGAACCGCACGGCCACGCCCGCCTTGCCGGAGACGGACGGGATGGTCCCGGTGTACGAGCCGCTGGACGACGTGGCCGAGCCGTACGCCTTCTGGCGCATCTCGTAGAGCTTGGCCAGGTCGGCCTCGATCTTCTTCTTGCCGGCCGCCAACTCCTTGAGCTGCGCGGTCTGCTTGGCCTCGGTGGTGTCCAGGTTCGCCTTCTCATCGGCGTACTGCCGCTGAGCCGCCGTGTAGCCGGCGACCTGCTCCTGCCGGTCCCGGGCGAGCTGGTCCAGCATGCCCAGGCGGTCGATGAGCGGGCCGCTGCCGTCCAGCAGCGCGCTCGCCTCGCCCACCTGACCGGTCCGGTACGCCACGGCCGCCATCTGCCCGACGTCGGCGCCGGCCTTCGCGACCTGCTGCTCCAGCGGGGCCATCTTGGCGGCCAGCGCGGCCGAGGCGGCCTTGGTGTCCTTGAGCTGCTCGTTGAGCTTGTTGTAGGACTCGACGACCTTTTCCAGCTCGGTCGACGACTTGTTGATCTGCTGGGTCAGCTCACTCGCCGACGGCTCGGCCTGGGCGGCCGTGGCCGGCACGGTCAGCCCGATTCCGAGTCCGACCAGCACGAGGGCGCGCAGCAGCTTTCGCGCGGGGGACAAACGCGAACCCTTCTTCCGCAACGCCGCCTACCGAGTTAGCTGACGGGTTCGGGCGGGAAGAACGCCCTTCCGCGCGTGGCGCGGATTCACCCCATTACTCGAGTTGGGTCCCCGGTTCGCTTACGGACAGTGATCATCCAGCGATTCGGCGGCACCGGGCCGGTGCCACCCGGGGGATGACTGACGACCGGACCAGCGGCTCCAACCTAACGTGATCATCGGGCAGGTGAAAGTGCTGGTCGGATGAATTACTGACGGTGACCAACCGAGACCAAACCGTCGCTTGACCTAGCTGTGAGGTTTAGTTAAATGATCGGTAACTTGTGACGTGAAACACAGGAGCCGCCGATGCTCCAGGTGCAGAACCTCGAGGTTGTCTACGACGACGTGATGCTGGTCCTGCGCGGTGTGAGCGTGGCGGTGCCGCCGGGTGGCATCGTCGCCCTCCTCGGCGCCAACGGCGCGGGCAAGACCACCCTCCTGCGGGCGATCACCGGCCTGCTCGACGTGCACGACGGCGAGGTGACCAAGGGCTCGGTGACCCTGGACGGCGAGCCCGTCCACCACCTCCGCCCGGCGGCCCTCGTCCGGCGCGGCATCTGCCAGGTGATGGAGGGGCGGCGGATCTTCGCGGAGCTGACCGTCGAGGAGAACCTCCGCATCGGCGGCCACACCAGCCCGCGGACCATCAAGGCGCGCATGGAGGACGTCCTGACGCTCTTCCCGGTCCTGGCCGAGCGCCGGCGGCGCACCGCCGGCTACCTGTCCGGCGGCGAGCAGCAGATGCTCGCGATGGGCCGCGCGCTCATGGCCGAGCCCCGCTATCTGCTGCTCGACGAGCCCAGCCTCGGCCTGGCGCCGCGCCTGGTGGAGCAGGTGCGCGGGCTCATCGTCGAGATCAACAAGCGGGGCACCGGCGTCCTGCTGGTCGAGCAGAACGCCACCATGGCGCTGTCCATCGCGGCGCACGGCTACGTCCTGGAGACCGGCAAGGTGGTCCTCGACAAGCCGGCCGACCAGCTGCTGGCCGACGAGGACATCCGGGAGTTCTACCTCGGACTCACCCGGGAGAGCTTTCGCGACGTCAAACACTACAAGCGGCGGAAGCGGTGGCTCTCGTGACGATTCTGGAGTGCCACGACCTGCGGCTCGGCTTCGCCGGCGTCAAGGCCATCGACGGGGTGAGCTTCAGCGTCGGGCGCCGGGAGCTCTTCGCCATCATCGGGCCCAACGGCGCCGGCAAGACCTCCATCTTCAACGTGCTCTCCGGCGTGTACCGCCCGCAGTCCGGCCGCGTCGTCTTCGACGGCACCGACATCGCCGGCAAGCGGCCGCACGCCATCGCCGCCCAGGGCATGGCCCGCACGTTCCAGAACGTCGAGCTCTTCGCGAACCTCACCGTCCTGGACAACCTGATGCTCGGACGGCACAACCACATCCGGTACGGGCCGCTGTCCGCGATCGCGTGGCTCGGGCGGGCCCGGCGGGAGGAACTGGCCAGCCGGGCCGCCATCGAGACCATTGTGGACTTTCTCGAACTGGAGCAGTGGCGGCGCCTGCCGGTCGGTTTGCTGCCCTACGGCGTACAGAAACGGGTCGAGCTCGGCCGGGCGCTCGCCATGGAACCCAAGCTGCTGCTGCTCGACGAGCCGGTCGGCGGCATGAACCGCGAGGAGACCGAGGACATGGCCCGCTTCATCCTCGACATCCGCGACGAACTCGACATCCCCATCCTGCTCGTGGAGCACGACATGGGTCTCGTGATGGACCTCGCCGACCGGGTGCTGGTGGTCGACTTCGGGAGGCCGATCGCCACCGGCGCGCCGGCCGAGATCCAGCACGACCCCGACGTCATCCGCGCCTACCTCGGGGAGGTGCAGCCCACATGACGGCGACGACCCAGACCCGCACGGCCACGACCATCGCTTCCCGGGTACGCGACCACGCGCTCGCCGGTCCACATCGGATCGCCATGCGGGAGAAGGACTTCGGCATCTGGCAGGAGGTGAGCTGGGCCGACTACTGGGACACCGTGCAGACCGTCGCGCACGCGCTGCTGGCCCTCGGCGTACAGCCGGGCGACCGGGTCGCGATCCACTCCGAGAACCGCCGGGAGTGGCTGTACGCCGACGTGGCGACCGTGGCGGTGCGCGGCACCACGGTGGGGCTGTATCCGACCAACCCGGCACCCGAGGTCGGCTACCTGCTCTCGCACTCGGGCGCCCGGGTGCTCATCGCCGAGGACCAGGAGCAGGTGGACAAGGCGCTGGCCGTACTCGACGAGTGTCCCGACCTGGAACGGATCGTGTACCTGGAGCCGCGCGGCATCCGCCATCGGTACCACCACCCCAAGCTGCTGTGCTGGGACGACCTCGTCCTGCTCGGGGTGGCCCACCGGGACGCCAACCCGGACGCGGTGGCCGAGCGGATGGCCGCCGCCCGGTCCGACGACATCGCCACGCTCATCTACACCTCCGGCACCACCGGGCCGCCCAAGGGCGCCATGCTGTCGGTGTCCAACGTGGACTTCGCGATCAGCGTGCTGGTGGACGCCGGCGGCTTCACCTCGCCGCCGCCCAGCCCGGCCGACCTGCTGCTGTCGTACCTGCCGCTGTGCCATGTCGCCGAGCGCATCTTCACGACGTGGTTCAGCGCGGGGGCGGCGGTGCAGATCAACTTCGCCGAGTCCATCGCGACCATCCAGGCCAACCTGCGGGAGGTCCAGCCCACCATCCTTTTCGGCGTGCCGCGGATCTGGGAGAAGATCCTGGCCGGGGTCACCATCAGGCTGGCGAGCGCGTCCCCGCTCAAGCGGCTGAACGCCCGGCTGTGGCTGCGGGTGGCCGACCGGATCGGGGCCACGCTGGTGCGTACCGAGGGCAACCACACGCTCGGCACCCGGCTGGCGTACGCGGCCGGCTGGCTCTTCTTCTTCCGCGCGTTGCGGGAGCGGATGGGCGTCGGCCGGGTGCGGTACGCCGCCTCGGGTGCCGCGCCGATCGCGCCGGACGTGCTCCGCTTCTTCATGGGCATCGGCGTGCCCATGCACGAGGTGTACGGCATGACCGAGAACACCGCGATCGCCACCGCCAACCGGCCCGGTCGCGTCAAGCTCGGCACGGTCGGCGAGCCGCAGGACGGCGTGGAACTACGCCTCGACGAGGAGACCGGCGAGATCCTCACCCGGCACCCGGGCAACTTCGTCGGCTACTTCCGCGATCCGGCCGCCACCGCGGCGGCCATGACCGAGGACGGCTGGCTGCGCACCGGCGACATCGGCGAATGGGTCGGCGGCACCCACGTCAAGATCACTGACCGGGCCAAGGACATCATCATCACCGCGGGCGGCAAGAACATCGCGCCCTCCGAGATCGAGAACGCCCTGAAGGCGTCGCCGTACGTCAAGGAGGCCGTCGTCATCGGCGACCGCCGGCCGTACCTGACCGCCCTCATCGGGATCGAGCTGGACACGGTCGGCGAGTGGGCGCAGCGGCGAAACCTCGCGTACACCACGTACCGCGACCTGTCCCACAAGCCGGAGGTGCTCGCGCTCGTGCGGTCCATCGTGGACGGTGTGAACGCCCGGTACTCCACGGTGGAGCAGGTCAAGACGTTCACCATGCTGCCCAAGGAGCTCGACCACGAGGACGGCGAGCTGACCGCCACGCAGAAGGTGAAGCGGGCCGCGATCGCCGAGCTCTTCGCCGACCAGGTGGAGGAGATGTATGGCTGAACTGACCGAGGCCGTCCTGCGCGGGTTGGGCACCGGCAGCGTCTACGCCTTGCTCGCCCTCGGGTTCGTCATCATCTACAAGGCCACGCGTGTGATCAGCTTCGCCCAGCCGGCGTTCATGCTCGCCGGCGTCACGCTCGTCACGTACCTGGTCCTGGAGGTGAGCTTCTGGGTCGCGGTGCCGGTCGCCGCCGTACTCACCGGGCTGCTCGCCCTCGGCGTGGAGCGGGTGGCGGTGCGGCCGATGGTCGGCCGGCCGGCGTTCATCGTCGCCATCATCACGCTCGGCGTCGACGTCGCGGTCCGGGTCGTCGTGAACGCCTTTATCGGCCTGGACGTGCGCAACGTGCTCGACCCGTGGGGGCTGCGCACGGTGGGCCTCGGCGGCGTCGAGATGCAGCAGCGGCACCTGGCCGCGTTCCTGACCACCGCGTTCCTCGTCGCCGCGCTGTTCGCGTTCTTCCGCTTCACCCGGATGGGCCTGGCGATGCGGGCCGCCGCGTACGACCAGGAGGTGGCCCTCGCCATGGGCGTCTCCGTGGGCACGGTGTTCGCGCTGTCCTGGGCGCTGGCGGGCGGGCTGGCCGCGGTCGCGGGCACGTTCGCCGCCGCCGGGTCCAGTGTGGACGCCGCGCTCTGGCTGATCGCGCTGACCGCCCTGCCGGTCATCATCCTCGGCGGGCTGGACTCGCTGCCCGGCGCGGTCATCGGCGGGCTCGCCGTGGGCGTGCTGCAGGAACTGGCCGCCACGTACCAGCACCACGTGTCCTGGCTCGGCGGCAACGTCTCGGTCATCACCCCGTACGTGCTGATGTTCGTCGTGCTGCTGGTGCGCCCCTACGGACTGTTCGGCACCAGAGAGGTGGAACGGGTATGAGGGGGCGGCCGCTGCTCTACACGTCGTACGCCAGCGAGATGGCGCTGCTCAACACGCGTACCAAGAAGGTGTGGTTCGCCGCGTTGCTGGCGCTGGCGGCCGTGTTGCCGTTCCTGCTCACCGACGACATCCTGCAACTGCTCGCCGTGTGCTGCGTCGCCGCGATCGGCGCGATCGGGCTCGGCCTCGTCACCGGGTACGCCGGCCAGATCTCGCTCGGGCACGCGTTCTTCCTCGCGATCGGCGCGTACACCGGGGCCGCCATCAGCGGTGATCCGGACGGCCGCGCGATCGGTCTCGGGGTGACCAACCTGCTGGTCTGGCTGCCCGCGGCCGGCCTGGTCGCCGCGGCGGCCGGGGTGCTCGTGGCGCCGCTCGCCACCCGCCTGCGCGGGCTGTACCTGGCGATCGTCACGCTCGGCCTGGTCTTCATCGGGCAGCACATTTTCAACGAGTGGTCGGCGTTGACCGGCGGGGTGGGCGTCGGGCGGCCGGCGGCCACGCTGGAGGTCTTCGGCTACCAGCTCGCGGTGACGGACGCGTACGCCACCAAGGACCAGAAGCTCTTCTGGCTCATGCTCCTCCTGCTGCTGATCTTCGCGCTCGCCGCCCGCAACCTGGCCCGCTCGAAGGTGGGCCGGGCGTTCACGGCGATCCGCGACCGCGACATCGCGGCCGGCGTGATCGGCGTCAACCTGGCCCGGTACAAGACGATCGCGTTCGCGGTGTCGTCGTTCTACGCCGGGTGCGCGGGGGCGCTGCTCTACACGGTGAGCGGGTTCTTCGACCCGAGCTCGTTCAGCCTGCTGCTGTCGGTGCAGTACATCGCGATGGTGCTCATCGGCGGGGCCGGCACGATCTCCGGCGCGATCGCCGGGGCGTTTTTCATCACTCTGCTGCCCCGGCTCACCCGGGAGTTGCAGGCGTGGGTGCCGTTCATCAGCACCCAGCCGAACGAGGTGCCCAACGTCTTCCAGGTGGAGACGATCCTCTACGGCGCACTCATCATCGTCTTCCTCATCTTCGAGCCGCGGGGCCTGTTCGGGCTCTGGGTGCGTGCCCGCAATTACTGGAAGGCGTGGCCGTTCTCGTACTGACCTTGTGAGGGTTAGCCATGAAGAGATTGGGACCACTGGGCGCCGCGGCGCTTCTGCTGCTGTCCGGCGCGCTGACCGCCTGCCGGGGCGGCGACGCCGAGACCCAGGAGGGTGGCGTCAAGACGGACACCGGCGTGACGTCCGAGCCGTGCCCGGGGGCGGTGGACAGCAACAAGGGCTGCATCTACCTCGGCATCATCTCGGACCTGACGGAAGGGCCGTTCCGGGCCCTGGCCGTGCCGATCACCGACGCGCAGAAGGCGTTCTGGAAGCGGGTGAACCAGGCCGGCGGCATCGGCGACTACGAGGTCGACGTGACCAAGTACGTCCGCGACAACAAGTACAACCCGCAGACGCACAACCAGGTCTACCAGGAGATCAAGCCGAACGTGCTGGGGCTGGCGCAGACGCTCGGCTCGCCGACCACGGCCGCGATCATCGGTGACCTCAAGTCCAGCAGCGTGGTCGCCGCCCCGGCCTCGTGGACCTCGGGCTGGGCGTTCGAGGACGTCATCGTCGAGTCCGGCGCCAACTACTGCGTCGAGTCGATGAACGCGCTGGACTACGCGAAGGACACGTACAGCCCGAAGAGCGTGATGGCCGTGCACCTGGCCGGCGACTACGGCGACGACGCCGCGGCCGGGGCCAAGCTCGGCGCCCAGGCGCTCGGGATGACCTTCACCGACGTCAAGACCGACTCGGGCGCCGACAAGCAGGCCGGCGCGATCCAGGCGATCCTCACCGGCAAGCCGGACGTGGTGATCCTGACGACCGGCCCGGCGGACGCGGCGGTGATCATCGGCCAGACCGCGGCGCGCGGCTTCAAGGGACGGTTCATCGGCACCAGCCCGACGTGGAACCCGGCCCTGCTGCAGAGCGCCGCCGCACCGGCCCTGCTCGCCCTCTACGAGCAGACCGCGCCGTGGAACGCCTGGGGCACCGATACGCCGGGGCACAAGGCGATGCGCGACGCGCTGCCCGGGGTCACGCCCAACGACGGCTACACCGCTGGCTGGGTGTGGTCGTACCCGATGAAGGCCGCGCTGCAGAAGGCGTTCGACAACGGCGACCTGACCCGGGCCGGTCTGCTCAACGCGGCGAAGTCGTTGGCGTCCGTGGACTACGAGGGCATGCTGCCGAGCGGCGCCGGCAACTACGCGGGCGGCCCCAACGAGGGCGCCGTACGCGTGACTGCGATCTACAAGGCCGACCGGGCCGCACCGACGGGAGTGAGCCAGGTGAAGGACCTCTTCACCGGCCCGACAGCGGGTGCTTACACGCTGGACCGGCCCTGCTACGAGAAGCTCTAGCCCGCGCGTGCGGCCCACGGCGCGGAAGAGTGACGGGCGATATGTCCGTCTACGCACCCCCGAGGGTCGGGGGTCACAAAGCGGACAGCCGGGGCGAAAACACGTCCGTAAAGCTAGGTGCCCGCTGCCAATCTGCCAGGTGGCTGATTGCGCCCCTTCCCCTGACTAGATGGCATCTCGCACAATAGCTGTAGCGGCATCGGAGCGAGAAAAAGACGATCGGCACCTGGCTGCCACCAGGTGCCGATCTCAGGACCATCCACACCAGCCCGCCTCACGAGCCGTAGGAGGCATAAAGTGCACACTACTCGCGACTCCGCGCGCTCACCAGCGCCACAGTCCGTAACGCCCGCAGACGTAACAAGCCGGAAACTAACTCCACCGCTGTACCGCCAGCCCGGCATCCTGGTGACCAAGGACTGGTTCATCGTCGCGGGTCGCCGGTTTCCGGTCGGCGAGCTGCGGCAGTTGCGTACGGCGCGGGGACCGCACCACCAGTTGACGATCAGGTGGGTCACCGTGACCGCCATCGTGCTGGGGGGCATCGGCATCACGCTGGGCCTGACCACCGAGCTCAATCGCCTCAGCGCGCAGACCTACCTGGCGCTGACCGCCGTGGCGTTCGTCCCCTTCGTGGTGGCGACCCTCGGTCACCGGCTGCGGCCGCGGGCGTTCGAGCTGTGGGGCGAGTTCCGGGGGATGACGGTGCTGCTGTTCAGCAGCGACGAGGAGCGGCAGTACGGCCAGGTCACCCGCGCGCTGGTGCGGGCCCAGGAGGCGGCAAGGCTCGGCGGGATCGGCGATCCGGTGGTCTCCATGAACGTGTGGCGCATGGGTAAGTAAGTAGCCGACTTCGCCCACAGTTCGGTCTTCGTGCCGGACGACGGGCGCGGGTGGGGCCGGGGGCCACACCGATCGTGGGCGGGCTCAGTCGAGCTCGCCCACGATCTTTTTGATCATGTCACGGGTGTCGGCCGGGCTGAGCGCCAACTCGCGCAGCCGCTCGAACTCGTCGCGGTAGGGCCCGACCAACTCGGGCTGGTCGACCACGTCGTCGGCGAGGCCGCTCTCCACGAACATCACGTCGTCGTCGGCCGGGTCGGGAAACTGCAGGATCGCGAACGGGTTGGGGAACGCGTCGACGCCCACGGTGAACGGCAGCACCTGGATGGTGATGTTGGGCTCGCCGCTGAGCGAGACGAGCCGCTCCAACTGCTCCCGCTTGGTGCGCGGGTCACTGGCGATGCGCCGTACGACGGCCTCGTCGATGACGGCGGTGATGTGCGGCGGGTCGTCCTTGCCCAGCACCTCGCGCTGGCGGGTCAGCCGCACCTCGACCCGGCTCTGCTCGTCGGTGCCGGTCCGGTCGCGGCGCGACGCCTTTTCCGCGTACGCCTCGGTCTGGAAGAGCCCGGGCAGCTTGGTCGGCGTGTAACACAGCACCGACGACGTCTCCGCCTCCAGCCCGATGTACGCCATGTACGACGCGGGAAGGGCGCCGGCGAACGAGGACCACCACCGGCGCGCCCGGGTGGACCGGGAGAGCGTGACCAGTTCGTCGACGCGGGGCTGCGCGGTCACCCCGTACAGCTTGAGCAGGGCGCGGGTGTCGATGGGGGAGACGCCGACCGCCCCCGCCTCGATCCGGATGATCTTCGACAGCGACCACTCCATCTCGGCCGCCACCTGCTCCTGCGTGAGCCCGGCCGCCTCGCGGGCCGCCCGCAGCGCGGACCTCAACCGCCGCCGCCCGACGGTCGGTCCGTGTACCGCGCTCATCTTGTGCTCCTGGTAATTCGCGGTCAGCCGAGCTGGCCCGCCACCGTAGCGATCTTGTCGAGGGATGCCTCGCGCCCCAAGGACATCTCGCGCAGCCGCTCGAACGTCTGCCGGTAGGCCGTGACGTCAGTCGGGCGGTCGAGCACGTCCTGGGCGAGCACGCCCTCGAGGTAGACGACGTCGGCGTCGTCCTGGTCCGGGAAGTGGAGGATGACGAATGGTCCCTGGGGCGCGTAGTCGCCGGCGGTGAACGGCAGCACCTGGATCGTCACCCGGGGCATCCGGCCGACCGTGACCAGGTGCCGCAGCTGCTCGCGGAGGGTGGCGGGGCCGCCGGTCTGGCGGTGCAGCGCGGCCTCGTCCAGCACGACGTCGATGTCGGGCCGATCCGGGCGGTCGAGCACCTCCTGCTGCCGGCGCATCCGGATGGCGTGCCGCACCTCGATCTCGGCCTCGTCGATGGTGGCGGCCACGGTGGTGGACGCTGCGGTGACGGCCGCCCGCGCGTACGTCTCGGTCTGCAGCAGGCCGGGAATGCCTGAGGACTGGAAGAAGGAGAGCCCGGACGCCTCGGTCTCCAGGCCGATGTAGGAGGCGTAGGCGCTGGGCAGCGTGTCCCGGTACTGCGACCACCAGGTGCGGCGCCGGGACACCCGGGCCAGCTCGACCAGCTCGTCGATCTGCTGCCGGTCGGTCATCTCGTAGTGGCCGAGGAGCGCCTTGACGTCATTGGTCGAAATGGACACCGAGCCGGCCTCGATGCGGATCAGCTTGGACAGCGACCAATCCATCGCCGCCGCTACCTGCTCCTGGGTCAGCCCTGCCGCGTCTCGGGCCCGGCGCAGTGCGGACCGCAGCCGGCGCCGGCCGACCGTTGGCCCATGCACCGTCGTCATCGGTGACCCTCCCTGGCTGCGCGATGCAGTGCCAACCCTTGCAGCCATGAACCCTTGCAACCGTGAACCTTTGCAACCACGAACCCTTACAGCCGTGGACGCTTGCAGAATGCCACCTGGCTAGACGCGACCTGCCATTTAGCTAGTCTTGTGAAGGCTACACCTGCCCTGCTAGCTTTTCCACCATCGCAATGGGGGTGCGAGGGCATCCGCCAAAGGTGCGCTTCCGACTCGACCGGAAGTATGGCGGTATGGGGGCATAGGTCCCGTCTTCATGCGCTACAGTGTGGCGTCACGGCGCTTGGCCGAGACGATCGCTGCGGCTGCTTTCAGAGGAGCACCGGATGGCCCAGACAGATTCCGTCATCGACGCATGGCGGAAGAGCGCACGCTGCGAGGCGCACAACTGCGTCGAGGTGGCGGAGCGCACCGACGAGGTTGCTATTCGCAACAGCGCGGTCCCGGACGACGAGCTCGCGTTCGCACGGCCCGTGTGGGCCGCGTTCATCAGTGGGGTACGCGCCGGGCAGTTCGACCTTCGGTAGGGTCCCGTTCCCCGGGGTCTTATACCCCGGGGAAGCTTTCCTCAGTACCAGATCAAGGGCATCCAAGCGGATGCCCTTTTTGCAGTGGAGCCACAATTCATTCACGCGGCTCTTCTTTCTGTGGGTGGCCCGGCCATGGAACATTTGATAGCAGCGTAGGTGCGGGGTGGTGCCGTCGTGGCCGGCGGGCACCCGACCCAGCGGAGGGGCAGGTTTGCGGTGGCGGATCGACCGACGAGCTGGCGTAAAAGCAGACAGTGCGAATCGCACGCATGCGTCGAAGTGGCCGTCGGCGCCGGCCGCGTCGCGGTCCGCAGCTCGGCGGCGCCGGAAGGCCCGGTAGTCGAGTTCACGGCGGCCGCCTGGCGAAACTTCTGCACCGGCCTGAAGGCCGGCGACCTCACCTGCTGACGGCCGCCGGTTCACGCACCCAGCGGGTCACCACCCGCTCGGCGTAGAAGGACACGAACGGGATGGTGCCGGCCAGCATGACCAGGATCATGCGGCGCAGGCCCCATCGGGTACGGCGGGCCAGGTCGAACACGGCCACCAGGTAGACGATATAGAGGAAGCCGTGCGCCGGCCCCACGGTTTCGACGACGCTCGGCTCGTCCCAGCCGTACTTCAGCGGCATGCCGATCACGACCAGCACGACCAGCACCACGCCCACGATGTAGGCGATGGCGCGGTACCGCAGCAGGGCTCCGCCCACTTGGGGTCACGCTCCTTCTTCTCAGCCCGGATAGTCCGCCGGCCGGGCACCCGGGTGCTCGTTCAGCCAGGCCAGATACCGGTTGTACGCCGCGAGTTCCGGGTCGCCACTGTCGTCGTACCCGATGGGTCGCCGCGCGGTCCGGACCGGACGCCGGACGGCCGTGGTGGGCTGGGTTTTCTCGATTGGCGCGGCCTGCGCCGGGCCGCGCAGCGTCAGCCGGGCCTCCCGCACCCACATGAAGACCACGAACGCGGCGAACAGCGGCCACTCGAAGGCGTACGCCCAACTGAGCGTGTTGCCGTCGGCGGCGCGGCTCATCTGCCACCAGCCCAGGGCGAGGAAGCCGGCCACGAGCCCGACCGCGATCACGTGACGCGCGATCCACGCCGGTGTCCACAGCCGCCTCATGATGCCGAGCGTACCGGCGCGCTCCGACGTGCCGTCGTAGAGGGCTTGGGCATGCGCGCGGGCGGGTGTGGCGTGCGACACCCCGGCCGGCGGAACACCCGGCCGGGGTGGCTCGTTGAGCTAACTGTCGGTGTGTCCAGTGTCCCCGGGCCTCACCTATTTGCCTTCGCGGAATACCGTTCGGCTGGAGCCGCGTCGTGCCACTCGCCGAGAGGCGACCTGCACACCGACACCTAACGTCTGGCCGGAGGGGTCGTGGGAGCCCCTCCGCCGGCGCTTACCCGGATCATGACAAGGCCGCCCTCGATCGTGCGGTCACCCGGATCGGTGCGGGCCACCGAGCCGGCCGGGCACGGCGACGGGACCGGCGTCGGGTCGACCTGGACCCGGAAGCCCTCACCCTCCAGCCGGGAGCGGGCCTGCTCGACCGCCTGGCAGGCCACGTCCGGGATCGAGCGCTGGCTGCCGTACGCCATCTTGTCGCTGGGCTTGGCGAAGTCCTGCTTCTGCTTGCCCGCCATCGCGTCGGCGAGCGTCTCGTAGACGGCCGGGTTGACGATGTCGTGGCTCATGTTGTTGGTGGTCTCCGGCCAGTCCGGGTCGCCCAGGATGCCGGCCACCGACAGCGACCGGGTGGTGACCACCAGGGACGCGGTGCGCTTGCTGTCCGTCGTACCCGTCTTGCCGGCGATCGGATGCTTGATATCCCGGTATGCGGCGCTGGCGGTCGAGCCCGCGCACCTGCCGAACGCGGACTGGTCGCCCACCGGGCAGCGGGCGGCGTCGATGGCGGCCCGCGCCACCTCGCGGTCGATCGCCTGGTCGCACCGGGGGTTGGCGACGTCGAGCTTCTTGCCGTCGAGGTCGCGGATCTCGGTGACCGGGATCGGCTCGCAGTGCTTGCCGTCCGCGGCGAGCGTGGCGTACGCGTTGGCCAGGTCGAGCGGCGTGGTGCTGGAGACGCCCAGCGTGAACGAGCCCCAGGCGTCGGCCGACTCCTGGTCGTTGGCCATCTGCATGTCCAGCTCGTTGAGGAACCGGATGCCGAGCTTCTGGGCCGCCGCGACCACGTTCGCGGCCCCGGCCTGCTCCTCCAGCGGTACGAAGTACGTGTTGACCGACTTCCCGAAGGCGCTCCAGGCGTTGTGCACGCCGACCAGACTCTTGCTGGCGTTGCCCGGACACCACCGGTCGGTGCCGGGGCAGGCGGACGTGCCGGTCGCCCCGTGGTACTTGGACGGGTACGGGTCGATCGCGTTGATCGAGTACGCCAGCGGGTAGCCCTTCTGCAGCGCCGCGACCAGCGTAAAGATCTTGAACGTCGAGCCGGCCTGGTAGCCACCGCCGCCGCTGAGCAGCGGGTTGGTGGTGTTGGGGTAGGAGCCCCGCTTGCCCTTGCTCTTCGGGTTGGAGGAGGGCTTGTTCTTCGGGTTGGCCGGGTCGTCCAGCTTGAAGGTGCGGTTGGTCGCGAGCGCGCGCACCCGGCCGGTGCCGGGCTCGAGCGCGGCGACCATCAGGGCGTCCCGCTTGCCGGTCTCCAGCCGCTTCTCGACGTTGTCCTTGGCCGCCTTCTGGACCTTCGGGTCCAGGGTGGTCACCACCCGGTAGCCGCCGCCGTTCAGGCGCCGCTCCCGGTCGTACTCGTTGCCGCCGAACGCCTCCTGCTCCAGCCACCAGCGGCGGAAGAAGTCGCAGAAGAAGCCCCAGTGATTGGGCTTGACGACGGTGCAGCCGTTGGGCGGGCGCTGCCCCTTGACGGTCAGCTTCTCCGCCTTGGCGGTCTCGGCCTCGGCCGCGGTGATCGCGCCGATCTCGACCAGCTGCCCGATCACCCAGTTGCGCCGCTCCAGCGTGCGGGCCTCGCCGCCCTTGGTCAGCGGGTCGTAGTAGGACGGGGACTTGACCAGCCCGGCGATCATGGCGGACTGGGCGATCGTGAGGTCCTTGGGCTGCTTGCCGAAGTAGAACTGGCTCGCCGCGTACACGCCGTACGTGTTGTGGCCGAACGGCGCGATGTTCAGGTATCGGACCAGGATCTCGTCCTTGGTGAACTTCTTCTCCACCTGCAAGGCCAGCCGGGCCTCCCGCATCTTGCGGCCGGTGGTGTCCTCGCCGGCCGCCACGACGGCCTCGTTGTCGGTCGCCGTGTACGTGATCGACATCCGGACGAACTGCATGGTGAGCGTCGACGCGCCCTGCTGTGTCTCCCCCGAGCTGTTGGCCACGAACGCCCGGACGATGCCCTTGGCGTCCACGCCCTTGTGCTTGTAGAAGTTGTGGTCCTCGGCCGCGATGATGGCCTCCCGCATGTGCTCGGCGATCGCCTCGAACTTCACGTCCTGGCGGTTCTCGTCGTAGAAGCGGGAGATGAGCGTCTTGTTGTCGGACGCGTAGACCTCGGTCGCCTGGGGCGCGCGGGTGGTGGTCAGCTCGCTGGGCAACTTCTCGAACGACTCGGCGCCGGCCTTCGCCGCGAGGCCCGAGACGGCCACGGCGGGAAAGGCCGCGGCGGCGACGACGAGGCCGGCCAAGAGACCGCAAAGGACGAGGGTCGCGGAGTTGAGCACCAGCTTGCGATTACGCGTCACCTTCGCAAGACGTACGGCTCCGGGACCTTGGTTGCGTGGGGGGCGAATCTTCACAGCTCTTTCACTTCGGCAGACGACAGCGATCGTGGCAATCCGGCACTTTTAGGGCAGATTCGCGCCTACGCTCCCCTCATGATCGGAACGATTCTGTGGGCCATCATCGGCGGTGCCATCGTCGGCATGCTAGGGCGGCTCCTGTTGCCCGGTAGGCAGAACATTTCCGTGTGGGTGACCATCGGTGTCGGCATCGCCGCCGCGCTGCTCGGCGGCGTACTGGCCGATTGGCTGGGCGTCGGCGACACCAGGGGCATCGACTGGATCCGTCATGCTATCCAGATCGCGCTGGCCATCCTGTTCGTCTGGCTAGCGGCGCGCTTCACCGGAGCGCGCCGCTCGACAGCGTAGTGGTCAACGGCTGGCGAGGCTCTCCAGGACCTCGACGGTGGTGTCCCAGCCCATGCAGGCGTCGGTGATCGACTGGCCGTACACGAGGGACTTGGTGGGGTCGAGGTCCTGGCGGCCGGGGACCAGGAAGGACTCCAGCATCACGCCGACGATGCCCTTCTGGCCGGCCTTGCGCTGGGCGGCCACGTCCTCGATGACCAGGGGCTGGCGGTTGTGGTCCTTGCCGCTGTTGGCGTGGCTGGCGTCGACGACGAGGCGCTGCGGCAGCCCCGCCTTCTCCAGCAGCGCCAGCGCCCCGGCCACGTCCTCGGCGCCGTAGTTCGGCCCGTCCCCGCCGCCGCGCAGCACGAGGTGGCAGTCCGCGTTGCCGCGGGTGTGCAGGATCGCCGGCGTGCCGGACATGTCGATGCCGGGGAAGACGTGCGGCACCGCGGCCGCCCGGATCGAGTCGACGGCGGTGGAGATCGAGCCGTCCGGCCTGTTCTTCATCCCGATCGGCATGGACAGGCCGGAAGCGAGCTGCCGGTGCACCTGGCTCTCCACCGTGCGCGCGCCGATCGCGCCCCACGCCACCGTGTCCGCGATGTACTGCGGGGTGATCGGGTCGAGGAACTCGCATCCCACCGGCAACCCCTTGCGCAGCACCTGCAACAGCAGCGACCGGGCGGTACGCAGGCCGGTGTTGACGTCGCCGGATCCGTCCAGGCTGGGGTCGTTGATCAGGCCCTTCCAGCCGACGGTCGAGCGGGGCTTCTCGAAGTAGACGCGCATGACGATCAGCAGGTCGTCGGCCAGCCGGGCGGCCGTCTCGGCGAGCCGGTCGGCGTACTCCAGGGCGGCGGCGGGGTCGTGCACCGAGCAGGGACCGACGACGACCAGCAGCCGGTCGTCCTCCCCGTCGAGCACGCGGGCGACGGCTCGCCGCCCGTCGAGGACGGCGGCCGACAGGTCGTCGTCCAGGGGCAGCTCGTGGTGCAGCAGTGCGGGGGTCATCAGCGGGACGACCTTGTCGATGCGTTGGTCACTGACCCGCTGCACGCTTGGGAGTGTCACGGTGGGGTTTCCTTCCGCCAGCTGACCCCGGGGCCGGCGTCCCGAGGCCAAAGCCGGCTGCGTCGTCGTTGCACGCGAAAGGGCAGGAGCGGTGTCCTGCCCTGTGCCGGCTCTGGCGGGTGGTGACCTAGGTCATGCGCGCGATGGGCTCATGGCCGAGTCGCCGGCGCCAGCGCCGGCCTCGTAAACCATGCATACCATCGGGTCACGCACCCGAGGATACCCGACGCTCGCCCCCTCGTGATCAGGGCGTCCTTCAAGTCGCTATAACGACTTGAAGGACGCCCTGATCACGACAGGGTGAGGCTGTCGACCGCGGCGGGGGCGGTGAAGACCAGGTAGACGTCCTGCCGGCCGGCCGCGCCCCGGAGCGGGGTTGACGCGGTGGTCCAGGTGTAGCGGTCGGCGGTGGCCGGCACGCTCAAGGTGCCGAGCAGGCGACCGGTCGGGCCGCCGAGCCGCACCTGGATGGTGGACGGGGAGGATGCCGAGACCCGAGCGGTGAAGGCGCCGACGCCGCTGCCCAGGTCGGCGTCGGCGAACTTCACCCACTGGCCGGCGGCGGTCGCCGCGACGGCGGTGCCGCTGGCCTTGGTGGTGTCCACGAGCGTCGTACCCGCGTAGTCGTCGAACGTGTAAGCCGGCGTCGGCCGGCGCAGGTCGCGCGGCGGGATGGTCTCGCCCTTGACCGTCAGCGTCGCGGTCCGCCGGATGTCCGTGGCCGACGCCCCGACGAGTACGTCGTACGCGCCGCTCTCCACGACCGGCCGGCCGCGGGTCACGTCCCAGAACGCCAGGTCGCTGGCCTTGAGCGGGATCCGGACCGTCTTGGTCTGGCCGGGCGCGAGGTCGACCCGGGCGAACCCGCGCAGCTGCTTGACCGGCTGGACCGCCCGGGACTTGCGCTGGTGCGTGTAGAGCTGCACGGTCTCCGCCCCGGCGCGCCTGCCGGTGTTGGTGACGTCGAGCGTGACGCTGTTCGCATCCAGCCGCAGCGAGGAGTACGCGAACGTCGTGTAGCTCAGGCCGTACCCGAAGGGGTAGAGCGGCGTGCCCCGGTGATAGAGGTACGTCATGCCGGTCTTGGCGATGTCGTAGTCCAGGATGCTCGGCAGTTCGGCGTCGGAGCGGTACCAAGTCTGGGTGAGCCGGCCGCTCGGGTTGGTGTCGCCGAAGAGCGCGCCGGCGATCGCCCGGCCCGTCTCCTGGCCGGCGTGCGTGGTCCACAGGATCGCCGGCACGTTCTCCTGCTCCCAGTTGAGCGTGGTGGGGTAGCTGTTCTCCACCACGACGACGGTGTTGGGGTTGGCCCGGCGTACCGCCTTGATGAGGGCGCTCTGGCCGTCGGCGAGGGCGGTCGAGACGCGGTCGTTGGTCTCCCGCCCGTTGATGAACGGCATGCTGCCGACCACCACGACCGCGACGTCGGCGCCGGTCGCGGCGGCGACCGCGCTGTCGATGCCGCTGCTGACGGTCTCCTTGGCGAAGCGGGCCGCGGTGGCCGCGGTCTGGGCGCCGAGCGCGAGGTTGCCGGCTGAGTCGACGGTCAGGTAGCGCTCGGCTGGGAACCAGGGCTCCCGGGTCTCGTAGCCGGCGTACCGGATGACGTAGGAACCGTCTGGCTGCTGCTCCAGCTTGAACTGCTGCTGGACGAACCAGCTGTTGGGCTGGGCGTCGCGGGTCACGAACGGGCCCCAGTTGTAGCCGAGCACCTTGCCGTTGGCGGCGTTGCGCAGGGTCAGCAGGCCCTGGCCCCAGTCGAAGACGTCGAACTGCGCCGCGTCCCCGGCCGCCGTGCCGGTCACGTTCACCGGGTTCGCGTCGGTGGTGCCGGTGGCCGTGACGTACCGGCCGGTGGCCAGGTCGCGCAGCGCGATCCGGTCCACGCCCTCGCCGCCGACCACAGTCGAGCCCGGGACCCGCTCCTGGATGCCCTGGCGCGGTGTGACGGCGTACGGGAGGGTGCCGCTGTACCAGTCCGTGTAGAGGGTGTCCGCGAGCGGGCCGACCACGGCGACCTTGCGGGTGCGCGACGGCGACAGGGGTAGCGTGCCCGCACTGTTCTTCAGCAGCACGATCTGCTCGTCGGCGGCCTTCCGGGCGAGCCGCTGGTGCGCCGGGGAGTTGATGACGTCCGGCGTGATGGCGGCGTACGGGTTGCGGCTGGGCGGGTCGAACTCGCCGAGGCGGAACCGGATGGACAGGATGTGCCGCACCGCGCGGTCCACATCGGACACGGTCAGCAGCCCTTGCTGTACGGCCGCGGTGACCGCCGCGATGGTCGACCCGTTGCTGGAGCCGTCCTGGGTGAAGCTGTCCACGCCGGCCTTGAGGGCGGCCGCGTTCGCCTCGGCCTGGGTGGCGTAGTACTGCTGCGGCCCGGTCAGGTTGCCCGGCGCGAAGGCGTCGCTGACCACCAGCAGGTCGCGGTCGGTCCACCGCCGTACATCCGTGTTGAGCGAGGGCTCCACAGTGGCCGGTCGCCCGTTGACGAGGTTGTACGACGTCATCACGCCGGTCGCCGCGCCGGCCGCGATGGCGGGACGGAACGCGGCGTACTCGTAGTCGTGCAACAGCCTGGGCGGCAGCATCGAGGACGTCGTCTCCCGGCTTACCTCGTTGTTGTTGGCCAGATAGTGCTTGAGCGTCGGCGCGGCCTGCAGGTAGGTGGGGTGGTCGCCGGACAGGCCCTTGCCGTACGCGGTGGACAGCGCGCCGGTCAGGTACGGGTCCTCGGAGTAGCCCTCCTCGTTGCGGCCCCAGCGCGGGTCGCGCAGCAGGTTGACCACGGGCGCCCAGAGGTTGAGGCCGTTGGCCGCCGGGTCCTTGGCGTGGAAGCCCCGCGCCTCCCGGCCGACCGCGGTGCCGACCTGCCGCATCAGCTCCGGATCCCACGTCGTGGCGAGCCCGATGGCCTGCGGAAACACGGTCGCCTCGCCGAGCCATGCGACGCCGTGCAGCGCCTCCGTACCGGTCCGGAAGGGCCCGATGCCCAGCCGCGGGATCGCCGGCTGGTGCTGGTGCAGCAGCGAGATCTTCTCGTCCAGCGTGAGGCGCGCGACCAGGTCGTCGATCCGCGTGGCCACGGGGAGGTCGGGGTCGCGGAAGGGGTACGTCGGGTCAGCGGCGCGCGCCGGGGTCGCGGGCGCCACCAGAAGTATGGCAGCCAGGCAGGCGGTGAGTGCTCGCACGTGGGTGACCCTCGCCGACGCAGCTCATGACTGTCAATAGTTTGGACGCCATACGAAATAAGGGCGAAATCCTTGATTGACCCCGTTGACACGCTGCGGCTCGTCCGTTTAGCTGAGCGCTAGCTTGTCGAAACGCTTCGACAAGCTACCTCTCACCCACGTGGAGGCAGCAGTGTCCATTTCACTGACGCGCGTGCGCGCGGGCACCATTGCCGTACTCGCCGCCGCGTCCCTGGTCCTGGCCGCCTGCGGTGCCGACGCCGACGACGACACCGCGACCGGCGACGGCAAGACCCTGAAGCTCTGGCACTACGAGGGGCCCAACAGCGCCATGGGCGTCGCTTGGACCGAGGCGATCAAGCAGTTCGAGGCGTCGCACCCCGGCGTGAAGGTCCAGTTCGAGGACAAGCAGTTCGAGCAGATCCGGCAGAACGCCGGCATGATCCTCAACTCGGACGAAGCGCCCGACATCATGGAGTACAACAAGGGCAACGCCACCGCCGGCCTGCTGTCCAAGCAGGGCCTGCTGACCGACCTCACCGGCGAGGCCAGCAAGCGCGGCTGGGACAAGATCGGGCCGAGCCTGCAGACCACGTCGCGCTACGACGCCGATGGCATCATGGGCGACGGCAAGTGGTTCGGCGTGCCGAACTACGCCGAGTACGTGATGGTCTACTACAACAAGGACCTCTTCGCGAAGCACAAGGTCCAGGTGCCCACCACGCTCGCCGAGTTCGAGGCGGCGATGGACACGTTCGTCAAGGCCGGGGTCCCGCCGCTGTCGGTGGGCGGCGCGGAGTACCCGGCGCAGCAGATCTTCTACGAGCTGGCGCTCTCCAAGGCCAACCGCTCCTTTGTGGACAGTTACGAGCTGTACAAGGGCAAGGTGGACTTCAAGGGGCCGGAGTTCACGTACGCGGCCAACACGTTCGCCGACTGGGTGAAGAAGGGCTACATCCCGAAGAACTCCGCCGGCATCAAGGCGGACCCGATGGGCGTGGCCTGGACCCAGGGCAAGTTCCCGATGGTCATCTCCGGCAGCTGGTGGTACGGCCGGTTCGTCGCCGAGGCCAAGAGCTTCCAGTGGGGCACGTTCCTCTTCCCGGGCAACACGCTGCACCCCGGCTCCGGCGGCAACATCTGGGTCGTGCCGGAGAAATCCAAGAACAAGAGCCTGGCGTACGACTTCATCGACATCACGATGAAGCCGGAGATCCAGAATCTGCTCGGCAACTCCGGCGGCGTGCCGGTGCTCGCGGACCCCGCGGGGATCACCGATCCGAAGAGCAAGGAGCTGATCGACAACTTCAACAAGATCACCTCCACGGACGGGCTGGCGTTCTACCCGGACTGGCCGGCTCCCGGGTACTACGACGTGCTGGTCGCCGGCGTACAGCACCTGATCAACGGCACCAAGAGCCCGACCGCGGTGCTCGACGAGATCGCCAAGCCGTACAACGACAACCTGACCAGCCTCGGCAAATGAGATCCAATCGGGGGTACGCCGCCTTCCTGATCCCCGGCGCGATCCTGTCGCTGGTGGTCATCGTGGTGCCGCTGGTGATGAACGTCGCCATCAGCTTCACCCGGTGGCAGGGGGTGGGTACCCCCGAGTGGATCGGGCTGGACAACTACAGCCGGCTGCTGGAGGACGACAACTTCTGGGCGTCCTTCCGCAACATCATCTTCCTGATCTTCGCGATGGCCGTCATCCCGACGGCCATCGGGCTCGTCCTGGCCGCGGTCCTGTTCGACTACGTCGCCAAGCGGGTCGGCCCGCGTACGGCCAGCGCGTTCCGGTCCGGCTTCTACCTGCCGCAGGTGCTGCCGGTCGCGGTGACCGGCATCGTGTGGGGCTGGATCCTCAACCCCAGCTTCGGGGCGCTCAACGCGATCCTCACCAACGCCGGCCTGGACGCGCTGGCCAAGAACTGGCTCGGCGACCCGACGTACGCGCTCTACAGCGTCATGGTGATGCTGATCTGGTTCCAGGTGGGCTACCCGGTCGTGATGTTCATGTCCGGGCTGCAGCGGGTCGACCCGGAGCTGTACGAGGCGGCGTCCATCGACGGCGCGAACTGGTGGCAGCGGTTCATCCGGATCGCCGTGTACCAGATCAAGCCGGAGATCTACGTGGTGCTGGTGACCACGACGATCGCGGCGCTGAAGGTCTTCGGGCAGATCTTCGTGCTGACCCGGGGCGGGCCGGGCAACGCCACGCTCGTGCCGTCGTACTTCGCGTACCAGAACTTCTTCGAGAAGGCGCAGGTCGGCTACGGCTCGGCGATCGCGACCGTGCTTACCCTCATCATCGTGGCGCTTTCGGTGGTGTTCCTGCGCATCCAGGCGCGGGGCGAACAGAAGGACGCGCTATGAACCGGGCGATCCGGCCGGCCGTGCTGGCCACGCTCACCGTGCTGGTGCTGCTGGTGCTCTCGCCGTTCGCGCTGGTGGCGCTCAACGCGTTCAAGCGCCCGGCGGACTACGCCACCAACGGGCCGCTGTCTTTGCCGGACAGCCTGTACTTCAAGGGACTCACCGACTTCTGGATCCGGGTCGACTTCGGCGAGAAGCTCTGGAACAGCTTCTTCATCAGCGGGTCGGTGGCGGTGCTGGCGGTCATCGTCTCGGTGCTCAACGCGTACGCGCTCGGCATCGGCCGGGTGCGCGGCCGGAGCCTGTTCCTGATCTTCTTCCTGCTGGCCAACCTGCTGCCGCAGGAGGCCCTGGTGTACCCGCTCTACTACCTGTCCAAAGAGGTCGGTCTCTACAACACCCAGACGGCCGTCATCATCATCTTCACGGCCATCCAGAGCGCCTTCGGCACGTACCTGCTCTCGTCGGTGTACGCCGTGTTCCCGCGCGAGATGCTGGAGGCGGCGGCGATCGACGGCGCCGGGAAGGTGCGCACGCTGTGGCGGGTGGTGGTGCCGATCAGCTGGCCGAGCCTGTCCGTGCTGTTCACGTTCTTCTTCATCTGGACGTGGAACGAGTTCTTCCTCCCGCTCGTCTTCCTCATCTCGAACGACAAGCAGACCGTGCCGGTGGCCCTCGGCGTGCTGCAGGGCGACCGGCTGATGGACGCCACCACCACGAGCGCCTCGGCGCTGCTCGGCATCGCGCCAGCCGTCCTGTTCTTCCTCATCTTCCAGCGAACCCTGTCCCGCGGCATCATGTCCGGGGCCGTCAAGTAAGTAGGAGCACCGTTGAAGTTCACCGACGGCTACTGGCACATGCGCGAGGGCGTACAGCCGCTCTACCCGGCGCAGGTGCACGACCTCATCGCGGACGGCGACTCGCTCACCGTGTACGCGCCCACCGCCCGCATCGAGGGCCGTGGCGACACGCTGAACCGTCCACTGGTGACGGTGCGGGCCTCGGCGCCGCTGCCCGACGTCATCGGGGTGACGGTGTCGCACTTCTCCGGTGGCGTATCGCCGGGACCGCACTTCGCGCTGTCGACCGTGGACGGTGTCGCGTCCGTAGACGACCTGTCGCTGACGTCGGGGTCCCTGTCCGTCCGGTTCCAGCGCGACCCCTGGCGGGTCGAGTTCCTGGCCAGCGGGCAGGTGCTGACCGCCAGCGGCTACAAGGCGATGGCGCTCATCGAGGACGGCGACCGGCGCTACGTCCGGGAGCAGTTGGGGCTCGGCGTCGCCACGTGCGTGTACGGCCTCGGTGAGCGCTTCGGCCCGCTGGTGAAGAACGGCCAGACCATCGACATCTGGAACGCCGACGGCGGCACGAGCAGCGAGCAGGCGTACAAGAACGTGCCGTTCTTCCTCACCAACGCCGGGTACGGGGTGTTCGTCGACCACCCCGGGCTGGTGTCCTTCGAGGTCGGCTCCGAGGCCGTTTCCCGGGTGCAGTTCAGCGTCGCGGGCGAGGCGCTGCGGTACTTCGTCATCTACGGGCCCACGCCCAAGGAGATCCTGCGCAAGTACACCGCGCTCACCGGGCGCCCCGCGCTGCCCCGGCGTGGTCCTTCGGGCTGTGGCTGACCACGTCGTTCACCACGTCGTACGACGAGGAGACGGTGACCGGGTTCGTCGACGGGATGGCCGCGCGCGACCTGCCGCTGTCGGTGTTCCACTTCGACACGTTCTGGATGCGCGAGTTTCACTGGTGCGACTTCGAGTGGGACCCGCGCACGTTCCCCGACCCGGCGGGCATGCTCAAGCGCCTCAAGGAGCGCGGACTGCGGATCAGCCTCTGGATCAACCCGTACATCGCCCAGCGGTCGGCACTCTTCGCCGAGGGTGCCGCCGCCGGCTACCTCGTGCGCACGCCGGACGGCGGGGTCTGGCAGACGGACCGCTGGCAGGCCGGCATGGGGCTGGTCGACTTCACCAACCCGGCGGCCCGGGACTGGTACGCCGGCAAGCTGCGCGCCCTCCTGGACATGGGCGCGGACTGCTTCAAGTCCGACTTCGGCGAGCGCATCCCGACCGACGTGGTGTGGCACGACGGCGCCGACCCGGAGCGGATGCATAACTACTACAGCTACCTCTACAACGAGACCGTGTTCGAGTTGCTGCGCGAGCACCGGGGTGCCGGGGAGGCGGTGCTGTTCGCCCGCTCAGCCACCACGGGCGGGCAGAAGTTTCCGGTGCACTGGGGCGGCGACTGTGAGTCCACACTGGAGTCCATGGCGGAGAGCCTGCGCGGCGGGCTGTCCCTGGCCATGTCGGGCTTCGGCTTCTGGAGCCACGACATCGGCGGCTTCGAGGGCCGACCCGATCCGGCCGTGTTCAAGCGCTGGATCCCCTTCGGACTGCTCTCCTCGCACAGCCGGTTGCACGGCAACTCGACGTACCGGGTGCCGTGGCTCTTCGACGACGAGGCCGTGGACGTGCTGCGGGCGTTCACCCGGCTGAAGGCGCGGCTCATGCCGTACCTCTTCGGCGCGGCCGTCACCGCCCACCGGGAGGGCGTGCCGGTGATGCGGCCGATGGTGGCGGAGTTTCCCGACGACCCGGCGTGCCCGTACCTGGACCGGCAGTACATGCTCGGCGACAGCCTGCTGGTCGCGCCGGTCTTCACGGCGTCCGGCCAGACCAGGTACTACGTGCCGGCCGGGCGGTGGACCCACCTGCTCACCGGGGAGGTCGTCGAGGGGCCGCGCTGGGTCACCGAGACCTGCGGCTTCGACACGGTGCCCGTGTACGTGCGCCCGGGGACCATGCTGCCGTGGGGCGCGCGCGAGGACCGGCCGGACTACGCGTACGCCGACGGGGTGACGCTGCGGCTGTTCTCACCGGTCGACGGGACCAGGGTGGACGTCCCGGCGCTCGATGGCGAGGTGGCGGCCAGCTTCACGGTTGACGGGACCCGGGTACGCCGTACCGGCGCACCGGCGCCGTGGCGGGTCCAACTCCCCGGCCAGGATCCGGTCGACATTCCCGCGGGCGTGGAGGAGTGGGCGCTACCGGAGTGAGAACTCGTCGAAGAGCACGGCGGGGGAGTCGGGCTGGCGGGTGTCGTGGCGGTACGAGCGCACCACGCCGGCGGCCGAGTCGAGCAGCGAGAAGACGGTGATGTCGTTGCTCGCCACGTACGGCAGCGGCACCCCGTCGGCGTTCCGCAGCGGGGCGAGGGTGGGCACGATCGGGGTGAGACCGCCCGGGTCGCCCTGCTGGACGTACCCGGGCGGCATGCCGCGCGACAAGCCGGACGTCACGTCGAACGCGCCGTAGCTGTTGCCCACATTGGACGTGTCCAGCCAGTGCACGCCCGCGGCGTTGCGGAAGCGGTTCCAGACGTGGGAGTGTCCGTTGAGGACGAGGTGGACGCCGGCCTCGGACACCAGCGGCTCGACGTCGCGCAGGATGTGGTCGTCGGCGAGCGGGTAGTCGTAGGTGATGGTCCCGTCGCGCCTGACCGGGATCGGATCCGTGTACGGCGGCACCGACCCGTGCCCCAGCCCGTGGCTGGGATGGTGAAACATGACCACCCGGTAGCGGGCCCGGCGCGCGGCCGTGGCGGCCAGTTCGGCGGCGAGGAAGGCGTACTGGCGCGAACCGCGGGTGACCGGCTCGAAGATGAACTGGCCGTAGCCCCACCGGTCCGGGGTGTCGACGTCTTCGCGCGCCTCCTGGAACCTGCCCCGCCCCGTCAGCTCCGGCGGCCGCCACACCTGCGTCACGAAGAGCGAGATCACGTGCACGTCGCCGATGGTGCGAGACCACCAGCGCGGTCCGCCCTGCTCGCTGCGTGGCACCGGAAACAGTTCCTCGTACGTGGTGACGTCCCAGTCGTCCGGCTGCGGGTCGTTGAACTGCTCGTCCAGCGTCGCCGTGTCGGACCAGCGGCCCATCACGTCGTGGTTGCCGATCGTCGGGAAGAGCGGCGAGTGCGGCAGGATCCGCGCGAACGTCGGGAAGAACGCCGGCTCGGCCGTGCTGTCGAACCACTCGCTCGCCCGGTCCGGCGCGTTCACCAGGTCGCCGGCCATCAGTACGCCGTCGAAGGCCACGCCCGCCGTCTCCGCGACCTTCGCCAGGTTGGCCGGCACCATCGGCTTGAGCTGGTGGTCGCTGCTGAGCAGCAGGCGTACCGGCTGGTCCGGCGGCACCGCGGGGGCGAGGGTGTAGACGGGGGTGACCGTGCCGTCCGACACCACCCGGTACGGCGTGCGCCCGGCCGGCAACCCGGTGACCGCGGCGAGCTGCCGGTAGACCGCCCGGCGCGTCACGCCCGCGTACGTCCGGCCCGGCACCGACGACTCCTGGTCCTCCCGGGTCCGGCTCATCGCGTGGGTGGTCGCGGCGAACCGGCGCCAGCCCGGCCCTTCGCTCGGCGCGGTACGGGCCTGCTCGTCGGACATCTCCGCGACGCCGGGGCCCACCAGCACGAAGTGTGCGGAGCCGGGAAGCTCGGTGTGCCAGACCACGTGGATCCCGTCCGGCCGCGGATCGAGCAGGTACGGCTCACACAGCATGCCCGTAGTATCCGGTACCGATGTTCGCGTTCAAGCAGGTGATCGTCGTGCGCCGTGATCTTGGGATGGGTGCGGGCAAGATCGCAGCGCAAGCCGCCCACGCGGCCGTACTCGGAGTGGAGAAGGCGTACCGGATGCGCCCGGCCTGGGTCGAGGGCTGGCGGGCCGACGGCATGCCCAAGGTCGTGCTCCAGGTGCCCGGCGAGGCCGAGCTGGCGGACGTGTGCGCGCGGGCCGAAGCGGCCGGCCTGCCCGTCGCGCCGGTCCGCGACCGCGGCCTGACCCAGGTCGCCGCCGGCACGCTCACGTGCGTCGGCATCGGCCCGGCCGCCGCGCCGGACGTGGATGCGGTGACCGGCGACCTCAGGCTGCTGTAGATCGGTTACCGTCGAGCGCATGTCGTCCACCGGCTACCCGTGGCCAATCGAAACCACCCGCCTCGACAACGGCCTCCGCGTCGTCGTCAGCGAGGACCGCACCGCACCCGTCGTCGCCATCAATCTCTGGTACGACGTCGGGTCGCGCCACGAGCCCGATGGCCAGACCGGCTTCGCTCACCTGTTCGAGCACCTGATGTTCGAGGGCTCGGTGCACGTGGCGAAGACCGAGCACATGCGACTGATCCAGGGCTCAGGCGGCTCGCTCAACGCGACCACCAACCCGGATCGCACGAACTACTTCGAGACCGTGCCGGCCGAGCACCTGGAGCTGGCGTTGTGGCTCGAAGCGGACCGGATGGGCGGCCTGGTGCCGGCGCTCACCCAGGAAACGCTCGACAACCAGCGGGAAGTGGTCAAGAACGAGCGGCGCCAGCGGTACGAGAACTTGCCGTACGGCGACGCCTGGCTGCGCCTGCTCCCGCTGCTGTACCCGTCCGGGCACCCGTACCACCACGCCACGATCGGCTCGATGGCCGACCTCAACGCGGCCGACCTGGCCACGTTCTCGGCGTTCCACACCACGTACTACGCGCCGAACAACGCGGTCCTCTCCGTGGTGGGCGACGCCGCGCCGGGCGAGGTCTTCGCGCTCGCCGAGAAGTACTTCGGTGGCCTCCCGGCCCGGCCCGACATCCCGCCCGCCCCGGACGGCACCGCGCCCGCGCCGGCCACCGCCGCCGTACGCGAGGACGTGGTCGCCGAGGTGCCCGCGCCGCGGGTCTACCTCGCCCACCGCACGCACCCGTTCGGCAGCCCGGCGTACGACGCGGTCACGGTGCTCGCCATCGCGCTGGGCACCGGCCGCGGCAGCCGGCTCTACCAGCGGCTCGCCGACGGCGCGCGGCTCGCCCAGCCGGACTACGTGTCCGCGTACGGCGTCGACCTCGCGCACGCCCCGGCCCCGCTCATCGTGACGGCGACCGCCCGCGACGGGGTCAGCGCCGCCGAGTTGGAGGACGGCCTGGTCGAGGTCGTCGACGAGCTGGCCGCCGGCATCACCGCCGAGGAACTGGACCGGGCCAAGGCGCTGCTGTCCACGATGTGGTGGCGGCAGATGTCCACTGTGGCGGGTCGGGCGGACACGCTGAGCCGCTATGCCACCCAGTTCGGCGACGCGGCGAGCGCGGGCGACCGGCTCCCGGCGTGGCAGGCCGTCACGCTCGCCGGCGTGGCCGAGGTCGCCGCCGAAGTCTTGCGTCCCGAGACCCGGGTCACCCTTTCCTACGTACCCGAGGAGTCCTGATGACCCTGGTGAGCGAGCGTCCGGGGGCGGGCGCGGCCCGGCCGTACCATTTTCCTGAGGTCATCCGGCGCGGCGGGGTCGTCGCCGCGCACCTCCCGGGTCAGGCGCTGGCCGTCGCGACCTTGCTGCTCGACGCCGGCGCCGGCCGCGAGCCGTCCGGGCGCGAAGGCGTGGCCTCCGTCGTGGCCAAGGCCCTTGAGGAGGGTACGACGGCGCGCGACTCGACCGCGTACGCGCTGGCCCTGGAAGGGCTCGGTGCGGAACTGTTCGCGAGCGTCGACTGGGACTCGTTCCGGGTGGGCGTGCAGGCCCCGACCGACCGGCTGGCGGACGCGGTCGCGCTGCTGGCCGAGGCGGTGCGGACCCCGCGCCTGGACCCCGACGACGTGGCCCGGGTACGCGACGACGAGGCGACCGCGCTGCGGATGGACTGGGCCGACCCGGGGCCGCGGGCGGAGGCGGCGCTGCGGGCCGACATCTTCGGCGCGGAGCAGCGGCACGGCCGTCCCCTGCACGGCGACCCCGACTCGGTCGCGGCGGTCTCGGTCGACGACGTGGTCGGCTACCACCGCGACTGGTTCGGCCAGCCCGGCACGCTCCTGGTGGCCGGCGACCTCAGCGCGGTCGACCTCGACGCCCTGGGCGCCGCGGTCTTCGCCGGGGCCGGTACGCCGGTGGCGGGCGCCGGCGGGCCGCTGCCGGTGGCCACCCGCGCCGAGCGCCGGATCATCCTGGTGGACCGGCCCGGCTCGGTGCAGTCGACGCTGCGGCTCGGTCACGCCGCCGTGCACCGGTCGCACCCCGACTACGTGCCGATGACGCTGGCCGCCACCGTGCTCGGCGGCGCGTTCACGTCCCGCCTCAACCACCTCATCCGCGAGGTGCGCGGCTACACGTACGGCATCCGGGGCGAGTTCGGCCAGTCGCGGCGGTTCGGGCGGTTCCTGGTGAGCTCCGGCGTGCAGACCGCGGTGACGGTGCCCGCCCTGATCGACACGGTCGGGGAGATCGCCCGTACGCAGGCCGGCGGGATCACCGAGCCGGAGCTGGCGGTGGCGCGCTCCTGGCGGGCCGGGCAGCTCTCGGTGGAGTTGCAGACGCCCGGGGCGATCGCCAGCGCGCTGGCCACGCTCGTGGTGCACGACCTGCCCGACGACTACCACGCCAACCTGCGTACCGCCCTCCTGGAGGCGGACGTCGAGACGGTCTCGGCGGCGGCCGCCACGCACCTGCACCCGAGCGGGCTGACCCTGGTGGTCGAGGGCGACGCCGCCGTAATCCGCGACGAACTGGTCGCCTCAGGACTGGGCAACGTCGTCCCCTAACCCCCGCCCTCCTCCCGTGCCCCGTCCCGTGCCCCTCCTGTGCGTCGATCAAGGGCATATGGCCGTGGTTTGATCTCCGATCCACGACCGTATGCCCTTGATCGGCGTGGAAGTCCTTGATCGGTGGGCTCGGGCTGGGTGGGTGGTGCGCGTGCGTCCTCGCCCCAGTAGGGCGCCCCCATGCCCGCCATGGCATGTACAGGGGCGCCCTCAAGGCCGGGTGGTTAAGGGAATCAGGTCCATGTCGAGCGCTGATGTGACGCGGCCGTCGCCCTCGACTTTGGTGACTGTGTCGAGAAGTTGCCCTTCCAGGGGCAACTGTTCGCCACGGTCGCGGCGTACGTCGGGCCCGCCGTCGATCACATCACCGGCCCGGTGGGTGGACCCAGATCCAGCGGCCGGTTATATCGGATACATCCGGGTGCAGGCCCGGCCCACCCCTTAGCCAAGTCGAAGCTGGCAGTAGATCTAGACGAGTTAGGGCTCGATGTCAGCCGTACCTCGTCTAGATCTACCCCGCCTCGTCGTCGCGGCCTTGACGTCCGCACCGGCCCCCTGATGTTGCGGCCTTGAGGGCGCCCCTGTTGTGCGCTATCCGGTGACCGGGGGTGCCATCAGGGCCAGGTGACCGCGCCGTTCCCGATCACCCGGACGGTGTGACCCGGCTCCTGTGGTGATCATGAAGTTGACGCCCGGGGAGAGCCCTTTTCCCTGCCGCTAACTTCATGATCACCGCAGGCTGGCGTCGGCTCCAACGCTGGGCAAGCGATCAGCCGCGCGGCTTGACAGCGCCCAGGAATCCTTAACTACCCGGCCTTGAGGGCGCCCTACTCACGCCTGCCCCGAGCGACTTCGTGGGCGCGGTGGGATCTTGCGCTCGGACGTGGTCCTCCCGCGGCAGCGCCCACGTCCGCATCCCGCCGCCCTAGGCGCGCGCCGATCAAGGATTTCCCCGCCGATCAAGGGCAAACGGTCGTGGATCGGAGATCAAACCACGGCCATATGCCCTTGATCGACGGGGAGAGGGGAAAGGCGGGGAGAGGGGAAGGCGGGGAGAGGGGAAGGCGGGGAGAGGGGAAAGGCGGGGACGGCGGGGGAGGGCGGGTCTTGACGAGATTCATACGCTTCCGAGGTTTCACAAAGTTGTGAAATGGGCGTAGGTTCGCGGGTATGACTACTGCGATCTCGGTGTCCGGCTTGGTCAAGACCTTCGGCCGGGCCCGCGCGCTGGACGGGCTCGACCTGTCCGTGGCGACCGGCGAGGTGCACGGGTTCCTGGGTCCGAACGGCGCCGGAAAGTCCACCACCATCCGCGTACTGCTGGGTCTGCTGCGCGCCGACGCGGGCGACGTGAGCCTGCTCGGCGGGCATCCGTGGCGGGACGCGGTGGCGCTGCACCGCCGGCTGGCGTACGTGCCGGGGGACGTGAACCTGTGGCCCAACCTGACCGGCGGGGAGGCCATCGACCTCTTCGGGGCGCTGCGCGGCGGTCTGGACATCCGCCGCCGGGACGAGTTGATCGAGCGGTTCCAGCTCGATCCGCGCAAGAAGGCACGCGCGTACTCCAAGGGCAACCGGCAGAAGGTGGCGGTCGTCGCGGCGTTCGCGTCGGACGTGGAGCTTTACATCCTGGACGAGCCGACGTCCGGCCTGGACCCGCTGATGGAGGCGGTCTTCCAGGACTGCGTGCGGAAGGTGAAGGCGGAGGGCCGCACGGTGCTGCTGTCCAGCCACATCTTCTCCGAGGTGGAGGCCCTGTGCGACCGGGTGAGCATCATCCGGCAGGGCCGCACGGTGGAGTCCGGCACGCTGTCCGACCTGCGCCACCTGACCCGTACGACGATCAAGGTGGAGACCACGCACCCGATCACCGGCCTGGTGGAGCTGCCCGGCGTGCACGACGCCGACCTGGACACCACGCGCGCGAAGTTCGACGTGGACGCCAAGGAACTGGACCACGTGCTGCGCCACCTGACCCGGTTCGAGGTGCGCGCGCTGACCAGCGCCCCGCCCTCGCTGGAGGAGCTGTTCATGCGCCACTACGGCGACGAATTGGCGGCCGTCCGATGAGCGCGTACACCGGCACCGCGCGGCTGGCCCGGCTGGCGGTCCGCCGCGACCGCGTACAACTGCCGCTCTGGATCCTCGGCACGACGCTCATGCTGGTCACCGCCGTCTCGGCCGCGAAGAGTCAGTACCCGACCGAGGCCGACCGCGTCGAGGTGCTGCGCACGGTCGTCGACAACCCGACGATCCTGATCTTCCGCGCCGCCCCCACCGAGGTCACCGTCGGCGCGGTCGCGATGTTCCAGATTCTCACGTTCCTGGCGGTGCTGGCGGGGTTCATGAGCACCCTGGCCGTCGTCCGGCACACCCGGCAGAACGAGGAGACCGGCCGCTCGGAGCTGGTCGGCGCGACCGTGGTCGGGCGGCGCGCCGGGCTGACCGCCGCGCTCGTGGTCGTCGCCGGCGCGAACGCCGTACTCGGAATGCTGCTCGCGCTCGTCCTGATCGGCTATGGGCTGCCCGCGGCGGGGGCCGTCGCCGCCGGCGCGGCGGTCGGGGTCACCGGCCTGGCCTTCGCCGGCATCGCGGCGGTCGCGGCCCAGGTGACGCAGACGTCCCGGGCGGCGAACGGCATCGCCGCCGCGGTGATCGGCCTGGCGTACTTCCTGCGCGGGTTCGCCGACGCGTTCGGCGACGTGCAGGCCAACGGGTACTCGATCGTGAGCGCGTGGCCGTCCTGGCTGTCGCCGATCGGCTGGACCGAGCACGTGCGCCCGTTCGCCGGGGACCGGTGGTGGGTGCTGGCGTTTCCGCTGGTCTTCTTTGCCGCGTGCGTCGGGGTGGCGTTCGCTCTCACCGCCCGCCGCGACGTGGGCATAGGCATGATCCCGGCCCGGCCGGGTCCGGCGACGGGCCGGCCGGCGCTGCTCAGCCCGCTCGGCCTGGCCTGGCGGTTGCAGCGGGGCACGCTCATCGGCTGGGCGGTCGGCGTGGCCGTGCTGGGCGCGACGGTCGGCTCGGTCGGCGAAACCGTCGAGCAGGCGTTCCTCGACAACGAGGGCGCGGCGAACACGATCGAAAAGCTCGCCGGGGGCGCGGCTGGCTCCCTGGCCGACACCTACTTCGCGGCGATGATGGGGATCTTCGGCGCGCTGACCGCCGGTTACGTCGTCCAGGCCCTGCTGCGGCTGCGCTCCGAGGAGACCGGGGCGGGGGAGGCCGTGCTCGCCACCGCCACCGGCCGGCTGCGCTGGCTGGGCAGCCACCTGGCGATCGCCGTCGGGGGCGCGGCCGTGCTCCTGCTGCTCGCCGGCGTCAGCACCGGCCTGGTGTACGGGGTGAGCACCGGCGACACCGCCGGCAAGCTGGCCGACATGACGGGTGCGGCGGTCGTGCAGCTGCCCGCGGCGTTGATCTTCGCCGGGTTCGCGGTCGCGGCGTTCGGGCTGCTGCCGCGGCTGTCGATCGGGCTGGCCTGGGCCGCCCTCGCACTCAGCCTGATCCTGGGCCAGCTCGGCGACCTGCTCAACCTCCCGCAGGCGGTCCGGGACCTCTCGCCCTTCGCCCACGTCCCGGCGCTGCCGGCGGCCGAGGCGTCAGCGGGCCCAATGCTCGCCCTGGCCGCCGTCGCGCTGGCGCTCGCAGCGGCGGGTCTGGCTCTCTTCCGGCGACGCGACCTGGCAACCTGACCGCGTATCGTGACCTTCACAAGGTGGTGAACCATGGAAAATCAGCGGGACGAGGACGCGGTTCGCCGCTTCGTTGAGCACTTTGCGATGACCTTCAACGACCTCGGCTTCCCCCGGATGCCGGCGCGGGTGCTCGCCGTCCTCATGGTCACCGACGCCAAGGGGCTCACCGCTGGCGAGATCGGGGAGCAGCTCGGGGTGAGCGCGGCCGCCGTCTCCGGGGCCGTGCGCTACCTGCTGCAAGTCAACTTCGCTGTCCGCGAGCCGGTCGCTGGCTCGCGGAGCGACCACTACCGGCTCCCGGCCGACCCGTGGTACACCGCCGGTGCGGTCCGCGGCGGCGCGTACAAGAAGATCGCCGACCTCGTGCAGGAAGGACTCGGCGCGGTCGGCTCCCGCGAGTCGGCCGCGGGCACCCGGCTCGCCGAGATGTACGAGTTCTACATCTTCATCCAGGAGGGCATGCTCGAGCTGCTGGAGCGGTGGGAGAAAACGCGCGAGGAGCGACTCGAAGCCTGAGCGTGGTTGTATTGGGACCATGGCCAACCCAGCGATCGTGACGGTCGACGACGACCCGGCGGTGTCCCGAGCCGTCGCTCGCGACGTGCGGCGTCGCTACGGGCAGGAGTACCGCGTGGTGCGGGCCAGTTCCGGGGGCGAGGCGCTCGACGCGCTCAAGGAGATCAAGCTGCGCGGCGAGCAGGTGGCGGTCCTGCTCGCCGACTACCGGATGCCGCAGATGAACGGCATCCAGTTCCTCGAAGCCGCCATGGACCTCTTCCCGCTGGCGCGCCGGGTGCTGCTGACCGCGTACGCGGACACCGAAGCCGCGATCGACGCGATCAACCTGGTGGACGTCGACCACTACCTGCTCAAGCCGTGGCACCCGCCGGAGGAAAAGCTCTACCCGGTGCTCGACTCCCTGATCGAGGCGTGGCGGGCCACCCCGGCGTCGCCGGAGACGGACACCCGGGTGGTGGGGCACCGCTGGTCGGCCGAGTCGTTCGAGATCCGCGACTTCCTGGCCCGCAACATGGTGCCGTACCGCTGGTATCTGTCGGACGAGCCGGAAGGCCGCCGGCTGCTCGCCGCCGCCGGGAGCACCGAGTCGGAGATCCCGCTGGTGATCACGCCGGACGGCAAGTCGCTGGTCCGGCCGAGCGAGGCCGAGCTGGCCACGCACGTCGGCCTGACCACCACCCCGGCCGCGGACTTCTACGACCTGGCCGTCGTGGGCGCCGGGCCGGGCGGGCTGGGCGCCGCCGTCTACGGCGCCTCCGAGGGCCTGCGCACCGTGCTCGTCGAGCGCCGCGCGACCGGCGGCCAGGCCGGCCAGAGCAGCCGCATCGAAAACTACCTCGGCTTTCCGGACGGGGTCTCCGGCGCGCAGCTCACCGACCGGGCCCGCCGGCAGGCGCAGCGCTTCGGCGCCGAGATCCTCACCACGCAGGACGTCACCTGCCTCGACGTGCGCGGCTCGGCCCGGGTGCTCACCTGCGCCGGCGGGCCGCAGATCGCCGCGCACACGGTCATCCTGGCCACCGGCGTCTCGTACCGGCTGCTGGCCGTTCCCGGGCTCGCCGAGCTGACCGGTCGCGGTGTCTACTATGGATCTGCGGCCACCGAGGCACCCGCTTGCGCGGGCGCCGATGTCTACATCGTGGGCGGGGCCAATTCGGCCGGCCAGGCCGCGGTCTATTTTTCGAGGTACGCCCAGCGGGTGCACCTCGTGGTGAGAGGGGAGTCCCTCGTCCAGTCCATGTCGGCGTACCTGATCGACCAGATCGAGGCCATCGGGCGCATCCAGGTGCACACCTGCACGGAGGTCGTCGCCGGCCACGGCCAGGAGCACCTGGAGGGGCTGACCCTGCGCGATCGCCACAGTGGACAGACGCGGGAGGTCGACGCGTCCTGGCTGTTCGTGTTCATCGGCGCGGAGCCGCACACGGGCTGGCTGGACGGGATGGTCGAGCGGGACCGGCAGGGCTTCGTCGTGACCGGTCCGGACCTGGTGATCGGGGGCAAGCGGCCGGCCGGGTGGCGGCTCGACCGCGACCCGTACCACCTGGAGACGAGCATCGCCGGGGTGTTCGCGGCCGGCGACGTACGGGCAAACTCGGTCAAGCGGGTGGCATCGGCGGTGGGCGAGGGCGCGATGGCGGTCACGCTCGTGCACAGGTATCTGGAGAGCCAATGATCACTAAGGATGAGCTGCGCGAGCTGTTCCTCTTCGAGGCGCTGGCCGACGACCAGTTGCAGTGGATCGTCGAGCACGGGACCGTGGTCGAGTACGAGCCGCCCGCGAAGGTCTACACCGAGGGCGACGACGCGACCTGCTTCGTCGTGCTGCTGGAGGGCGCGGTCGCGCTGACCCGGCTGGTGCACGGCCAGGAGGTGGAGGTCAGCCGCACCGACCAGAAGGGCGTGTACGGCGGGAACACCCAGGCGTACCTCGGCGACCGGGTCCCGCAGCGCTACATGAACACGATGGTGCCGGTCACCCCGGTGCGGGTGCTGGAGCTGCCGGCGGGCGAGTTCGGCCAGATCCTGCGCAAGTGGTTCCCGATGGCGATGCACATGCTGGAGGGGCTCTTCTTCGGCATGCGGGCCACCCAGGCCGCGACCGGCGAGCGGGAGCGGCTGCTGGCGCTCGGCTCGCTGTCGGCGGGGCTGACGCACGAGCTCAACAACCCCGCCTCCGCCGCCGTACGCGCCACCGCCACCCTGCGCGACAAGGTCGCCGGCATGCGGCACAAGCTGGCGATGATCGCCGAAGGCAAGATCAACGTCAAGCAGCTGCACCGGCTGGTCGAGTTGCAGGAGACGGCCGTGAAGCGGGCGGCCAATCCGCCGAAGCTGTCCCCGCTGGAGACCACCGAGGCCGAGGACGCGGTGGTCGAGTGGCTGGAGGACCGCGGGTTGTCGCCCGGCTTCGAGTACGACCACGCCGCCACGCTCGTCGCCGGTGACGCGAACGTGGCCTGGCTGGACCTGGTCGCCGAGGCGGTCGACGAGAGCGACCGTCAGGCGGCGGTGAGCTGGCTGGCGTACACGATCGAGACCGAGCTGCTCATGGGCGAGATCGACGACTCGGTCTCCCGGATCTCGGCCCTCGTCGGCGCCGCGAAGCAGTACTCCCAAATCGACCGGGCGCCGCACCAGATTGTCGACGTGCACGGGCTGCTCGACTCGACGCTGGTCATGCTCACCGCCAAGATCCCGCCGGACGTCACGGTGGTCAAGGAGTACGACCCTACGGTGCCGGAGATCCCCGCGTACCCGGCCGAGCTCAACCAGGTGTGGACCAACCTGATCGACAACGCGCTCGGCGCGATGGGCGAGCGTGGCACGCTGACCATCCGCACGGAGCTGGACGGCGACCACGTCGCGGTGTCCATTCACGACACCGGCACGGGTGTGCCGCCGGACATCCGGCCGCGCATCTTCGAGCCGTTCTTCACCACCAAGCCGGTGGGTGAGGGCACCGGGCTCGGCCTGGACATCTCGTACCGGATCGTGGTCAACAAGCACCGCGGCGACATCCGGGTCGCCTCGACGCCCGGCGACACCACGTTCACGGTGCTGTTGCCCCTGGAAGACGTGCCCTAGGCCGACGCGCGGATCACCAGTTCGGTGGGGAGGATGACCGAGCTCGGGGATCGGCGGCGAGCAGGAGGCGCACCATCTCCCGGCCGATCTCGATGATCGGCTGCCGGACGGTGGTGAGCGGCGGGTCGGTGTACCGGGCGAACTCGGCGTCGTCGAAGCCGATGACGGCGACGTCGTGCGGCACCCGCCGCCCGGCCTCGCGGAGCGTACGGAGCGCGCCGTCGGCCATGAGGTCGGACGCGACGAAGACGGCGTCCAGCGCGGGGGCGTCGTCGAGGAGCTGGCGCATGGCGACCGCGCCCGACTCCCGGGTGAAGTCGCCGACCGCCACGATGGACCGGTTTCGCGACTCCCGCAGCGCGGTCCGGTAGCCGGCCAGCCGGTCGATGCCGGCGACCATGTCCTGCGGTCCGGCGATTGTGGCGATCCGCCGCCGCCCGCCGGCCACCAGATGGCGTACCGCGCTCGCCACCCCGGCCCCGTGGTCGACGTCCACATAGGGCACTCTCGCCGTCGCGGCCAGCGGGCGGCCGCTGCACACGGTGGGCATGCCGATCCGGGCCAGTACGCCGGGGAGCGGGTCCATCCCGTGCATCGAGGCGAACATGACGCCGTCCACGTGCCGGCCCATGGCGTACCGCTCGATGCGGTCGTGGCTGGCGGCCGAGCCGGCCATCATCAGCACGAGCTGCCGCTCGGCCGCCTCCAACTCCTGGCTGACGCCGCGCACGATGCCGGGGAAGAGGGGATCGTCGGAGAAGACCCGGGTGGCTGTCTCCGGCAGGACCAGCGCGATCGACTCGGTGCGTTGGGTGACGAGGCTGCGGGCGGCCAGGTTGGGCACGTAGCCCAGCTCGCGCACCGCCCGGCGTACAGCGTCCTGGATGGACGGTGCGACGGTGGTGGAGCCGTTGACGACGCGGGAGGCGGTGGCGCGCGAGACCCCCGCCCGCCGCGCCACCTCCTCCAGCGTCGGGCGTTCGCGGGCAGCGGTCACGCCTTGACCGCGCCTTCCATGATCCCGCCGATGATCTGCCGCCCGAACACGATGAACACGACCAGCAGCGGCAGCGTGGCCACGGCCGTACCGGTGAAGACCTGCGACATGTCCTGGTAGTAGCCGTTGGACAGGGCGCGCAGGGAGAGCTGCACGGTGGGGTTCTCCGGGTCGTTGAGCACCGCGTACGGCCACAGGAAGTCGTTCCAGGTGGTCATGAACGTGAGCAGGCCCAGCACGGCGGCCGCCGGCCGCAGCGCGGGCAGCACGACGCTGCGGAAGACCCGGAACGTGCCGCAGCCGTCCACCCGGGCCGCCTCGATCAGCTCGTCGGAGATGGCCTGGGCGGCGTACTGCCGCATCATGAACACGCCGAAGCCGGTCACCAGGGCCGGCACGATGACGGCCTGGAGGCGGTCGTTCCAGCCGAGGTCGGTCATCAGCATGTACAGCGGAATGATGCCCAACTGGGTGGGGACCATCATGGTCGCGATGATCACCAGGAGCAGCGCGTTCGACCCCCGGAAGCGCAGCTTCGCGAACGCGAACCCGGCCAGCGAGGAGAACAGCACCACCGACACGGTCACGCAGCCGGCCACGATCGCCGAGTTGAGCAGGCCGGTGACGAAGTGGGCGTCGGCGTTCCCGAAGAGGTTGTCGACGTTGCCCGGCAGGTTGCCGCCCGGGGTGACCGGCGGCGGCACCTCGCCCATCGCGTCACTGGACCGGGTCGCCACCACGAACATCCAGTAGATCGGAAACACCGACATCAGGCAGGCGACCACCAGGGCCGCGTACGTCAGCCGGGTGCCCTTCCAGAGCCCGCCGTTCACGTCGACCGACCTCCCCTTCGGATGATCAGAACGTTGACGACGGCCACGATCGCGATCAGCGCGAAGAGCATCCAGGCGATCGCCGCGCCGTACCCGAAGTTGAAGTTGGGGGCGAACGCGTTCTCGAACATGTACATGGTCATGGTCTGTGACTCGCGCGTCGGCCCGCCGCGGATCGGGTTGGTGCCGGAGTTGAAGAGCAGCGGCTCGGTGAAGAGCTGGAGGCCGCCGATCGTGGAGATGATGACGCAGAAGATGATCGTCGGCCGGAGCATCGGCACCGTGATGGACCAGAACTGCCTTGCCGGCCGGGCCCCGTCGATCGCGGCCGACTCGTACAGGTCGCGGGGGATGGCCTGCATCGCGGCGAGGAAGATGAGCGCGTTGTAGCCGGTCCAGCGCCAGTCCACCATCGTGGAGATGGCGACCCAGGACCCCAGCCGGCTGGCCCGCCAGTCGATCGCGTCGATGCCGACCAGGTCCAGCGCCCAGTTGATGAGGCCGAACTCGCGGCTGAAGAGCTGGCCGAACACGATCGCCACGGCCGCCGTCGAGGTGATGTTCGGGATGAGTACGCCCATCCGGAAGAGCGTGCGGGCGCGGAGTTGGCGGTTGAGCATGTTCGCCAGCCACAGCGCCAGCAACAGCTGGGGCACGGTGGAGATGACGAAGATGCCGAGGGTGTTGACGACGGCGTTCCAGAAGTCGGCGTCGCCCAGCAGTTCGGAGTAGTTCGCCAGCCCCACGAACGGGTGGTCCTCGGCGAGCAGATCCCAGTCGTGCAGCGAGACCCACAGCGTGTAGCCGAGCGGGTAGGCGCCGAACACTCCGAAGAGGACGAAGAACGGCGCGATGTAGAGGTACGGCGACAGCTTGATGTCCAGCCGGCTCAGCCGATGTCGCGGCGCGGGACGCCGGTGGGTGACCGGCGTCCCGGGCTCGGTGCGGATCTTTAGGCTGGTGGCCACTTACTTGTCCGCAGCCTTCTTCGCGTTGGTCACGGCGTCGTTCCAGCCGTCTGTGGGACTGCGCTTGCCCAACTCGACCGTGCGCACCGCGTTTTCCACCTCGGTCCGGACCGCCTGGTTCTTCGGTCCCATGTAGACCGGCTTGAGGCTCTTGGCACCGGCACCGAAGATCTGACCGGTCGGCGCGTTGCTGAAGTACGCGCTGGTCGCTCCGGTCACCGCCGGGTCGTCGAGCGCCTGCGGCGACGAGGGCAGCGGGCCCTTCGCCTTGAACGCCCCGATCTGGCCCTGCGGGCTGGTCAGGAACTTGGCCAGCTCGACCGCCTCGGCCTGGTGCTTGCCCTGCTTGGGAACGGCGAGGAACGAACCGCCCCAGTTACCGCCGCTGCCGGGCACGCTGGCGATGTCCCACTTGCCGGAGGCGCCTGCGCCCGCGTTGCCCTCGATGACGCCGGTCATCCACGCCGGGCACGCGATCGTGGCGAACTTGGCCTGCTTGAACGCGGCCACCCACTCGTCGGACCAGGCGCCGTACTTGCCGGACAGGCCGGAGTCGATGATGTCCATTGTGGTGTCCCACGCCTGCCGCACGGCCGGGTTGCTGTCCACCACGAGGTTGTTGTTGGTGTCGTAGTAGTGGTAGCCGCTCGCGGCGCCGGCGTACTGCAGCACGATCGTGTTGAACGTGTTGGTGGCGGCGTCGAGGAACGCGGCCCCGGTGTTCTTGGCCTTGAACTGCTCACCGACCTTGATGTAGTCCTGCCAGGTCGGCCACAGCTTGGACACCGCGTCCCGCTCGGTGGGCAGGCCGGCCTTCTCGAACAGGTCCTTGCGGTAGCACATCGCCATGCCGCCCACGTCGGTGCCGAGCCCGACCAGCTGCTTGCCGTCGGCGGTCAGCCCCTGGTTCCACTTCCACTCCATGAAGTTGCCCTTGAGCTCGGCGGCGCCGTGGTCGAGCAGGTTCACGAAGTGGCCGGGGTTGGCCTTGTACTCCACGAGCAGGCCCTCCTCGATGGCGACGACGTCGCCGGCGCCCTTCCCGGCGGCGAGCCACTGGGTGAGCTTGGGGAGTACTCATCGAGGTTGCTGCCGGTGCCCCGCTCCACGATCTTGACGTTGGGGTGGCTCGCCTCGTACTGCCGGTAGAGCTCGTCGTATCCGAACTGGCCGAAGACGTCGACCGTCAACGTGATCGGTCCGCCATCGCCACTGCTGCTTTCGTCGTCGCCGCCGCAGGCGGCTAGCAAGGTCGCCGTCGTGACGGCGACGGCCACGGCCGTGAACCGGCGACCGCGGGAAGTGACGCGCATGGGTGCCCCTCTCCGTGCACGCGCTCCCTGAGAGCGCTCTCACAGGAGAGTCGTCGCTCGTTTCGGTCTTGTCAAGAGAGCGCTCTCAGAACGTTACGAACGCCGACTCTTACGCTCGTGAGAGCGCTCCCACGCTGGATTACGCGCCGCCCGCCGGGCCCGCCGCGTCGATCAAGGACTTGTGCGTCGATCAAGGGCGTACGGCCGTGCTTTGATCTCTTTTCCACGGCCGTTTGCCCTTGATCGGCGAGGAAGTCCTTGATCGGCGGGGAAGTCCTTGATCGGCGAGCATCGGCCAGCATCGGCGAGCGCTGCCGTGATCCGGCGCGGGCCGCTATTGGACTGGTGTAAGGTGGCAGCTCAGCGTGGATTGGTGGGCCAATCGTCATGGACTTCCACGTCAGTCTCGCCGGGCGACGCGAGCTGGCCGCCGGCATCTACCGGCAGCTCCTCGACGCGATCCTGGACGGCCGGTTGCGCCCCGGCGAGCGCCTGCCGCCCACCCGGGAGATGGCCCAGCGGCTGGACGTGTCACGCAACACAGTGGCCGTGGCGTACGAGCGGCTGACCGCGGAGGGCTTCCTGGTGGGCCGGGTCGGCGCCGGCACGTACGTGTCCGCCGAGCGGCTCGCCAAGGCGCGCTCCCGGGCGGCGCCGGTCGGGTCCGGCGTGCAGCCGCGTGACGTGTGGCGCACGCTGCCGGTGCCGGCCGAGACACCATCCACAGTGGAGTACGACTTTTCCGTTGGTGTGCCGGACGCGCGACTGTTCCCGTTCGAGACCTGGCGCCGGCTGGTGGCCCACGAGTTGCGCATCTCGACCGTCCGCGCGGCCGGCTACGGCGACCCGGCCGGGCACGCCGGCCTGCGTGCGGCGATCGCCCGGCACGTCGGCGTCGCCCGGTCGGTACGGGCGGGCGCGGACGACGTACTCGTCACACATGGCGCGCAGCAGGCCCTCGACCTCGTCGGACGGGTGCTCATCGAGCCCGGCAGCACGGTCGCCGTGGAGGAGCCCGGTTACTGGCCGGCCCGGCTGCTCTTCCGCTCGCTCGGCGCGCGGGTGGTCGGCGTACCCGTTGACGGCGAAGGGCTGGACGTCGCGGCGATCCCGGCGGCCGCCCGGCTGGTGTATGTGACGCCGTCGCACCAGTTCCCGCTCGGTACGCCGCTGTCGCTGGCCCGCCGTGCCGCGCTGCTGGCCTGGGCGGAGCGGCGGAACGGGGTGGTGATCGAAGACGACTACGACAGCGAGTTCCGCTTCGAGGATCGACCGCTCGAACCGTTGCAGAGCCTGGATCGCAGCGGCCGGGTGGTGTACGTCGGGTCGTTCAGCAAGACGCTGTTGCCGATGCTGCGGCTCGGGTTTCTGGTCGCGCCCGCGTCACTGCGGCCGGCGCTGCGGACCGCCAAGCGGCTCACCGACTGGCACGGCGACCAGCCGACCCAGGGCGCGCTGGCGCGGTTCATCGACGAAGGGCTGCTGGCGCGGCACGTCCGCAAGGCGACCCGCCAGTACGCGGCCCGCCATGGGCGGATCGTGGCGGCCCTGCGGGACGACTTCGGTGACTGGCTACGCGTGGTGCCGTCGGCCGCGGGCCTGCACCTGTGTGCCCTCGCCGCGCCCGGCGTGCCGTCCGACATGGATGCCGTCGTGGCGCGCGCGAGCGCGGCGGGCGTAGCGGTGCAGTCCCTGGCGGCCTACCATGGCGACCCGCCCGGCCGGCCAGGACTGGTGATCGGTTACGGCGCCATCCCGTACGACCGGATCGGTGCGGGTCTACGCCGACTCGCGGCGAGCTTTGGCTAGATGTCCGCCAGCTTGGGCGCGAGCACGTCGACGAACTTGATCTGCGCGTCCTCCGGCGCCCCGGTCACCGGGACGCGGTACGTGGCCACGGTTTCCAGAAACTGACGAGGCACGTGGCCGCGGTCGGGATCGCCGACCAGCACGCGTGCGCCCCTGGCCACGCCGCGGGCCAGGAACGGCAGGACCGCCCCGGCCAGCGACGGGTTGTAGAGGACGTCCCCGGCGAGCACGACATCGGCATCGTCACCGCTGCCCGTGAGCATGTCGCCGAGATGGGTCGTCACGTCAACGTCGTTGACCCGCGCGTTGGCCTCGATCGCCGTGATGGCGTACGGGTCGATGTCGTTGGCTACGACGACCCGCGCACCGGCCAGCGCGGCCGCGATCGCGACGAGGCCGGAGCCTGACGCGAGATCGAGCACGCGCCGGCCGGCGACGATGTCCGGGTGGTCAAGGACGTACCGGGCAAGCGCCTGCCCGCCCATCCAGGCCGAAGCCCAGAATGGTGGTGGCAGGGCCTGCCCGGCCTTTGCCTCTAGGTGCGCCCACAGAAGGATCGCGTCCTCGGCGAGGAACAGGCGAACCTCCGGCACCATTGGCACCTCGGCCAGGTGGACCTCGTCGAGGTGAATTATCAGAGCGGGCGGATGTTGGTCGCCTGCGGACCCTTCTGGCCCTGCTCGATGTCGAACTCGACCCGCTGGTTTTCGTCCAGACTGCGGTAACCGCTGGTCGCGATGTGGGAGAAGTGGGCGAACACGTCCGGGCCGCCCCCATCCTGCGAGATGAACCCGAATCCCTTGTCCGCGTTGAACCACTTCACCGTGCCGACAGCCATCTTTACTCCTTGGATGAGGCTGATGGAGCCCCGCACTGCGCGGGGCACCGCGTCGCCGCGTTTGATCAACCTTCGTACCGGAACTCACCCGGTGACACAAAAGAGCGTCTGGCGGTCAAAACTGCAACTGAACGACCGTACCACGCCCTGTACGTCGAGCCCGGATCACGAGAAGATGACCGAATGCGAGTTCTCTTCCTGGGTGGACCATGGCACGGGCAGCGGCATGAGGTGCTGCCGGGTCGGCTCTCGCGCGGCCTGGACGCGCTGCCGACCCACTTCAACGTGACCACCAGGGCCGATGCCGTCGACTGCGTCACCTACATCCGGCGGTTCGCACGCGGCGGCGGGGAGCGGCTGCCGGTCTATGTGTCGCCCGACTACCAGGGCCCGGCCCGCGCCTGACGGCAGCCGCCCCGGAAGATCAACCCAGCCAGCTCGCAACCTTCTCGCGTACCCGCTCGACGTCCGCGGTGAGCTCGTCGTCCGATTTGACCCGCTCGGCCAGCTCATCGAGGTACGCCGATAGCAGCAGCCGGTGCGGCGAGTCGGCGCACAGCTCCTCGCGGATCGCGGTGAGCTGCGCATCGATGGCTCCGGCGTCCGCCTCCGCCAGTTCGTCACGCTTCTGCTCGAACGCGTACGTGAGCGCGTGCATGGCGGCGCCGACCGCCTCCCGGGGCGTCGCGGGCGCCCGGCGCAGCCGGTTGGCCACCACGTCGAGTAGCAGCCCGCCGGCCATGAACACCAGTTCGAACTTTCCCTTGGCCACTCGTGACCTCCTATATAGGAAGATGTGAGTGCAGAGTAACGGTCGGTGGCGCCCGGGGCTACGACTCGACCGGGGTGCGGTCGGGCGCGGGCACGTCGCCGATCAGGTACAGCGCGGGTAGGCCGGCGACGAGGGTCATCACGACCGCGGCGGCGGTCAGCCGGCCGCCCACGAGCAGCGGTGTCGCCAGCGCGGAACCGATGGGCGGGGTGGCCTGCATGAGGGTGCGCAGGGTGGCGAACGCCCGGCCGTGCAGCTCCGGTGGGATCCGGCGCATCCGCAGCGACTGGGCCCACACCGTCATCGGCGCGCTGAGCAGCCCGATCGCGAAGAAGCCGGCGCCCACCAGGAGTTGGTGCGGGCTGGCGAGCAGGGCCAGGAACCCCAGGGCGGCGACGGCCTGGACGGCGCCGATGGCGCGTACCCGGGACCCGACGGGCTGGCGTTGGCCGGCGAACGCGGCTCCGACGATCTCGCCGGCGGCCAGCGCCGACAGCAGGCCGCCGAGCGCGGCGGCGCCGGCGGGCAGGTGGTGCTTGGCCAGCCAGGGGGCGGTCACCATCAGCATGCCTTCGGCGACATTGAACGCCATGAACGCCAGCGTCGTGCCGACGATGACCCGGTCGCGGACCAGGCTGCGGAGCACCGGCCGGCGGCTCGCCGGAACCGAGGACGGCTGGGCGCGCAGCGGGCGCCGTACCCGGGCCGCGGCGAGGGCGAAGACGAGGAACGAGGCGCTGTCGATCAGGAGTACGTTGGCGGCGCCGATCTGGGTGATCAGCAGGCCCGCGGCGGCCGGGCCGACCACGCCGGCGACGCTGAAGCTCAGCGACTCCAGCGCGTTGGCCGGGTCCAAATCGGACTCCTCCACGAGTTGCGGGATCGCCGCCGGAAACCCGGCCAGCGGCACCATTTTCAGCAGCCCGTACGTGGCGGCGACGGCGAACGGCAGCCACCCCGGCACCGCCCCGAGCGCCGCGGTCAGCGGGATCGACGCGACCGCGACGGCGCGCAGCAGGCTGTCGGCGATGAGCACGGCCCGCTTGTCGAACCGGTCCAGCAGCGGCCCCACCGCCAGCCCACCCAGCAGGACCGGCGCCGTGTAGCAGATCCCGAGCAGGCCGAGCTGGGCGGTGCCGCCGGGCCGGGAGAGCACCAGCCACGACAGCGCCACGAACGTCATGCCATCGCCCAGTGTGGACACCGTCGAGCCGGTCCACAGTCGACGGAAGTCCGCGTTCCGGAGGACCTGGACGTACTGCCGCATCAACTACTCCATAAGTGCATCGCGGCGTACGAGCGCCAAGGGCGCCAGTGCCGGCGGGCGGTAGCGCGCAGTTTCGCGTCGCGTAGGGGGAATACGTCGGGGTCGGCGAGCGCTCGCATGGCGATGTAGCCGGCGGTCTGCGGGCCGATCCCCGGGATCGCGCGCAGCACGGCGACCGCCTCGTCCCGGTCCGCGCCGCGATCCAGGGTGAGTCCCTTGTCGACCACCGCCTGGGCCAGGGCGCGCACGGTGACGGGCACGTCGGCGTCGAGCAGAGCTTCGGGCGTGATGTCCGCGAGCCGGCCCGCCCGGCGGCCCAGCACCGCCGTCACGGCCAGCTCGAACCCGTCCGCGCAACCGGGCACCCGCAGCCCCGGACGGGCGCGCATCAGCGGCCCGAGCACCGGATCGGGCAGCAGGTCCTCCTCGATCAGCGCGGGGTCGGCGTCCAGGTCGAAGATGTCGCGGCAGCGTTGCACCGCGGCGGCGACGTCCCGCACGTCGGTCAGGGCCAACCCCACCGTCGCGAACCCGGGTGACACGCTTCGGCGTACCCGATCGAATGAAACGGCGACCCGCCCCGGACCGTGCGGCAGGCGCAGCGTCCGGTGGTATTGGCCGTCCGTGACGGCCTCGACGCCGGGCAGCGCGTGGGCGGCGAGCCAGGCGAGCAGCGGCTCGACCGCGAGCGGCGGCCGGTACGCCAGGCGGAGGGTGAGCCGGCCGTCGCCGCTGGCCTCGGCGGGGCGGCGACGCCGTAACTCGCCGGGTGGGCAACCGAACGCCGCGCGGACGCCGTCGTTGAACTGGCGGACGCTGGAGTAGCCGGCGGCGAACGCGACCTCGGCCAGCGGCAGCGCGCTGGACTCGACCAGCATCCGGGCCAGTTGCGCGCGGCGGCTGATCGCCAGCGCCTGCGGGCCGACGCCGACCTCCGCGACGAGTTGGCGGTGCAGGTGCCGCTCGCTGACGGCGAGGCGGCGGGCCAGCCCGGTCACCCCCTCCTGATCGACGGTCCCGCCGGAGATGAGGCGCAGCGCGCGTGCGGTGAGATCACCGCGGACGTTCCACTCGGGGGAGGACGGCGCGACGTCGGGCCGGCAGCGGCGGCAGGCCCGGAAGCCGGCCGTCTCCGCGCCCGCGGGCAGGCGGAAGAAGCGGGTGTTTTCCGGGCGCGGGGTGCGCGAGGGGCAACTCGGCCGGCAGTAGACACCGGTGCTGGTCACGGCCACGACGAACCGGCCGTCGAACCGCGGATCGCGGCTCGACATCGCCCGGTACGACGTCTCGAAGTCCAGCACCCGATCATCATCTCCGCCGGGGCGCCCGGCGTCTGGCGGTGATCGGACCAGGCGGTGCCGCCCGTCGGGGAGGCGGGGTGCGCTCGGCAGGATTCGAACCTGCGACCAACTGCTTAGAAGGCAGCTGCTCTATCCGCTGAGCTACGAGCGCTAGGTCTGGCCAGCACATATTAGGTTTCCATGCGTCAGCATGACGAGCACCGGCTTAACGACCGATGTCGGTGTCGGTCTGTCAGGCGGTTGCTTCGTCGGCCGGCAGGGGCCGGCCGACGTACGCGCCCATCCATCGGTCCAGCTCACGGAAGACTTGATCGCGTACGGCCGGGCCGGACAGGGTCAGGTCGTGCTTCCCGCCGTCGAACCGGACGACCGTCACATGTCTGCCGAGGCGGGGCGCCCATCGGACGATGTGCTCGACGTCGAGGACGGCGTCCGCGAGGGCGGCGGAGTCGTCCCAGCGGGAGCCACGGAAGCTGCGCTCGGAGCAGGCCAGCAGGATCGGGCCGGGAATCGCGAGCCCGGCCCGCAGCCGCAGGTGCGCCCGCCGGATCGCGTCCAGCCAGCCGGCGCGTACCGGGAATCCGAGCAGGGGCTTCCAGGTCAGGTCGTACGCCCATTCGCCGCGCTGCTCGACGTGCAGGCTCTGGCCGTACACCTGGGAGAGGCCGAGCGGGACGATCCGGTACGGCGCGCCGCGGCCGACCCGGGCGACGGCGGCCGCGACCGGGCGGCGGACGAACCAGGGCGCGTTGAAGTCGAAGAACGGGCTGTTGAGGAAGAGGCCGTCCACGATGCCGTCGGCGCGCCGGTCGTGGGCCCACAGCGAGGTGATCAGGCCGCCGGTGGAGTGGCCGTTGACCAGCAGCGTGTCGTGGCCGTCCTCGGCGCGGATGATCCGGGCCGCCGCGTCGAGCTCCGGGTAGTAGTCGGTGAGGTTGTGGCAGAAGTTGGGCGTCTGGTGCGGCAGCAGGCTGCGGCCGTACTTGCGCAGGTCGAGCGCGTAGAAGTCCCAGCCGCGGTCGGTGTAGAACTCGGCGAGGTGGGTCTGGAAGAAGTAGTCCACGAAGCCGTGCACATAGAGCACAGCGCGCCCGGTGGGCTGCTGCGCACGCCGGCTGACGAGGGTGGCCACCACGGGGCCCTCGTCGTCGCGCCCCAGGTCGATGACCTGGCTCTGGTAGGGCGCTCCCAACACGTCCGGTTCCACGCTTGCACGGTACCGGCTGGTAGCCCATAGCACATCAGAGCTTGATCAGGGCGTTTTCCACAGGCGCCCCAGTTATCCACAGCCGGGGGTGCGTGGGGTGGCGCGGCTGCCTTCCTGGGTTCACGCTGTGGCCCGAGTCGACTCGCACCGCAAGCCCTTCGAGCCCCTGTGGGAGACGCGATGTTCGATACCTACGTCACAATTGTCGGAAATGTGATGACCGCCCCGGACTGGCGGCGCACGACCCAGACCAACTCGCTGGTCGCCAAGTTCAAGGTCGCCTCGACCGCGCGCCGCCTCGACCGGGAGACCGGCCGCTGGATCGACGGCAACAGCCTGCGGGTACGGGTGACGTGCTGGCGCAAGCTCGCCGAGGGCGTGTCCGCCAGCGTCATGGTCGGCGACCCGATCATCGTGGTCGGCCGGCTCTACACGCGGGACTGGACCGACGGCGAGGGCAACCACCGCACGCTGTACGAGATGGAGGCGGTCGCGGTCGGCCACGACCTGGCCCGCGGCCGGGGCCGGTTCGCCCGCAACCGCGCGGTGATGGCCACCAGCGCGGTGGAGGACGCCGAGGCCGACACCCGGGTGCGCGGCGAGGCCACCGAGGCGGTGCCGGCGGACGAGGCGCCCACCCACTTCGGCGACCACACGCTCGACGATCCGGACTTCAGCGACGCGCCGATCTCGCCCGCACCCGGGTACGACGCGTTGGCCGAGATGCGGGGCGGTGGCGGCTTCGGCGAGGACACATCCGAGGACACGTCTTCGGATGTGTCCGAGGACGCGGACGACGACCTGGACCCGGACGACCCCGGATCCCCCGGGAGCGGCGAGCTGGACGCGCTCCCCGGTGACGGCGCGGAGCCCGACCCGGTGGTGCTCGACCCGGCCGCCTCGGCCGAAACCGGGCGGGCCCGGCGCGGCCGCGGCCGTACGCCGGTGCCGGCGTAAGCGCAGGCGGGGTGGTCGGTGCCGTCCGGTCGGCCATCCCGCCCCCGCTAGGCTGCCCGTCGGGGGTGATCGCCATGCGGGCGCGGAGCGGGGCGCGATGAGCCTGCCCAACGCCGTGGGCCTGCTCGCCGGGTACGCCGTGGACGCGCTGGTGGGCGATCCGCGCCGGTACCACCCGGTGGCCGGCTTCGGCCAGGCGGCCGCCGCCCTCGAACGCCGGCTCTACCGGCCCGGGCGTACGGCCGGGGCGGCGTTCACCGCGCTCGCCGTGGGTGCGCCGGTGGCCGCCGCCGTCGCCGCGACCGTGGCCACCCGGCGGCGCCCGCTGGCCCGCGCGGTCCTGGTGGCCGCCGGCACGTGGGCGGTGCTCGGTGCCCGTACGCTCCGCAGCGAGGCGGGCATCATGGCCGGCGCCCTGGAACGGGCCGACCTGCCCGCCGCACGCGCCCGGCTGAGCCATCTGTGCGGCCGCGATCCGTCCAGTCTGGATGAGCCGGAGCTGGCCCGCGCCACCGTCGAGTCGGTAGCCGAAAACACCTCGGACGCCGTCGTGGCGCCGCTCTTCTGGGGCGCGGTCGCGGGGCTGCCGGGGCTGGTCGGCTACCGGGCGGCCAACACGCTGGACGCGATGGTGGGCCACCGCTCGGCGCGGTACGCCCGGTTCGGCACGGCGGCGGCCCGGCTGGACGACGGGCTCAACCTCGTACCGTCCCGGCTGACGGCGGCGCTGACGGTCGCCGCCGCCCCGCTCGTCGCCGGCGACCCGGCGAACGCCTGGCGCATCTGGCGGCGGGACGGGGCCGACCACCCGAGCCCCAACGCGGGCCAGTGCGAGTCCGCGATGGCGGGCGCGCTGGGCGTACGCCTCGGCGGCCGCAACGTCTACTTCGGACGGTCCGAGACCCGCCCGTTCCTCGGCGACGGACCACGTCCGGTGGCGCTGGACATCCGCCGCGCGGCCCGGCTCTCCGGCGCCGTCGGGCTCGCCGCGGTGGCCCTCGCGGGCGTGGTGGCGGCCGTGCGGGGCGCTAAATGAGGGGACTCCTCGTCGCCGGGACCACATCCGACGCGGGTAAGTCCGTGGTCACCGCAGGGGTGTGCCGGTGGCTTCGGCGGCAGGGCGTGAAGGTCGCCCCGTTCAAGGCACAGAACATGTCCAACAACTCGGCGGTGGTCGCCGGCGGGGTGAGATCGGGCGGGCGCAGGCGATGCAGGCGGCGGCGAGCGGCGTCGCGCCGGACGTCCGCTTCAACCCGGTGCTGCTCAAGCCGGGCAGCGACCGGTCGAGCCAGGTCGTCCTGCTGGGCGAGGCGGTCGACACGGTCACCGCGGCGAACTACCGGTCGCTGCGCCACCGCCTCGCCACCACCGTGTTCGACACGCTGGCCGAGCTGCGCGCCGAGTACGACGTGGTGGTCTGCGAGGGCGCCGGCAGCCCCGCCGAGATCAACCTGCGGGACGGCGACTTCGTCAACATGGGGCTGGCCCGGCACGCCGGCCTGCCCGCCATCGTCGTCGGCGACATCGACCGGGGCGGGGTGTTCGCCGCGCTGTTCGGGACCGTGGCGCTGCTGTCGCCCGAAGACCAGGCGCTGGTGGCCGGCTTCGTCGTGAACAAGTTCCGCGGCGACCCCGGCCTCCTCCGCCCGGGGCTCGACATGATCACCGCCGTGACCGGGCGGGCGGTGCTCGGCGTACTGCCCTGGCACCTGGACCTGTGGCTCGACGCCGAGGACTCGCTCGCGTACGGGCGGGTGCTCGGCCGGCCGGCGCCACCGCGAGGCACGCAGTGGCTACGGGTCGCCGTCGTACGGCTGCCCCGGATCTCCAACGCCACCGACGCGGAAGCGCTCGCCACCGAGCCCGGCGTGCGGGTGCGGCTCACGATCGAGCCGGCCGAGCTGGCCGACGCCGACCTCGTCGTACTGCCCGGGTCCAAGTCCACCGTGGACGATCTGGCATGGCTGCGCGACACCGGCCTCGCCGACGCGGTGACCGCCCACGCCGCGTCCGGCCGGCCCGTCCTGGGCATCTGCGGCGGGTTCCAGATGCTCGGCACGCTGATCCACGACGAGGTGGAGAGCCGGCGCGGCACCGTGCCGGGGCTCGGCCTGCTGCCGGTCGAGGTCACGTTCGGCCCGCGCAAGACCCTGGCGCAGTCGGTGGGCACGGCGTTCGGGTCGGTCCCGGTGCACGGCTACGAGATCCATCACGGGTACGTCTCCCGCGCCGACCCGTCGCTCGCCCCGCTGATCCAGTACACGGACGGCCGCGCCGAGGGAGCCGCCCAAGGCAACGTCTTCGGCACACACTGGCACGGCGCCTTCGAGTCCGACGAGTTCCGCCGGCGGTTCCTCGCCGAGGCGGCGCGGCTCGCCGGGCGGCACGGCTTTCTGGTCGCGCCGGACACCGCGTTCGCCGCGGTCCGCGAACGCACCCTCGACCTGCTCGGCGACCTGGTCGAGGAGCACCTCGACACGGATGCCCTGTGGCGCCTGGTCGAGGCGGGCCCACCGCCCGGCCTGCCCTTCATCCCGCCGGGAGCACCCGCGCCCGCCTAACCGCGCCTGACGCGTTCGAGTGCGCTGCCCGGGCGCCGTGCCGCCCCGCCCTCGCCGCGCCCCGTCTCGTTGCGCTGCGTCGATCAAGGACTTCCGCGTCGATCAAGGGCGAACGGTCGTGGTTTGGAGATCAAAGTACGGCCGTATGCCCTTGATCGACGCGGAAGTCCTTGATCGACGCGGAGGGCGGCGGGGTGCGCGCGGCGGCGGGGTGCGCGCGGCGGCGGGGTGCGCGCGGCGGCGGGGTGCGCGCGGCGGCGGGGTGCGCGCGGCGGCGGGGTGCGCGCGGCGGCGGGGTGAGCGCGGCAGCGGGGAGCGACGGTGGGAGCGGGGTGAGGGGTAGAGGGGAGGATGAGGGGTGTATGGGGAGATTGCGGGGGAGGTTTGGCGGCGGGCGGCGCGGTTGGGAGGGACGCGGTTGGTGGCCGTCGACGGGCCTAGCGGGGCGGGGAAGACGCGGTTCGCGGGGCGCTTGGCCACCGCGCTCGGCCCCGCCGTCCCGGTCGTGCACACCGATGACCTGCTCGACGGGTGGGGCGACCAGGTGACGTTCTGGCCCCGGCTGGAGGAGTGGGTGCTGGCGCCGCTGCGCGCGGGCCGGCCGGGGCGCTACCGGACGTACGACTGGGAAGCGGGGTGCTTTGGTCCGGAGTGGACGGTGGTCGAGCCGGCCCCCGTGGTGATCCTCGAAGGCGTCACGTCCGCCCGCGCGAGGATCAGGCCGGAGCTGACCCTGTCGGTGTTCGTCACCGCCCCGCTCGCGACGAGGGTGCGCCGGGCGCAGGAGAGAGACGGCGGGACGCTCTCGGCGTACCTCGAAGAATGGCGGCGGGGCGAGGACGCGCACTTTGCCGCGGACGCCACGGCCCACCACGCCGATCTGGTGGTGGACACCACCCCCCATCCCTAGGGTCTGCCACGTCGTGGCAGACCCTAGGGGGGATATCCGGGGTATGGCCCATAGACGCCGGGCATCGGCTCAGGCACCATCGGCATGAGCGACATCACACACCCGGGGGAGCGGCCATGACGTCAAGCGATGAAGGCGGTACTGCGACACCTGCGACGCCGCCGGCGCGGCGCCGGGTGGTGCTTACCGGGATCAGCTCGCGGGCCTGGGAGCACCCGGCCGACCGCGGCGCGCTGACCGCGCTGCGTGAGCTGCGTGGCTTCGACGACGTGGTCAAGGCGTTCTTCGGGATGTGGAACGAGCGGGGCTTCCGGCTGGCGTATCTCGCGTCGGCGATCCGCGTCGACCACCGGCAGTACCCGCGCGTCTACCAGCTGTACGCGGAGGCGGCGACCTCGCTCGATGTGCCGGAGCTGCCGGAGCTGTACGTCAAGCAGGACCCGTTCCTCAATGGGCAGGCGATCGGCCTCGACAAGCCGTTCATCGTCCTTCCGACGGCGAGCGTGCAGCAGCTCGACGACGACGAGCTGCGGGCGCTGCTCGGGCACGAGCTGGGCCACGTGCGCAGCGGGCACGCCGTCTACAAGACCATCCTGATCATCCTGACCCGGTGGGCGGCCAGCCTGAGCTGGCTCCCGGTCGGCGCGCTCGCCCTGCGCGCGATCATCGGGGCGATGATGGAGTGGTGGCGCAAGGCCGAGCTGTCCGCCGACCGGGCGGGCCTGCTGGCGGGCCAGGACCCGGCCGCCTCGCTGCGGCTGCTGATGAAGATGGCCGGCGGCGGCGACCTCTCCCAGGTCGATACCGCGGCGTTCCTGGAGCAGGCGGCGGAGTACGACGGGGGCGGCGACCTGCGGGACAGCCTCCACAAGCTCCGGATGACCCTGTGGTCCACCCACCCCGTGCCGGTGGCGCGCGCGGCCGCCCTGCGGCATTGGATCGACTCGGGCGACTACGCGCGGATCCTGGAGGGCGACTACCCGCGTCGCGAGGACGACAGCACCGCCTCCGTGACGACCGAGGTCAAGGCCGCGGCGGAGTCCTACCGGGAGGCGTTCGGGCGTACGCAGGACCCGCTGGTCGGGCTGCTGCGCCGGCTCGGCGACGGGGCCAGCGAGATGGGCGAGTGGGCCGGCGGGGCGGCCGGAAAGGCTCGGGCGTGGTTCGGCGCCGCGGGCGAGGCGGCCGGCCGGGCCGCGCGCGGTGAGCGGCGCACGACGCCACCGCCGCCGAGCAACGGCAATGGCAACGGCGACAGCGACGGCGACGGTCAGGACTCGACCGAGACGTAGTATTCGGCTCATGACCTTGAGCGAGCCTGAGCTGCGCGCGGCGATCACGCGCGAGTTGCCCGGAGTGCGTGCCGATCTCGAACGCCTGGTCCGCATCCCGGGCATCGCGTTCGACGGTTTCGACCACTCGCCCGTCGAGCGGTCAGCCGAGGCGGTCGCCGAGTTGCTGCGCGGTTGCGGGCTCGAGGTGCGGATCGTGCGCTCCGGCGGCCAGCCCGCGGTGATCGGCAAGCGTCCGGCGCCGCCCGGTGCGCCCACCGTCCTGCTCTACGCCCACCACGACGTCCAGCCGGTGGGCGATCTCTCGCTCTGGGAGAGTGAGCCGTTCGAGCCGGTGGAGCGGGACGGGCGGCTCTACGGTCGGGGCGCCGCCGACGACAAGGCCGGGGTCATGGCGCACGTCGCGGCGCTGCGGGCGTACGGGGACGACCTCCCGGTCGGTGTGGTGGTGTTCGTGGAGGGCGAGGAGGAGTTCGGCTCGGAGTCGCTGGAGCGACTGCTCGACGAGCACCGGGACGACCTCGCCGCGGACGTGATCGTGATCGCCGACTCGGGCAACTGGGACATCGGCGTACCGGCGCTCACCACCTCGCTGCGCGGCATCGTCAACATGTTCGTCGAGGTGCGCACGGCGGAGCACGCCGTACACAGTGGAATGTTCGGCGGGGCGGTGCCGGACGCGCTGACCGTGCTGGCCAAGCTGCTCGCCACGCTGCACGACGACAACGGCGACGTGGCGGTCGACGGGCTGGTCGGCAAGGGCGGCGCGCCGGTCGACTACCCCGAAGACCGGCTCCGGGCCGAGGCCGGCTTGCTCGACGGGGTGCAGTTCGTGGGCACCGGCCGGCTCACCGAGCGGATCTGGACCAAGCCGGCGCTGGCGGTGCTGGGCATCGACGCCCCGCGTACGTCGGAGGCGCCCAACGCGATCGTGCCGAAGGCCAAGGCGAAGCTGAGCGTCCGGTTGGCGCCGGGCGACGAGCCCAAGAGCGCGTACCTGGCGGTCAAGGCCCACCTGGAGCAGTACGCGGTGTGGGGCGCCCAGGTCGAGGTGACGTTCGAGCACGACGGGGCGCCGTGCGTGATCGACGCGACGGGGCCGATGTACGACGCGGCGCGGGCGGCCTTCCGGGACGCCTGGGACGGCGTGGAAGCGGTGGAGATCGGGGTGGGTGGGTCGATCCCGTTCATCGCGACCTTCCAGGAGATGTTTCCCGGCGCGGCGATCCTGGTGACCGGCGTGGAGGACCCGAGCTCGCAGGCGCACGGGCCGAACGAGAGCCTGCACCTGGGCGAGTTCGCGCGGGTGTGCCTCGCGGAGGCGCTACTTCTCGCCAACGTCAGCGGCGCGGCCGTAGCGGCTTCCTAGCGTGCGCAGGTAGGCGACCAGTTCGGGCGGATCGGTGACCTCGAAGTCGAGGTCGAGCATGCCCAGGTACACGGCGAGAGTATTGAGGCTGTCGGCTCCTGTATCCAAAATGCAGGAGCCAATGTCGACAGCCTCGACCACGCCGACCGCTGGGTTGATCCGCTCGGTCACCACCTCCGCCGGGGCGTGCACGAGGACCCGTGCCCGCCAGCGCCACGCCGCGGCCGAGACGCCCCGGGCCACGTGCGCCGCGGCGCCGCCCTCCGGCCCCTCGCGCGGCGCGAAGCGCGGGCCGGTCGGCGTACGCGGGTCGATGCGGTCCACCCGGAACGTGCGCCAGTCCTGGCGGTCGACGTCCCACGCGACCAGGTACCAGCGGCGTCCCCAGGACACCAGCCGGTGCGGCTCCACCGCCCGGACGCTGGCCGATCCGTCGTGGCCCCGGTAGTCGAACCGCAGCCGCTCCGCGTCGCGGCACGCCGCCGCCAAGGTGGTCAGCACGCCCGGGTCGACGGTGGGGCCCGGCCGGTCCGGCGGCACCGGCACCGTGTACGCCTGTAGCGCGTTCACCCGGTGCCGTAGCCGAGCCGGGAGCACCTGTTCGAGCTTGGCGAGCGCGCGTACCGAGGTCTCCTCGATGCCGGCGACCGTGCCGCCCGCGGCGGTGCGCAACCCGATCGCCACCGCGACGGCCTCGTCGTCGTCCAGCAGCAGCGGCGGCATGGCGGCGCCGGCGCCGAGCCGGTAGCCGCCGTCCGTGCCGCGGCTGGCGTGCACCGGGTAGCCGAGGTCGCGCAGCCGGTCGACGTCGCGCCGGACGGTGCGCTCGCTCACCTCCAGCCGTTCGGCCAGGGCCGCCCCGGACCAGTCCCGCTTGGCCTGCAACAACGACAGCAGGCGAAGCAGTCTCGCGGAGGTCTCCAGCATTCTCGAAAGTCTGCCAGGGCTTTAGGACAGGACCTGACCGGAAGGGTCCGTAGCGTATCTGTCATGAGCGAAAACACCGAGATCAAGCCGTTCCGCATCGACGTACCGCAGGCGGACCTCGACGACCTCCGCGACCGCCTGGACCGGACCCGCTGGCCCGACGAGATCCCGGGCTCGGGTTGGGACTACGGCGTGCCGGTGGCGTACGTGAAGAAGCTCGCCGACTACTGGCGCTCCGGGTACGACTGGCGGGCCTGGGAGGCTCGCTTGAACGCCTTCCCGCAGTTCACTACCACGATCGACGGGCAGAACATCCACTTCCTGCATGTCCGGTCGGCGCGCGAGGACGCGCTGCCGCTGATCCTCACGCACGGCTGGCCCGGCTCCATTGTGGAGTACCTGGACGCGATCGCCCCGCTGTCCGAGGACTTCCACCTAGTGATTCCGTCGCTGCCCGGCTTCGGCTTCTCCGGCCCGACCACGGACAAGGGCTGGAACCGGTACCGCACCGCCAAGGCGTGGGCCGAGCTGATGCGGCGACTGGGCTACGACCGGTACGGCGCGGTCGGCAACGACGCCGGCTCGTTCGTCTCGCCCGAGGTGGGGCGGATCGACCCGGAGCACGTGGTCGGCGTACACGTGACGCAGGTCTTCTCGTTTCCATCCGGCGACCCGGCCGAGTTCGAGAAGCTCACCCCGGAGGAGCACAAGGGACTCGAGGTCCTGCAGTGGTTCTACGACAACAAGATGGCGTACAACGTCCTGCACTCGCAGCAGCCGCAGACCCTGTCGTACGCCATCTTCGACTCGCCCGCCGGCCTGCTGGGCTGGAACGCGCAGATCCTGGGCGAGGACCTCGACGCCGACTTCGTCCTCACCAACACGATGCTGTACTGGCTGACCGGCACGGCCACCTCGGCGACCCGCTTCTACTACGAGGACGCGCGTGCCGAGACGCCCACCGGGCCGACGACGGTGCCGCTCGGCCTGGCGATGTTCCAGGGTGACTTCGTCTCGATGCGCACCTTCGCCGAGCGCGACCACCTCGACATCCGGTCGTGGCACGCGTACGACTCGCCCGGCGGGCACTACGCGGCCCACCTGGCGACGGCGGAACTGGCCGCGGACATCCGCGACTTCTACAGTGGACTGAAGTGAGCGAGGTCTTGACGTGGCGCGCTCTCGGGCGCGCCACGCTCGCCCGCCAGCTCCTGCTGCGCCGCTCGGACATGCCGGCTCGACAGGCCATCGAGCACCTCGTCGGCATGCAGGGTCAGGCGCCGCACGCGCCGTACATCGGGCTGTGGACGCGACTGTCCACGTTCGACCCGCAGGCGCTGAGCCAGCTGCTGCTGGACCGGGCGGTGGTACGGATCGCCCTGATGCGTGGCACGGTCCATCTCGCCACCGCCGCCGACGCGCTGGCGCTGCGCCCGCTGACCCAGCCGATCTACGACCGCGACCTGCGTACCAACGTCCTGCACGGCCCGGCGCTGCGTGGCCTCGACCTGCCGGCCGTCGCCGCCGCCGGGCGCGAGCTCGTCGAGGCCCAACCCCGCACGGGTACGCAGTTGAGCGCGCTCCTCGCCGAGCGGTGGCCGGACCGGCCGGGCGCCTCGCTGGCGTACGCCCTGCGCGACCTGCTGCCCCTGGTGCAGGTGCCGCCGCGCGGGCTCTGGGGCCGCAGCGGCCAGCCGGTGCTGACCACCGCGGAGTCCTGGCTCGGGCGCCCGCTCGCCGCCATGGACCCGGGCTCGATGGTGACCCGCTACCTCGGCGCGTTCGGGCCGGCGACCGTCCAGGATGCACAGACCTGGTCGGGGCTGACCGGGCTGCGCGAGGTGGTCGAGCGGCTCCCGCTGGCCCGCTTTCGGGACGAGGCGGGCCGGGAGCTCTTCGACCTGCCGGACGCGCCCCGGCCCGACCCGGACACCCCGGCGCCGGTGCGCTTCCTGCCGGACTTCGACAACCTGTTGGTCTCGCACGACGACCGCACACGGGTCATCGCCGACGCGCATCGGGCGTACATGGCCAAGCACCGGCTGGTCCGCGCGGTTCTCGTGGACGGGATCGTGGCCGGCACCTGGACGATCGCGAAGCGGCGGCTGGAGATCCGGCCCTTCGGGGGGCTGTCCAAGCGGGACCGGTCGGCGGTCGCGCAGGAGGGCGAACGGCTGTTGGGCTTCGTCCACCCGGGAGCTGCCGGTACGGTCTTCCTGTGAGAGTCGTCCTCTTCGGCGCCACCGGGATGATCGGGCAGGGTGTGCTGCGCGAGTGCCTCCTCGCTCCCGATGTCGAGAGTGTGCTGTCGATCGGCCGGGCGCCGACCGGGCAGCGGCACGAGAAGCTCCGCGAGATCGTCCACAAGGACCTGCTGGACCTCTCCAGCATCCAGGACGACCTGGGCGACCAGGACGCGTGCTTCTTCTGCCTGGGCGTCTCGTCGACGGGGATGAGCGAGGCCGACTACCGGCGCATCACGTACGACGTGACGATGGCGGCCGGGCACGCGCTGGCGCCGGCGAACCCCGACCTGACCTTCATCTACGTGTCCGGTGCCGGCACCGGCGGCCGGGCGATGTGGGCGCAGGTCAAGGGCCAGACCGAGGACGCGCTGCTGGCCCTGTACCCGAACGCGTACATGTTCCGGCCCGGGTTCATCCGGGCGATGCACGGCGCCACCTCCCGGACCCGGCTCTACCGGGTGATGTACCGGATCGTCTCTCCGGTCGTACCACTGATCATGCGGCTCTTCCCGAAGCAGATGACGACGACCGAGCGGATCGGTCTCGCCATGCTGAACGTCGCGCGCCAGGGTGCTCCTAAGAGGATCCTGGATCCAACAGACATCAACGCGCTCGCCTAGACGATCTGTTCCAAGAGACAGATGCGAGCTGCCGCGACGTGCGTCGTGGTCTCGACCGTTGCTCCCGCGGCCTCACCCTCCGCGTCCCCCGATCAAGGGCTCGCCCGTCGATCAAGGGCATATGTTCGTGGTTCGATCTCCCTTCCACGACCATTCGTCCTTGATCGACGCAGAAAGCCTTGATCGAACAGATCGTCTATGGCACCAGCGCGTCGCGGGTGCGCTCCGGCGTACCGGGGAAGCGTGCCTCGACGGTGGCCCTGATGTCCGCGATGGTCCGCGCCGCCAGCTCCCGCCGCCAGGCCAGGTCCGCGCTGCGCATGGCCTGGGACAGCACGCAGGTCTCCCGGTAGTCCACGGTGGGGTCGCCGCCGGGGCCGTCCTTGAGGATCTCGGTGCAGCGGAACGCCTCGTCCGCGCCCTCGATGGCGATGACCACGTCGAGCAGGGTGATCGCGTCGAGTGCCCGGGCCAGCCGGAAGCCGCCCTTCGGGCCGGAGGTGGAGGAGAGGATGCCGGCCCGGGCCAGCGCCTGGAGCTGCTTGTTGAGGTAGGCGGTGGGCAGGTTGTAGAAGGCGGCCAGCTTCGCTGCGGTCACGGCCCGGTCGGGCTCGACCCACGACAGGTTGAGGCAGCTGTGCAGCGCCCACTCCACGCCCTCGTTCATCCTCACGATCCTGGACGATACTTATCCAGAACGCGGAGCGTCATCAGCTTTCCGGCGGACACCGCGTGTTCGATCAAGGACTTTCGCGTCGATCAAGGGCAAAAGGTCGTGGATCGGAGATCAAAGCACGGCCATATGCCCTTGATCGACGCGGAAAGGGGGCGCGCCGGGGGCGCGGAGCGGGGGCGCGGGCGCGGAAGGCGCGCGGGGGAAAGCGTCGTACCCGCGGGGGAGGATGGCGGGGTGCGATTCGTGGATGTCGCGGCCGTGTCGGCCGCGGTCGCGGCCACCGCCAGCCGGAAGGCGAAGGTGGAGTTGCTCGCCGACGCCCTCCGGCGGCTGGAGCCGGACGAGATCCTGGCCGGGTCGGCCTACCTGGCCGGTGAGCTGCGGCAGCGGCAGACCGGGGTGGGCTGGGCGACGCTGCGCGACGCGCCGCCCCCGGCCGCCGAGCCGACGCTGACCGTGGCGGGCGTCGACCGGGCCATCGAGGAGATCTCCCGGGTCGGCGGCGCCGGTTCCCAGGCCCGCCGGCGCGACCTGGTCGGCGCGCTCTTCGGCGCCGCCACCATGGACGAGCAGCGCATCCTCGTCGCGCTCTTCGGCGGCGAGCTGCGCCAGGGTGCGCAGGCCGGGCTGCTGGTCGACGCGATCGCGCGGGCCGGCGAGGTGCCTGTCACGCTCGTGCGGCGGGCGCTGCTGCTCGCCGGCGACCTGAAGTCCGTGGCGGAGGCCGCCCTGACCGGGGGCGCGGCGGCGCTGGGCGAGTTCACGCTGCGGGTCGGGCGGCCGCTGGCGCCGATGCTGGCGCAGAGTGCCGCCAGCGTCGACGACGCGCTGGCCGCGACCGGGGTGCCGGCCGTGGTCGACGTCAAGCTCGACGGCATCCGCATCCAGGTGCACCGGTCGGGCGACGAGGTGGCCGTGTTCACCCGCAGCCTCGACGACATCACCGCGCGGCTGCCCGAGGTGGTGGCCGCCGTGCGGGGGCTGCCGTCCCGCGAGATCGTGCTCGACGGCGAGGCCATGGCGCTGGACGCGTCGGGCCGGCCGCGACCGTTTCAGGAGACGGCCAGCCGGGCGGCCACCCGCGGCGCCCCGGTGACCGTGCTCTCGCCGTACTTCTTCGATGTGCTGCACCTCGACGGCGCGGATCTGCTGGACGCGCCCGGCCGGGAGCGCTGGGCCGCGCTGGCTGGGGCGGTGCCGGCGCCGTTGCTGGTCGGCCGCACCACGGTGACGACGCCGGCGCAGGCGGCGGAGGCGTTCGCCGCCGCGCTGGCCGCGGGCCAGGAGGGCGTGGTGGTGAAGTCCCCGGACGCCGCGTACGACGTGGGCCGGCGCGGCGCGGCCTGGGTCAAGGTCAAGCCGCGGCACACGCTCGACCTGGTGGTGCTGGCCGTCGAGTGGGGACACGGCCGGCGCAAGGGCTGGCTGTCCAACCTGCACCTGGGCGCCCGCGACCCGGAGACCGGCGGGTTCGTGATGCTGGGCAAGACGTTCAAGGGGCTCACCGACGAGCTGCTGCGCTGGCAGACCGAACGCTTCCTGGAGCTGGCAATCGGTTCTCCGGGCGCTGGTCCTGGCGTCGCGGGTACGCGACGCGAGGACCAGCGCCAGCATGATGCCAAGGGCGACTGGGTGGTCCACGTACGACCGGAGCAGGTGGTCGAGGTCGCGTTCGACGGGGTGCAGGCGAGCCCGCGCTACCCGGGCGGGGTGGCGCTGCGGTTCGCGCGGGTGCTGCGTTACCGCGACGACAAGACGGCCGCCGAGGCCGACACGATCGACGCTGTGCGGGCCCTCCATAACAGAACGTGAAAGTTCCACGCAACGGTGTTTTGCACCTATGCTGATGGCTAAATGTGCCCGCCTGCCCGAAAGGCGCCCGTGCTCTCCGCCGAGCAGCTCGCCCATCACTGGGCCCGGGCCATCGCCTGGACCAGCTTCGTGTCGATGACGACACCGGAGCTGGCCGTGCACCTGACCGGGCCGGCCGGGCGCTTTCTCGACGCGCTGACCGCCGACGAGCCCGACGGCCGGGTCGCCCACGAGATCGGCGGCGCGCTGGTCGCGGCGCACTTCACCCAGCCCACGTCGCTCGACCGCACCCTGGTCGTGCTCGGCGAGCACCTCGGGCCGTACGCCGAGGAGCTGGGTCGCGGCCCGCGGCTCGGGTTCCTGCAGGGGGCGCTGGCCGCCGGGTACGCCCAGGCGCTGCGCGAGCGCACCCTCGCCGAGCAGGAGGACATCTACGCGGCGGCGATGGCGGCCCGGCTCGAAGCCGACGAGGCGCGCTGGGCCAGCGAGGCGCGCTTCCAGGCGGTGTTCTCGGAGGCCGCGATCGGCATCGGCATCGCCGCCCTCGACGGCCGCCTGCTGGAGGTCAACCGGGCGCTGTGTGAGATGTTCGGCTACACCCGCGACGAGTTCCTGGACACGCCGGCCAACGACCTCCTCGACCTGGCCGGGCTGAGGCGCGGCGATCACTTCCGGGTGGAGAAGTCGTACCGCCGGCGGGACGGCGGCCAGATCTGGGCCGACCTGGTGTTCTCGGTGATCCGGGGCAAGGACGGCGCCCCGCGTTACACGGTCGCCATGGTCGAAGATGTCACCGAGCGCCGCCACCTCCAGTCCCAGCTGCGCCACCAGGCCCTGCACGACCCGCTCACCGACCTGCCCAACCGCACGCTCTTCTTCGAGCGGCTGGGCGCCGCGCTGGACAGCGCCGACACGGACGCCCGGGTCGGCGTCTGCTACCTGGACCTCGACGGATTCAAGGCCATCAACGACACGCTGGGCCACGACGTGGGCGACCAGCTGCTGTGTACGGTGGCCAGCCGGCTCGCGTTCCGGCTCGCCCCGCGCCTGGTGGCCCGGATGGGCGGCGACGAGTTCGTGGTGCTCGTCGAGCGGGTGAGCGGCACCGCCGCCCTGGTGGAGGTCGCTGAGGACGCCCTCGCCGCGGTACGGGAGCCGGTGCACCTCGGCGGGCACGTGCTCAACGTCTCGGCGAGCGTGGGCGTGGTGGACCGGCCGGTGGGCGGCACCGACACGGCCGAGCTGATGAAGGCCGCCGACACCACGCTCTACTGGGCCAAGGCCGACGGGCGGGACCGGTGTGCGGTCTTCGACGCCGAGCGGCACGCCTCCGACGTCAGCCGGTACCAGCTGTCCGGCCAGCTGCCCGAGGCGCTGGCCCGGGGCGAGTTTTTTGTGGAGTACCAACCGTTGGTGCGCCTCGATGACGGCGTGCTCACCGGCACCGAGGCGCTGGTCCGGTGGCGCCATCCGGACCTCGGGGTGGTCGGCCCCAACGACTTCATCGAGCTGGCCGAGGAGACCGGGGCGATCGGGCAGCTGGGCCGATGGGTGCTGACGCAGGCGTGCCGGCAGGCCCGGATCTGGCGTGGCACGCACCCCGACCAGCAGCTGCTGATCAGCGTCAACATCGCCGTCCGCCAGGTGCGGGACGCCGGGTTCGTCGACGCGGTCAAGGAGGTGCTCGCCGAGACGGAACTCGAGCCGAGCGCGCTGCAGCTGGAAGTGACCGAGAGTTCCGTGATGGGCAGCGCCGGGCAGCCGCTGCGCACCCTGCACGCACTCGCCGACCTGGGCGTACGCATCGCGATCGACGACTTCGGCACCGGCTACAGCAACCTGGCGTACCTGCGCGACCTGCCGGTGCACGCGCTGAAGCTGGCCGGAAGGTTCATGTCCGGGCTGCGTTCGCCGGGCGGGCCCGACCAGGTCGACCAGGAGATCCTGTCGGCGGTCATCGGGCTCGCCCACAAGCTGAAGCTCACCGTGATCGCCGAGGGCGTGGAGACGTCCGGACAGGCGGACGCGCTCCGCGAGTTGGGCTGCGACACGGCGCAGGGCTGGCACTTCGGCAGGGCGGTGCCGCCCGCGGAGTTTCCGATCAGAGGGCCGCTAGGGAACGCACGTAGTTGACCTGCTGGTGGATCTGCAGCACCTGCGCCTCGGCGGTCACCGGGATCCGGGCGACGTACTGCCGGGGGCCGTTGGTCACCGTCACCTGCACCGTGCCCCGGTAGACCGTCTGCTTCACCAGCAGGAAGAACAGGCTGAACACGGTCAGCACGCAGAAGCCCAGGATCGCCGCCACGATCGCCCAGGTCGGCGTCTTCTGCTCGGTCTGCCAGTAGTCCGACACCTGCCAGCTCGACTGCGCGAGCGGGATCTCGCCGGCGGGCGTACGCACGGTCGTCGGGGTTACCGCGATCTCGCCGATGAGCGCGACGACCGTGTCAGACATGCCATCACACTAATGCCCGGTCCCGCTCGTCCTTAGGGTGCGCCTCCCGGTACGCCACCCAGCCGAACCCGGCCACCGCCAGCGCGGCGAACAGCCACCACTGCACCACGTACCCGGCGTTCTGCCAGGAGTTCTCGTGCTCGATCGGTATCGCGGTCAGGCCCGCTGCCGGGTCCTCGGCGAGCAGGTACGCGCCGTACAGCGGGTAGGGCAGCTCCTCGGCGAGCCGGGCGATGCCGATCCGGCGTACCTCGATGCGGCCCGCGCGCCGGATCACCGAGTCCGGCCGGCTCTCCGACTCGTGCACCCGGCCGACCACGGTCACCTCGCCCGTGGGCGCGGCCGGCACCTGTGGCGTCGCGACCGCCCCGCCCGGCGCCGGCGGCACCCAGCCCCGGTCGACCAGCACCGCCGAGCCGTCCGCCCGGACCAGCGGGGTCACCACCTCGAAGCCGACCTTGCCGTCGACCGTGCGGCCACGTACCAGGATCTCGTTCGCGGTGTCGTAGCGGCCGGTGGCGGTGACCCGGGTCCATGCCTGCGGCGGTGTCGCCGGCAGCGGCGCCGCCGTACCGCCGGTCGCCGCGTCGATGCGGTGGTTGACCGCGCTGCGCTGCTCGTACCGGTGCAACTGCCAGTTACCCAGCAGCACCATCACCGTGGCCGCCACGCCGATGAGGGCGGCGAAGGCCAGCCAGCGGGGGGTGAGCAGGAACCGGTACACAGCACGAGGCTACCCGTGTGATCTCAGGCACTACGCTAGTGCCCGGCCGTAAGTGGGAGGAGCCGACGATGACCGCTGTACCGCGCTTGGTGGTGAGCGCGCCGTCGTCCGGGCACGGCAAGACCGCCGTGGCCGTCGGCCTCCTCTCCGCGTTCGCCGCGCGCAATATGCGCGCCGCCGGCTTCAAGATCGGCCCGGACCACACCGACGCCGCGTACCTGGGCCTGGCCGCCGGACGCCCCGGCCGCAACCTCGACCCCCGGCTGGTCGGCGCGCCGCGCGTCGCGCCGCTCTTCGTCCACGGCGCGAACGGCGCCGACATCGCGGTCGTCGAGGGCACGATGGGCCTGTTCGACAGCCTCACCGGCCGCGCCGACACGCACTCCACCGCCGGCGTCGCCAGCGCGCTGCGCGCACCGGTCATCCTGGTCGTCGACGTGGGCGCGATGGGCCAGTCGGTCGCCGCGGTGGTGCACGGCTTCCGCGCGTACGACGAGATGCTGTGGCTCGGCGGCGTGATCCTGAACAGGGTCGCCTCCGAACGCCACGAGCAGCTCCTGCGCGAGGCGCTCGACGACATCGGCGTGCCCGTCTTCGGTGCGCTGCGCCGCCGCGACCTGCCCGCCGCCCTGCCCTCGCGGCACGACGGCGTGGTGCCCGTCGTACACCGCAGCGTCGAGGCCGCCCGCGGCGTGCGCCGCCTGGGCGAGGGCATCGCCGGCGCCGTCGACATGGAACGCCTGCTCGCGCTGGCGCGCTCCGCACCCCAACTCGCGGTCGAGCCCTGGTCCGCGCGCGGAGAAACCCCCGCCGTGGCGGTCGGCCGCCGTCCGGTCGTCGCCCTCGCCGGCGGTCCGACCACCTCTTATTCGTACGCGGAGACGGCTGAACTTCTTACGGCGGCGCGCGCCCTGGTGGTGCCGATCGACCCCCTCCGCGACGAACAGCTCCCGGAAAACACGGACGCCCTGGTGGTGGGCGGTGGGCTGCCCGAGTCGTTCGCCGAGGAGCTGTCCGCCAACCGTCGACTGTGTACGGAGGTGGCCGCGCTCGCCCTGGCCGGCAAGCCGGTGATCGCCGAGGGGGCGGGCCTGCTGTGGCTGGCCCGCGAGTACGACGGCCGGCCCATGTGCGGCGTGATCGACGCCACCGGCATGACCACCGACCAGATGATCGTGGGGTACCGCGAGGCGACCGCCCGGGCCTCGACGCCGGTGGCGCAGCTCGGCACCCGGATGGTCGGCTACAAGCAGCACCGCGGCGTGGTCAACCCGCGGGCCGGGCAGTCGCCCGCGTGGACCTGGGGCGGCAGCTCGCCGGAGGGCTTCGTGTCCCGGCGGGTGCACGCGTCCCAGCTCATGCTGCACTGGGCCGGCGCCCCGGAGATCGCCCACCGCCTGGTGGCCGCCGCCGCCCGCCCGCCGCCCCGGCACCGCCACCCGCACCGGTCTCGCCCGCCGCGCCCCCGGTACCGGCCGACGCGACGTCAAACAGCCCCACCGGCGAGGTGAACGCGTGAGCTCGCACCCTGCCCTCTTCCCAAAAGGGCAGCCCTTTTGGGTCGGAACTCTGAAAAGGGCTCCCGTATACCGCGCCACACGACAACAGGGCTGCCCTTTTGGGGTTAGGTCCAGGGGAGGCGCGAGCCGATGAGCGGACACGTTGCGGTGCGGCGGTTTCCGTCGTTGACCGTGTCGACGCCGCGCGTGCACGTACGTCCGGCGGAGTTCGGCGACGCCAAGGCGGTCACCGAGATCTTCGTGGACAAGCAGACCCAGCGCTGGCTGCCCTTTCCGAAGGAGTACGGGCAGATCGAGGGCGGCGCGTGGTGCACCGAGATGGCCCAGGAGCGGCGGGACAGCGGCAACGGCGACCACTACGCCGTCGTACGGCGGGAGGACGACCGGCTGATCGGCTGCCTGTGGACCAAGCGCACCGACTGGGTGGGCCGGGTGACCGAGGTGGCGTACGCGATCGCGGCCGACACCCGCGGCTTCGGGGTGGCCGCCGAGGCGGTTGACGCGCTGGCGATCGCGCTGCTGCTGGAGCACGACTTCCAGCGGGTCGAGCTGCGGGTGGCGCCCGGCAACACGGCGTCCCGGCGGGTGGCCGAGAAGGCCGGCTTCACGTACGAAGGGCTGCTACGCAACGCCGGCCACGTCCACAGCGGTCGCGTCGACCTGGAGGTCTGGTCCCTGGTCCGGGCCGACGTCAGCTAACCCCGCCCGCGCTTCGCCGCGCTTGGTCGTGCTCGTGCTTCGCCGCGCGTCGTCGATCAAGGGCTCGCTCGTCGATCAAGGGCATATGGTCGTGCTTTGATCTCCGATCCACGACCGTATGCCCTTGATCGGCGGGGAAAGCCTTGATCGGCGCGGCAAGTGGCGCTGCGGCGCGCCGCCCCTCGCCTGCCCGTCGCGCCGGGCTTGAGTGGGTCCCGGGTTCGGGTAGCGGTCGAGGGCAATGTCCCCCGACGTCGCCTACCCCGGAGAGCGCGGCGCCACCCGAGCAGCGTGGGACCCGTGAGTAGGGGTCCCCTCCTGGGGACCCGGCCGTGAGTGGGGCGCCCCTGTACAGCTCGGCGCGGGTATGGGGGCGCCCTACTCACGTCGCGGCCACCAATAGGGGACCCCTACTGGAGCTCAACCCCCACGCCTTACCCGCCCCGCCGGTCAAGGGATTCGGCGTCGATCAAGGGCAAACGGTCGTGGTTTGGAGATCAAAGCACGACCATATGCCCTTGATCGACGGCAAGGGGGCAGGGCGGGGAGAGGGGCACTGTTAGCGGAGGATGGAGCGGGGGGTGGGGTGAAGGTGCGCTTTGGCTGACCGCGCAACGCGTCTCTCAGGGTTTCGGCGACGGAGTTGATGGGCTTGAGGGACTGCCAGTCGCCTACCGCGTTCTTCGGGTAGTCCGGGTCGGCGATGAAGCTGGCCGCGGCCAGGTCGGGCGTGAACCCGACGAACCAGGCGGCCCGGGTGCTGTCCGTGGTGCCCGTCTTGCCGGCCACCGGACGGTTCACGATGCCGTACACGCCGGGCGCGGTGGACCAGCCGCCGCAGGAGCCGCGTGCCGCCCCGTACCCGGTGACGCAGCGCGCGGCGTCGGCGGCGGCGCGGGCGACGGCCGGGGTGACCGCCTGCTTGCAGCGCGACCGCGCCACGTCGGTGCCGTTGTACTGGGCCTGGGAGCCGTCCGGCAGCGCGATGGACAGCACCGGCAGCGGCTCGCAGTACTTGCCGTCGGCGGCGACCGTGGCGTACGCGCCGGCCATCTCCAGCGGCGTCACGTCGGACACGCCGAGGGTGAAGGCGCCCCAGCCCTTGGCCTTCTTCGGCGACGCCTGGAGCCGGTCGATGTCGGTGCGCCAGCGCAGGCCCAGCCGCTCGGCCATGCGGACCGCCTTGTCGGCGCCCACCTTCTGCTCGAGCTGGACGAAGTAGGTGTTGACCGACTTGCCGAAGCCGGACCACATGGCGTGCCGGCCGGTCATCGAGCCGCTGGCGTTGACCGGGCACCATCGGCTGCCGCAGCTGCCCGGTTCGCCCGGTCCGGCCAGGTACTGCGACACGTACCGCTGCGGGGCGTAGAAGGACGTCGACATCGGCATCCCGGCGTCCAGCGCGGCCAGCATCGTGAACATCTTGAACGTCGATCCGGCCTGGTAGCCGGGCATGTCGCCGCCGCCGAGCAGCGGGTTGACGGTGTTCGGGTAGTTACCCTTCTTCCGGCCGTTCTTGTACGGGTCGGAGTGCGAGCCGTTGCCCTTCTGGTCCAGCGAGTACGTCCGGTTGACCGCCATCGCCTTGAGCAGGCCGGTGCCGGGCTGGATCGCCACCAGGCCGAGCGCGAACCGGCTGCGCTTGCCCTCCTTCTCGGCGATGTGCCGCTGCGCGATCGACTGCACCTTGGGGTCGAGCGAGGTGACGATGCGGTAGCCGCCGCGGCGGAGCCGGTCCTCGCGTTCCTGCGGGTTGCCGCCGAACGCCTTCTGCTCGTTCCACCAGGTCTTGAAGAAGTCGCAGAAGAAGCCCCAGTTGTTGTACCGGGACGGCACGGAGATGCAGTCGTTGGCCGGGGTGGTGAGGCGGAGCTTGATCGGTTCGGCCTTTGCCTTCGCGGCGTTGGCGGGCGTGACGTAGCGCAGGTCGACCATCCGGTCGATGACGTAGTTGCGGCGCTCCGTGGCGGCCCGCTTGTCCTTGCTCGCCGGGTCGTACGCGGACGGCGCCTTGACCAGGCCGGCGAGCGTGGCCGCCTCGACGATCGTGAGGTCCTTGGGCGCCTTGGAGAAGAAGACCTGCGCGGCGGCGAAGATGCCGTACGCCCGGTGCCCGAAGTACGCCGAGTTGAGGTAGCGCTCCAGGATCTCCTTCTTGGTGAGCTTCTTCTCCAGCTCGACCGAGATGCGCATCTCCCGGACCTTCCGCTTGCTCGTCTGCTCGGTCGCCTCCTGCACCTCAAGCGGCGTGCGGGCGCTGTCCCGCAGCGCCATGCGCACGTACTGCATGGTCAGCGTGGACGCGCCCTGCTGCACCTCGCCGCCCTGGTGGTTGGCCACGAACGCGCGCGCGATGCCCTTGGCGTCCACGCCGTTGTGCTGGTAGAAGCGCGAGTCCTCGGAGGCGATGATGGCCTGCTGGATGTTCGGCGACATCTCGTCGATCGGCGTGTACTTGCGATGTTCCTCGTAGAACATCGTGATGAGCGTCTTGCCGTCCGCCGCGTACACGTAGGTGGTCTGGGCCGGCGGCTGCACGTCGAGCACCGACGGCACCTTGCCCACCAGGTCGGCGGTCGCCTTCGCGCCCAGCCCACCCACCGCGGCGATGGGATATGACACCCCGGCGACGATGACGCCGGCGATGAGGCCGGCGCGGAGGAGGGGCGCGAGTCGACTGGTTGCGGAGAGTACGCGCGTCATCACTAGACAAAGGTAGGACAAAGGACGAAATGAGATGATCTAAAGCGCCAAAACTTGCCGGCCTCCTTTGCTAGATGATTGATCGCGTGGATCTCGGTTTTCATGGTGACGCGGAAGTTGGGGCCGGGCTCGTCGACCTCGCGGTCAACGTGCGCCAGGCACCCATGCCGCCGTGGCTCGCCGAGCCGATCACGGCCACGCTCGCCGACCTCGCGGCGTACCCCGATCCTGGTCCGGCGCGCGCCGCGGTGGCCGCCCGGCATGGCCGCCCGGCCGACGAGGTGCTGCTCACCGCCGGTGCGGCGCAAGGGTTCGTGCTGCTCGCCCAGGCGTTGCGCGGGGCGCACCGCGCGGTCGTCGTGCATCCGCAGTTCACCGAGCCGGAGTTGGCGCTGCGCAACGCCGGCGTGGACGTCACGCGCGTGATCCTGCCGGAGTCGCAGGGCTTCGCGCTGGACCCGGCGCTGGTCCCGGACGACGCCGACCTCGTCGTCATCGGCAACCCCACCAATCCCACGTCCGTCCTGCACCCGGCCGCGCAGGTCGCGGCGCTCGCGCGTACCGGCCGGGTGCTGGTGGTCGACGAGGCGTTCGCGGACACGACCGGCGAGGCCGAGTCGCTGGCCGGGCGCCGTGACCTGCCCGGGCTCGTCGTCGTGCGCAGCCTCACCAAGACGTGGGGCCTGGCGGGACTGCGCATCGGCTACCTGCTGGGCGCGCCCGACCTGCTGGCGCGGCTGTCCGCCGTACAACCGCTGTGGGCCGTCTCGACGCCGGCGCTCGCCGCGGCGGCCGCGTGCGCGAGCCCGGTCGCCGTGGCCGCGGAGCGCGAGATCGCCGCGCGGCTGGCCGCCGACCGCGACCACCTGGTGGCCGCGCTGCGCGGCCTGCCCGGCGTCGCGGTCGCGGGACGACCGGCCAGCTCGTTCGTCCTGGTCCGCTTGAAGGACGCGGTCCGCGTCCGGCTGGCCTTGCGTGAGCAGGGGTACGCGGTGCGGCGCGGCGACACGTTCCCAGGGCTGGGCGCCGACTGGCTGCGTATCGCGGTGCGAGACACTGCCACCACCGACGGTTTTGTGGCGACCCTGGCGAAGATAGTGGAGGCGTGATGATCGACGGCATTGGTCCGCTGGACGAGGGCGCGATGTCCGCCGCCCGGGCGCTGCACGCGCGGCTGACCAAGCCCGCGGGCTCGTTGGGCGCGCTGGAGGAGCTCTCGGTACGCCTCGCGGGCCTCGCCGGGCAGTGCCCGCCGCCGTTGCCTGAGCCGGCGGCGGTCGCCGTGTTCGCGGGCGACCACGGCGTGCACGCCCAGGGGGTCACGCCGTGGCCGCAGGAGGTCACCGGTCAGATGGTGGCGAACTTCCTGTCCGGCGGGGCGGTCGTCAACGCGTTCGCCCGGCAGGTCGGCGCGTCGGTGACCGTGGTCGACGTGGGCGTCTTGGAAGACCTGGGCGAGGGGCCGGGACTGATCGCGGCGAAGGTGCGTGCCGGTACCCGGGACATGACCACCGAGCCGGCGCTCACCCGCGACGAGGTGTCCGCCGCGCTGGAGGCCGGCGCGCGGGTCGCGTTCCGGCTGGTGGACGAGGGCGCGCGGGCGCTGCTCACCGGCGACATGGGCATCGCCAACACGACGCCCGCGGCCGCCTTGATCGCGGCGTTCACCGGGGCGGAGCCCGAGGCGGTCACCGGCCGCGGCACGGGCATCGACGACTACACGTACGCCCGCAAGGTGGCCGTGGTGCGCGCGGCGCTGGCCCACCACACGCTCGACCCCGCCGACCCGGTCGGTGTGCTCGCCGCGGTGGGCGGCCTGGAGCACGCCGCGATCGCCGGCTTCATCCTCGGCGGGGCCTCCCGGCGCGTACCCGTGATCCTCGATGGGGTGATCGCGGCGTCGGCGGCGCTCGCCGCGGCGGCGCTCGCGCCCGACGCGGTCGGCGCGATGGTGGCCGGCCACCGCTCGGCCGAGCCGGGCGCGACGGTGGCGCTCGCCCACCTCGGCCTGGAACCCCTCATCGACCTGGGCATGCGGCTCGGCGAGGGCACCGGGGCGGTGCTGGCGCTGCCGATCGTGGCGAGCGCGGTGCGCGTGCTGCACGAGGTGGCGACGTTCGACTCGGCAGGGGTATCCGAAAAATGAACCTGTATCCGCTCGCGTTGCGCCTGGAGGGGCGCCGGGTGCTGGTGGTCGGCGGCGGCGCGGTCGCCAGCCGGCGGGTGCCCGCGCTGCTGGATGCGGGCGCCCGGGTGGTGCTGGTCAGCCCTCATCTCACGCCGGCCCTGCGCGCCCTGGTCGACGCCGGCCGGGTGCACTGGGCGGAGCGGCGCTTCGAGGCGTCCGATGTAGACGGTGCATGGCTGGTCCAGGTGGCGGTGAACGACCCGTTCGCGGCCGCCGCGGTCAGCGCGGCCGCCCTGGAACGGCGGGTCTTCTGCGTACGTGCCGACGACCGGCACGCGGCCACGGCGTGGACGCCCGCGGTGACCCGGCACGGGCCGGTGACGGTCGCCGTCACGGCCGGGGGCGACCCGCCTCGGGCGGTGGTGATCCGGGACGCGATCCGGGAAGGGCTGCTGGACGGGACGCTGCCGGGCTGCGCGACGCCTGAATTCACCGGCGCGGCGGCGCCGGCCGGCGAGGTGGTCAGCGGCGGCCGGGTCGTCCTGGTCGGCGCCGGGCCCGGCGACCCCGAGCTGATCACGATCAAGGGGCGGCGGCTGCTGGCCGAGGCCGACGTGGTGGTCGCCGACCGGCTGGTGCCCGGGCTGCTGCTGGACGAGCTACGCCCCGAGGTCGAGCTGGTGGACGCGTCGAAGATCCCGTACGGGCCGGCGAAGGCGCAGGAGGAGATCAACCGGATCCTCGTGGAGCGGGCCAGCGCCGGCCTCAAGGTCGTACGGCTCAAGGGCGGCGACCCGTACGTCTTCGGGCGCGGCGGCGAGGAGGCCATCGCGTGCGCCGAGGCGGGCGTGCCGGTGACCGTCGTACCAGGGGTGAGCAGCTCGATCGCGGCGCCCGCGGTGGCCGGCATCCCGGTGACGCACCGCGGCGTGGCGCACGAGTTCACCGTGGTCAGCGGGCACGTCGCGCCGGACGACCCGACGTCGCTGGTCGACTGGCCGGCGCTGGCCCGGATGCGGGGCACGCTCGTCGTACTGATGGGCCTGAAGAACCTGCCGAAGATCGCCGCGACCCTGCTGGCGCACGGCCGAGCCCCGGACACGCCGGCCGCGGTGGTCCAGGAGGGCACGACGGGCGCCCAGCGCGTGGTCCGCACCACGTTGGGCTCTGTTGCCGACGACGCGGCCACTTTCCGACCCCCGCGATCGTCGTCGTCGGCGAGGTCGTCGGCATACTCCCGGGTTAGGAGTCCAGGAGGAGGGCGCAGCGGATCAGGCCCAGGTGGGAGTACGCCTGGGGATGGTTGCCCAGGCCGCGCTCGGCCAGCGGGTCGTACTGCTCGGGCAGCAGGCCGGTCGGGCCCGCCGTGTCCAGCATCTGCTGGAAGAGCTCCTCGGCGTCGCCGCGCCGGCCGGTGCGCAGGTACGCCTCGATCAGCCACGCCGTGCACACGTGGAAGCCGCCCTCCCGCCCCGGCAGGCCGTCGTCCCAGCGGTACCGGTAGACGACCGGGCCGCTGCGCAGGTCGGCCTCGACCTTGAGCACGGTGGCCAGGAAGCGCGGGTCGTCGTCCGGCAGCAGCCCGGACAGGCCGATCCACAGGCTGGAGGCGTCCATCTCGTCGTCCCCGTACGCCACCGTGTACGCGCCGGCGCCGTCGTGCCAGCCGTGCTCCAGGACGTTGTGGCCGATCCGTTCGCGCAGCTCCACCCAGTCGGGTCGGGCGTGCCGGCCGGCGCCGTGGGTGCGCAGCACCTGAAGCGCCCGGTCGACGGTCATCCAGCACATGACCTTGGAGTACACGTGGTGCCGGGGTGGCAGGCGCGCCTCCCACAGCCCGTGGTCGGGCTCGTGCCAGCGCCGTTCGACGGCTTGGACCATCGCCTCCAGCACCCGCCACTCGTCCGGGCGCACCGAGCCGCGGACGTCGGCCACCGCGGCGAGCAGGTCTGCCACCGGCCCGAACACGTCGAGCTGGAGCTGGTGGTTGGCGAGGTTGCCGACGCGTACCGGGCGGGAGCCGGCCCACCCGGGCAGCGTCTCGATGACCGCCTCGGCGCCCAGCTCGTATCCCTCCACGGTGTAGAGCGGGTGCAGCCGTTCCGGGTGGCCGCCGGTGCGCTCGACGCAGCCGTCCACCCAGCGCAGGAACGCCTCGGCCTCGTCGATCGAGCCCAGGTCGACCAGCGCGCGGGCGGTCATCGCGGCGTCGCGCAGCCAGCAGTACCGGTAGTCCCAGTTGCGTACCCCGCCGACCTCCTCGGGCAGCGAGGTGGTCGCGGCCGCGAGGATGCCGCCGGTGACGTCGTTGCACAGCCCGCGCAGCGTCAGCGCCGAGCGCAGCACCAGGTCGCGGGCCACCGACGGCAGCCGCAGGCCGGCCGCCCACTCCCGCCACGGCTGCTCGGCCGCCTCTTGGCGTTCCCGCACGGGTACGGCGTGCCGCGCCAGGCTTTGCGACCCGAACCGCAGTTCCAGCGCCAAGGGCCCGTCGGCTGTGGACAGGTCGAACACCGCCCGAGCGGTGTCGTAGTTGCCGTCGGTCGTCACGTCCCAGTCCACGCCGGGCGCGTAGAGCGAGACCGGCTCGTTGGAGCCCAGCACGAGCAAGCCGTCGCCGAGATGCTGCAACCGCACCCCCACCTGCCCGAACTCCGGTCGCGGGGCGAACTCCAGCCGCACCCGGCCGTGCCCGGACAGCACGCGTACGAGGGTGGAGTCGCCGTCCTTCTCCGGCGTGGCCAGCCAGTCCGTGACGGTGAGCCCGGACCAGCGCGTCTCCACCGTCATCGTGCCGGACCGGTAGCGCTGCCCCAGCGGGATGCCACCCTTGTCCGGGGCGACGGTGAAGTGCCCGGCCGGGTTGCCGCCCAGCAGGTCGGCGAAGAGCGCCGCCGAGTCCGCCCGCGGGTGGCACAGCCAGGTCACCTTCGCCTCGGGGGTGAGCAGCGCGACGGTACGGCGGTTGGCCAGCATCGAGTGCCGCTCGATCGGGACGGCCCGCTCGCCGAAGAGCCAGGTGCGCCGGATCTGCAGGAGCAGGGCCAGCATCCGGGCGGCCTCGATCGGCTCGGCGACGCGGTATGCCGCCGCCGTCCCGCCCGGCCCGATCTTGACGCCCACGTCGGGGCCGTGCAGCCGGGCGAACGCCTCCTCGTCGGTGATGTCGTCGCCGATCACCAGCGCCGCGCTCGCCGACATCTGGGTACGCAGCTGGTCGATCGCGGCGCCCTTGTTGGTGGGCAGCACGGACAGCTCCATGACCTGCCGGCCGTTGGTGACGGTCACCTCGGGCCAGACCGCCGGCCCGGTGCGGAGCGCGTCGACGACCCGCTCGGCGACGTCGGCCTCGGCCGCCCGGTAGTGCACCGCCACGCTCGCCGGCTTCGCCTCCAGACGTACCCCGGCCTGGCCCTTGACGATCTCGCGGACCGCGGTCTGCAGCCGCGTGCGGACCTCGACCAGCTCGGGCGCCAGGCGCTCCACGAAGCCGATGTCGAACTCGGACCCGTGGCTGCCGACCAGATGCACCTCGGAGGGCAGCCGGGACAGCGCGGCCAGGTCACGCAGTGCGCGGCCGGAGACCACCGCGACCGTGGTCTGCGGCAGCGCGGCGAGCGCGCGGATCGCCGCCACCGCCTCCGGCAGGGGCACGGCCTTCGTCGGGTCGACGACGAACGGCGCGAGCGTGCCGTCGTAGTCGCACGCGATCAGCAGGTTCGGCACCCGGGCGATGCGGCCGATGGCGGAACGCAGATCCGGGTCGATCTCGCCGACCGTGCGGTGGTCAAGGTCGAGGACCATGAGGCTCACTGTGCCTCAGGCACGCCCAATTCGTTGAGGAATGAGCGAGCCCAGTGGCCGACGTCATGGGTACGCAGATGGCGCTGCATGATGCGCATCCGGCGGCGCGCCTCCACGCTGTCGACGTGGGCGGCCCGCAGGAGCGCGTCCTTGAGCCCCTCCGGGTCGTGCGGGTTGCACAGGAACGCCTGGCGCATCTCGGCCGCGGCCCCGGCGAACTCGCTGAGCACCAGCGAGCCGCCGGTGTCCGAGCGCGACGCCACGTACTCCTTGGCGACCAGGTTCATGCCGTCGCGCAGCGGGGTCACCATCATCACGTCCGAGGCGCAGTAGAGCGCGGCCAGCTCGCTCCGGCTGTACGACTGGTGCAGGTAGTGCACAGCGGGCACGCCCACCCGCCCGAACTCCCCGTTGATCCGGCCGACCTCGCGCTCCACCTTCACCCGCAGCGCCTGGTAGTGCTCGACCCGCTCCCGGCTCGGCGTCGCCACCTGCACCATGACCGCCTCCGGCACGCTCAGCTTGCCGTCCGCCAGCAGCTCCCGGAACGCCTTGAGCCGCCGCTCGATGCCCTTGGTGTAGTCGAGCCGGTCGACGCCCAGCACCACCGTCTTCGGGTCGCCCAGCTCGGCCCGGATCTGCTTGGCCCGGGCCTGCACCATCGGGTCGGCCGCCATCCGCTCCATCTCGGCCACGTCGATCGAGATCGGGAACGCGCCGGCCTTGACCCGCCGGCCGTCCACCTCGATCGTCTGCCCCTCGTACCGCAGCCCGAGCAGGTGTCGCGCCAGCCGGACGAAGTTTTGCGCGGCGAGCCGCTGCTGGAACCCGACCAGGTCGGCGCCGAGCAGCCCGCGCAGCACCTCGGCGCGCAGCGGCATCTGCATGAAGAGCTCGATCGGCGGGAACGGGATGTGCAGGAAGAACCCGATCCGCAGGTCGGGGCGCAGCTCGCGGAGCATCGCCGGCACCAGCTGCAGCTGGTAGTCCTGCACCCAGACCGTCGCGCCGTCCGCCGCCACTTCCGCGGCCGCCTCGGCGAAGCGGGCATTCACGATGCGGTACGCCTCGCGCCAGCGCCGCTTGTAGACCGGCGTCTCGACAGCGTCGTGGTAGAGCGGCCAGATCGTGGCGTTGGACTGGCCCTCGTAGTACCGCTCCAGCTCCTCCGCGCTCAGCGCCACCGGGTGCAGCCGGATGCCTTCCAGGTCAAAGGGCTCGGGCGCCTCGCCGACGCCACCCGCCCAGCCGACCCAGGTGCCCTTGTGCTGGGCGAGTACCGGGTGGAGCGCGGTAACCAGACCACCGGGGCTGCGCCGCCACTGGCGCCCCTCTGGTGTGATCACCTCGTCGACAGGTAGGCGGTTGGCGACAACGACGAACGAACTTCGAACCGTCACGCTCCGTACACCTCCGGTGTCAACGGGTCCCAGGCAGAGCCTACTTGTCCGGAGTTTCGTTGCCGCGTCGTGGGAGGCTGGAACCGTGTCCGACCCGTCACAAGCCCGTCCCCGCATCGTCGGGCCGCTGCTGATCGCCCTCGTCCTCCTCGCGGTGATCGGCGGGTCGGTGGGCTTCATCCTCGCCATGACCGGCGACTCGTCGCCCCCACGTTCGTCACCTTCATCGCCTTCGTACTCTCCATCCCCTTCGTCCACCCCTGCGGCGCGTTGCCCGGCTTCCACGGAGGAGTTGGCCGGCCGCGAGCTGACCCAGGTGCTGTACCTGCGTACCGCCCTGTCCGAGGTGTGGATCTGCGCCGACGCGGACGGGACCCTCTTCTACCAGGGCCACGCCGGGCAGCCCGGTGAGGAGCTCGTCGACAAGGAGAACGCCCTCTTCCTCACCGATGTCGAGCAGACCGACTACGGCTACCGCGCCCGCAACTCGGCCGGCGGGACCACGACCGAGTACCGCGTGTCGCCCGACGAGCTGATCATCCAACCGCCCAAGGGCTCGACGGAGACCCAGCCCGCGGTGGAGTCGTAGCGAGACATTCAAGGGTGGTGAGATCCTGGCGGGGTGCGATGGCCCCCCAGCGTCCGCGTCCAGGTGATCGTCACCGCCATCCTGCTGGCCCTCATCGGCGCCAGCATCGGCTACCTCCTAGGCGCCGGCTGAGCACCCGCCGCTCCTTGGTCCGTGCGTGTCTCTTTGTGCGTGGCGTTACGCCCCAGTAGGGGACCCCTATTGGGCGTCGCGCCGTGAGAAGGGTGCCCCCTATACCTCTCTGGACGGGCAAAGGGGACCCCTGCTCACGCCGCGCGTCCCAAGAGGGGTCCCCTCTTGGGACGTAGCGATCACATAGATCTTGGTAAATTACCGTCGCTCTGGCGACGGTTAGCTACCAAGATCTACCAAGTTGGCTGCGGCATATCGCCCCACTGGGTTGTGGCTTTGAGTGCTTAGAGCGGATCTTGGTCAGTCGTCACGCTCATGAGGTGGGTGCCACGCGGCGTCCGCCAACCGGCCCCGCCCAGCTCTGTCGATCAAGGACTTTCGCGCGGATCAAGGGCATGTGGCCGTGGTTTGGAGATCAAAGCACGACCGTTTGTTCTTGATCGACGGGCGAGGCGGCGGCGAGGCCGCGGCGCGGGCGGCGGGAGGGGGAGCGGGGGGATGTGCGGGGTGGGTGTTGGACCTGTCAGGATTGACGGTGGCGTTCGCCGGAACAAAGACAGCAAGACCCATTGGAGGTAGGCCGCACCGTGGCCCAGTTCATCTACGTCCTGGAAAAGGCGCGCAAGGCGCACGGCGACAAGGTCGTGCTGGACAACGTGACGCTGAGCTTCCTGCCGGGCGCCAAGATCGGTGTGGTCGGCCCGAACGGCGCCGGCAAGTCCAGCCTGCTCAAGATCATGGCGGGGCTCGACCGGCCCAGCAACGGGGAGGCCCGGCTCATGCCCGGGTACACCGTCGGTCTGCTGGCGCAGGAGCCGAGGCTCAACGAAGCGAAGACCGTGCTCGGCAACATCGAAGAGGCGGTCGCGGAGACCAAGGCCCAGCTGGAGCGGTTCAACAAGATCGCCGAGCAGATGGCCACCGACTACTCCGACGAGCTGATGGAGGAGATGGGCAAGCTCCAGGAGGAGCTCGACCACGCCGACGCGTGGGACATCGACTCCAAGCTGGAGCTGGCGATGGACGCGCTGCGCTGCCCGGCGCCGGACGCCGACGTGACCCTGCTCTCCGGTGGTGAGCGGCGCCGGGTCGCGCTCTGCAAGCTGCTGCTGGAGGCGCCGGACCTGCTGCTGCTCGACGAGCCCACCAACCACCTGGACGCGGAGAGCGTGCAGTGGCTGGAGCAGCACCTCGCCAAGTACGCCGGCACGGTGCTGGCGATCACCCACGACCGGTACTTCCTGGACAACGTGGCCGGCTGGATCCTGGAGCTGGACCGCGGCCGGGCGATCGGGTACGAGGGCAACTACTCGACGTACCTGGAGAAGAAGGCCCTCCGCCTCTCCGTCGAGGGGCGCAAGGACGCCAAGATGAAGAAGCGCCTCTCCGAGGAACTGGACTGGGTGCGCTCGAACGCCAAGGCCCGGCAGACCAAGTCGCGGGCCCGCCTGGACCGGTACGAGGAGATGGCCACCGAGGCGGAGAAGACCCGCAAGCTCGACTTCGAGGAGATCCAGATCCCGCCGGGCCCGCGCCTGGGCAACACGGTGATCGAGGCGCAGCACCTGGTCAAGGGGTTCGACGACCGGGTGCTGATCGGCGATCTGTCGTTCTCGCTGCCGCGCAACGGCATCGTCGGCATCATCGGCCCGAACGGTGTGGGAAAGACCACCCTCTTCAAGACGATCGTGGGGATGGAGCAGCCCGACGACGGCACGGTGAAGGTCGGCGAGACGGTCAAGTTGTCCTATGTGGACCAGAACCGGGAGGGTCTGTCCGGTGACAAGACCGTCTGGGAGCTCGTCTCCGACGGGCTCGACCACCTGATGGTGGGCAAGGTCGAGATGCCGTCCCGGGCGTACGTGGCGGCGTTCGGCTTCAAGGGTCCAGACCAGCAGAAGCCGACCAAGGTGCTCTCCGGCGGCGAGCGCAACCGGCTCAACCTCGCGCTGACGCTGAAGATCGGCGGCAACGTGATCCTGCTCGACGAGCCGACCAACGACCTGGACGTGGAGACGCTGTCCAGCCTGGAGAACGCGCTGCTGGAGTTCCCCGGCTGTGCGGTGGTCATCTCCCACGACCGGATGTTCCTGGACCGGGTGGCCACGCACATCCTGGCCTGGGAGGGCGACGACGAGAACCCGTCGAAGTGGTTCTGGTTCGAGGGCAACTTCGAGGCGTACGAGAAGAACAAGATCGACCGGCTCGGCGCGGAAGCTGCCCGGCCGCACCGGGTCACCTACCGCAAGCTGACACGTGACTGACCGCTTTATCTACCACTGCGCGTTGCGATGGTCCGACATGGATGCGTACGGACATGTCAACAACGCGCGGTTCCTCACGCTTTACGAGGAGGCCCGGGTGGCGATGATGTTCCTCGCCGCCCGGGAGGTCGGGATCACCTCTCTGGAAGAGGGCGTGATCATCGCCCGTCACGAGATCGACTACCTGCGTCCGATCGACTACGGAGACCCGGTACGGATCGAGTCGTGGATCGAGGACATCCGGGCGGCCCGGTTCACGGTGGCGTACGAGCTGTTCGACGGCGACGCGGTGGCCAGCCGGGCCCGGTCGGTGTGCGCCCCGTACAACCTGCGTGAGCAGCGCCCTCGCCGGCTCAGCGACGCGGAGCGGAGCTTCCTGAGCGGGTACGCGTGATGTTCGACACCCAGGACGCCGGCGCCTTCCTGGCCCGACTCACCCGGCTCGACCCGCACGCGGTGGTACGGCTGAAGCGGGTGGCCGACGACCGCACCGCGCTCTGGGCGAGGCTGCCGTGGGCGGTGCTCGCAAGCCGTACCGTCGCGGGTGCCGGACCGGACGACGCGACCGTGTCCGCCGCGGACCTGCTGGCCGAGATCGGCCGGGGCGGCGACGCGCTGCCGGAGCGGCGCGACCAGGGGTGGCGGTGGCCGTTGCCGCCGGCCGGGGCCCGGGTCGTGGAGAGCCTGCCCGCGACGGACCTGCGCCGCATCGCGGCGGCGGCCGCGGGCACCCTGCGGGCCGCCAGCGAGCACGGCGTCGGCGGCCGGCCGGTGGGCGAGCGAGCGGTGCGCGACGCCCTGCTGGATCACGTCGCGATCGTGGTCACCACCGGTGGCATGCGCGTGGAGGTGCCGCAACGGCTCGTCCAAGGCGTCGCACGGATGGGGTTCCTGGGCCGTTCGGACCAGGCTGAGGGTGAAACGGTGCGCGTACAAACGGTCGGCCGATGGGTCGGATTGGCCGCACCATATGGCGTTGCGTGGCTACTTCCCGTGAGTCAATTCGCGGTACGACCAGCCGTGGCTCGTACGAAGAGTTGATGGCGAATCATCTTTCTGGTTTGGTGGGGTGGTTGGGGGATGCCGTAGCCCGGCTGTCCGGGTACCGTCGTGCGTCGGGTCCAACGCAACGTAGGCAAGTGGATCCGCTGGGGAGTGAGGTGCACAAGCGATGCCGTGGTGGCAATGGCGCCCGGGTCACACCGGTGGCGGAGAGCCGGAGACCGGAAGCGGTATCCGCGGCGTACAGCGCAGTACGGTACGCCGCGTAAACGTGCCGTCGCAGCGCGAAGGCGAGCAGGTGAGCAGCGCGGGCGATGTGTCCACTTTGGACGACGATATCCCCGTCAAGGTCGCCCCGGTCACGCTGCGCCGCATCGGCGACGCCCTGGACCTGCTGGATGTGCGCTACCTCGCCGACGGCGACGGGAGCCTGCTGGCCATGTGGGAGCGGCACGCGGTGCTCTTCACGCTGGAGGGCCCCGACGACGAGATCCTGGTCATGCGGGCCCGCCCCCACTCCACCGTGCCGCCGGACTGGGCGGATCGGGCCTATCGCGTGGTCAACGAGTGGAACCACACCCGGCGCTTCTGCAAGGCGTACGTGGGTGACCCGACCGAGCGCGGCATGTTGCCGATCTACGCCGAGCTGCAGGTGCCGCTGAGCTCCGGCGCGCACGACGCGCTGGTCGTGGAGCTGCTCGACTGCGGCGCGGCGGTCGCCACCTCCTTCGTGGACTGGCTCCACGACGAAGGAGCCCTTCTATAGAGGGAACATTCCTAGGCGGCCGTGGTACTCGCCGCCCAGGCGTTCGGTGTCCGACCCCACCCACAGGCCGCTGGCGGTGGCGAGGAAGGCGCGCACGCCCACCCCCCGACTGCGGGTCGGATTCCAGGCCAGCGCCTTTCCGGTACGCGGGTCGATCGCCCCGATGCCCGGCCGCTCGACCGCTCCCGGGCCGGCCGACTTGTTGCCGTGCGGGTTGTCCAGCCACTGTTGGTGGCCGCCGACGTACACCGCGCTGCCGGTCACCGCGACTGCGAGCAGGGTGTTGCCGCCGGTGTGGTTGACCCAGGCCGGGGCGTGCCGCCCCGCGCCGGCGGTCGAAAAGCGTGCCGCCGTGTCGCACATCTGCGTCGGCCCGGAGCCGTTTCCGGTGGTCACCACCACGAAGTACGACCCGTCGGGGGCGAAGTCGACCGCGCGCAGGTAGGTGTCGTAGGTGCCGTTGCAGGTCGGGCGGTAGGCGTCGGTGTACCAGTTCGCGACGACCGCGTGCGGTCCGCCGGTGTCGAGGAGCACGAGCTGGGCCCGGGGTACGCCCGCGACGTGGCTGATCGCGCCAGCCACCACGAGCCGGCGGCCGTCCGGGGTGAGGGCGAAGTCTTCGACCTTGGGCCGGGTGGCCTCGGCTGCGGCGAGGCGGGCGTCGAAGCCGGCGTCCACCGCGCCAGTGCCGGCGTCGAGGCGGGCGAGAGCCGCCCGGGGCACCCGGTTGACGGCGCTGAACGTACCCCCGGCGTAAAGCCATCGGCCGGCGGCGGCCAAGGCCCGGACGTCGCCCCAGTTGACGCTGGCCGAAAAGCCCGGCGTCCGCGCGCCGTTGCCCAGCGAGAGGCGGGCCAGGCCGCGCTGCGCGGCCCCGTTCACGGAACGGAACGCGCCGCCGGCGTAGACGGTGCCGTCGGCGCCCGGGGCGAGCGCGTAGACGGGACCGTCCAGGTAGGGCGCGAAGGAGCGGAGGGCGCCGGTGCGGGCGTCGAAGGCGAAGAGGTAGTCGCGCCGGTAGCGGAAGCCACGGTTGTTGGCCACGACGGAGAAGTCCCCGCCGACCACGACGGTGTCGCCGACCACGGTGATCGCGTGCACGGTGCCGTCGAGCACGTGCGGGGACCAGTCGACCGGGTCGGCGGACACCACGGTCGGCTGGGCGACCTGGGCAACGGCGGGCACGACGCCGGCGACCGCGGCGGCGGCCACGGCGGCGACGGCGAAGAGGCGGCGGCGCATGCGCGTACTCCCTCGGCGGATGGGCGTTGGGTACGCGTTGACCAACGACCGAGGGCCGCCCGGGGGTGCGTTATGCGGTATTCAACCCATTTGCCGGGCCCGGCTCGTCCATGGTGTTGACCATGAAGTACGCCGCCCGCTCCAGGTAGTCCCACAGCGTGGTGTGCAGATCGGCGGGCAGGTCGAGGCTGTCCACGGCGTGCCGCATGTGCGCCAGCCAGGCGTCCCGCTCGTCCGGACCGACCCGGAACGACGCGTGCCGCATCCGCAGGCGCGGGTGCCCCCGCTGGGCGGAGTACGTGTTGGGCCCGCCCCAGTACTGGATCAGGAAGAGAGTCAGTCGCTCGGCCGCCGGCCCGAGGTCTTCCTCGGGGTACAGCGGGCGGAGCACGGGATCGGTGGCCACCCCCGCGTAGAACTCGTCGACCAGCTTGCGAAAGGTCGGTTCGCCACCGACCGCGTCGAAGAAGTTCACCGCTCTATCTTGCCAGGCAGCCGGAGCCGCTCGACGATCTTGGAGGTCTCGCCCTGGTTCGCGCCGTTCTGGTGTACCGGGATGTCGATGCGGGAGGCGTCCGCCGGCTGGGTGTGGGTGGCCACCGCCACCGCGGCGTTGAACCGGTCGGCGCGCGGCCACTGGGTGCAGGCGAGCAGGATCAGGCCGACGCCGGCGAGGCTCCACAGCCCGACCACCGTGGGGATCGAGTTGTGCTCGGCCAGCAGGCCGGTGGCCAGCACGGCCGCGCCCTGCATCACCTGGGTGCCGCTCTGCATCACCCCGAACGCGCGGGCCCGGAACCCGTGCGGGAGCGCCTGGACGAAGAGGCCGTTGGCGGCGGGCATCATGCCGGCGACGGCGAACCCGCAGACCCCCGCCATGACCGCGATGCCCACGGCGGACGGGCCGAGCAGCGCGGGCACCAGCGACAGCGGCGCGAGGACCGCGAACGGCCGGATCAGGGCGCGCCGCAGGTCCGGGCGGATCAGCCGGGCGGTGACGAGGCCGCCGATGATGAAGCCGGCTGGGCTCGCGGCCATGATGAGCGCCTGGGAGATGCCCCGCTGCGCCTCCGAGTCGGACAGTGAGGTCGCCCACGCGGCCGCGAGGCCCTCGGGCACGACCGCGAAGAGCATGGCGGCGAACACCAGGACCGCGATCGAGCGCAGCACCGGCGTCTGGAAGACCATCCGGAAGCCGTCCGCGGTCTCCCGGAGCAGGTGGCTGCGGTGCGCCTTGGTCATGGCGGACGGGCGCGCGCGTACCCCCAGGCGGATCAGCACCGCGGACGCGGCGTAGGTGGACGCGTCGATGGCCAGGGCCAGGCGCGGGTTGACGGCCGCGATGCCCGCGCCCGCCACGTAGCCCAGGACCTGCGCGGCCTGCCCGGTGGTGAGGTTGACAGACAGGCCCACGACCAGCCGGTCGCCGCCGAGGATCAACGGCAGCAGCGCCGAGCGTGCGGCCTGCGACGGCGGGCTGGCCAGCGTGTTCAGGAAGATCACGACGAGTACGACGGGGGCCGGCAGCGGGAGGAGCGCGATCGTGCCGACGAGCGTCATCCGGACCAGGTCACAGGTGACCATCACCGTCCGGTACGGGTAGCGCTCGGCCATCGTGGCCAGCAGCGGGCCGCCCAGCAACCACGGTAGGTAGCTGACCGCGAACGCGGCCGCGGACATCGCCACCGACTTGGTCTGGTCGTAGACCAGCACGGTGAGTGCCGCCTTCGCCAGGTAGTCGCCTAGCCAGGACAGCGTGCTGGCGAGGTATACCGCGCGATACTCGGGCTGGCCGAACACCTCACGGAACGTGGCCTGCCGTTCGGCGGCGTGTGCCTCGTCGGACACCGGGGGCCTCCATCGTCCGCACCGACGGCCACTTTTGATGGCGGCCGGCGGGAACGCCTAACTAGACGGAAAGGCGAGGTTGTCGTGACGCTCCGCCATGGAGCTATTCACGAATTCTGCCCGATCGTCTGACATCTGGCTAGGGCGAACGGTTGGTCCGTCGCCTCTCCGACTGAACGAACGGACGATACCTGACTGTCCGCGCGGTGCGCGACCCATTCCCTCTTCGGTGTCGGTTGCCCGACTTAGGTAGCACCTCCGCGCGTGTCGCCCTCGCCGTTGGGAGCCGCCGGCCGCGGGTACATCCGGGTCGCGGCGATCCGCGCGGTGATGCCGGCCTCGTCGAGCGCCTCGGTGAGCCGGCGCCGCAGCTCACGCCCCACCTCGAACTGGCCGTCGGCGGTCGTCTTGACGATCGTCCGGATGACCGCGCCGTCCACGGTGATCTGCTCCACACCCAGCACGTCCGGCGGCTCGACGAGGTTCGCCGCCAGGTCGGCGTCCTCGGCCACGGACGCCGCCGCGGCACGCATCACCGAGGTGGCCTCCTCGACGCCGGCGAATCCGATCGGCATGTCGATGATCACCATGGCCCAGCCCTGGCTCTTGTTGCCGACCCGGATGATCTCGCCGTTGCGGATGTACCAGAGGACGCCCCGGCCGTCGCGCACCGTGGTGATGCGCAGCCCGACCGCCTCCACGACGCCCGTCGCCTCGCCGAGGTCGACGGTGTCGCCGACGCCGTACTGGTCCTCCAGCAGCATGAAGATGCCGGAGAGCACGTCCTTGACCAGCGACTGTGCGCCGAAGCCGAGCGCCACGCCGGCGATACCGGCGCTGGCGATCAGGGGCGCCAGGTTGAAGTTCAGCTCGCTGAGGATCAGCAGCCCGGCGATCGCGAAGACGACCGCGGTCACCGTGCTGCGCAGCACCGATCCGATCGCCTCGGCCCGCTGGCGGCGCCGCTCGGGCACCACCGCGGTCGGGTCGGCCGGGGCGCTCGGGATCCGCTCGCGCAGCGGCTTGAGGATGGTCGGCACGCTGGTGTTGGTCGACGTCCGGACCAGCCGCTTGATGGTGCGGTGCAAGATCCACCGGATCAGCAGGGCGATCGCGAAGATCAGCAGGATGCGCAGCGGCTTGACGAAGATCCAGAAGCTGCTCTCCGCGAGCCAGGGTATGCCGGTCCAGTCGAACACCTGCTGGCACAGGGCGTCCGCGCTGCAGTCCGCCCCTACGGTCGGGGACGGGTCGGGGGTCGGCTGGGCGAGGAGAGCGGCAATCACGTTTGCCTTCGTACCGCACGGCGATCGTGCCGGCATGCCCGGGTCCGCCCCCGTGGCTAACCCGACAGAACAGGTCATCTTGCCGCACGTCACCGAAGCTTCATGAGAGAGGCTCCGAATAGTACGTGCAATTCAGTTACCCATCGGGGACTATTGGCGCACGGACGTCGGTGATCCGCCGACGTCGGCCGCGGTCACCGACGGCCCGCGGCGTGCTGGCTGACAGGGAGCTGGTCTGCACGACCTGGAGAGGTGAGCGCGATGCCTGACATACGACCGACGGTGGGCTCCGGCGCATTGGTCCTAAATGCCACCTACGAGCCGCTGTGTGTCGTGTCAGTGCGAAGAGCCGCGATCCTCGTCCTATCCGCCAAAGCCGTGTGCGTCGCCGACGGCGAGGGCATCCTGCACAGCGTCCGGCGCCAGTTGCCGGTCCCGTCCGTCGTGCGCCTGACCCGGTACGTGCGGGTGCCGTACCGCAGCCACGTCGGGCTCTCCCGGCGGGCCATCTTCGCCCGGGACGGCTGGCGCTGCGCGTACTGCCGCGGCCCGGCCGAGACGATCGACCACGTGTTCCCGCGCAGTCGCGGTGGTCGGCACGCCTGGGAGAACGTGGTGGCCGCCTGCGCCCGGTGCAACCACACCAAAGGCGACAAGACGCCCGCTGAGCTGGGGTGGCGGCTGCACGCGTTGCCCGGCGCACCCAAAGGAATGGCCTGGCGGGTACTCGGCCACCGCGCGCCGGACCCACGCTGGGCCGACTGGCTCGATCTCCCCGAAGCGGCCTAGGCGCCGCTTTCTTCGTCTCCGGGTTTAGGAAGGGCACCTTGTTATCGCTTTTTGCATAGCAAGGTGCCCTTCCTTGCAAGATCACGGGAGCTTGGCGCGGACCAAGGACGCGAAGACGACCACGTTGTCGGCGTACCCGGTCTCGCCGCCGACCCACCGCCCTCCGCACGTGATCAGGCGGAGGCCGGGGCGGCTGAAGTCGCCGTACACGCGCCGGGCCGGGAGCCGCGCCTTGCCGAAGCGCTCCACCGAGTTGACCTCGAAGACGGCCACCGAGCCGTCCCGCCGGCTGATCTCGATCGTCGCGCCGGGGCGCAGCTCGCGCAGGTCGTGAAAGACCGCCGGCCCGGTACGGGTGTCCACGTGCCCCACGATGATCGCCGGCCCGAACTGGCCCGGGGTGGGGCCGTCCTCGTACCAGCCGGCCTCGTGCCGCCGGGTCGCGGCCGGTACGGCGATGGAGCCGTCGCCGGCCAGCCCCACGCTGTGCACCGGCGCGCGCAGGCCGATCGACGGGATCGCGATCCGGGTCGGCCGGCTGGGCTCCAGCACCGGAAACTCCCGGGGCGGCGCCTTGCCCTCGGGCGCCCACCAGGCGGGCAGCTCGATCTGGCCGAGTCCCAGCCCGGTCGCGAAGACGCCCACGAGCACCAGGGCGCCGGCGAGCACCCGGGTACTCGGCATCACCCCGGTACGCGGCATCTACGTACGGCGGCGGCGCAGCACCAGCAGGCCGAGCCCGGCGACCACCGCGGCCACCCCGGCGCCGGTGACCGCGAGCGGGGTGGTGGCGTCGCGCGCCGTACCGCCGCCGCCGGTCGCCGGCCCCTTGCTGGGGTGGTCCATGCCGAGGACGTACATGGTCGTGGTGGCCGAACTGCCGTTCTTGCAGGACAGGTTGACCTTGTAGTCGCCCGGCCGGGTCTTGGCCGGGACGGTCACGGCGGCCACCACGAAGCCGTGCTCCGGCGCCATCTTGACCTCGCCGAACGCGTCCGACTTGGCGATGGCGTCGTTCAGGTTCTCCTGGCAGCTGCCGCGGATGCCCACCCGGTAACCGGCCTGGATGCTGCTGGGGTTGACCTCGACCCACGCCCCGTCCGCGTAAGCGGGCACCGGGGCGGCAAGGAGACCGACAAACGCAAGCGCGGCGGCTGCTGCGAAAGTCCTCATGAGAGGGATCTTCGCACCGAGCTACAACAAATACCGAAAAACCGGTCAAGTTACGCGCGCGTGCCGCTCCGGGAACGCCAGGTGCGAGTCGGCCGTCAGGATGTCCCGCAGCCGCGCCAGGCCGGCGTACACGTCGACGAAGCGCGTGTAGAGCGCGCCGAACCCCAGCCGCAGCCGGTCCGGGGTGCGGAAGTCCGGGATCACGCCCGCCGCGCGCAGAGCCTGGCTGAGCTGCCAGGCCCGCGGGTGGCGGAGCGTGACGTGCGCGCCCCGGCGGGCGTCCGCACGGGGCGAGGCCACCACGACGCCGTACGGCGCCAGCCACGTGTCGCACAGCTCGATCGCGTACGCGCCGAGCGCCGCCCCCTTCGCCGCCACCGCGTCGATGCCCGCCTCGGCGGTGAGCCGGGCACCCTCCAGCGCCGCGTACGCCCCCAGCACCGGCGGCGTGCCGACCTGGAAGCGGTCGATCGACTCCACCGGGTCGTACTCGACGCCCATGTCGAACTGGTCCCGCTGCCCGAACCAGCCCCAGATCGGCTGGCGCAGCTCCGCCTGCAGGTCGGCCCGCACATACAGGAACGCGGGTGCGCCCGGCCCGCCGTTCAGGTGCTTGTACGTACACCCGACGGCGAGATCGGCCCCGGCGGACCGCAACGGGACGCGGACCGCGCCGGCCGAGTGGCTCAGGTCCCAGAGCGCCAGCGCGCCGGCCTGGTGGGCGGCCGCGGTGATGGCCGGCAGGTCGGCGACCGCCCCGGACCGGTACGCGACGTGCGAGAGCGAGACGAGCGCCACGTCGGGGTCGAGCGCCTCCCGCACCGCCTCGGCGGAGACGCCCAGGTCGATGTCGGTCTTGAGCACCCGCAGCTCCATCCCGCGGGCCTCAACCAGCCCTTGCAGGATGTACCGGTCGGTGGGGAAGTTGTCGTCGTCGGTGACGATCACCCGTCGCCCGGGGCGGGCGGCACAGGCCGCGGCGGCGAGCTTGTAGAGGTTGACGCTCGTCGAGTCGGACAGCACCACCTCGCCCGGTGTGGCGTCCAGCACACCGGTGGCCAGCACGTCGCCGACCTCCCGGGACAGCGTGATCCACCGGTCCCAGCCGCGGATCAGGTCGGTGCCCCACTCGCCGATCGCCCGATGCAGGCGCTCCCTTGTGGACAGCGGAAGCCGGCCCAGCGAGTTGCCGTCCAGGTAGATCAGCTCGTCCTCGATGACGAAGCGGTCGCGGAAGCGCGCGAGAGGATCGGCGGCGTCGAGATCGCGGGCGAGAATGTCGGTCACGGGATACAAACTAGAGGCATGGCCGAGCCGCATGATCTGACCGCCCTGGAGCAGGCCGACGCGATCCGCCGCGGTGAGCTGAGCAGCGCCGAGCTGGTCGCGCACTACCTGGCCCGCGTCGAGGCGCTGAGCGACGCCGTGGGGGCGTTCGTCACGGTGACCGCCGACCAGGCGCGCGCCCAGGCCAAGGCCGCCGACGACGTGCCGGCCGACCAGCGCGGCCCGCTGCACGGCGTGCCCACCGTCCTCAAGGACCTGACCATGACGGCCGGCGTCCGCACGACGTTCGGCTCCGCGGCGCTGGCTGACTACGTGCCGCCGGTCGACGCCGACGTGGTCACCCTGCTGCGCGCGGCCGGCACCGTCAGCCTCGGCAAGACCACGACCTCGGAGCTGGGCATCTCGCTCTACTCGGAGGGCCGGGTCGCCCCGCCGGCCCGCAACCCGTGGGGGCTCGACTTCACCGCCGGCGGCTCCAGCGGTGGCTCGGCGGCGGCGGTCGCGGCCGGGCTGGCGCCGTTCGCCCAGGGCTCCGACGGCGGCGGCTCGGTGCGCATCCCGGCGGCGCTGTGCGGGCTGGTCGGCTACAAGCCCAGCCGCGGCGTGGTGTCCGGCGGGCCGTTCGGCTTCGGCGGCTTCGGCTTGCCCACGCCCGGCCCGATCACCCGCACCGTCGCCGACGCCGCCGCGATGCTGGACGCGATGGCCGTTCCGATGCCTGGTGAGCCCTATGCGTCGCCGCCGCTGCCCGACGGCGGCTATCTGGCCGCGGCCCGGCGGCCCGGGCCCCGGCTGCGGGTCGGGCGGTTCGTCGCGCCGATGCTCGCGGCCGACCAGCCGGTCGACCCCGCGTGCCTGGCCGCCGTCGACACCGCGGCCGCCGCCCTCGCCGGCGCCGGCCACGAGGTGGTCGACGTCGCACCGCCGCTCGGCCCCGACGTCTGGCCGCTCTTCGAGACGATCTGGTACGTCTTGGCGCTCGCCCCCGTGCCGCCGGAGCGCGAGGCGGAGCTGCTGCCGCTGACCCGGCTCATGCGTGAGCGCGGCCACGCGGTTGGTGTGGCGACGCTCATGGGCGCGCTGTCCCAGCTACAGCTCCAGGTGCGCCAGGGCATGCGCGCCGTCGCCGGGTACGACCTGCTGCTGTGCCCCACGCTGGCGACGCCGCAGGCCAAGGTCGGCTGGTTCAGCGGGGCCGGCGACCCGGCCGACGACTTCGACCGGCAGCGGCGCTTCTCGCCGTACTGCGCGGTGTTCAACGTCACGGGCCAGCCGTCGGTCTCGCTGCCCGTCGCCCTGGCCGATGGGATGCCGGTCGGCGTCATGCTGACCGGCCGGTACGGCGAAGATGGGCGCCTGCTCGCCGCCGCCGCCGAGCTCGAGGCGTCCATCGGTTGGGGTGACCGGCACCCCGAGATCTGGCGGGCCGCGCCCTCCGCTACCGTGAACGGCGTCTGAGTCAGGGGTGTTGTCCGTGTCTGTTACCGAGACGGTGCTCGTCTTCGCCGGCATACCGGCCGCGATCATCCTGGTGGTCGCCGGCCTGGCGGCGCTGGGTGGCGGCCGCAGTGCCAAGCGCTACCGGCCGGGGCGGCCGTTCGACTTTGCCCCGGTGTGGTTCCTGGCCGCGCCGGAGCAGTTGGCCGGCGTATCCGGCAGCGACCACGCGGCGTTGCCCGCGGGTTCGTCGCGTGCCGAGTTGACGGCGGCGACGCCGGCTCGGATCAATCCGACGGGAGGCGCAAGTGACCGTTGGTGAAAAGGCGCCCGAGGGCACCGATGTCAGCACCCGGCCCGACGTGCTCGACGGCCCGTTCTCGACCAGGCAGCTGCTGCGCCTGGACGAGGCGCTGCGGGTGGCCGACCGTTCCACCGGGCTGACCTTCAGCGTGTACCTCGGCGACCTGGACGAGCCGGTCCGGGCTCACGCCGAAAAGCTGCACTCCCAGCTCGCCGACCCGGATCGCTCCGTCATGGTCGCGGTCTCGCCCAACCAGCGGGCGCTGGAGATCGTGACGGGCGCGACCGCCCGCAAGCGCATCCTCGACCGCGACGCCAAGCTCGCCGCGCTGTCGATGGTGGCCGCCTTCGGCGGCGGCGACCTGGCCGGCGGCATCATCAGCGGCCTGGACCAACTAGCCACCCACGCCGGCCGCGCATAACCCCCTCCCCACCCGGCCCCGGGCACACCCCCGCGCAGCCTCTCGCCCCGGTGCCCCCCTCGCCCTGCGGCCTCGCCGCGCGCTTCTGCACGCCCCTCGCCGCGTCGCCGCCCCCTCGCCTCGCCGCCCCCTCTCCGCGTCGATCAAGGGCAAATGGTCGTGCTTTGATCTCCGATCCACGGCCGTATGCCCTTGATCGGCGCGGAAATCCTTGATCGGCGGGGTGGGCGGCTCGGCGGGCCGGCGCTGGGTTGGCGAGCCCCGGCGTGGGTGGGGCGCCCTCAAGGCCGGGTAGTCAAGGGTTCCTGGGATCGACGCCAGCCTGCGGTGATCATGAGGTTAGCGTCGGGGAGAGCGCTTGCCCTGCTGCTAACTCCATGATCACCCGCGGCAGTCGGGCTAGCGTCCGAGTGGTCAGGGAACGGCGCGGTCACCGGCGACGCGTCTCGCGCTGCCTGGCCCTGAGGGCGCCGTAATACCCGCGCGGAGCTGAATAGGGGCGCCCCACTCACGGCCCGTCCCCAGGAGGGGACCCCTACTCGCGGGTCACACCTCGTATCGGGCCCAGGGTCCCTATTCGCCGGCGTCCGCCGCCAAGTGGGCAACCTCCCCGCACCCCCAGCGCGCCGATCAAGGACTCCGCCGTCGATCAAGGGCAAACGGTCGTGGAATGGAGATCGAACCACGGCCATATGCCCTTGATCGGCGGGGAGGCCCTTGATCGACGCGGAAGTCCTTGATCGGCGGGCGATTGCCCGGCGCGTCGGTAGGGTGGAGCGGGAGGAGGTGGTTCAGCGTGGCACCCCCACTCGCCGCCCCGGACCGGCCGTGGACCGAGTCCGACCTGCGCGCGTTTCCTCACGACGATCACCGGTACGAGGTCATCGACGGTGCCCTCCACGTCAGCGCCCCGCTCGACGGTGACCACCAGCGCCTTGTTGACGGCGTCATCGCTGACCTGCGCACGGCCGTACTGCCCGGGTGGCACGCGATCAGCCGCATCGGACTGCACTCCGGGGCCAGCTACCTCACGCCCGACATCACCGTGCTGCGCCCGGGTACGGCGCCCGGCGCCACCTGGGCCGACCCCGCCGACGTCGCGCTCGTCGTGGAGGTGGAGTGCCCGAGTAGCCGCCGCTTCGACCGCTACGTCAAGCCCGGCCTGTACGCGGAGGCGGGCATCGAGTCGTACTGGCGGATCGAGCGCACCAGCAACGGGCCCGTCGCGCACCTCTACAACCGCGCCGCGGCCGGCCACTACGAGCTGCACCGCAGCGTCAATCCCGGGCAGTGCGTGACGGCGGAGCTGCCGTACGCGGTGCAGGTGGCGCCGGCGACCTGGACCGCATACCACACGACGGCATGATCAGGGCGTTTTCCGCAGGCGCCCCGGTTGTCCACAGATCTTCAAACGGCGGTGGCGGATAGGTCTGGGCGGTCGCCACCCTGTCGCCCATGAGTGACCTGTACGACGACGCCGCGGCCCTGCCCCGACTCCTGCGCGGCATGCGGGAGTCGCACCGCGTCCAGGACATGCGCCAGTCCCGCAGCGCGACCCGGTGGGCGCGGGCCAAGGGCCGGCTGTCCCACCCGTTCCACGAGGTGTACGTCGACGGTGCGGAAGCCGCGGACCTGCTCGACGTGCTGCGTGCTGCCGCGCTCGTGCTCCCGCCGGACGCGGCGCTCGCCCACCACACGGCGGCGCTGCTGTACGGCTTCGGCGTCGTGCCCACCGAGGCGGTGCACGTTGCCGTCCCCGCCGGCGCGGCCGTGCCACAGCGTCGGGGCGTACGCGTCCACGAGGCGGTGCTGCCGTTCGACGACGTGCGGGAGGTCTTCGGGCTGACCTGCCTCGCGCCGGCGCGGTGCGCGGTCGACCTCGCCCGGCAGCTGGGCCGCCCGGACGCGCTGGCGACGCTCGACGCCGCCCTCCGCGCCGGCGCCTGCACCGAGGCGGAGCTCGCCGCCGAGGTGTTGCGGCACGACCGGCTGCGCGGCGTACGCCAGGCGCGTGAGCTGGTGCCGCTCGCCACCCCGCTCGCGGAGTGCCGGCAGGAGAGCCACCTCCGGCTGGTGATCCACGATGGACGGCTGCCGGCGCCGCGGCCACAGCTGGTGGTGGTCGACGAGTGGGGCGTGGAGCGCTGCCGGCTGGACCTTGGGTACGAGGAGGAGCAGGTCGGCGTCGAGTTCGACGGCGCGTCCCATCTGGACCGGATGCGGCTGCGCAACGACCGGCAGCGCCACAACTGGCTGGAGACCCGGGGGTGGCGGATGCGCTACTTCACGGACGTCGACCTGTACCGGGCGCCGGACCGCCTCGTGGCGACGCTGAAGGCCACGCTCAACGACCGTCGATCAAGGACTTTCACGTCGATCAAGGGCATACGGCCGCGGATTTGAGATCAAACCACGGCCATATGCCCTTGATCGACGGGAGAGGAGGGCGCGCCGAGCGGCGCGCGCCCAAAAGCCCGCGCGCCCAAAAGCCCGCGCGCCTAAAGGGCCGCGCTGTCGCGGGCGCGGGCCTTGATGGCGCGGACTACGCCGTCTTTGCCTTCGGCTACCAGGCGGCGTAGGGGGGCGGGGTGGCCCTCCTGGGCGAGCCAGGCGTCCGTGGCGGCCACGGTGGCGGCGTCCACCTGGTACGCCGGGTACGCCAGCATCACGAACTCCTGCGCCGGCTCGCTGTCCCGCCGCGCCCACACGTCGCCGACCGCGTCGAAGTACGGCTGGACGTACGGCGCGGTCAGCTCGACCTGGGTCGGGTGCTGCAAGCCCTGCAACAGCGCCCGGTGCTCCCAGTTGGGCAGGGCGTCGCCACCGGCCAGCCGGCGCCACACCTCGGCCTTGCCGGCGGGCGTGGGCAGCAGTGCCCGCGCGTACGCGGCCTCCCGCTCGCCGCTGGCCGTACGGTCGGTCGCCAGTTCGGCCTCGATCTCGTCGAGCCCGACGACGGTCTTGGCGGTCAGCGACTGCACCAGCGACCAGCGCAGCTCGGTGTCGATGGTCAGGCCGTCCGGCACGCCCACACCGTCGAGCCAGCCGCGCAGCACGGCCAGGTCGTCGGCGCTGCGGGCGGCGGAGGCGTACGCGCGGGCCCAGGCGAGCTGGAAGCCGCTGCCCGGCTCGGCCGCCGCCACCGCCGCGCGGGCGGCCCCGGCCAGCGCGGCCCACCCTTCCGGCGCCCACGCCGGGTCGGCGTAGAAGGACAGCGTGCTCTGGGCCTGCCGCAGCGTGGCGGTGATCAGGTTGATGTCGCCCTCGGCGGGCAGGCCGGCGACGACCAGCGCCACGTAGTCGCGGGCGGCCAGTTCGGCGTCGCGCACCATGTCCCAGGCGGCCGCCCAGCACAGCGCCCGCGCCAGCGACGACTCGAAGCCGGCGACGTGCTGCACGACGGTGGCCATCGAGCGGTCGTCCAGCCGCAGCTTGGCGTACGTCAGGTCGTCGTCGTTGAACAGCAGCACGTCGGCGGCGCGTACGCCGGTCAGGGGCAGCGAGGTCCGCTCGCCGGTGACGTCGATCTCCAGCCGTTCGCGCCGCACGAGGCGGTCGTCGACCAGGTCGTACAGGCCCACGCCGAGGCGGTGGGTGCGCAGCACGGGGTAGTCCGTGGGCGCCTCCTGCAGCACGTTCACCGATTCGTAGGTGCCGTCCGCAGCGACCGTAAGGGAAGGGCGGAGCGTGTTGACCTGCGCGGTCTCCAGCCACTGCGCGGCGAACTTGCGCAGCTCCCGGCCGGAGGCGGCCTCCAGTTCGCTGAGCAGGTCGTCGAACGTGGCGTTGCCCCAGGCGTGCCGGGCGAAGTAGGAGCGCAGGCCGGCCAGGAAGGCGTCCTCCCCGACGTACGCGACCAGCTGCTTGATCACGCTGGCGCCCTTGGCGTACGTGATGCCGTCGAAGTTGACCTCGACGGCGGCCAGGTCGGGCATCTCGCAGTAGACCGGGTGGGTGGAGGAGAGCTGGTCCTGCCGGTAGCCCCAGTTCTTGCGGACGGACAGGAACGTCGTCCACGCGTCGGTGAAGCGCGTCGCGTTGGTGTTGCACCAGTGGCTGGCCCACTCGGCGAACGACTCGTTGAGCCACAGGTCGTTCCACCAGCGCATGGTCACGAGGTTGCCGAACCACATGTGGGCGAGCTCGTGCAGGATCGTGTTGGCCCGCTGCTCGTGCTCGAAGTCGGTGACCTGCGACCGGAAGACGTAGTGCGCCTCGGCGTGGGTGACGCAGCCGAAGTTCTCCATCGCGCCGGCGTTGAAGTCCGGCACCCAGATCTGGTCGTACTTGGGCAGCGGGTAGCGCACCCCGAACTGCTCGTGGAAGTAGTCGAAGCCCTGCGTGGTGATGGTGTGCAGCTCGTCCGGATCGAGGTACCGCGCCATCGAGGCCCGGCAGAAGTAGCCCAGGTCGATTCCGTCGTGCTCGTACCGCACCTCGTGGTACGGCCCCGCGCACAGCGCCGTGATGTACGTGCTCATCCGGGCCGACGTGGCGAAGTGAACGGTCTTGACGTCATCCGAGGAGTCGACGTCGGCGACCGGGGAGTTCGACACGACCCGCCAGTGGGCCGGCACGATCGCGTGCCAGGTGTAGACGCTCTTGAGGTCGGGCTGGTCGAAGCAGGCGTACACCCGCTGGGCGTCGGCCGTCTCGAACTGGCTGTAGAGGTAGACCTCCTTGTCGACCGGGTCGACGCTGCGGTGCATGCCCTGGCCGCTGGCGGAGTAGAAGAAGTCGGCGTCCACCACGAGGGTGTTTTCGCCGGCCAGGCCGGGGAGCACGAGACCCGTCTCGGCGGACCAGTCGGAGGTGTCGACCGGGGCGCCGTTGAGCGTGGCACCGCGTACCCGCTGGGCGGCCAGCTCGACGAAGGTGGTGGCCCCCGGTTCCGCGCAGCGGAACGTTATCTCGGTGGTCGAGCGGAAGGTCTGGTCGCCCAAGCCCGCGCCGGAGAGGTCCAGGGTGATGTCGTATCCGGTCACGTCCAGCAGGCGGGCGCGCTCGGCCGCCTCGACCTGGGTCAGGTTGCGCACTCCGGCCACGGTCTCCCGCCTCTCTCCAGCCCGTCGTCGTCGACGGGCTCGTGGTGGGCCGCGCGTTGTTGTCAGCCCCGTCGAAAGAGTGTTTCATGCTCGCCTCAAAGAGGCGTGGCCCAGGTCACCGTATCCCGAGGTGCCGTTGGCGCATCGCTGGGAGACGATGAGGACATGGTTGAGCGTTCATCTGTTGACATGTGGTTTGATCCCATCTGCCCATGGGCGTGGCTGACCTCCCGCTGGCTGCTGGAGGTGGAAAAGGTCCGCCCGATCGACATCCAGTTCCATGTGATGAGTCTCTCCGTGCTCAACGAGGGTCGGGAGCTGCCCCGCAACTACCGGCGGATGATGGACACCAGTTGGGCGCCGGTGCGGATCTGCGTCGCGGCCGAGCAGAAGTACGGCCCGCAGGTCCTGCGCGGCCTCTACACCGAGCTGGGCACCCGGATCCACCCCGGCAAGCAGGAGCGCGGGCCGGAGCTCTACCGGGCGGCGCTCGCCGCGGCCGGCCTCGACCCCGAGCTCGCCCAGGCGGGCGATTCTTCCGAGTACGACGAAGCGCTGCGCGCCAGCCACGACGCCGGCATGAAGCCGGTGGGTCTCGACGTCGGCACGCCGGTGATCCACGCCCCCGGCCCGGTCGACGGTGAGAAGATCGCGTTCTTCGGCCCCGTGATCACGCCCGCGCCGCGGGGCGAGGCCGCCGGCCGGCTCTGGGACGGCGTCCTTCTCGTGGCCGGTACCCCCGGCTTTTACGAGATCAAGCGCACCCGCGACGCCCAGCCGATCTTCGATTGAGGGAGCCCTTTCCTTGCAGGTGGGACAGCATGCAGGGTGTCGGGCGTCACACCAACCAGCGACGGTAGCGTCACGCAGTATGACGATCGTGCATCCGATCGCCCGGGCCTGGATCACCACTGGTGGCACCGGCGCACAAAACTACGATGAATTCGCCGACGACGCCGAAATCACGTCCATCATTGCCGATAACCCGCACAGTGCCCTGGCCGTCGAGATGCCCCACCGGGCACCGGAGAGCCTTGGCACCTCATTCAGCGATGCCCTGCCGGCGGCGGTCGAGCGGCTCGGCGAGGCCAAGGCCGACGGCAGCTACACGCCCGCCGAGCGGGTCATCGCGCTCTACCGGATCAGCGCGCCGGGCGACGAGCCGGCGTACGGGTTCTTCGGCATGGTGGACACCGACCAGATCTCGACCAGCGCTGACGAGCCCGGTCTGGTGATCCGCAACGAGGACGTCTTCATCGGAAAGGTGCACGAACGGGTGGCGCTGGCCAAGGCGACCGGCCACCTGCTGTCTCCCGTACTCCTGCTGCAGACCGGCAACGGCGAGGCGCTGCACGAGGCGCTCGCCGCGGCGGTCGAGGCCGCCGGCCCCCGGCCGCGACCGATGCCGACCAGGCCGGGCGCACGCACGCCATCTGGCTGGTCGGCCCCGGCCCGGTCCAGGACGAGCTGTGCGAGCTGGCCGGCGGCGGCGACCTGGTCGTGGCCGACGGCAACCACCGCAGCCTGGCCGCCCAGACCGGCGGGCTGCCGCGCTTCCTCGCCGTGATCACCACGCCCGACTCGGTGACCATCCAGCCGTACAACCGGCTGGTCAGCGAGCTGACCATGACCGTGCCCGAAATGCTGGAGCGGCTCCGCGCGCGCGGCGCGTCGGTCTACCCGATGGACGGCCCGCCGACGGTGCCGGCCTCCGGGGGCACCATTCACCTGTACGCCGGCGGCAAGGTGCACGCGGTCGCGCTGCCGCCCACCCCGGGCGCGAGCGACGTGGACAACCTCGACCACGCGCTCGTCGAACGGGTGGTGCTGCGGGACGCGCTCGGGCTGGACCCGGGCGACAAGCGGATCACGTACGTCGGCGGCGACTACCCGGCGAGCTGGCTGGCCGGCGAGGTCGACGCGGGGCACGCCGAGATGGCGATCCTGATCGCGCCGGTGACCGTCGAGGACTTCGTCACCGTCAACCTGGACCGGCTCAAGCTGCCGCGCAAGAGCACCTGGTTCACTCCGAAGGCGCGGGGTGGTCTGGTCCTGGCGCAGTTGTCGTGAAGCTCCACCCGCAGGTGGCCGCGTCCCTAGCGGCGCGGCCCCGGCCGACGCAGGAGCAGATCGCCACCGACCCGATGGCGCAGCTGCTGGCCACCCGGGCGGCCATGGAGGCGGCGGTGGACCGGGAGTGCGGGCCACCTGCGCCGGTCGCCGAGGTGTCCGACGTGGACGCGAACGGCGTACCCTGCCGGCTCTACGTCCCCGCGCCCGGCGCGCCCGTGCTGCTCTACCTGCACGGCGGCGGCTGGGCGACGGGCAGCGTGGAGACCGTCGACCGGCTCTGCCGGCGGATCGCCGCCGGCTCCGGCTGCGCGATCCTCTCGGTCGGCTACCGGCTCGCGCCCGAGCACCCGCACCCGGCCGCGATCGAGGACGCCGAGGCCGCCCTCGGGTGGCTGCGGGCCACCGCGCCGGGCGTCGACACCACCCGGCTCGCGGTCGGCGGCGACAGCGCCGGCGCGCAGCTGGCCACCGTCGTCGCGAGGCGCCAGCGCGACGCGGGTACGCCGCTGGCGTACCAAGTTTTGATCAATCCGTGCCTGGACCCGACGATGTCGTCGGCGTCCTTCGCGGAGTTCGGCGAACTCGGCGTCGAGGCCACCGCGGCGGCCCTGTTCTGGACGCTGTTCGTGCCGGACGCCGGCGACCGGCTGAGCCCGGACGTGGCGCCGCTCACCGCGGACCTGGCCGGCATGCCACCCACGCTGATCCTGACCGCCGAGTACGACGTGCTGCGCGACGAGGGCGAGCGGTACGGCGACCTGCTGCTCGCCGCCGGGGTGCCCACGGTCGTGGTGCGGTACCTGGGCGTCAACCACGGCTGGGCGCGCAAGCTGGCGCTCTTCGACGCCGCCGGGCCGGCCGCCGACCAGGTCGCGGCCGGGCTGCGCGCCGCCCTGGCGTGATCGCCTGACAGACTGCCCAACATGCGCGTCTACCTGGGAGCCGACCACGCCGGCTACGAGCTGAAGGTGCACCTCGTCAACTACCTCGGCAAGCAGGGGTACGAGGCGATCGACGTCGGACCGCACGCGTTCGACCCGGACGACGACTACCCCGCGTACTGCCTGCACACCGGCGCTCGCGTGGTGGACGACCCGGGCAGCCTCGGCATCGTGATCGGCGGCTCCGGCAACGGCGAGCAGATCGCGGCCAACAAGGTCGCCGGCGTACGGGCCGCGCTGGCCTGGAACACCGAGGTCGCCCAGCTCGCCCGGCAGCACAACGACGCCAACGTGGTGGCCATCGGCGCCCGCCAGCACACGATCGACGACGCCACCGCGATCGTGGAGGCGTTCGTGACCAGCCTCTTCTCCGGCAACGAGCGGCACGCCCGGCGGATCGCGCAGGTGGCGGAGTACGAGAAGTCCGGCGAGCTCCCGCCGCTGCCCTAGGGCGCTAGCGCTTGGGCGGCTCGTCGCGGGGCACCCAGTTGCGGCGGACGATCACCAGCCGCTCCTCCGCCTCGGCGAGGTCGGCGTCGGTGGGCCGGGCCGCGTCCCGGGCCCGCATCGCGGCGCTGATGCCGACCTGCGAGGAGCCCGAGCCGACCAGGCCGCGCAGCCCGCGCTCGGTCTCCCGATCCTCGCCCGCGGCGGGCCGGGCCACGGGCGGCTCCGGGTCGAGTACCTCGGCGGTCACCGCGGTGACGCCCTCCTCCACCGGTGCCTCGTCGGGCGGGCGTGGCCGGGCCGGCCGCCCGGTCGGCCCTTGCCGCAGCCGGCGTCGCCGTCGCTCAGGTTCGCCCATGCGCCGACGGTACACGGGGTTAGAAGACCTCCAGGGGAGCGGGCTGGCGGTGCCAGCCGAACGCCGTACTGGTCTCGGCCAGGCTGCCCCTGCGCAGCTCCTGGACCCGGCCGGCGGCGGCCAGCGCGGCCAGCGAGGTGCCGCCGAGGTACGCGGCGCCCAGGTCGAGCACGTCGCAGGCCAGGTCGGCCGGTGCCGGCGTGGGTACGCAGCGCGCGCCGTGCGGGCCGCCGGTCAGGTGCCAGCGGCCGGCGTTCTCCGGCAGCAACGGGTCGGCGACCTCGACCACCACGTCGAGCGGGATGGCGTACCGCCGGGCGGACAGCGCACCGGCCACGTCGACCACGCGGATCCAGAGGCTGTCCGTCATCCGGGCGTTGAGCCGGCGCGGCTCGTTGGCCAGGTGCAGCAGCGGATCGTCCAGCGCGGCGAAGTCGTACGACACGGTGCGCGCCAGGTCGATGCCGAGCAGGAAGCGCCACAGCTCCGCGTACACCTGCGGGTCGGCGGCCACCACCTCGCGGACCCGCACCTCGGCGTCCGGGCCGAGGTGCGTCCACCCGGACCGGGTACGCCACACCGCGTACCCGTCGACGCCGCCGTCACCCTCGTGCAGGACCGCGCGCAGCGGGGTGGCGTCGCGCCGGTGCCATGCGGTGTCGCCGAGCACCTGGGACCACCAGCCGTCGTCCCGGCTGGACCAGCCGGGCCGGTCGGGGCGCAGCTGGTCGTACACCTTGGCCAGCTCGGGGCGCAGATCGGCCGGCAGCCCGGCGCGGAGCCGGGGCACGGCGGTGGCGGCCGGCAGGCGCACCTCCCGGGTGTCCACCGCCAGCTCCAGCCGGCACGCGGCCAGCCCGTACCCGAACCGCGGGTAGATGCGGCCCTCGCTGGCCCACAGCGCTGCGATCGGCTCCCGCCCGGCCGCGCGCACGTCCTGGAGCTGCCGCGTCATCATCCGGGTCAGCAGGCCGCGCCGCCGGTGCGTAGGCGCCACGGCCACGCCGGTGACGTGCGCCGCCGGTACGACGTTGCCCGGCACGCTCAGGTCCCGGGTCGCGGCGACCGCGTGCCCGACGATGGTGCCCTCGTCGTCGACGACCAGGGACCGTTCCGGCTCCCAGACCAGCCGGTCGAGCTCCAGCACGTCCTCGTCCAACGTGTGGTGGAACGCGGCGAAGAGCATCGTGGAGATCGCCAGGCGCTCCTCGGGCGTGCCGGGCCGGATCGGCAGTTCGGTCATCCGTTCTGTTTACGCCATCCCGCGAGGGCTCGGCGACCGGTTTGCCGGCTCGCTACTCTCGGACGGGAGAGGTAGTTCCCGGGGGAGGAGATCATGGCAGATCCCACACAGCCGTGGGTCGAGCGGACGGTTGACCTCTCGCCGCAACCGGTGCCGCAGCCACATCCGTTCCAGCGCGGGGTCGCCCAGGTGGGGCCCAGGGACCCGGTCCCGGCGCCGACGTACGAGCCGACCGGCACCGGATGGCCCCAGCCGGCCCCGGAGCCGCAGCGGATGCCGCCCGGCTACCACGCCCGGCAGCTGCGGATCGGCAGCGGCTGGAGCGTGTTCGGCGGGCTGTTCGCGTTCGTGTGCTGGGGCATCTGGGTGCTCTCCCAGGGCGGCGACCTGGTCAGCCCGGCCCTCACCTTCGTGCTCACGCTCGCGGTCGCGGCGGGCCTGTTCGCGCTGACCCGGCTGGTCGGCCGCGTCGTGCTCGAACGCCAGCTCGGCCGGGTCCGCCGCAGCGCGAAGGGCGCCCACCTGGTGGCCGCCGTGTTCCTGATCGGCGTGGGGGTGGCGTACCTGCGCCAGACCGAGTGGGTCATGGACGTGTGGAACTGGGTCCGAGGGCTCTTCTGACGTGCGGCCGGGCCCGGGCGAGGTCATGCACTTCTCCGAAGACCCGACGATCGAGCGGTTCGTGCCGCACGTCGCCGCCACGTCCGCGCAGACCGAGCCGTACGTCTGGGCCGTCGACCACGCCCGCTGCCCGGACTACTGGTTTCCCCGGCAGTGCCCGCGCGGGATGGCCTGGGCCGTGCCCACCACGACGCACGCGGACCGCGAGCGCATCATCGGCGCCGGGTCCGGCGCCCGGGTCCATGCCATCGAGTACGGCTGGCTGCCCGCCATCCAGGCCGTCCGGCTGTACGCCTACCGACTCCCCGCCGCGCCGTTCCAGCACATCAGCCCGACCGACCGGTACGCGATGGTGGCCACCGAGCCGGTGACGCCGCTCGGCCCCGCGGAGCCGGTCGGGGACCTGCTCGCCCTGCACGAGGAGGCCGGCATCCAGCTGCGCGTCCTGGACAACCTCTGGCCCTTCTGGGACGAGGTGATTGCCAGCACGGTGGCCTTCAGCGGCATCCGCCTCCGCAACGCCCGCCCCCGCCCGCTCCGCCCTTCGGCCTGAGACGGCCCGCGGTCGCCTCTCCGCGTCGATCAAGGCTTTCCGCGTCGATCAAGGGCATACGGTCGTGCTTTGATCTCTTTTCCGCGACCGTTTGCCCTTGATCGGCGGGGAATTCCTTGGTCGACGCGGGAACGCCCGTGGGGCGTATCGGCCAACGAGGTGCGGTAAATGTCTGTTGTTTGACTGCGTGCTCAATCAACTTTCGACAGAGGACTTTCTAGATCGCGTTAGGTGACCATGGAAGCGCAACGAGTCACGGGGGTGGCTTCCGGGAGGTCACCATCATGTCGTCTGGCGTCGATGCCGCGCGCCCTCGTTCGGCCCGGCGGATCCCGGTCTACCGGACGATCCCCCGACTGATCCGCGACCCGCTTGGCGGCCTGCAGGCGATCGCCAAGGAGACGGGCGGCGAAATCGTCCGGCTGAACCTCGGCCTGTTCCGCCCGTACCTGGTGACCGATCCCGAGCACGTGCACCAGGTCCTGCGCGACCACGCCGGCACCTTCGTCCGCGAAGGGATGTTCTGGACGCCGTTGGAGCGGCTGCTCGGTGGCGCGATCCTCACCGACGGTCCGGCGTGGGAGTGGAGCCGCCGTACCCTCCAGCCCATGCTCACCGCGAAGCGCATCGATGCCCTGATGGACCGGATGAGCGACGCGGTGGAGCAGGCGGTCGCGGGACTCGACCAGTTCGCCCGGTCCGGGGAGCCCTTCGACGTCAGCACGGAGATGGGCCGCATCGTCAACCAGACGGTCATCAGGGTGTTCTTCGCGGACAGGGTGTCGGTGATCGAGGCGGACCGGATCATCCCGGCGCTGCACGACATCGCCAAGGCGTTCGTCTTCCGCATGGTGCTGCCCTGGGTGCCGAACGCGGTGCCGATGCCGGGTGACCGCGTGTTCCGCCGCGGTGCCCAGATCATCGACGAGGTGCTGCTGCCGGCGATCGACCGGTTCCGCCGGGAGCCGGACGACGGCGACGACATCATCGCGACCCTCTGCCGTTCGCGCGACAGCGAGGGCCGGGCGCTGACCGAGCAGCAGATCCGCGACGACGTCGTCACCATGTTCGTGGCGGCGACCGAGACCACGTCGCTCGCCCTCACCTGGCTGTGGCCGAACCTCGGGGCACAGCCAGCCGTGGCCGTCCGGCTCTGCGAGGAGGTCGACCGGGTGGTCGGCGGCGGCCCGGTGCAGCGCTCACACCTGCCCGATCTGCACTACCTGCGGGCGGTCCTCGACGAGCTCGTGCGCCTGTACCCCACCGGCTGGATACTCCCGCGCAAGGCGGCCCAGTCGGCCGACGTCGGCGGGGTCCGGATCCCGGCCGGCGCCACCGTGCTGATCAGCCCGTTCCTGACCCAGCGGATGGACATGTACTGGGACCGGCCGGGCGTCTTCGACCCGGACCGCTTCCTGCCGGAGCGCTCGGCGGAGCGCCACCGGTACGCCTACTTCCCGTTCGGGGGCGGCCCGCACCAATGCATCGGCAAGCACCTCTTTCAGGTCGAGGCGCAGCTCATCGTGGCCACCATGCTCACCCGGTTCCGCCCTGGGCCGGCGCTGTCCGACGTACCGCCGCCACAGGTGGCGGCCACCCTGCTGCCCGAACGGCGGGTCCAGATGACGCTACGCCCGGTCCAGCGCCGGCTCGCGGCGTAGCGGATGGATCCGGCAACGGAGAGCGGGCGCATCTGCGCGGTCGCGGGCCAGAGCCAGCGGGAAATGCGGGAGTGGGCCAAGGCGTACCCGAGACTCTTCTCGGCCAAGCAGTTCGACCCGGCCCTGTTCAGCACGCTGGCCCTCGCCACGGCGTTCAGCGGCCCGTGGCTGGACAGCGCACAGCAGCGGATGGCCAACCGCACGACGCTGTGGTGCTTCGGGCTCGACTGGCTGGTCGACTACGTCGCGACCTCGCGTGCCGGGGCCGCCGCCATCGCCGAACGGTGTCTCGCGGTGGCGCACGGCGCCGCGCCGGGGACGGCGACGACCTGACCGTCTTCCTGGCCGACATCCGCGCGGAGCTGGCGGCCGCCGAGGCGTTCCCGGTGCTGGGCCCGGTCTGGCGCGACGAGCTGCGCCGGATGCTCGACGCGATGGTCCGCGAGCACGACTGGAAGGCCGAAGGTGCGGCCCTGCCCTCCTTCGCGGAGTACCTGGACAACGCCGACAACCTCGGCTTCTCGTTCGTGTTCGCGGCGCATTGGCTCTTCACGAGCCCGCCGCCGGCCGATGCCGACATCGCCCGGGTACGCGCCGCGAGCCGGGCGGTGCAGCGCGTGATCCGGCTGCTGAACGACCTCGCGACGTACGAGCGGGACGTGCGCTGGGGCGACCTCAACGCGCTGCTGCTCGGTCCTACCAGGAAAGAGGTGAGCCAGCGGGCCGAGGCTCTCGCCGCCGAGGCCCGTGACCTGGTCCGTGCCCTGCGGGACAGCCAACCGGCGCTGGCCAACTATCTGGAGCGGCAGATGGACTTCTGCGTCGGCTTCTACGGTGTCACCGACTACTGGGGCGCGTGGTGAGGGTCGATGTCGGCGGCGCCGCGCGGCAGTTGGTCGCCGGCCTGGTGGCCGAGCCGTGGGGCCGGGTCACCCCGTCGGTGTACGAGACGGGCCGGCTCGTCACGCTGGCGCCGTGGCTCGCCGGCCACCGGCAGCGGATCGCGTTCCTGTTGCGCACCCAACGAGCGGACGGCGGCTGGGGCGGCCCGGACGGGTACGCGCTGGTGCCGACGCTGAGTGCGACCGAGGCGCTGCTCGCGACCGGCGACGGCGACCGGGTACGCGCTGCCGCCGAACGCGGGCTGGCCGCATTGACCAGGTGGGGGCGGGGCGTACGGCAGTCCATTCCGGACATGCCAGCCATCGAGCTGATCGTGCCCGCGCTGACCGAACTGGTCAACGACCACCTCGACCGGCACGACCGGCCCCGGCTTCCGCTGCCGGCGGGCATCGACGGTGCCCGGCTCGGCGCGGTGCGCGCGGCGCTGGCGGCCGGCCGCCCGGCTCCCGAAAAGCTGCTGCACGCCTGGGAGGTGGTCGGTGGCGCGGCGCCCGATGTCCGCCCGCAGCCGCCCGGCACCGTCGGTGCCTCACCAGCCGCCACCGCGGCGTGGCTGGGTGGCCGGGGAGCACCCGACGCCACCGGCACCGCCCGGCAGTACCTGGAGGCGGCGGTCCGGCGCTACGGCGGCCCGGTGCCGTGCGCGACCCCGATTACCGTCTTCGAGCGGGCCTGGACGCTAAGCTGGCTGGCCGAGGCGGGCGTACCGGTGACGGTGCCGGACGTGGTCCTGCGCGAGCTCGCGGATGCCGTCGGCGCCAACGGCACCCCGGCCGGACCGGGGCTGCCCCAGGACGCGGACACCACCGCCGTGGCGCTGTACGCCCTGGCCCAGCTCGGTCGGGAACGGGAGCCGGACAGCCTGTGGGCGTACGAGACGGAGACGCACTTCTGTACCTGGCCGGGCGAGGAGGGCCGCTCGGCCACGGTCAACGCGCACGTGCTCGAGGCGTTCGGGCACTATGTGGCCGAACGGCCCGACGCCGCGCCGCGCTACGGCCGGGCGGTCCAGAAGCTGACCGCGTGGCTGCACGCGAACCAGGAGGCCGACGGCGCCTGGCGGGACCGGTGGCATGCGTCGCCCTACTACGCGACCGCCTGCTGCGCGCCGGCACTGGCCCGGTTCGGTAGCGGCCCGGCGGCGACCGAGGCGGTGGGCCGCGCGGTGGACTGGGTCATCTCCACCCAGCGCGCGGACGGATCGTGGGGGTGGTGGCGGGGTACGGCGGAGGAGACCGCGTACGCGGTGCGCGTCCTGCTGGCGCGACCGGACGAAGCCTCCGGACGGGCCGTGGCGCGTGGGTACCCACATCTCGTGGGGGCCGTTCGGCGCCGTTCGGTCGGCGGATCGGCTGACCCGGCGATGTGGCACGACAAAGATCTCTATTTGCCGAGGGCGATCGTGCGCGCCGCCGTACTCGCCGCCGTGCACCAGGCACAACGCTCCTTTTCATGATCCTTTTTGGAGCTGGTGGTTAGTCCGATGTAGACATCTGAGGCTTGAGGCGAGGCTCACGGCGTTGCTAGGGTGCCCGGGTCACTCACCCTCACCGTCGGTTGGGACTGGTGCGATGAGATTCCGCAGCTCAAATGTGCGGACCAAGATCGTTGCTCTGCTTCTGTCGCTGTTTGCGCTGTGGGCCTTCGCCGCGTACGTCACGCTGCGCGAAGGGTTGAACCTGCTGGCCGTGAGCCAGCTGGACAGCGGCGTCTCCCAACCGAGCGAGCAACTCGTTCTGGAGCTCCAGGAGGAGCGCCGGCTCACGCTGGTCTACCTGGGCAAGCCCGGCCCGCCTCAGCGGGAGGCGCTGGACGCCCAGCGCGAGCGCACCGACGAGGCGGCGGCGGACTTCGCGTCGAAGGCCACGACGGGCGGCGTACGGGCGCTGGCGAGCAGCGAGCTGGAGCAGCGGATCGACGCGGTCTCCGACCGGCTCGCCGAGCTCGGTGAGAGCCGGCGGGAGATCGACGCCCGGGGTGGCGTCGCCCGTGCTGTCGCGGCCGACAGGTTCACGACCACTGTCGCCGCCGTGCAGCACCTCTTCGACGCGCTGGCCACCCTGGACGACAAGGAGCTGGCCAAGGACATCCGCATGCTCATCGGCCTGGACCGGTCCCGGGAGCTCATCTCCCAGGAGGATGCGCTGGTGGCAGGGGCGCTGGCCGCCGGGCGGCTCACCGCGAGCGAGCGCGAGCGGGTCGACCAGATCGTCGGGGCACACCGCTTCTACGCCGAGCTGGCCGGCGCCGAACTGCCGGAAAAGGACCGCGCCCGGTACGACGACCTGGTCAACGGCTCGAGCTTCGCCATCCTGCGCGGGCTGGAGGAGCGCCTGGCCGAGGCCGCCGACGGCACGACCGGCGGCGTGGACCCGGGGGAGTGGGACGCGGCGCTCAAGCCGGTCCTGACCCAGTACCGGGAGGTCATCGTCGTCGGTGGCGACGACATCGTCGCGCGGGCCATCCCGGTGTCCGTCGGGGTCGTCGTGCGGCTGGTGCTCGCCGGTGGTCTCGGCCTCGGCGCGCTCGTCGCCTCCATCATCATGTCGATCACCACGGCCCGGGCCCTGGTACGCCAGCTGGAGCGGCTGCGCACCGCCGCCTGGGACCTGGCCAACGAGCGACTGCCCGGCGTGGTCGAGCGGCTGCGGCAGGGCGAAAAGGTCGACGTGGCCGCCGAGTCGCCACCGCTCACCTTCGGCGGCGACGAGATCGGGCAGGTGGGCCAGGCGATCAACGCGGTGCAGGAGACCGCGATCCGGGTCGCCGTCGAGCAGGCCGAGCTGCGCAACGGGGTCCGGGACCTCTTCCTCGGCCTGGCCCGCCGCAACCAGGCGCTGGTCCACCGCCAGCTCAAGGTGCTCGACGAGATCGAGCGGCGCGAGACCGACGCCCACGAGCTGGCCGACCTCTTCAAGGTGGACCACCTCGCCACCCGCATGCGGCGCAACGCGGAAAACCTCATCGTGCTCTCCGGCTCCGTGCCCGGCCGCCGCTGGCGCAACCCGGTCCCGTTCGTCGATGTCGTACGCGGCGCGGTGGCCGAGGTCGAGGACTACACCCGGGTGGCGGTGCTGCCGATCGACAGCTCGTCACTGTCCGGCCGGGCGGTCAGCGACGTGATCCACCTGCTCGCCGAGCTGATCGAGAACGCCGCGTCGTTCTCCCCGCCGTACACGATGGTGAACGTCGGCGGGCAGAAGGTGGCCAACGGCTTCGTCGTGGAGATCGAGGACCGCGGCCTGGGCATGAGCGAGTCGGAGCTGGCCGCGGCGAACGAGCTGGTCCGCCACCCGCCGGAGTTCAACCTGTCCAGCACGGCCCGGCTCGGCCTGTACGTGGTCGGCCGGCTCGCCGAGCGGCACAGCATCGACGTGCAGCTGCGCCGGTCGCCGTACGGCGGCACGATGGCGATCGTCCTCATCCCGGCCACGCTGGTGGTCGCCGAGCCGGAGCCGAGCGAGCCGGAGGAGGTCGCACCGTCCACAGCGGAGGGAGCGGAACCGGCCCGCCGGGTGCGGACGTACCAGTCGCTGCGCGCCACCCAGGACACCGAGCCGCCGGCTCCGGACGCCGAGGTCGCGCCGGTCACGCCGATCTCGCCGGCGCCGGTCTCACCGGCCCCGGTCATCGCCCGGGTACGCGTCGCGCCGCAACCGGAACCGCAGCCGGAGCCGCACCCCGGTCCCCAGCCGGCCGCGCCCGTCACGCTGACGCCGTCCGGGCTGCCATGGCGGGTACGCCAGGCGAGCCTCGCCGCCCCGCTGCGGGAAAGCCCGCCACCCGGGGACGAGGACGTGGAGCCGCCGGCCACGCGTACGCCGGACCAGACCCGCAGCATGATGGCGGCGTACCAGTCGGCGACGCGCCGCGGGCGGGCCGAGGCGGAGCGGCAGCTGAGCACGCCGCCGGGGTCGGCCGATCCCGACGGTGACCCGCAGAAAGAGGACAACTAGTGGTGCAGACGACAAGCTCCGTCGGTGACCTGGCGTGGTTGCTGGACGATCTGGTCGAACGGGTGGCGGAGGTCAAGCAGGCCGTCGTCCTGTCTGCCGACGGCTTACTCATCGCCGCGTCCCGCGACCTGAGTCGTGAGGACGCGGAGCATCTGGCCGCGGTCGCGTCCGGGTTCCAGAGCTTGGCTCGGGGCGCCGGGCGGCAGTTCCGGGGCGGCAACGTGCGCCAGACCATCATCGAGATGGACACCCTCTTCCTCTTCGTGACCGCGGCCGGCCAGCGCGCCAACCTCGCCGTACTCGGCACCGAGGAGTCCGACGTCGGACTCGTCGCGTACGAGATGGCCATGCTCGTCACCCGCGTCGGCCAGTACCTGACGACGCCGTCGCGGTCCACCGTGAGCTCGCCCGACGGGAGGTGACCGATGGATTCCACCGCGGCGCCAGACGAGGACATCTGGCACGACGACGAAGCCGGGCCGGTCGTCCGGCCATACGCGATGACCCGCGGTCGGACCGCGCCCGCCCGCGGCGAGTTTGACCTGATCTCGCTGGTGGTGGCCACGCGCTCGGTGCCGTCCATCGCGGCCGGGTTGCAGCCCGAGCACATCACGATCATGCGGCTGGCCCAGCGTCCACTGTCCGTGGCGGAGGTCGCCGGCCACCTGACCCTGCCGCTCGGCATCGTCCGGGTGCTGCTCGGCGACCTGCTCGACAAGGGCTACATCCTGGCCCGGGAGCCGCAGCCGGCCACCCACATGCCACCAGAGCGAATCTTCAAGGCGGTGATCAATGGGCTCCGCTCTCTCTGAGACCTTCCCGGAGGGCGACCCCAACCTGCCCATGGCGATCAAGGTGCTGATCGCGGGCGGCTTCGGTGTCGGCAAGACCACGATGGTCGGGGCGGTCAGCGAGATCCGCCCGATGCGCACCGAGGAGGTCATCACCGAGGCGAGCGTGGGCGTCGACGACACCTCCGGTGTCGAGACGAAGACCACGACCACGGTGGCCATGGACTTCGGCCGGATCACCATCTCCGACGAGGTCGTGCTCTACCTGTTCGGTACGCCGGGGCAGGATCGCTTCTGGTTCGTGTGGGACGAGCTGGCGCTGGGCGCGGTGGGCGCCGTGGTGCTCGCGGACACCCGGCGGCTGGCGGCCAGCTTCCCGTCCATCGACTACTTCGAGCGCCGGGGCACGCCGTTCATCGTCGCGGTGAACTGCTTCGACGACGCCCCGAACTACCAGGTCGACGACGTCAAGCTCGCCCTCAACCTGGACCCGGATGTGCCGCTGTTGTTGTGTGATGCACGCCAGGCTAAGTCGGGCAAAGAGGTGCTTATTGCCCTCATGGAGCACGCCATGAAGAAGGCTGGCGTCCCAGCTTAGAGATGCAAGGAAGGGCCCCTGTTATCGCTTTATGCATAGCAGGGGGCCCTTCCTAACACTTAACCCTTGCCTGCGAGCGCGTGCGGAAGTACGGTCAGCGGCATTGCCGGAACGTTCCGGCAAGCCGAGGTGAGAGGAGATCGAGTGCGCACGCTCGGCCCCGGAGAGCGCCCCCACCCACTGGACCCGCTCGGCCCGGAGGAGATCCTCGCGGTCCGGGAGATCCTCGCCGGCGAGGGCGTCTTCACGGAGTCGACGCGGGTGGCGTACCTCGGTCTGGAAGAGCCGCCCAAAGCGGAGGTCCTCAAAACCGCGGGCAGTAAGCGCCGAGCCCGGGCCTTCCTCCTCGACCTCGCCACCGGCGAGGGCGAGGACGTCGTCGTCTCCCTGACCGACCGCCGGGTCGACGCGCGCACCGTGCTCGACCCGGTCAAGGACGGGCAGGTGCCGCTTCTCACCGAGGAGCACGGCCTCGTCCGCCGCGTCCTGCGCGAAGACGCGGGCTGGATCGCGGCCCTCACCCGCCGCGGGATCGAGCCCGATCAGGTGTACGTCGCCGCGCTCACCGCCGGCCACTACGACCTGCCGCACGAGGAGGGCCGGCGGGTGGTCCGCGTGCTCGCGCATCTCCAGCCGACCCCCGACAGCCTGCCGTGGGCGTACCCGATCGACGGCCTGGTGGCCTACGTCGACCTGGTCAAGGGCGCGGTACTGGAGATCGTCGACACGGGCGTTCTGTCCGTTCCGTCCGAGTCCGGTGATTACCATGATCCGGAAGTGTTCGGTCCGCGGCGCACGACGCAGCGGCCGATCGAGATAACGCAGCCGGAAGGACCCAGCTTCACCGTCGACGGCAACCTCGTCACGTGGGAGAAGTGGAGCCTGCGGCTGGGGTACGACATGCGCGAAGGGCTCGTCCTGCACCAGATCGGCTTCGACGACGCCGGGCGTACCCGGCCGGTGGTCTACCGGGCTTCGGTGGCCGAGATGGTCGTGCCGTACGGGGACCCGAGCCGGGTGCGCTTCTGGCAGAACTACTTCGACACCGGGGAATACCAGCTCGGCAAGCTGGCCAACGCCCTCGAACTGGGCTGCGACTGCCTCGGCGACATCACCTACTTCGACGCCACGATCGCCGGGGACGATGGGGCGCCCCTCGTCCTGAAGAACGCGATCTGCATGCACGAAGAGGACTACGGCGTGCTGTGGAAGCACACCGACCCGGCCAACGGCTCGCGGGAGACCCGGCGCCAGCGCCGCCTGGTGATCTCGTTCTTCGTCACGGTCGGCAACTACGACTACGGCTTCTACTGGTACCTGTACCTCGACGGGACGATCGAGCTGGAGGTCAAGGCCACCGGCATCGTCTTCACCGGCGTGTACGACGAGCGGGCCGCGCCGTACGGCTCGCAGGTGGCGCCGGGGCTGGCGGCGCCGTACCACCAGCACCTGTTCAGCGCCCGGCTGGACATGACCGTGGACGGCGTGGCCAACGCGGTCGACGAGGTCGACGTCGTGACCCGCCCGATGGACGCGGCCAACCCGTACGGCAACGCCTTCGGCCGCGCGATCACCCGGCTGCGCACCGAGAGCGAGGCCCAGCGGGACGCGGCCGGCAGCCGCGACCGCACCTGGCACGTCGTCAACCCGGCGGTCCGGAACAGGCTGGGCCAGCCGGTCGGCTACGCCCTCTTCCCCCAGGACAAGCCCACCCTCCTCGCCAGCGAGGGGTCGTCCGTCCGCCGCCGGGCGGCGTTCGCCACCCGGCATCTCTGGGTCACCCGGTACGACCCGAGCGAGCGCTACCCGGCCGGCGACCTGGTGAACCAGCACCCGGGCGGCGCCGGGCTACCCCGCTACGCCGCCGCCGACCGCGACATCGACGGCCAGGACATCGTGCTCTGGCACACGTTCGGGCTCACCCATTTCCCGCGGCCGGAGGACTGGCCGGTCATGCCCGTCGACACCTGTGGATTCACGCTGCGCCCGGTCGGGTTCTTCGACCGCAACCCGACGCTCGACGTCCCCCGACCACGGCCGGCTGCTGTGGCGGCTCCTCCTGCCAGTGCCCCCATTAGGAGATGATTTCGTGCGCCACCCCCTTTTGACCGGCGGCGTCGTGGCCGCTCTGCTCGCCACTTCGGCCTGTTCGGCCCCGCCGGCGTCCGCGCCGGCCACGAGCAACACCAAGCCGGGGTACGTCTCCGTCGTCGACGAGAAGCTGCCGTCCGGCGGCACGTTGAGTTTGGAGTTGCCCCTCGACATCGCCGGCGCGACCGGGTTCGACCCGCAGGTGGCGGACGTCGCCTCGTCCTGGCAACTGCTCTCCCTGGTGTACGAGACGCTGGTCACCGTCGGCGCCGACTTCTCGGTGCAGCCGGCCCTCGCCGAGAGCTGGGAGACGCCGACCCCCACCACGTACGTCTTCCACCTGCGCGAGGGCGTGAAGTTCTCGAACGGGCGGGCGATGACCGCGGACGACGTGGTCGGCAGCCTCAAGCGGCTGCTCGCCTCGCAGTCGGTGTGGCGGGGCCAGCTCGGACCGGTCAAGGACGTGACGAAGACCGACGACAAGACGGTCACCGTCACGCTGTCCGAGGCGTACACGCCGTTCCTGGCGGCGCTGGCGAACGTCCCGGCCGCGATCCTGCCGATGAAGGAGATCGACGACAAGTCGGTGGACATCACGAAGGCGATGCTCGGCACCGGCCCGTTCAAGGTCTCCGCCCACCGCCAGGACGTGTCGTGGAGCTTCGCCCGCAACGACCAGTACTGGGCGTCCGGCAAGCCGTCGCTGGCCGGCGTCGAGGTGACGATCGCGCCGGAGGAGGCGGCCCGGGTCGCCTCGCTGCAGAACGGCAAGGCGTCCGTCGCCACGCTCGGCAACGTCGACTCCCGCACCATGCTGGCCGGGGCGTCCAATGTGGAGGTCCTGACCCAGGCGACCACCGACTTCTACTACCTGATGCTCAACACCCAGGCGCCGAACTCGAAGTTCGCCGACCCGCGGGTGCGCAAGGCCATCAACATCGCCACCAGCCGTACCCGGATCGCGGACATCGCGCTCGGCGGCCAGGGCAAGGCGACGGCCGTCACCCCGGTCGGGCTGCCCGGCTCCTGCGACCCGGCGAAGCTGCCGTCGGCGACCGCGAGCCAGGACGAGGCCAAGAAGCTGCTCGCCGAGGCGGGCGCGCCGGACCTGACGTTCAAGCTGAGCATCTTCGCCACGCAGCCGGCGCCGGCGGTGGCCCAGGTGATCCAGCAGGACCTGCAGCAGGTCGGCATCAAGGTGGAGATCGAGCAGATGGACGAGGCGAGCTGGGCCGGCAAGGTGTACGGCGCGGCGCCGGCCACCTTCGACGCGGCGCTGTCCTGGTTCGCGGGGTACGCCGACCCGGGCATGGTCACCAAGTGGTGGAACCCCGACGTGTCGTTCTTCAACAAGGGCTTCATGAAGACCGACGCCGGCCTGAGCGGGCTGATCGACGCGGCCAACAAGCTCCCGGTGGGCGGCCAGCGGGACGCGGCGCTGGCCCAGGTCTGCACGAAGGTCGACGAGGACGCCCAGATGATCCCGCTCGTCACCCGGCCGTCCACTGTGGCCCTCCGCACGGACGCGGCGAGCGTGAGCCTGTACGCCGTCGAGGGGTACGGCAACCCGCTGCGGCTGCTGTCCGACTTCCGCAAGCCGGCGGCCTGACACCGCCATGCGCCTCGCACTGTGGTGGTCCGGCCGGCTGCTGAGCTCAGCGGTGACGCTGCTCGGCGTGTCGATCCTCATCTTCGTCGCGCTGCGGCTCATGCCGGGCGGCTTCGCCGAGACCATCCTCGGGCCGTTCGCGACGGCGGAGCAGAAGGCCGAGATGGCGCAGCGGTACGGCCTGGACCAGTCGGTGCTCGCGCAGTACGGGCACTGGTTGTCCGCCGCGGTCGGCGGCGACTTCGGTACGTCGATGATCAGTCGCGAGCCGGTGGCGTCGGAGCTGTGGGCGCGCCTCCCGGTGACCGCGCGGTTGACCGGTTTCGCGGTGGCGCTGGCGCTGCTGCTCGGCGTGCCGCTGGGCGTCCTGACCGCCGTACGGGCCCGGCCCGGCGGCGGCGGGGCGCTCGGCCGGCTCGCCAGCGGGCTGGGCGTGAGCGTGCCGGAGTTCGTGCTGGGCAGCCTCGTGGTGTTCCTGTTCTCCCGCTACGTGCCGGGGATCCCGGTGAGCGGATCCGTCGTGCTTCCCGGCATCGTGCTGTCCCTCTTCGCCATCTCGGTCACCGCCCGCACCACCCGGGACGCGGTGTTGGGCGTGCTGGTCGAGCCGTACATCACCGCGGCGGTGGCGCGGGGCGAGTCACCGTGGTTCGTCATCCGGCACCACGTGCTGCGCAACGCCGCCGCCCCGGTCGTCACGCTCACGGCGACCATCGCGGCGTACCTGCTCGGCGGCGCGCTGGTCGTCGAGTACGTGTTCAACCTCCCCGGGATTGGCTCGTACGTGGTGCAGGCCGTGGGCCGGCGCGACTACGCGGTGGTCCAGGCCGGTGTGCTGCTCGCCGCGACCGTCTTCATCACCCTCAACGCCCTCGTGGACCTGTTGGTCGGGCTCATCGATCCGCGGCTTGCCACCCGCCGGAGGACCGCATGAGACGACTCCGCTTGGATTGGCTCTCCTGGGGCGGGCTCGGGTGCCTCGCCCTCCTGGTGGTCTTCGCGCTCGGGTCCACTGTGCACCTCGCCGGTGACCCGGACGCGATCGTCGGCCCGCGCCTGCAACCACCCGGTCCACAGTGGTGGCTGGGCACCGACAACCTGGGGCGGTCGATGCTGCCCCGCGTCATGGAGGGCGTCGGCACCACGCTGCTGCTCTCCTCGACCGCCGTGGTGCTCACCGCGGCGCTCAGCGCGGGCCTGGGCATCCTGGCCGGGTATCGCGGCGGCTGGGTCAACGAGGTGGTGTCGCGCCTGGTCGAGGTGCTCTACTCGTTTCCGGCCATCGTGCTCGCCGTGCTCGTGGCCGCGGTCGCCGGCCCGGGTCAGCTCGCCGCGCTTGCCAGCATCGTGCTGGTGACCATCCCGCTGATGACCCGGCTGGTGCGCGCCGCCGCTGTGGGCGTCTCCCAGCGCGACTACGTCACCGCGGCGGTCATCAGCGGCGCCCGCCTGCCCCGCATCCTCGGCCGCCACGTGCTGCCCAACGTCGCCGGCACGGTCGCGGTGCAGGGCACGTACGCGCTGTCGGTGGGCATCGCGGTCGAGGGCGGGCTGAGCTTCCTCGGGCTCGGCGTACAGCCGCCGCAGGCGTCCCTCGGCGTGCTGATCCAGCAGGGCGGCACGTACATGATCGCGGCCCCGTGGCTGATCGTCGGGCCGGGTGTCGTGCTGGTGCTGGCCATCCTCGCCATCAACGTGGTCGGCGACGGGCTGCGCGACCGGCTGGAGCCCAAGGAGACGAGGTCGCTGACATGATGAGCACCCTGCTGGCGGTGGAGAACCTCGCGGTGGACTACGCGGCGCGTGACCGCGTCGTACGCGCGCTCGACGGCGCCGACCTGGCCGTGGCGGCGGGGAGACCGTGGGCATCGTGGGCGAGAGCGGCTCCGGCAAGTCCACCCTGGGCGCGGCCATCGGCGGTCTGCTGCCCCGCACCGCCCGGTACGCCGAGGGTGCGATCCGCGTCGCCGGGGAGTCCATCGTGGACCTGCCGGCGGCGCGCCTGCGGCGGCTGCGGCGCGAGCGGCTCGGCTTCGTGTTCCAGGACCCGATCGCCTCCCTCGACCCGACGATGCGGATCGGCGCACAGCTCAAGCTGGTGCTGGGCAAGGGCGGGGACCCACTGTCGCATCTGGACCGCGTCCGGCTGGCCGACCCGCGGCGGGTCGCCCGGTTGTACCCGCACCAGCTCTCCGGCGGCATGGCGCAGCGGGTCGCCATCGCTATCGCGATGGCGAAGGAGCCGGAGCTGCTGGTCGCGGACGAGCCGACCGCCGCGCTGGATTCCCAGGTACGCCAGGAGGTGCTGGACGTCGTGTTCACGCTCGCCGCCGCGGCGGGCACGAGCATCGTCTGGCTCAGTCACGACCTACCCGCCGTGGCCCGGCGGTGCGGCCGGATCGCCGTCATGTACGCCGGCCGGGTCGTGGAGGAGGGGCCGGCGAAGGAGGTGCTGGGCCGGCCGGCGCACCCGTACACGGCCGCGCTGGCCCGTTCGGTGCCGGCCGGTACGGCCTACGGCACCCGCCTCGTGCCGGTGCCCGGCCGGCCGCCGGTGCTGACCGGCCGCTCAGCCGGTTGCGGGTTCGCGCCGCGGTGCTCGTTCGCCGTGGAGCGCTGCACCACCGAGCGCCCGCCGCCGGTACGCGTCGACAGCCAGTTGGTGCTGTGCCACCGGGCGGGAGACCTCTCGTGACCCTCGAACTGGACGGCGTGATGGTCACCTTCTCCTCCGGCCTGCCGCCGCGGCGCCACGTGGTGCGCGCGCTCAACAACGTCTCTCTCCACGTCGGTACGGGCGAGACGCTGGGCCTGCTCGGCGAGTCCGGCTCCGGTAAGACCACGGCCGGGCGGGTCGCGCTCGGCCTCCAGCGCCCCGCGTCCGGCGCCGTACGCTTTGAGGGCCGCCCCTTCCCGAAGCGGCGGCGCCAGCTGGCCGGGCGCATGCAGGCGGTGCTCCAGCATCCACATTGGTCACTCAATCCGCGGATGCGGGTGGGGCAGAGCGTCGCCGAGCCGGCGGTCATCCTCGGCGGCCGGGCGGACGGCGTGCCCGACATGCTGGAGCGCGTCGGCCTGGAGGCGGCCCTCGCCACCCGATACCCGCACGAGCTGTCCGGCGGCCAGCAGCAACGCGTGTCCATCGCCCGCGCGCTCATCACGCAGCCGCGGTTCATCGTCTTCGACGAGGCGGTCAGCGCGCTGGACGTGTCGGTGCAGGCGCAGATCCTGAACCTCATCAAGGACCTGCAGGCTGAGTTCGGCTTCAGCGCGCTGTTCATCTCGCACGACCTCGGGGTGGTCCGCTACGTCGCCGACCGGATCGCGGTCATGCGCGGCGGCGAGGTGGTCGAAACGGCCGACACCGAGACGTTTTACACCGCTCCGACCCACGAGTACTCGAAGAAACTGTTGGAGGCACTATGAGCGCACCCCGGCTCGCGACCGCGTCGGCTTTCGCGCCCGGCGTACCCAGCAACGCCGACCTGGCGTTGACGCCGCTGCGCAGCCCTGGGCACGGGGTCGTCGCCTTCGACATCCCGGGCGTGTACGTCGGCACCGCCGAGTACGCCGAAGGGCCCACCGGCTGCACGGTCGTACATGTACCCGCGGGCGCGCGGACCGCGGTCGACGCCCGTGGCGGTGCGGTCGGCCTCAGCGGCGGGTACGACTTCAACCACGCCATCTGCCTGGCCGGCGGCTCGGTGTACGGCCTGGAGGCCGCCGCCGGCGTCAGCGCCGAGCTGCTGGCCCGCCGGCAGAACAGGGTCAAGTGGGACGAGCTGCAGATCGTCTCGGGCGCGGTCGTATACGACTTCTCCGCGCGCGACAACGCGGTCTACCCCGACGCCGCCCTCGGTCGAGCCGCCCTGCGCCACGCCGAGGAGGGCTTCTTCCCCATTGGACGGTGCGGGGCCGGGCGGAGCGCGACCGTGGGCAAGGTGGACTTCGCCCGCGCCGAGTACGGCGGCCAGGGCGCGGCGTTCGGCACGTTCGGAGCCGCCAAGGTGCTCGTGGCGACGGTGCTCAACGCGGTCGGCGTCATCGTGGACCGGCAGGGCGAGATCGTGCGCGGCAACTACCACCTGTCCGAGGGTGGGCGCCGGCACCCGTCGGTCGACTACGCGGCGAGCGCGTCGGCGGGGGTCTCGGGCAACACGACCCTCACCGTCCTGGTCACCAACGTCCGGCTGGCTGACCGTGAGCTCAGTCAGCTGGCCCGCCAGGTGCACAGCTCGATGCACCGCGGCATCCAGCCGTTCCACACCGACACCGACGGCGACGTGCTCTTCGCCCTCACCACCGACGAGGTCGACCTGGACGGGCTGAAGCCGACCGGGTTCGGCGCCCTCGCCTCCGAGGTCGCCTGGGACGCGATCCTCTGCGCGGCGGAGTGAGGCGTGTACGTCTCCCCGCGCTTCCCCGTCGACCCGCGACACGCGGTCGACCTGGTACGCCGGCACCCGTTCGCCCTCGTGGTCAGCGCTGACGGCGGCGTGCCCCTGGCCACCCACGCTCCCGTCCTCGTCGAGTCCGCTGTGGACACCTCGTTCGTCGGCGCTACCCTGCTGGGCCACCTGGCCCACGCCAATCCGCAGTGGCAGGGCTGGGAGCGCGCGCCCGCGGTGCTGGTGGTCTTCGCCGGCCCGCACGGCTACGTCTCGCCGACCGCGTACCGCACCGATCCGGCCGTCCCGACGTGGGACTACGCGGCCGTCCACCTGACCGGCACGATCGAGGTGATCCCGGACACCGGCGGCACGCTCGACGTGGTGGAGCGGACCGTGCGGGCGATGGAGTCGACGCGTACCCCGCAATGGGTGCCCAGCCCTGCGTCGCGCGCGCGGTTCGCGGACATCGTCGGGGCGTGGTGGCCTTCCGGGTACGGGTGACGGCCGAGCGGAGCGTCTTCAAGCTGAGCCAGGACCAGGACGCCGCGACGCGGGCCCGGGTCGCGGCGGACGCGCCCCCGGCGTTGGCGCGCCTGATGGAGGACGTGTGACCTTCCCCGGTTTCGCGTCGTCCTCCGTCCTGCCCTTCTCCCGCGGCCGGGAGTTCGGGACCGTCTGGCGTGACGAGGTGCGCGCCACCGCTTCGGCGTACGAGGCGCTCTTCGCGGCGCACGGCGGTTGTCCCGCGCGCACGCGTGCGTGGGCGGAGGAGGCGTTCGCGCGTACGGCCGACTGGGCGCCGCAGCTGGCCGACGAGATGGCCGGCATCGCGTCCGGCTCCGGGCTGGAGACCTGGCGGATCGCCGCGCTCAACGCCCGTACCGAGATCCTGGCCGCCCTGCGGGTGACCGGCGAGGGCGAATGCTCCACAGTGGTCTGTCTACCCGTGGACGGGCAGGCGCCCCGCACGATGCAGACGTGGGACTGGCACGACCGCTTCGGCGGCGCCCCGATCCTGTGGTCGTACGACGTACGGCCCGGCCACACCGTGCGCACCTTCACCGAGTTCGGCGTGCTCGGCAAGATCGGGGTCAACAGCGCCGGCCTCGGCGCGCACTTCAACATCCTGCGCCACGCCTCGGACAGCGACCGGATCGGCGTCCCCGTACACCTGGTGGCCCGCCGCATCCTCGACGACGCCCGTACCGTGGCCGAGGCCGCCGACATCGCGCGTTCCGCCCGGCTGTCCGCCTCGACGGTCATCACCGTCGTCACCGAGGGCGCCGCCGCGTCGCTCGAGTTGTGCCCGGCCGGCGTGGCCGTGGTGCCCGTGGCCGGTCTGCTCCTGCACACCAACCACTTCCTCGATCCGTCATTGGCCACGGGGGAGCGGCTGGGCACCGAGCGACCGGGCACGTACGCCCGCCTGGAGCACCTGCGCGACCAGGCGGACGGCCTGGTGGCGGCCGACCTAACGGCGCGCGCCCGAGCGATGCTGAGCCACGAGGTCGGCGGGCCGGTCTGCGCCCACGCCAACCCGGCCGAACCGTTCCACCAACGCTGGGAAACCCTCGCCACGATCGCCCTCGACGTCCGGTCGGCCCGCGTGTACGCCCACCGCGGCGGCCCCTGCACCGCCACCCCATCAACCTGGCAACTCTTCTAACCCAGCACCCGACGCCGGGTGCCCGGCGTCCGGCGTCCGGCGTCGATCAAGGCTTTCCGCGTCGATCAAGGGCATATGGTCGTGGTTTGATCTCCGATCCACGGCCGTTTGCCCTTGATCGACGGCAAAAGCCTTGATCGCGGGGGCGCTAGGTCAGCGCACCTTCGAGCACGTCCAAGCCTTCGGCCAGCAGGTCGGGCGGTGTGACGAGTGGGGGAGGAAGCGCAGGACGTTGCCGTACGTGCCGGCCGTGAGCGTCAGCAGGCCCTCGGCGTGACACGCCTGGGACACCCGCCGCGCCAGGTCGGCGTCGGGCTCGACGGTGCCGGGGCGGACCAGCTCGATCGCGACCATGGCGCCGCGGCCGCGTACGTCGCCGATGGCCGGCACCCGCTCCCGGAGCTTGCCCAACCGGGGCAGCATGGTGTCGCCGATGCGGCGGGCCGCCGCGCACAGGTCCAGTGTGGACATGGTGGCGATCGCGCCGAGCGCCGCCGCGCAGGCGACCGGGTTGCCGCTGAACGTGCCGCCGAGCCCGCCCGCGTGGACCGCGTCCATGAGTTCGGCCCGCCCGGTGACCGCGCCCAGCGGCAGCCCGCCGGCGATGCCCTTGGCGGTGATGACGAGGTCGGGCACGACACCCTCGGCGGCGCAGGCGAACCAGTCGCCGGTGCGGCAGAACCCGGTCTGCACCTCGTCGGCCACGAAGACGGCGCCGCTGGCCCGGCACCAGGCGGCGATCTCGGGCAGGAAGCCGGGCGCCGGCACCACGAACCCGCCCTCGCCCTGGATGGGCTCGAGCACGACGCACGCCACGTTGGCCGCGCCGACCTGCGCCTCGATCAGGTCGATCGCGCGCCTCGCGGCCTCCGGGCCACTCAGCCCATCCCGGAACGGGTACGACATCGGCGCGCGGTATACCTCGCCGGCGAACGGGCCGAAGCCGCTCTTGTACGGCATGCTCTTGGCCGTCATAGCCATCGTCAGGTTGGTCCGGCCGTGGTACGCGTGGTCGAAGACGACGACCGCCGGGCGCCGGGTCCACGCCCGTGCGATCTTGACGGCGTTCTCGACCGCCTCGGCACCGGAGTTGACCAGGATCGACCGCTTCTCGTGGTCGCCCGGCGTCAGTTCGTTCAGCCGCTCGCAGACCTCGACGTACCCCTCGTACGGCGTGACCAGGAAGCACGTGTGGGTGAAGGCGGCCGCCTGCGCGGACACGCCGGCGACCACGGCCGGGTCGGAGCCGCCGACGCTCGTCACCGCGATGCCGGAGGCGAAGTCGATGAACGAGTTGCCGTCCACGTCGACCAGCACCCCGCCGCTCGCGGCGGCGGCGAAGACCGGCAGCACGTGACCGAGCGAGCCCGACACCGCCCGCTGCCGGCGGGCCATCAGCTCCACCGAGCGCGGTCCGGGCACGGACGTGACCAGCCGGCGCACCTGAGTCAGCTCACCCATGGCGGAACGCCGCGATGCCCGTCAGCGCACGGCCGACGACGAGGGTATGGATCTCGGCGGTGCCCTCGTACGTCAGCACCGACTCGAGGTTGTTCGCATGTCGCATCACCGGGTACTCCAGCGTGACGCCGCTCGCCCCGAGGATCGTGCGGCAGGTGCGGGCGACCTGGATGGCCTCCCGGGTGTTGTTCAGCTTGCCGGCGCTGACCTGCTCGGGGGTGAGCGTGCCGGCCTCCTTGCGCCGTCCAAGGTGGACGGCCAGCAGCAGGCCCTTGCCCAGTTCCAGCGCCATGTCGGCGAGCTTCTCCTGGGTGAGCTGGTACGACGCCAGCGGCCGGGCGAAGACCTCCCGCTCCCGGGCGTACGCGAGCGCGGTCTCCAGGCAGTCCAGGGCGGCGCCCATCGCTCCGAAGATGATCCCGAAGCGGGCCTCGTTGAGGCAGCCCATCGGCCCGGCGAGGCCCGTGGCGCCGGGGAGCAGCGCGTCCGCCGGCAGTCGTACGCCGTCCAGCACCAACTCGCTGGTCACGCTCGCGCGCAGGGACAGCTTGTGCGGGATGTCCCGGGCGGTGAAGCCGGGGGTGCCCGCCGGTACGAGGAAGCCGCGGATCCCGTCGTCGGTGCGCGCCCAGACCACCGCGACGTCGGCCACCGACCCGTTGGTGATCCACATCTTGGTGCCGTCGAGCACCCAGTCGTTCCCGTCCCGCTTGGCCCGGGAGCGCATCCCGGCCGGATCGGATCCGAAATCCGGCTCGGTCAGCCCGAAGCACCCGATGCGCTCGCCGGCCGCCATCGCCGGCAGCCATTCCCGCTTCTGCTCCTCCGAGCCGTACGCCCAGATCGCGTACATGGCGAGCGAGCCCTGCACGGACACCAGGCTGCGCAGGCCCGAGTCGGCGGCCTCCAGTTCGAGGCAGGCCAGCCCGTACGACACGGCGCCGAGCCCGGCGCAGCCGTAGCCGTCCAGGTGCATGCCGAGCACGCCCAACTCGCCGAGCTGGCGGGCGAGGTCGCGCGCGGGAATCTGGCCCTGCTCGAACCACTCGGCCACGTGCGGGCGCACCTCGCGGTCGCACAGCCGGCGTACCGCCTGGCGGATCTCGCGCTCCTCGTCGGTGAGCAGGTCGTCGATGCCGAAGAGGGCGGCGGGATGGGTGCTCATGGAGCCACTACACCATAGATCGAATATTGGATCCAGTATTGAATAGCCAAGATCCGTGACGTAGTGTCCGGTAGTCATGGACCTGCTGAATCTCGTCAACGGCCGCTGGATCGAGGGATCCGGTGACCCGTTCACCGACGCCAACCCGGCCCGCCCGGCGCAGATCGTGGCGCGCGGCCACTTCGCCGGCGCGGACGAGGTCGAGGCCGCGATCGGCGCCGCGGCGCAGGCCGCACCCGGGTGGGCCGCCACGCCGCACCACGCGCGGGCGGCCGTGCTCACCGGCGCCGCCGAGATCATCGAGCGCAACGCCGAGGCGTGGGGCCGGGAGCTGACCAGCGAGGAGGGCAAGACCCTGCCGGAGGGCGTCGCCGAGGTACGCGGCGCGGCGCGGATCCTGCGCTACTACGCGTCCGAGGCGGACCGGGACAGCGGCGAGATCTACGCCTCGCCCCGGCCCGGCGAGCGGCTGCTCGTGGTGCGCCGCCCGATCGGCGTGGCCGGCGTGATCACTCCGTTCAACTTCCCGATCGCCATCCCGGCGTGGAAGATCGGGCCCGCGCTCACGTACGGCAACACGGTGGTGTGGAAGCCGTCCTCGCTGGTACCGCTGCTGGCCTACCGGCTGGCCCGGGCGCTGGTCGACGCCGGGCTGCCGGACGGCGTGCTCAACCTGGTGTACGGCGAGGCCGAGGCCGGCGCGGCGATCATCGAGCACCCCGGCGTGCACGCGGTCTCGTTCACCGGCTCGACCGCGGTGGGCCGGGCGGTCATCGCCCGCTGCGGCGAGCTGGCCAAGCCCGTACAGACCGAGATGGGCGGCAAGAACGCGGCCGTGGTGCTCGCCGACGCCGACCTGGACCACGCGGCCGAGCAGATCTGCGCCGGGGCGTTCCGGTCGACCGGGCAGAAGTGCACGGCGACGTCGCGGCTCATCGTCGAGGCGGATGTCGCCGACGAGATCCTGGATAAAGTCGCCCGCCGAGCGGAGAGCCTCGTGGTCGGCGACCCGCTCGATGCGGGCGTGGAGATGGGCCCCCTGGTCAGCGGCGGTGCCCGCGAGCGGGTCGCCGCCGGGGTGAGCCGGGCGCTGGGTCAGGGCGCCACGGCGCTGGCGGGCGGCACACCGTACCCGGATGGAGATCTCGCGACGGGGTGGTTTGCCCCGCCGACGGTGCTCGACCTGCCCGGCACCGGTCTGGACTTCTGGCGCGACGAGCTCTTCGGGCCGGTCGTCGGCGCGGTCCGCGCGAGCGGCCCGGACGAGGCGCTGCGCCTGGCCAACCTCAGCGACCACGGGCTGTCCGCGGCCATCTTCACGCGCGACCTCGGGGTGGCGCTCCAGGCCGTCGACCACCTCGACGTGGGCGTGCTGCACGTCAACTCGGAGTCGGCCGGGACGTTCCCGTGGGTGCCGTTCGGCGGGCGCGGGCTGAGCGGGTACGGCCCGAAGGAGCAGGGGCGCGCGGCCCGGGAGTTCTTCACCCACACGGTGACCGTCTACCTCGGCGCCCCCGGATGAGCTCGCTCGCTGGCCTGCTCGTCGCGGACTTCAGCCGGGTGCTGGCCGGGCCGTACGCGACCATGCTGCTGGGTGACCTCGGTGCCGAGGTGGTCAAGGTGGAGCGGCCGGGCGGCGGCGACGACGTCCGCTCCTGGGGGCCGCCGTACGCGGACGGCGAGGCGACGTACTTCCTCGGCGTGAACCGCAACAAGCGGTCTATCGCATTGGATCTATTGGATCCAGTAGACAACGAGGTGGCCCGGCGGCTGGCGGCTCGCGCCGACGTCCTGGTGGAGAACTTCCGGCCCGGCGCGATGGACCGCTTCGGCCTCGGCTACGAGCAGCTCAGGTCGGTCAACCCCGGCCTGGTCTACTGCTCGATCACCGGCTTCGGCGCGGGCCCGGGCGCGGCCATGCCGGGGTACGACCTGCTGGCGCAGGCGGTCGGCGGCCTGATGAGCGTGACCGGCGAGCCGGACGGCTCCGGGACGAAGACCGGTGTCGCCCTCGTCGACGTCATCACCGGGCTGCACGCGGCGCTCGGCATGCTGGCCGCGCTGCGCCACAAGGACCGCACCGGCGCGGGTCAGCGGGTCAGCGTCTCGCTGCTGTCGTCGTTGCTGTCGGCGCTGACCAACCACGCCTCGGCGTACGTCGCGGCGGGCGTCGTGCCCCGCGCGATGGGCAACCAGCACCCCAGCATCGCGCCGTACGAGGTGTTCGAGGCAGCGGACCGCCCGCTGGTGATCGCGGTGGGCAACGACCGCCAGTTCGCGGCGCTGTGTCGCGTGCTCGGCCGGCCCGACCTCGCGGCCGACCCGCGCTACGCGACCAACGCCGGGCGGGTGGCCGCGCGTACACCGCTGGTGCGGTCGCTGTCCGAGGCCCTGTCCGTGCGCACGGCGGACGCGTGGTTCGCCGCGCTGACCGCCGCCGGGGTGCCGTGCGGCCCGATCAACGACCTGGCGGCCGCCTTCGACCTGGCCGACTCGCTCGGCCTGGCTCCGGTCGCCGAGGTGGCCGACCCGCGCCGCGACCAGCCGGTACGGCAGGTGGCCAACCCCATCGGCCTGGACCTGACGCCGCCCGAGTACCGCCTCGCGCCGCCGCGCCTGGGGCAGGACGGCGAGCGAATACGTGAGATGTTGGATCCATGAGTCTGGGTGAGGGACTTCGGAGGCCGCCGACCGCGCAGCAGTTCGTCCTGGAGGAGCTGCGGCGGGCGATCACGGCCGGCGTGCTGCGTCCGGGCGCCCCGATCAAGCAGGACGCGCTCGCCGAGGAGCTCGGCGTCAGCCGGGTCCCGCTGCGCGAGGCGCTAAAGACCCTCCAGGGCGAGGGGCTCGTGAACTACCAGGCGCACCGCGGGTACTTCGTGGAAACACTGTCCCTTGAGGACCTTCGCGAGGCGTACCGGATCCGCCAGATCCTGGAGGCGGAGGCGATCCGCAAGGCGGTGCCTAACCTCACCCCCGCGGACCTCGACGCGCTCGACGAGGCGCAGCTGGACGTGGAGCGCGCCAGCCTGCTGGGTGACGTGCCCGAGATGGCGGCCGCCAACCGGCGGTTCCACCTGATGCTCTTCGAGCACGCGAAGATGCCGCGCCTGCTCCGGTTGATCCGGAGCCTCTGGGACGCGACCGACGCGTACCGGTCCATGTACTACGGCGCGAGTGAGAACCGTGAGCGGGTCGTCCACGAGCACCGCTCCCTGCTGGGGGCGCTGCGCCGGCGGGACGCCGACGGTGCCGTGGAGGCGCTCGACCTGCACCGCGCGCACGCCGTGTACGCGCTGGAGGAGTCTCTGGCCGATTGACAGGCGTGATATTGACCCACGACGATATGGGAACGCTCCCATGTCCTCGGAGGAACATCATGCCTCTCAAACCCGGTCGAACACGCCGGCTTGCCATCCCGGTCCTCGCGCTGGCCTGTGCCGCCGCGTTCGTCACGCCCTTCCTGATCACTCAGTCAGCGAGCGCCGCGGCGACGCTGCGCCTCGCGGCCGCGACGCGCGGCAAGTTCATCGGCTTCGCCGCCGCCACCAACCTGCTGACGAACGACGCCTCCTACCGCTCCATCGCGCAGACCGAGTTCAACCAGGTCACCGCCGAGAACGCGATGAAGTGGGACGCCACCGAGCCCAACGACAACCAGTACTCGTTCGCCGGCGCGGACCAGGTCGTTGCGTTCGCCCAGGCCAACTCCCAGGTCGTGCACGGTCACACGCTGGTGTGGCACAGCCAGACGCCGGGCTGGGTGCAGGGCCTGTCCGCCACCGCGATGCGCACCGCGATGCAGGACCACATCGCGACCGTCGTCGGCCGGTACGCCAGCAACCCGGCCGTGCAGTCCTGGGACGTGGTCAACGAGATCTTCAACGAGGATGGCACGCGCCGCGCGTCCTTCTGGCAGAACACCCTCGGTGACAGCTACGTCGCGGACGCGTTCCGGTACGCCCGCGCCGCGGACCCGGACGCCCGGCTGTGCATCAACGACTACAACGTCGAGGGCATCGGCGCGAAGAGCAACGCCATGTACAACCTCGTCCAGTCGCTGCGCGCGCAGAACGTGCCGGTCGACTGCGTTGGCTTCCAGGGCCACCTGGGCACCCAGTACGGCTTCCCGAGCCAGGTGCAGCAGAACATGCAGCGCTTCGCCGACCTCGGCGTGCAGGTGCGCGTCACCGAACTGGACGTGCGCAGCGTCCTGCCGATGGACGCCACCAAGACGCAGACCCAGATCACCTACTACACCAACGTGGTGAACGCCTGCATCGCGGTGACGGCGTGCGCCGGCATCACGATCTGGGGCATCGACGATGGGCACTCCTGGGTGCCGAGCACGTTCAGCGGCCAGGGCGCGGCCCTGCTGTGGGACGCCAGCTACAACCGCAAATCGGTGTACGACGCGGTCAACGCCGCCCTGGACGCCGGCGGCGGTGGCGGCACCGACACCCAGGCACCCAGCACACCGGGTACGCCCACCGCGTCCAACGTGACCGCGTCGGCGGCGACCCTGTCCTGGACGGCGTCGACCGACAACGTCGGGGTCAGCGGGTACGACATCTACCGCGCGCCCGGCGCCAGCGGTGGCGCGTTCGCGAGCGTGGGCACGTCGACCACCACGTCGTTCACCAACTCCGGCCTGACGGCCAGCACGACGTACCGGTACCAGGTGCGGGCCCGGGACGCGGCCGGCAACACATCCGCGTTCTCGCCCGCGGTCACCGTCACCACGACGACCGGCGGCGGGGCGGCACCGGCGGCTGCACCGCGACGTACACGATCGCGAACCAGTGGTCCGGCGGCTTCCAAGCCGGCGTGACCGTCACGAACGGCACCACCGCCCGGACCAGTTGGACGGTGGCCTGGACGTTCGCGAACGGCCAGACCATCACCCAGATCTGGAACGCGACGGACACCGCGAGCGGCGCGAGCCACACCGTGCGCAACCTGTCGTACAACGGAAACCTGGGGGCCGGCCAGTCCACCACGTTCGGCTTCCTCGGCAGCTGGAACGGCACCAACTCGGTGCCGACCCTGACCTGTAGCTAGGGCCCCAGGGTCAACGCGGGCGGGCTCGCCCGGCCATGACGGTCGGGTGAGCCCGCCCGATCATCCGACCGTCCGGGCGATCGATCGGGGGTGTTCCATCGATAGACAGCCGTGACATCATGCTCTCGCTCCGCGCAGGGGCGTGGAGCAAACGGGGAGTCCACATGAGAATAAGTCGGTTTGCCCTGTCATTTTTCGCGTTGCTCGCGATTCTTCTCGCATCCGCTCCCGCTCCCGCTTCCGCCCGGCAGGCCGACGACTGCGGCGGAGCCCTGCCGTTCGGCCAGATCGTGACCTGTTCCGCGATCACCGACGACCAGCAGCACGTCTTCACGGTGACCACCCGGCGAGACTCGGACACGCTCTACGCCAGGCTCATCGACGGGTCCGGGGACCCGCTCAGCGCCCCGCTCACCGGCCCCGACGGCGAGATTGTTTGTAGGGCCGACGACTACGCCTCGGCCTGCCAGGTCGGCGCCGCGGGCACGTACACGATCACGGTGTCGCTCGCGTGGGGGTTCGGCACCAACAGCTACACGCTCTCCGTCGAGTCGGCGCGCACCCCGTCCACCTGCACCCGGCTGGACAACGCGTTCTTCTCCTTCGCCTCGCCGGGCGTCACGGGGACGCTGCCGTTCGGGACGGCGGCCACCTGCTTCCGGTTCAACCAGCCCGCCGGGTCCGTCCTTTACCTGTCCGACCCCGGTGGCGCCGGCGACGTGCGTGGCCAGATCCTCGACGCGCAGTACCAGCCGATGGGTTGCCCCATCGACGCGCCCACGACGTGCACGCTCACCGGGCCCGGGCCCTACCGGGTCATCCTGGCCGAGTCGTACGGGAACGCGAGCGACTACACGCTGAAGCTGTCCCGGCTCTCCCAGTCCGTCGGTTGCCCGGTCATCCGGCCCACCAGGTTCGGCGACCCGGGCAGCGCCGCCGCCACCGCGACCGTGTCCACCAACGTCACCTGCCACAAGCTGAGGGCGCCGGCCGCCGGCCTGATCGGCATGCGGATCGAGCCGCTGCAGGACGTCTCGTGGATCCTGTACGACGACGCCGGCCAGCCGATCTGCGAGAAGTACCAGCTCCCCAACGGCCGCACCTGCCGGCTGCCGGCCGCGGGAAGCTACACCCTGCTCGTGCGGAACCAGAACACGTGGGGCGACCCCGTCACGTACCAGGTGGCCGTACCGGCGCTCTACGCCAACGCCGGCTGCGCCACGACCACCGGCACCTCCTGGGATCAGGCCGCGCTGCTGGTGCACCAGACCTCGCGCGTACAGACGAACTGCCAGCCGATCCGCGGCACCGCCGGCGACCGCATCATCACGTACTACGCCCCGACCGTGTACAGCCAGGTCTACGCGTGGCTCGTGGACAGCACCGGCACCGAGGTCTGTCCTGATTGGACTGGCGAAGACGGGTGCGTGCTCCCCGCCACCGGCCGCTACCGCGTCATCTCGTACGTGATGGAGTGGGGCGAGCAGGGCGCGGACGCCACGTACAAGCTGCAGGTCCGGCGCCTCTCCACGCCCGAGGGGTGCCCGACCCGGACGGCCGGCTCGTACGGCCTGACCCCCGTCCCGAGCGGCATCCGCTGCCGGATCCTGGACGTCACCGCACCGGGCAGCTACCTCGTCAAGGCCGTCGACGTGCGGAACTACGAGACCTACGCCCAGGTGTACGACAGCGCGGGCCAGCGGGTCTGCGGCAGCCCGCAGTGCAACTTCGCCACGCCGGGCAGGTACACGATGGTCCTGCTGGGCTCGCAGACCAACACCGTGATCGACAACGATTTCGAGTACGCCACGGTCTTCCTGCCGGCCGTTCCGTCGCTCTGCCCGCGCGTGTCCGACGACGCCACCGCGATCGCCGGACATCGGGGCGAATTCACCGGCGCCGGACAGATCCAGTGCCTGGAGCTGTCCAGCCCGGCCGGCGCCAAGGTGATCGAGCTCCTGCCCGGCAACGCCACCGGCGCCGGACAACCGATGGTGACAGTGATGGACTCGACCGGAAACTGGGTCTGCGACTCGTCGTACGGCCTGCGCCAGGCATCCTGTGAACTGACCGGCACGGCGCCGTTCTACGCGGTGCTCAGTACGGCCGGCGGGTACCCCACCGGCGCGTACGAGGTGGCCTTCCCGCGCATCGACGGCGCACCCGCCTGCCCGGTCCTGCCGCGTACGACCGACGGCGCCACGGTCGACACGAGCGCCGCCCGGTTCGCCGCCTGCTTCTCCATCCCGGCGGACGAGCACGCGGCCCGGGAGGTCTTCACCTTCCGGCGTACGGCGGGCACCGGCGACGCCACCGTGTCGGTGTTCGACGGCACCGGCATCCGGTACTGCCGCAGCGCACCGTCGACCGACCGGACGTTCACGTGCCCGCTGCCGGCGGGCCCGGCGACGGTCATCCTGGAGGCGGACGGCGTCGACGCGACCTACCAACTCACCCACCGAGCCGCCTGACCCACCGGCGATCGGGGCGCCCCCCATGCCGGTGAGGGGCGCCCCGATCTACTCCGGCGTCGCCGACGGCCGGCGATGGCTTCCCACCCGCCCGCAGCGCGCCGACGGCGACCGTCCTGCGCAGGGCTGCTTTCGGCGTCAGGTCTGGCTACGGTAAGCCCGAGCGCGTCGGATCGAGGGGCGAGGCATGGACATCTTCGGCGGATGGATCTTCTCGCTCGCGTTCGTCCTGCTGGTGATCTTGGTGGTCTTGTTGGTCAGGAGCGTCGTTCGGCGCAGAGGTCCCGCCAGCGTCGGCCCGCCACCGGCAGCCGGCTCCAGCACCACGGCGTCAACCGAGGCCCGCACCGGCCGGAGCAGGCTGACGATCGCGGCCGAGGTCGCCGCGATCGTGGGGGCACTCGTCACGATCGTTGCCGTGCTGGCCGGGCGCTGACAGGCTCGCCCGTCGCGTCCCACACGCACCTCATGGGTCACTGCAGGAGCAAGAGAGCGGGCGACGGGAATCGAACCCGCACCGTCAGTTTGGAAGACTGAAGCTCTGCCATTGAGCTACGCCCGCGTGCGCCCCGACCGTCCGGGGTGCGGCACCTAGCGTACTGGGTCGGTGTGCGCCGGCGCGTCCGGTATCCGGGGCGCCACCCCGGGCGCGCCGCCACGTCGATCAAGGACTTTCCCGTCGATCAAGGGCAAAAGGTCGTGGATCGGAGATCAAAGCACGATCATTTGCCCTTGATCGACGTGGAAAGTCCTTGATCGACGTGGAAAGGGGCCTTGATCGACGTGGAAAGGGGGCGGGAGGCCGTGGAAAGGGGCGGGAGGCCGGGGACAGGGGCCGGGAAGCGGGGAGGAAGGGAGGAGGGTGCGGGATGGGAGGAGGAGGGGGACCGCATACACTTTGTCGCGCACGGGGTGTAGCGCAGCTTGGTAGCGCACTCGCTTTGGGAGCGAGGGGCCGTGGGTTCAAATCCCGCCACCCCGACTGTGATCTGTGCGGCCGTGCGGGGGGAGCCCGGCCGCCGCGTGCCCGGCGAGTCGGTTCTACACTCGACCGAGCCGTCGTCACGCCAGACGCATGCCGGAAGTCAGAAGATCCATCGAGGAGTACGCCTGTGAAGAGCACCGTCGAGACCTTGAGCCCGACTCGGGTGCGGCTCGCCATCGAGGTGCCGTTCGTCGAGCTTGAGCCGAGCCTCAAGAAGGCGTACCGGGAGATCGCATCCCAGGTCCAGATCCCAGGCTTCCGCCGCGGCAAGGTGCCCGCGGCCGTGATCGACCAGCGGGTCGGCCGTGAGGCCGTGATCAATGAGGCCATCCAGGAGGCCATCCCGGCGCAGATCCTCGCGGCCGTCCGCGAGCACGACGTCAAGATGCTGGGCCGGCCGGAGCTGGAGGCGTTCCCGGAGGTCAAGGACGGCGAGCCGCTGGTGTTCACCGCCGAGATCGACGTGCGGCCGGAGATCACGCTGCCCGACCTGACCGGCGTGGAGATCACCGTCGACGAGCTGCAGGTCGGCGACACCGAGATCGACGACCAGGTGAACGGCCTGCGGGAGCGCTTCGCCACCCTCAAGACCGCGGAACGGGCGGCCCAGGACGGCGACTACGTCCAGATCGACCTGGCCGCGACCGTCGACGGCACCGAGGTGCCGGGCGGCTCGGCCACCAACATCTCCCACGAGGTGGGCAGCAAGCAGCTGCTCCCGGGCCTCGACGAGGTCCTCGTCGGGATGTCGGCGGGCGGGTCGGCGTCGTTCGTCACGCAGCTGGTGGGCGGCGACTTCGCCGGCCGTGACGCGGACGTCTCGGTGACGGTCCGCACGGTCAAGGAGAAGCAGCTGCCCGAGTTGGACGACGAGTTCGCCCAGCTGGCGAGCGAGTTCGACACGCTGGAGGAGCTGCGCAACGACCTCCGCGAGCGGGTCACCCGGGTCAAGAAGGTGGAGCAGCTCTACGCGGCCCGCGACAAGGCCCTCGAAGAGCTGGTCAAGGCCGCCGACGTGCCGGCGCCGGAGGGCGTAGTCAAGGAAGAGGTCGACCACCGCAAGCAGGCCATGGTCGACCAGCTGGAGCGGATCGGCGCCTCGCTGGAGGAATACCTGGCGGCCGAGGAGAAGACCGAGGAGCAGGTCGACACCGAGCTCACCGAGGCGGCGACCGAGGGCGTCAAGATCCAGCTGCTGCTCGACACGCTCGCCGACGCCGAAGAGGTCCAGGTCTCCGACGACGAGTTCGGCCACGAGATCATGCACCGCGCGCAGCGCGCCGGCGTGCAGCCGCAGCAGTACTACGACCAGCTGGTCCGGTCCGGCACCGCCGGCGCCGTCTTCGGCGACGTCCGTCGGGGCAAGGCGCTCGCGCTGGTCATGGAGCGCGTGAAGATCAAGGACTCCGCCGGCAACGAGCTGAGCATGGACGAGCTGCGCGGCGGGAGCGCCGACGAGCACGATCACGACCACGACCACTGACGGGTACGACCTGCCGCGTGCGCTGAGAGCGAACGTGGCGGCCGTGGCTACCAACAGTGGATAAGGTCGGTCGTACGGAGACAATTGCGAAGGGCTTGCCATGACCGATCAGCACTTCCCAGCGATGCCCACGCGGGCGATCGAGGCCCGCGGTGGCGACGCACTCAGTGGCAACCTCGACGACACGGTCTACAACCGCCTGCTCAAGGAGCGGATCGTCTTCCTGGGCAGCGAGGTGACCGACCAGGTGGCCAACCGCATCTGCGCGCAGCTCCTGCTGCTCGCGGCGGAGGACCCCACCAGGGACATCTACCTCTACATCAACTCGCCAGGCGGCTCGGTCTACTCGGGCATGGCGATCTACGACACCATGCAGTTCATCGACAACGACGTGCAGACGATCGCGATGGGCATGGCGGCGTCGATGGGCCAGCTCCTGCTCTGCTCCGGCACCCGGGGCAAGCGGTTCGCGCTCCCGCACGCGCGGATCATGATGCACCAGCCGTCGGGTGGCATGGGCGGCACCGCGTCCGACATCGCCATCCAGGCGGAGCAGATGCTCTACACGAAGCGGATGTTCCAGGAGCGGGTGGCGTTCCACACCGGGCAGACCCAGCCGCAGATCGAGGCCGACTCGGACCGCGACCGTTGGTTCACCGCACAGGAGGCCCGGGACTACGGGTTCATCGACCACGTGATCACCGGGGCGACCCAGGTCCCCTCCGGCGCCGGCACGTTGAGCTGAGGAAGACACCATGACTGAGCTTCAGATCCCGGCGGGCCTCCGCGAGGTCCACAACCGGTACATCATTCCCTCGTTCGTGGAGCGCACGTCGTACGGGGTGAAGGAGTCCAACCCGTACAACAAGATGTTCGAGGACCGGATCATCTTCCTCGGTGTGCAGGTCGACGACGCCTCGGCCAACGACGTGATGGCGCAGCTGCTCACGCTGGAGGGCACCGACCCAGACCGCGACATCACCATGTACATCAACTCGCCCGGCGGGTCGTTCACGGCGATGACGGCGATCTACGACACCATGCAGTACGTCCGCCCGGACATCGTCACGGTGTGCCTGGGCCAGGCGGCCAGTGCCGCGGCCGTACTGCTCGGCGCCGGTACGCCGGGCAAGCGGATGGCGCTGCCGCACTCGCGGATCATCATCCACCAGCCGGCCACCGAGGGCGGCTACGGGCAGGGCTCGGACATCGAGATCCAGGCCCGCGAGATCATGCGGATGCGCACCCAGCTCGAGGACATGATCGCGACTCACTCGGGCCAGCCGATCGAGAAGGTCCGCAAGGACATCGACCGCGACAAGATCATGACGGCCGATGAGGCCAAGGAGTACGGCATGGTGGACACCGTGCTCGCCAGCCGTAAGAAGGGCCTCGTCGCCGCGTCCAGCGCGAGCTGACGCGACCTGGAGTCAGGGGTCGGCCGGTGGGCTTACACTGGCGGCCCCTGACACACCCAATTTGGGGGTCGGAGAAACCCCGAGCAGCGGGTAACGTCGAGGTGCACAGCACAGGCGATCGTGATCAATGAGGCAAGACCGTCCTCAGGCCAGGGCCGGCACACCGGCCGATGAGCGCAGGGAGAACGTAGGTGGCACGGATCGGCGACGGTGGCGACCTACTCAAGTGCTCGTTCTGCGGTAAGTCGCAGAAGCAGGTCAAGAAGCTCATCGCGGGCCCCGGCGTGTATATCTGCGACGAGTGCATTGATCTCTGTAACGAGATCATCGAGGAGGAGTTGGCCGAGTCTGGCGAGGTCAAGTGGGAAGAGCTCCCCAAGCCCATGGAGATCTGCCAGTTCCTCGACCAGTACGTCGTAGGCCAGGACCAGGCGAAGAAGGCCCTCGCCGTGGCGGTTTACAACCACTACAAGCGCATCCAGGCCGAGGCGGCCGGCGCGCCCGGGTCCGGTGGCGAGACGGTCGAGCTGGCCAAGTCCAACATCCTGCTGATCGGCCCCACCGGCTGCGGCAAGACGCACCTGGCCCAGACGCTCGCCCGCATGCTCAACGTGCCGTTCGCGATCGCGGACGCCACGGCGCTGACCGAGGCCGGCTACGTCGGCGAAGACGTCGAAAACATCCTGCTCAAGCTCATCCAGGCGGCTGACTACGACATCAAGCGCGCAGAGACCGGCATCATTTACATCGACGAGGTTGACAAGATCGCAAGAAAGAGCGAAAACCCGTCGATCACCCGTGACGTCTCTGGCGAGGGCGTGCAGCAGGCCCTGTTGAAGATCCTGGAAGGCACCGTCGCGAACGTGCCGCCCCAAGGCGGTCGCAAGCACCCCCACCAGGAGTTCATCCAGATCGACACGACCAATGTGCTGTTCATCTGTGGCGGCGCGTTCGCCGGGCTGGACCGCATCATCGAGTCGCGCGTCGGCAAGGGCGGGCTTGGCTTCGGCGCCCACCTGCGGGCGGTCTCCGACCGGTCGACCGACGACATCTTCAGCCAGGTCATGCCCGAAGACATGCTCAAGTTCGGGCTGATCCCGGAGTTCATCGGCCGGCTCCCGGTGATCACGACGGTGCGCAACCTCGACCGCCAGGCGCTCATCAAGATCCTGACCGAGCCGCGCAACGCCTACGTCAAGCAGTACCAGCGGCTCTTCGAGCTCGACGGCGTGGAGTTGGAGTTCGACATCGCCGCGCTGGAGGCCATCGCCGACCAGGCCATGCTCCGTGGCACTGGCGCCCGTGGTCTGCGGGCGATCATGGAAGAGGTCCTGCTCTCCGTGATGTACGAGGTGCCCAGCAACCCCGACGCGGCCCGGGTGCTGATCACCCGCGAGGTCGTGATGGAAAACGTCTACCCGACGATCGTGCCCCGCGAGTTCACCGGCCGCCGCCGGCGCGAGCACCGCGAGGAAAAGACCGCCTAGCTCTGGCTAGGCTCGCCGGTCCCACTCGCCGGACGGCACCACCACGACCATGAGCACGCGTACGGGCTCGGCGCCCTTGTTCCGGTAGACGTGTGACCGGTCGGCGAGGAAGTCGATCGTCTGCCCGGTGCTCACCACGTGCTCGCCGCCGTCGACGGTCACGCTCAGCTCGCCGGACAGCACATGCAGCACCTCGCGGGTGCCGGGCGCGTGCTCGGCCGAGTTGTGCCGCTCGCCGGGGGCGAAGGACCACTCCCACAGCTCCACGAAGTTCGGGTCGTTCATGCCGCGCAGCAGCCGCCCGAACCCACCCTGGCCGCCGCGCCACAGCAGCGGTGCGTCGGCGGCGGCAGAGACGCGTACGGTGCGCTCCTCGGCCGGCTCCAGCAGCCGCGCCACGGTCACGCCGAACGCGTCCGCGATCCGGACCAGGGTGCCGACGCTCGGGTTGGTACGGGCCGCCTCGATCTGCACGACCATGCCCTTGCTGACCCCGGACCGGCCGGCGAGCTCGTCCAGTGACCAGCCGCGGGCGGTGCGCATCGCGCGCACGTGCCCCGCGACCGCCGCGGTGAGGGCCGCCACAGTATCGGTCAATTCATTGTCCTTCGCGGTCAACATTATGGTACGACTGCACGGTGACTCCCATTGTGCTCGCCGCCGTTTCCGCCCTGGTGTGGGGCACCGCCGACTTCTCCGGTGGCAAGGCGTCGCAGCGCGCGCGGCCGCTCACGGTCACCGTCGTCTCGCAACTGCTCTGCCTGCCGGCGCTGCTGGTGTGCGTGCTGCTCGTGCCGGGCACGCCCACGGGAGCCGATCTGGCCTGGGGCGCCGGCGCCGGCCTGGCGGGCTTCGCCGGGATCGTGCTGCTCTACCGGGCACTCGCCGCAGGCGCCATGGCCGTGGTCGCCCCGGTGACGGCGGTGACCGCGGCAGTCGTACCTATCGCGGCGGGACTGCTCACGGACCGTACCCCTGGAGCGATGGCCCTCGGCGGCGCCGGACTGGCGGTCGTTGCCATCGCGCTCGTCAGCCTGGGCCCTGGTGCTGGGCGGTCCGCCGTCACCGCGCGGCTGATCGGCCTGTCGCTGCTGGCCGGGGCGCTGTTCGGGCTCTTCTTCGCGTTGCTCGGGCAGTCGAGCGCGGAGGCCGGCATGTGGCCGCT